>NZ_JPMI01000075.1 GCF_000733295.1 Archangium violaceum Cb vi76 | reverse complement strand
GCCACGCATCCCAGGTTGAACCCCCTGTCCACACGGGGGGACACGGGTTGAAACACGGGGCCAGATACCCTCACCCCGACCCTCTCCCGAGGGGAGAGGGGATATGCGCTCGATCGGCTAGTCCCTTAACGCGAAGTCCCTTAACGCGAAGTCCCTTAACGCGAAGTCCCTTAACGCGAAGTCCCTCAACGCGCGAAGAGCAGCAGCAGCAGGACCAGCGCCAGCAGCACGCCGCCCACCACCAGCGCCACCTTGGCCCAGGACAGCGGCGCGTCGCCCAACACCACGTTCGCGTCCTGCCCGTGCACCACCACCCGGTACACCTTCCCCTTGTACTGGTAGGCCAGCACGTACGCCGGCAACGCGTAACGCTTCGTCTCCAGACTGGAGAGCACCACCGCCACGTGCAGGTTGCGCACCCGGCTGCCCGGCACGTGCTCGCTCTTCATCTCCTCGCGCGCCAGTGACTCCACCGCCGCCAATATCTGCTTGCGCGCTCCCGAGCGCGTCACGTCGAAACGCTCCACCTGCGCGTCCTCCGGCCCGCGCGGCGCCTTCTGCTCGCTGCCCAGCTGGTAGTGCGCCGCCAGTTGGTCGCACTCGCGCTCCGACAAACCCTTCGACGCGGACACGAGGATGTTCTGGAAGCGCATCGTCTCCTGGCCCGAGTGCGGCGCCCACGCCGAGCGCCGGCTCCCCGCGTCCGAGTCCGCCGTCCAGCTCACCCGCGCCCCCGCCGTGAAGCCCCACGCCGGCCACCACATGGGCTTCAGCGACTCCAGCGCCGCCGCCGTCGCCAGGTCCCCCGGCCGGAAGAAACGCTTCTCCGCCAGGAAGCGCCCCAGCGCCTCGCGCGCCGCCGCCTCGTCCACCGTGAAGGGCAGGAAGGACTCCGCCTGCTCCAGCGGATCCGCCGTCGTCTCCACCTTCATCACCGAGGCGCAGAAGGCACACCGCGGCGCCTTCAGCTCCGCCGAGTACTCCAGCGAGGCCCCGCAATTCACGCACCGCACCACCTTCGCCTGCACCTTCTGCAGCTGCACGCCCCGCGTGCTCGACTCGTCCACCGACAGCGCGCAGATGGGGCAACGCAGGTCCCCCTGCTCCAGCGCGCTCCCGCACCGCTGGCACCCCGCCACCACCGTCGCGCTCATGACAGGCCTCCCTGGTTCATCAGGTACACGACCAGTGCCAGCACCGCCACCACCACCACCGTCAGCACCACCTTCACCCAGGAGATGGGCACCTCACCGTGCACCTCGCCCGACTGCCCGTTCACCACCACCCGCAGCGGCGGCTTCTCCGGGTCATACCGCGCCGCCAGCACCCAGACGGGCACCAGGCACACCTCCAGCGACTCCTCGCTCAGCCGCGTGTCCACGTCCTGCATCCGGTGCGAGTCCCCCGGCATGAACGCGTCCAGCCGCCGCTTCACCTTCTCCATCGCCTCGCCGCGCGCCATCCGCAGACACTCCTCGCGCGCCAGCGACGGCTCCTCCGCGATCCACCCCGCCACCATCGCCGGCTCGTAGCGCGCCAGCATGCGCAGGTCGAAGGGCTCGATGCGCTCCAACTCCACGTTGGACAGCCCCCGCGAGGCCGTCACCAGTACGTCCGGCACGTACTCGGCATGCCGCCCGCTCAGCGAGCGCCACTCCGTCTTCGTCACCGTGCGCGTGCGCGTGACCGTCTTCCCGTTCTCCGTCGTCGTGTACGTCTCCGTCTCGGTGTAGTTCTCCCCGATGGAGGCGCTGTACTCCGATTGCGCCAGCGCGCTGTAGAGGTACGCCGGCACGTAGATGCCCCGCACGTCCTGCAGCGGCGCCTTCTTCAGTCCCGAGTGGCTCCACGGATGGCGCGTGCGCAGCCAGTGCTTCACCCGCTCCGCCGCCAACGGCTGCGTCATCGCGAAGCCCAGCGCGAACGACGGCTCCGGCCTGTCCACGCTCGCCGGCCGCTCCACCACCGACGGCGCCGCGCAGTAGGGGCATACCGTCGTGCGCAATTCTTCCGCCACCACGAGATCAGCTCCACATGATTGGCACCGTAAGTTCATCTCAGGCTCCTGTGCGTGCGTGCGAGCGGTGTTGACGAGCCTCCATTACCATCGCATTCCACTCAACTTTCCTCCCGAATTGCGGTACATCATCCCACCCTTGCTCCGAGTTCACTCCAACCCCCCGCAGGACGGAATGCCTCTGTCCTTCCCAGTCTCCTTCGCGCTGCCCAGCGATGTGGTGTCACCTGTCACGGTGGATGGCCGGCTGTGGCCTCTGCTGGTGGTGAAGCTGGGCCGGAGCGGGACGATGCAGGAGTTGGAGGCGTACCTGGCCGAGCGGTCCACGTACTTGGCGCGGTGCGAGCCGCACGTGTGCATCTTGGATGCGCGCGAGGTGCACATGCCCCCGGCGTGTCTGCGCCAGCGCTACTCGGACTGGCTGCGCGAGCACGAGGCGGCGCTGCGCCGCTGGACGCTGGGCACGGCGTACATCTGCCAGTCTCCCGCGGTGCAGATGATGGTGAGTGTCATGCGCCACGTGGCGCGGATGACCATGCCCTTCGTCGTCACCGGCACGATGCCGCCCGCGGCCGCCTGGGCCGCCGAGCGCTTCCAGGAAGTGGGCCTCACCCAGGCCGCCACGCGCATCCGCACCCAGTTCGCCGTCCCCGCGAGCTGATCCGCCGCCCTTCGCTGTCGCCTCCACGGAGTAGAGTGAGGGCTCGTCCCCTCCGTCCCCTGGAGCACCCATGGCGCACCCGTCCCCTCCCGTCATTGGCATCATCGGAGGCAGCGGCCTCTATCAGATCGATGGTCTCCAGGACGTCACCTGGCGCAAGGTGGCCTCGCCCTTCGGAGAGCCCTCGGACGAGCTGTGTTTCGGCAGGCTCGAGGGCACGCCGGTGGTGTTCCTCCCACGCCATGGGCGGGGGCACCGGCTGTCGCCCTCGGATATCAACTTCCGCGCCAACATCGACGCGCTCAAGCGGGCGGGGGTGACGGACGTGCTGTCGGTGTCGGCGGTGGGGAGCCTGCGCGAGGACCTGCCCCCGGGCACCTTCGTGGTGGTGGACCAGTTCATCGACCGGACCTTCGCGCGCACCAAGAGCTTCTTCGGCACGGGGTGCGTGGCGCACGTGTCCATGGCGAAGCCGGTGTGCTCGCGGCTGGGAGACGCGGCGATGGGCGCCATGCAGGGGCTCGGGATTCCGGCGAAGCGCGGCGGCTCGTACCTGGCCATGGAGGGGCCGCAGTTCTCCACGCTCGCCGAGAGCGAGCTGTACCGGAGCTGGGGGTGCAGCGTGATCGGCATGACGAACATGCCCGAGGCCAAGCTCGCCCGGGAGGCGGAGCTCTGCTACGCGACGGTGGCCATGGTGACGGACTTCGACTGCTGGCACCCGGGCCACGAGGCCGTCACGGTGGAGCAGGTCGTCAGCACGCTGACGGCCAACGCGGGCAAGGCACGCGCGCTGGTGAAGAACGTGGTGCCGAGACTCGGCCAGCACGTGGGCCCGTGCCGGCATGGGTGCCAGACGGCGCTCGAGAACACCTTCATCACCGCGCCCGAGGCGATGGATCCAGCCGTGGTCCAGCGGCTCGACGCGGTGGCCGGACGGGTCCTGAAGCGCCAGGTCAGGAGCTGAGGTTCCGGGCGCGATGGCGAGCAACTGGTCCGACTGTTGGACCAGTTGGAACGCAACGCGGCCGGAAGGCGCCCGTGCCCCGCCCCACCCGCCGACTGGACGAGGGCCTGTGCCCCTCCTCCCTCTCCCCTCGGGAGAGGGTCGGGGTGAGGGTATAGGGTCTACTGTCCTGTGCCTCTGGGCACCCCCTCGCGAGGAGACACCGCCGCATGAAGGTCCACGGAAAGCCGATGCGTACCGTCTGGGTCGAGGCCGATGGCGGGTCGGTGGGAATCATCGATCAGACGCACCTGCCGCACGCCCTGGTGACGCTGCGGCTCACGACGCTCGACGAGGCGGCGCACGCCATCCGCTCCATGCAGGTGAGAGGGGCGCCGCTGATCGGCGCGGTGGCGGCCTACGGGGTGTGCCTGGGACTGCGCGCGGACGCCTCGAACGGGGCGCTCGAGCGGACGTGCACGCTGCTGCAGGAGACACGGCCCACGGCGGTGAACCTGCGCTGGGCACTGGACGAGATGCGCCGGACGCTGCGGCCGCTGGCGCCCGGGCAGCGGGTGGCGGAGGCGTACCAGAGAGCGGCGGCCATCGCGGACGAGGATGTGGCCATCAACCGTGCCATTGGCGAGCACGCGCTGGGGCTCATCGCATCGGCGTGGGAGCGCAAGGGCCGCCAGGGGCGGGTGAACGTGCTGACCCACTGCAACGCGGGCTGGCTGGCGACGGTGGACTGGGGCACGGCGCTCTCGCCCATCTACCAGGCGCACGACAGCGGCATTCCGGTGCACGTCTGGGTGGACGAGACGCGGCCACGCAACCAGGGCGCGAGCCTGACGGCGTGGGAGCTGGGACAGCACGGCGTGCCGCACACGGTCATCGTGGACAACATGGGCGGGCACCTGATGCAGCACGGGCAGGTGGACCTGTGCATCGTGGGAACGGACCGCACGACGGCGCGGGGAGACGTGGCGAACAAGATTGGCACGTACCTGAAGGCGCTGGCGGCGAAGGACAACGGGGTGCCCTTCTACGTGGCGCTGCCGTCGCCGACCATCGACTGGACGCTCGAGGACGGGGTGAGGGACATCCCCATCGAGCAGCGGGACGGGCGCGAGGTGACGGACGTGAGCGGGCGGCTGCCCTCGGGCGAGGTGGTGACGGTGCGGGTGACGCCGGAGGAGAGCCCGGTGGCCAACTACGGCTTCGACGTGACACCGGCGCGGCTGGTGACGGCGCTCGTCACGGAGCGTGGCGTATGCGCGGCCAGCACCGAGGGGCTGCTGTCACTCTTCCCCGAGCGCCGGCCGGTGAAGGAGACGGGAACGTGAGCACGGTGGGACACCTGGCGCTGCGCGAGCAGATGATCGCCACGGCGCGGCGGATGAACACGTCGGGGCTGAACCAGGGGACGAGCGGCAACCTGAGCCAGCGGGTGGAGGACGGCTTCCTGCTGACGCCCACGGGGATGGACTACGACGCGCTGGTGCCGGAGGACCTCGTGCTGATGCGCTTCGACGGGAGCCACGAGGGGCGGCGCGCGCCGTCCTCCGAGTGGCGTTTCCACCGGGACCTCCTGGCGAGGCGGCCCGAGGTGGGGGCGGTGCTGCACGCGCACTCGATGTTCTGCACGACGCTGGCGTGCCTGCGGCGGGGGATTCCGTCCTTCCACTACATGGTGACGACGGCGGGAGGCGCGGACATCCGGTGCGCGCCGTACGCCACGTTCGGCACGGAGGAGCTGTCGCACCACGCGGTGGAGGCGCTGGAGGGGCGCAAGGCGTGCCTGCTGGCGAACCACGGGATGCTGGCGCTGGGCAAGGACCTGGCGGGGGCGTTCAAGCTGGCGGTGGAGGTGGAGACGCTCGCGGCCATGTACTGGCGAGCCCTGCAGGTGGGCGAGCCCGTGCTGCTCGACGCGGAGGAGATGGCGCGGGTGCTCGAGAAGTTCAAGACGTACGGCCATCAACCGGCGCTCGAGGGCTGACGAGCGGACGGACGCGGTTCGACGGAACCGCGGCGGCACGAGCTCCGGCTTGGACTTCTGACATGGACGACCCGCGTGAGCTCCTCCGGAAGGCATTCCCGAGCTACGGGCCGGATTGGGATGCGGCCATCGACGCAGGCGTGGATGTGTCTCTGCTCGAGGAGAATCTCCAACTCACCCCGACCGAGCGGCTCGAGCAACTGCAGCGCATGACCGAGCTGTACGAGGCCCTGCGGCCCAAGGAAGCCGACGAGGATACAGCGGACTCCTGAGCTTCTCCGTACGCAACAGGCCCAGGTCGAACAGGACATGCAGATCCGCGCGCAAGAGCAAACCATTGGTGACGTGGTTGGTCTGCGGTCCGTGATACGGAAAGATGTGCGCTGCCTCGAGAACCCGGGGTTCTTCACAATCCGTGAGCGCACAACGCCCACCATAGGCCACTCCCGCCATCGCTCTTGGAGCTGTCATTCATTCCGAAACCACTCCGCCGGGATGCCGAGCGCCGCGAGAATCCGCTCGGGCGAGCGCTCGCCCTTGACGGCATCGAGAACCGGGAAACATGGAAAATCATCACGCGGATGTGAGAACTGTCCAATGCACTCTCCGCCCTGCAAGACATTGACAAAAAAGGCGTCCAAGCCCGGTGAAGCCACTACCCCATATACGCGCGCGTGAGGAAACCGTTCCGACAAAGTCAGGTCAGCGTAACCAATGCCACCCGTGGCGCTGGAGAGCAGAAGCCCTTTCGGCGTGTCCGCGAAGCAGTAGCGCCCCGGAGGAAGCGGCTCGCCGGCATTCTCTTCCAGCACGCGTCGCGCCTGCGCTGCCTGGACTCCTTCCACCAATGCGGCGTTGCGCAGCGGCTTGCTCGCGGACGAGTCCGAAGCGGTTTCCCTTCCTGGCAGCGGACAGCCGAGAGACTCGGCCAGGCTGTCCGGGTCCACATCCTCCAAGACATCCAGCGCACCGTTGCGCCACGCCGTGACAGCCCAGGGGTCGTTGGCGCGCTCAATCGAGTAGACGGGCTCCTCACCCTCGAGCGACAGGGCCTCGGCGATTTGAATCTCGGCGCCGATATCGATGGGGTCCGTCCCCACGATGGCATGGTAGCGGCCACTGCCCACGATGACCTCGAAGGGCAGTTGTTCTCCGTCCTCTTCGTCCCAGTCCGGCATCGCGATGGCCAGAGCGCGGCTCTCCAACCGTGCGGGCTCGCCTGGAGCCAGGACCGCCCAGAGAGGCCACCGGCTCATGGCGCACCTCCAGAGAGAACCTCCGGTAACTTCAGCGCCGCGCGCAGTTGCTTCGTCTTCTCCAAAATCCGGGCTTCCTCCAATTGAATGAGCTTTGTTCCCCGTGCGTTTTCTTGAAGAAACCTGGACATCTTGAACATGACCGGCCCACTCAGCCTGTCGGTAATGACGAGAAACGGTTTCCCTCGAGGAGCCCTCGCCGCGTCCTCGAGTTGCTCGAGCAGGCGCTGAAGTTGCCTGACGAGCGCCTTCTGCTGGTCGTTGAGACGGGGGCCGGCCTGTCTGGCCTGCCAGGCGTCGAGCGCTTTGCGCCACCGGTTCTCGTTCCAGCCCTTTACCTCTACTCCATGTTGAAGCTTCGGGCCGTGCGTCGCCGTCAGCATGTCGTCGATGATGTGTCCTCCCTCCATTTTCACCTGCCGCCCAGTCAACTGGAAGCCCGGGAAGAGCGTGCGCGCATCGCGCTCCGTCAGCATCTCCGTCGCGATGCCTCGAAGTTCCTCGCGCACCCGCCGTTGCAACTTCAGATTCCACGGGTCCGACGCTGCCCGTTGAAGGTCTTTCCAGGGCGTCATCTTGTTCCTGCCCATGGCGTTGAGGTCCTCCAGGGTCAGCCCCGTGGAGCGTACCCAGCCCAGGTCCACTTTGTCCCCGCGGGCCTTCCTCGCCAGTGTAACCACTGCCTCGGCTTCCAGTTCCGGGTGACTGACGAGCCACTCCGCCTCCTTCAGGAAGGAAAGAGGGTCCTTCAGGCTCCGTGCTCCTGAGTGCCGCAGCAACTCCGCGAGCGCCGGCTTCACAGCACCGCGCGCGGAGGCCCGTAGCGATTCCACCGCGGCGAGGTAGAACCGCGCCTTGTCCGCGGGGAGGGCCGCCGCGCGCCGCGCCACGGCATTGTAGGCGAGCGCCATCTCCCGGCTCTCGGCAGCCAGCAGCTTCAACGCTTCCAGCGTCTTCTCGGCCTCCTCAGCCGCGAGCCCCGCGCGGCGCATGCCACCGAGGGCCCTTGCGGCGGCCATCTCCCCGCGGATGGCGAAGAAGGACTGCTTGAAGGCCTCGGCGCCGCCAGGCAGGGAAAACCGCAGCCCGTCCGGTGTCGCAACGGCCTTGCCCTCGGCGAGCATCCGCTCCAGCGTCTTCACCAGCGCCTGGACGGCATCCACCGACTCGCGCAGTCCGGACGAGGCCCGGGCGCCCGCCGCGCTCAACGCCAGCCTGCCCCGGTGTACCAGCTCGCGTCCGATGCCCGAGGTGGCCAGCTTGTGGATATCCCTGCCGGCCAGCACCACCATGGCCAAATCGTGCACCGCGAGGAACGCCCGTCCCTCGGGCGTCCGCGACAGCTCGTCCCGGTACGTGTCCACTCCAGCCAGGACCGCCACCAGCGACATGCGGCCCACGAACAGGCGCACCGCCGCCGTGCGCGCCCCCGCCAGCGTGCCGCCCCGCGCGGCGGAGGCTGGCACGCCTGTCAGCAGCGGCGCTTTCGTCAGGGCGGACACGGCGCCGTACACCATGTGCAGCTCGCTGACGCGGCTCACCGCCGACCAGAGGAGCGACATGTCCGGCGTGGAGGCGAGCAGGGCCAGCTCCATGGCCGTCATCAGGTGCGTGCGCGGTTGGGGCCCATGGACTTCCACCCGTACCCACTCCAGCGGGTGCAGGGCGCGGCTGCGGGGCAGCTCGTCCACGGAGGAGAAGTAGCGCGCCTGGAACTCCTGCCGCACCGGCTGGAAGTACAGGGCCATGCGTTTGGAGGGCCCCGCCGCTTCTCCGGGCAGGGCGGGTTCGGCTCCCAGGCGCACGCCCTGCTGTGCCTCCCATGCCTCCGGCGCCACCAACACCGTGGACACCCGCCCGGAGGGGACGTTGAGCAGGTGCGTCGTCTCGCCCTCACGTCCCAGGTGGAAGCCAGGCAGGGACTCGAGGAGGTCCAGCGTGAGGGGAAAGGAGGCGAGCGCCTTCTGGGTGAAGGCCTGTCCCAGCAACACCTTGCCCTCCGGCGCGTTGCTGGCGAGCAGCTTCTCCAGAACCCCGCTCGAGGTGAGGCGGCGCTCCAGAGGAGGGAAGTCCCCGTCCGGCGTGGATAGCAGCACCCGCGTCAGCAGGTGCACCGCGTCCTCCCTCATGTCCGAGGTGAGCGCGGAGCCCGTGAGGACGGTGTCGAAGACGCCCAGGCGCTCGTCCGGGGTGAGCAGGGAGAGCACGTCATGGTCGAGGGCGAGCAGGGGCTGGGGCGCTCGCGGTGTCGCCGTGGCCAGGGCTGTCTCGAGAAGCTCCCGCCGCAAGGCCGCCAACCCGCCCGTGCCGGCCCCCAACCCCGGCCGCCACTCCCCCGGGCGGATGAGGAGCGTGCCTGGGTAGTACCAGTACGCGTTCCCCTCGGGGTGCTCGAGCGGCTCGGGCGCCCCGGCAACGGTGTTGAATTCGGCGCTGTAGCCGCGCCAGCGCCCGTCCTTGCCGGGCAGCAGGACGCGCGGGGTGTCGCGGGGAGCGTTGCGTACCCGCAGCTCCGCGCGCTCCAGGGACGTCTCCTCGGTGAGCAGCAGCAGGGCGCGGACTTGAACACTGGAGCCGTCGGGAAGAGAGACGCGGCCCACCACACTGCCCGGGGCGAGGACGGGCGAGCCATCGGTGACGCGGTAGCTCGTCCTCGAGTGTGTGGAGCGCAGCGCGACGGCCTTGCGCAGCGGCTCGGCGGCTTCGCCCAAGGAGAGCCAGTCCGCGTCCCGCCAGGGGCCGAGCGCCTGGAGGTAGCGATCGAAGTAGCTCTGCCCGGAATCGTCCAGGATGTGCGAGCGCTGGGCCCAGCGCAGGGCACGTTCCACCAGCGCGGCGGCCGCGGCCCTGTCCAGGGAGGCCACCGGGAGCTGGGAGCGGCTCCAGGCGATATCCGCCTCCAGTTGCACCTCCAGGGCCCGGCTCACAGTGGCGAGCAATTGCGGCACGAGCGACAGCGGGTGACGCACGCGCACGCAGACCTGCAAGCCCTCCACGGCGCCGGGTGGAGGTAGACGGGGCTCCAGGTCGAAAGCGCCCGCCGCCGCGGCATCCCCGAAGAGGCGCGCGGCAATCTCCTCACGCGAGGCGTACCCGGCCACCCAGAACAGCTCGGGCCACTCCGGGTCCACCTGCACGGGGAGGGACGCCTCCTGGTCCGGCACCAGGGCCCACGCGCCATCCTCCCCGTCCTCGGGCGTGTCCTCCGTCTCGGCCTGCTCCTCCTCCAGCCACTCTGGCGGGATGTCCTCCATGGGCGGGAGGCGCCAGGTGCGCACCAGGGCGGGGCGGCCCGTATGCTTCCAGTTCCACGCATAGGTGAGGGTGAGCACCCCTCCGGCGCCCACGCCCTCCGGGACGTCCACCTCCACCGCCTCCCGTCCTGGCTCGTGGCTCACCAACCGGGGCAGCGCCGCGGAGAGGTGGCTCCTGCGCGGCTCCACCCGCAGCCGATTGTCCTCCCCCCACAGCAACTCGCCCGCCGCGATGAGCTCATCGCCTGCCTCCACCACGAGGAAGCCCGGGTCCTTCACCTGGAAGAAAAGCACGCCCCCCTTCCAGTCTTCCGGGCGGGGCTCGGGCACTCCCGCTCGCGCATGGGGATCGGCCGAGAGCATGACCCTCACGCGCCTGGACTCCTCGCCGGCTGCGCTCATGCTGGCCAGAAGGCAAACCGTCACCCAGAGGGATTGGAAGATCTTCAAACAGGGGGATTCTCGCACGTTCCCACCCTGGCGATTCATCGGCTCCCATTCAAGACCACCCCCCCGCAGCGCCAACGAGGGAGCGCTCCAGATGCGCGAACTCCATGCTCCACGAAGCCAGGCTGGGTGACGGATACCCTCACCCCGGCCCTCTCCCGAGGCTGATCATTCGCCACATCTTCCCAGGGACGAGCGGCAACCTGAGCCAGCGGGTGGAGGACGGCTTCCTGCTGACGCCCACGGGGATGGACTACGACGCGCTGGTGCCGGAGGACCTCGTGCTGATGCGCTTCGACGGGAGCCACGAGGGGCGGCGCGCGCCGTCCTCCGAGTGGCGTTTCCACCGGGACCTCCTGGCGAGGCGGCCCGAGAGCGGCTCGAGCAACTGCAGCGCATGACCGAGCTGTACGAGGCCCTGCGTCCCAAGGAAGCCAACGAGGATACAGCGGACTCCTGATCGCCCTCAGTCGTGAACGAGGATGTTCACCAACTTGCCGAATGGATCCCTCACGAAGAACCGGCGCACACCCCAGGGTTCGTCACACGGGCCATACTCCACGGGGATCTTCGCCTTCTTCACCCGGCGCAACACCGCGTCCAGGTCATCCACCTCGATCGACAGGTCTGGCGCCGGTGCTCCCGAGCCCCCTTCCGAGATGAAACTGATTTGAACCTGCATCTCCTCCTCGGAGCCGTAGGTCGCGATCCACCCCATGTCCATCAGGATGTCGAGCCCGAGGATGTCCTGGTAGAAGCGCGCGGCTTCCGCCGGCTTCGGGCTCACCACGTTGGCCACGATTCGTTTGACTCGCATACGGAGTCCGGGTCGTAGCAGAACCGGGCCGTGCCGCCCACGTTCGCGCGCCGTGCCTCACGGAGCCAACCCCGGTGACGGGTACCCTCACCCCGGCCCTCTCCCGAGGGGAGAGGGAGTGGTGCGCGGTAACACCACGCGGAACGTGGCGCCCCGGCCCGGCTCGCTCTCCACCTCGATGCTCCCCCCCAACGCCTGGACGATCTGCCTCGTGATGTAGAGCCCCAGCCCCAACCCTCCGTAGTGCCGCCCCGAGACCGCCCGCTCGAACTTGCCGAAGATGCGCTGCTGGTGCTCGGGTCCAATCCCAATCCCCTCGTCGCGCACCACCAGCACCGCCCGCCCCCGCTCCTCCGCCACCGTCACGTGCACCGGCCGGCCCGCCCCGTACTTCAGCGCGTTCGACAGCAGGTTCGTCACCACCTGCTCCAGCCTCAACCGGTCCCACCTCCCCACCACCTCCCGCTCCGCCACCACCTCCACCTCGCTCCCCGCCTTCTCCGCCTGCTGCTCGAACCGCTCCACCACCTCCCACACCACCTCCGTCACATCCAACTCCTCCCACGTCAACGCCAGCTTCCCCTGCGTCAGCCTCGACACGTCCAGCAGCGCGTCCACCAGCACCGCCAGCTTGCGCAACTGCTGCTCCGCTCCCTGCGCCGCTCGCACCACCCGCTCGCGCGGCACCAGCTCCCCTTCGTTCCCCTCCGCCTCCCGCTTCAACCCCTGCAGCTTCAGCCGCAGCGGCGTCAGCGGCGTCTTCAGCTCGTGCGACGCCACCGAGAGGAACTCGTCCCGCGCCCTCACCGCCTCGCGCGCCTCCTGGTACAGCCGCCCGTTCTCCTCCGCCTGCTCGGACAGCCTCATCCCCATCATCACCAGCTTGCGCTCGGCCTCCCGCACCCGCTTCAGCTGCCGCACCATCCACTCCACCCGCCTCGCCGCCGACTCCTCCCCCAGCAACATCTCCGGCGTCTCGTAGAAGAGGTTCTCGTGCACCTCGTCCCCGAGGATGACCCGCGGGTGCGCGCGCAGCACGTCCCGGATGACCTCGGGCGAGAAGCGGCTCCGGTGATACTGGCAGTTGGCCATCGCCCGGCTGCCCGGCAGGTAGCAGTTGAGCAGTGTCTCGTAGCGCAGCAGCTCCTCGCGCGAGGGCTCCGGCCCCAGCGCCCAGCTCATCTCCCCCGTCGCGCACACCCCCGTGAAGCCCGCCGCCAGCGACTCCTGCTCCACCCGGCGGAAATAGGCGATCATCTCGTCCGGCTCGAAACGCCCCCCGCGCAGGAAGGCCTCGCGCTGCGAGAGGAAGACGAGCGCCCCCCGCGCCCGCGCCCGCTCCGTCTCCACCCCGTGCGCCCGCAGCGTCGCGGCCACTTCCCCCACCCCGTGCTCGTCCACCACGTACACGCAGCGCTCGCCCCGCTCGAGCCCCTGCCGGATGTACGGCACCAGCGCCGCCACGTGCTCCTCGGGCCGCTCGTACACGAGGCAGACATGGTCCCCCCGCCCCAGCCTCGTCAGCTGCCGGGCCGTCTCTCCCACCGCCGCCCCGGCCTCCAGCAGCACGGGCGGCGCAGTGGGCGCTGGCATGGATGGTCCATTCATCTCTCCCCCGAAACTGGGGCCCGGCTCACGTCCCTCCCCTCCCATGTCCACGCCCCTCCCCGAGGGCAAGAGACGGCCCTTTTCCCTCGGACTCCCGCTCCCAGGACATGTCAGACCCATCCGTTAATGTCTTCACATCTCGACTTCTCAGGGAGGCACTTCATGAACGGACTTCCGGAGTCACCTCACGTGTCGGTGAACAAGCTGGGCCGCTACCTCACGGCGACGCCCGCGCTCCGCAAGCGGCTCATCGAGTCCCAGAAGCACCCGCCGGAGCCGCAGTACCTGCGCTACCCCGAGGCCGCATACGCCATCACCGACTTCCTGTGCCGCGGCCAGGACGAGGCCATCCTCCGCCACCATCAGCACCGCCTGGCCACCAGCGTCTTCTCGGACGACTTCGACACGCAGCGCGCCCGCCTGTGCATCGAGGCGCTCGAGCACTACCGCAAGCTGCACCCGCGTCTGGGTTTGCAGGGCGTGGTGGCCACCGCGGTGGGCGAGGAGCCGCCCGCGCTGCAGATGGCCGGTGTCACCATCCGCGTCGGGCCCCAGGTGGTGCTGCAGACGGTGGACCGCAACGGCCACAACAAGGTCGGGGTGATGAAGCTGTATTTCTCCAAGCACCACCCGCTGGACGAGCGCTCCGGGCAGTACATCGCCACGCTCCTGCAGGCCTTCGCCGACCAGCACCTGACGACGCTGGGCCCCATCGAGCCGAGGCTGGTGCGCCTGGTGGACGTGTTCTCCGGCAAGGAGTTCCTGCCGCCCAAGGCGCGGGTGCGCCGGCTGTGCGACGTGCAGCGCGCGTGCGAGGAGATCGCCGCCCGCTGGCCCATGCAGTGACGGGCCGCGGACGCCCGGGCCTGCCCGCCCGGTGACTCCCACCCGGTGGCATCCCTTGTCGTACCGGGAAACGGTCGTTATGACTGGCTTCCTGCACGACACGTGGAAGCCACTGGTGGAAGCCACCTTGGGAGGGGCGACGGCCTTGCTCGACGCACTGTGGGATCGGAGGGCGCTGCTCGTCTCGGGCAAGGGGGGAGTGGGCAAGACGACACTCACGGCGGCCCTGGCGCGCGCGGCGGTGGCCGCGGGCCGGCGCGTGCTGCTGGCCGAGGTGGAGGTGGGCTCCGACGAGCAGGACAGCCCCTCCGCCCTCGGCGCGTTGGTGGGCGCCCCGCGCGTCTCCGGGCCCGAGGTGCGCGAGGTGTCTCCGGGCCTGTCCTTCGTCCGCCTGTCCCCCGTGGAGGGCCAGCGCCTCTTCCTGCAGGACGTGTTGCCGCTGCGTGTCATGGCCGAGGCCGCCATGCGCACCCGTGCCCTGCGCCGCTTCCTCGAGGCCGCTCCCGCCCTCCGGGAGATGGGCGTCCTCTTCCAGATGCTCCACCTGGTGCGCCGCACGCGCCCGGATGGCAGCCCCCTGTACCCGTTGTGCCTCCTGGACCTGCCGGCCACCGGCCACGCGCTGGCCATCGCCGCGCTGCCGGACACGCTGCTGTCCGTCATGCCCGGCGGGCCCATTGGCCGCTCGGTGCGCGAGGGGCTCACGTTGTTGAGGGACCCGCGGCTCACCGGGGCCCTGCTCGTCACCCTGCCCGAGCCCCTGCCCGTGAGTGAGACGCTGGAGCTGGCCACCGCCATCCAGCGCCACCGCATCCCCATCGCCGCGGGCGTGCTCAACCGCATGCCGGACAATCCCTTCTCACCGGACGGGCGCGCCGCGGTGGAGCGCTTGTTGGGTGAGCACGGGCCCCACCTGGGACAGCGCGCGCTGGGGCGGTTGGATAGGGCCCGCGAGGCCGAGGCCCGGCTGGCGGGCAACCTTCCGGCCCCCCTGCTCACCCTGCCCGAGCTGCCCGGCAGCGGCCCGGAGCTGGTGGAGCGGCTCGCCAGGCACCTCGCCCGTCCCACCGTCCACCCCGCGTCTCCGCCCCGGAGCGAGCGCGCCGGAGCCCCCTCATGAGCCTCCAGTCCCTGCTGCGGGAGAAACGTGTCCTCGTGTTGTGTGGCGCGGGCGGCGTGGGGAAGACGACGACGGCGGCGGCGCTCGGCGTGGCGGCGGCGCGCGCGGGCCGCAAGGTGCTGGTGCTGACCATCGACCCGGCCAAACGGCTCGCCGAGGCCATGGGCCTGTCCGAGGCCGGCGCGGAGCCCACCCCCATCTCCCCCGAGCGCCTCTTCGCGGGCCAGGAGCCCGGACAGGGCCGGCTGGACGTGTGGATGTTGGACCCGCGCGTCGTCTTCGAGCGCTTCGTGCGGCGGCTGTCGCCCTCGCCCGAGGCGGCGCGCACCATCCTGGAGAACCGCCTCTACCGCTTCCTGTCGGACCTGGTGGCGGGCATGCAGGAGTACGCCGCGGCCGAGGCGCTGGACAACTTCCTGGACGAGGGCCGCTACGAGCTCATCGTCCTGGACACGCCACCGAGCCGCCACGCGCTGGACTTCCTGGAGGCACCGGGCCGGCTGGCGCGCTTCCTGGACGACAGAATCGTCTCGCTCTTCCTGCCGGAGGAGAAGGGCCGGGGCGGGAGGCTGTGGCGCAAGACGTCGCAGCTGCTGGGCAACGTGCTGGGGAGCGTCTTCGGCGAGAGCTTCACGCAGGAGATGCGCACCTTCATGGGGGCCTTCAGCGGGCTGTTCTCGGCCATCCGGCTGAGGGCGGATCGGCTGCGCTCGCGGCTGACGTCGCCGGACGCGGCCTTCCTGCTGGTGACGTCGCCGGAGGGGGCCTCGCTGACGGAGGCGGCCTTCTTCCGGGACATGCTGCACGAGAAGGGGCTGCCCTTCGCGGGCTTCGTGCTCAACCGGAGCTGGGCGCGCGAGGATGGGCTGACGTCCCCCGAGGCGCTGCTGCGGCACGTGGAGGACGCGGGTGCCGCGCGCGATGGGGTGGAGGCGCTCATCCGCCTGGCGGACCTGGAGCGGGCCCGCGCCGAGGCCCACCGGGGCGTGCTCGCGCGGCTCGCGGAGAAGCTGCCCGCGGGCGCCGTGGCGGTGGCCGCTCCCGAGGCCGGCGGCGAGCTGGAGGACTTCGGCGGCCTGGTGCGCCTGGGCGAGGCGCTCGCCACCTCCTGAGGGAAGCCCGTCCCCGAGGACAGGGCGGGTGTCCGGAGCCGGGCACTCGGTGGGGGTGGGCATGCCCGTGGGCCGACAGCCGGGCGCGCCGTGTCCTCCGGGGGCCTTGGAGGAAACCGGGTGCGTGCCGAGCCTCCGGCGGCACACACAGCTCAGGAGGTCGCATCCCCATGGCCCAGAGGCACACCGATGATGGAAGGGACACCCCGGTCCGCGGCTCGCCGCCCAACGGTACGCACGCCGAGCGCGAGCGCCGCGCCGCGGAGTCTCCGCCGGGCTCCCGCGAGCGCTCCGAGTCCGACGTCACCGGCTGGAGCACCGAGCGTGACGAGCCCCCCGAGGTGAGGGAGGGCCGCTTCCACCGCGCCGCCCAGTTGCGCATGGCCCAGCCGCGCACCGAGGAGGGCGCACCGCCTCCCGGGGACGACACGCGCTACGAGCGGGTTCCGCAGCGCCGCGGCCTCTTCCACCGGGGCCGGGGCCGTCCCGTCGAGCGCCCCACGGGCCTCAGCGCCAGCATGCCCCACGGCCCCTACGGGCGGGATGATCGCAACGCCGACGATGCCGCGGGCATGGGCCCGGGGCCGCTGCTGGGCGAGCAGGAGCGCTACCACTCGCTGGAGGACGACCATCCGCCGCGCGAGTACCGCCCGTGGGACCGCTCGGGCACGGGCCAGGAGCCGGGCGCGAAGGCCCCGTACGAAGAGGACGAGCGCATGACGCGGGCCGGGGTTGGCCCTCGAGATCCGCGCGACCGGGAGTCGCGCTGGCGCGAGGAGCGATGGCGCGAGGACCGGCCGGGAGCGGAGCAGCGCGCGGGCACGGGCGAGGTGTACTCGGACCTGATGGGCATGAGCCAGACGGGGGCTCCCCGCGGCGAGACGCGGCGCCAGGGCCGGTGGAAGCGCGAGCCCTTGAACGCGCGGGAAATCATGACGCGCACCGTGAAGAGCGCGCAGCTGGACAGCACCCTGCGCGAGGTGGCGCGCATCATGAAGGACGAGGACTGCGGCGTGGTGCCGGTGGTGGACAAGCAGGGCCGGCTGCGCGGCCTCATCACGGACCGGGACCTGGTCATCCGCACGCTGGCCGAGGGACGGCCGCCGGACGGCATGCTCGCCCGGGACATCATGACGGATGACGTGGAGGTGGTGACGCCGGACGAGGACATCCACGGCATCATCGCGTTGATGGGCCGCCGCCAGGTGCGCCGCGTGCCGGTGGTGGAGAGGGACGACCGGCTGGTGGGCATCATCGCGATGGCGGACATCGCCACCCGGGCCGACTACGACGAGGAGCTGCAGGACGCGTTGGATCACATCTCGGCGCGGCGCTCGTTCTGGAGCCGACTCTACTAGGGTTGGATCCACCCCTCTCCCCCCGGGAGAGGGAAAGGGTGAGGGTATCCGTCCCCGTGCTCCCCACGGTGGGCCGGGGCGAGGGGCAACCTGGTTGTTCCAGGTACCCTCACCCCGTCCCTCTCCCGGAGGGCGAGGGGAGCTTGGCTACACGATGGCCACGGTGACGCCGGTGGCGTCGCTCGTCACCGAGAACTTCTTGAGATCGCCCGTCACGACCGCGGGGCCTTCCCGCACCTCACCCGTCTTGGTGAAGCGCGAGTTGTGGCAGAAGCAGAACAGGTCCGCCTCCGCCTCCCGGTACTGCACGGGGCACTGCTGGTGGGTACAGATGGAGTCCACCGCCGCGTACGTCCCGTCCTCGAGCGCGAAGACGAAGATGAGCGTCCCGTAACCGCCCGGCGTCCCCTCCACCTTGCCGCCCGGCGTCTGGAGCTGGGGGAACTGCGCGAAGGGGAAGAAGATCTTCCCATCCACGACGGAGGGGAAGCCCTCCTCACCGGCCCCGAAGTCGATGGTCAGCTCGCCCGTCTCCGAGTCGAAGCTCGAGGAGAACTGCCGCAGCGGCGAGCGGGCGGGCGGATGCGTCACCGAACCATCCAGCGCGAAGCGCGACAGGTGGCACGGGCAGATGGCCTCGTTCTTCTCGAAGCCCAGCGGGCACCCCGAGTGCGTGCAGAGGCTGGTCAGCACCACGTACTGGGTGCCCTGCGGGTGAGCGACGAGCACCTGCTGCTCACCTTCCACGCGCAGCGTGATGGCGCCGCCCGGACGCGACAGGTCCGGGTAGCGGCTCACGGTCAACACCACGCGCCTGCTGGCGTCCTTCTCCGCGTTCACGAAGGGGGCGGGAGAGATGTCCGGCGCGCAACCCGCCATGCCCGTGGCGGCCGCGCCGACGCCCGCTCCCGCCAGTCCCTTCAGGAAGCCCCGGCGATTGGTGCTCACTTCCCCTCCTGAAGCTGGAACTTCGTCTCCAGGACGAGCGCGTCGTCCACCTTCACCATCATCAGCGACGGACGCTCCACCTTGAAGGCATCCAGGCTGATCTGGAAGGTGCCCGTGGCCGTCACGTCCTTGGCCGAGGTGAACACCACCTTCATGGGCACCTCCACCGGCTGCTTCACGCCGTGGAAGGTGAGCTGGCCCTTGAGCGCCACCGTCTGCTCCGAGGGGAAGGTGGTGGGCACCTTCACGCCACTGGCGATGCCCTTGAACTCGATGGTGGGGTACTTGGGCTCCTCGGTGGCCTCCTTCATGTGGGCGTCACGGTTGGAGTTGCCCGAGTCGAAGTCGCCCACGTTCGCGCGCACGGCCACCTGCAGGGTGCCGTCCGGCTTCAGCAGGGCCTTGCCCTCGGTGGGGCGCGCCTTGCCCTCCACCAGGTGCAGCTTGTGGTTGAGACGATAGGTGAGCGAGCTGTCCGCGGTCTTCACCGAGTACATGCGCGGGCCAGCGGGAGCAGCCTCCTGCGCGAGCACGGGCGTGGACAGCAACAGCGTGGCCAGCACGGCCAGGGACGAGCGTTTCATGATGAGCCTCCGGGTGTCTCGACGCGTTCGCTTGGGAGTGTATTCAGAAGACGATCATCAGGGCGCCCGCGCCAACGGCGCCCAGCGTCGCATACCCAACCACCTGGTGCGCCGTGGCCAGGTTCACCTGGGACAGCTGGCCCTCGCGGCTGGCCGTCACCAGGCCGAGCACCACCTGCGTGAGCATGCCGGCGGTGGCCAGGGAGACGAAGAACTTGTGCAGGGTGATGGTGTCCAGCCGCAGCTCCTTCTTGAAGGGCGTGGGCGCGAACAGGCCGAGCACGCCCGTGCCAACGAACAGGGTGCTGCTGGCGATCACCAGGCCCTTGTGCCAGCCGGCATAGCGGCCCGTGTCGCCCCCGCCGCGGTAGCGGTCGTCGAAGTGCAGCTGCCCCACCACGACGGTGGCGGCCAGCGTCGTCAGCGTGGCGAGCCCCAGCCCCTGGTGCACGGTGAGCATGGTGCGGCGGGTGGCGATGGCCTTCTCCAGCTCGGGGTCCACCAGGCGGGGGGCCTCGGCGGCCGGGGAGGGCTCGAGCAGATCGAAGTCCATGTCCGGATCCTCGGTCTGCTGCACCGGAGCGTCGGCCGGCCGTGTCTCGGCGGGCTTGGACTCGGAGGACTTCTGGGACGTCTGCGTCGAAGCGGCCTTCTTCTTCCCAACGGCGTAGGCACTCGAGGGGGAGGCGGCGACGAGCAGGACCAACAAGGCAACGACGGTGCGGGACATCTCTTCCCCTTGGTCAGGAAAGTAACAGTCCCAGTATGCGCCAGGACGCGGCGCGTTACATGCCGAGATATTTCATCCGGGCCCATGTCCCACGCTTCCTCCGACGTGAGAAAAAGAGAGCGTGGGACTCGGTCCTATCGGGCTTCTCAAGCCGGGGCGGTGGCCGGGGCCTCCGAGCGCGCCGCGGTGCCCCGCGACAGCTCCATGCCCAGCAAGCGCGGATCGAAGTAGGCGTAGAAACGCGAGATGCGCTCGCCATCCCACTCGATGATGGAGACGCCCTCGTAGTCCACCGCCGCCCCGTTGTGCGCGGTGCCGCTGGACTCCCACTCGAGCGCCACGCGGTCTCCGGCTTCGATCATGTTGCGGAAGGTGGACTTCACCTGACGCAGCATGCCCTTGTACTCGCGCCAGAAGCCGCGGGCGCCGTCCTTGCCATGAAAGGTGCGCCGCGAGGCCACGTTGCTCACCTGCGCGTCGTCCCCGAAGAGCTCCAACAGGGGCTCCACGTCTCCGTTCTCCTCCAGCTTCGCCAGTGCATCCACGAAACGCTGCGCTCGCTCCATCGCCATGGGGGTCCTCGTGAAGAGTGCCGTGAAGGGTCCTGATGCCTCGCACGGTGCGCACGGCCCCCGGGCGGTGCCTTGCCCACCGGCTGCCCGCCCGGCCTGCGTGCGGAGGAACCGGGAGCCAGTGGCTTGCCACCCGGTCCGGATTCGCAGCAGGCTCGGCGCTGTCCAGGCAACGCCTCCGGAATGCCCCTCCCGCCACCTCCGCGCGTGAAGCCGGGCCCGTCGCGTCCCCCCGCGAGCGGGCGGACCTGATGTCGGACGCCCTGGAGGAGGAGTGGCTGTGTGCGCTGGCCGGGAGCAGCGGACGCCGGGTGGGGCTGGCCGCGCTGGAGACCCTCCTGCGGCTCGGCTACCCGTACGCCCTCGAGGTGCGAGGAGCCACCGGAGGCCTGACGGCATCCCCCGGAAAAAACAATGACCGCGGCCGAGGGGGGTTGGCCGCGGTCATCGGGCTCCCTTCCGGGGGGAAGGGGAGCCGTGCCGAATCATGTGAAGCCGTATCTCAGGTGAGCACGTCGAGCGCGCGCTGGTAGTACTTCTGGCGATCGGCGAGCCCGTTGTAGCCGCCGTTGATGCGGCGGGTGAGCTCCTTGAAGTTGCCGGAGTCCGCGTACTGGTTCAGGTTGCGGCTGTTCCAGTACCAGGCGGCGGTGCGGAAGCCCACATCCGGGTCCGAGGCGCGCTTGGGGTTGTTCTCCAGGTCGATGCCCAGGGCCTTGCCCGCGGCGCGGTAGTTGGCGCGGCCGGTGATCTGGATGGGGCCACGGCCCTTGAAGCGCACGCCGTCGCCGGGCTGCGTGTTGCCCAGGTCCTTGCGGCCCTCGTAGGCGGCACCGGAGGCGATCTCCTCCATGTAGCGGAACTCACCGCTCTCGTGGGCGAGCTGCGCGAGGAAGGCGGCCTGCCGCTTGGGGGTGTTGATGCCGGCCTCGGCCATGGCCTTGTTGAGGTGGGGCAGGTACTGCTCGGCCTTGGCCTGCGACAGGTTGGGCATGATCTTCCGCAGCTGCGCGAGGCTCACGCCGCCCTTGGAGCCGGGCTCGTTGCCCGGGCCCGTGACGGGGCCGGGGCCGGAGGAGCCACCGGTGCCGCCGGTGCCACCCACGTCGGCGCCGAGCTTCTTGAAGGCGGCGCGCGTCAGGGGGCCGTAGTAGCCGGTGTTGGGCACGCCGTGGGCCGCCTGGAACTCCTTGAGGGCCGCCTCGGTCTTGGGGCCGAAGGTGCCCGGGCCGGTGTTCATCTCGGCCTGGGTCATGTGGCCGAGCTTCACCAGGGCCGTCTGGAGCTGCTTGACGGCGGCGCCCTTGGCGCCCTTCTCGAGGTCACCCGTGGGCAGGTCCAGGCCCTTGATGGAGGCGTTGCCGCCCGAGGGCTTGGTGGGGCTGGCGGGCGCGGGGGTGTTGCCACCGCCGGCCGGAGCGGTGCCCGGCTTGGGGTTGCCGCCCGAGAAGGTCACCAGCTCACCGGTGCTCTTGTAGTTGCTGGGGCCGCCGACGAGCTTGCCGCCCTGGAGCTTGAGGGAGATCTCCTTGCCGGTGGCGGGGTCGTTGGCGAAGTAGGTGTTGCCCTCGCGGCGGGTGACGGCGACCCAGTGGTCGGTGCCGTTGGCGCCGCCGTTGGAGCCGGCCTTGTAGTCCACGCCGATGACGACGGGGCGGCCGGCGTCGATCTGCTTGTTGATGTTCTCCATGCTCCAGCCGGGCTTGCTGGCGCCCATGCCGGCCATCTTGGCGGCCTGGCCCCAGATGAGGCCGTTGCCGGAGTAGCCGCCGTTCTTGTCGAGGTAGGCGTCGAGCTCGCCGGGGTTGATGACCTTGCCGGAGATCTTGCTGAGGGCCATGGCGGTGGACGTCATGGCGCAGCCGGCGGCGGAGATGGAGGAGCCGGTGCCGAGGGAGCGGCCGCCCCACTGGGCATCGCCCTGCTTGAAGATGGGGGTGCCATCGGCCGAGGTGGGGAACTGACGGCCGTCGTCATCGCGGGCGGGGCCGGCGCGGCCGCCGGAGGCGGTGGGAGCCTGGTTGAACGTGTCACCGCCGCCCTGGGAGGGGCGGTTGGTGGACGGACGCTCGAAGCTGTCGGGCAGCTTGAGCTTCTGGCCCACCGAGATGGTGTTCACGTCCTTGATGTTGTTGGCCTTGGCCAGCTTGTCGACGGTGGTGTTGTACTGCCTGGCGAGCGCCGACAGGGTGTCGCCGCGACGAACGGTGTGGACGGACACGAGGGACTCCGAACGAAGGAAGAAATCGGGGGAAGAAGGACAGCGATGACCTATTCTCGCGCGAAGCGAAAAAAGGTTGCTGGGGGGGTAGGAAAAAAACCCGCAGGCCCACACCCGGAGTGAGCAAGGGCCTGGAAACAGGAGCGGAGACGCACTCGGAGAGCGGGTTTCCGGGCTACGGGCGCGCCACGCACCGCATCCGGACCGCGCCGGGTTTTGCTGGCCGGGCGATCACCTCGCAGCGCTGGGTCTCGGGGCAGGGGGACTGCTGGCAGTTCGTCCCGTGGACCACGGAGCAGACCGAGACGCCCTGATCGAAGCGGATGCACGCCTGATCGGGAGGGCAGCCCCGGGCCTCACAGGTGGGAAGACAGGAAGGACCCTCGGGTCCGCCCTCGCGAGGGCAGAAGAACCCCTCGGGGCAGCTCTCCGGCTCGTCCGGCTGGCAGGAGCGGCCACACCACTCGTTGCAGAGCAAGCCCGGAGCGCAGGCGCTGGCGTACTTCTTCGACTGCGGCGAGCAGCCCTCTCCCTCGCGCCGGTTTCCCTCCAACGCGCACCGCTTCAGCAACTCTCCACCCAAGGTCTCCACGGTCCGGCAGACGAAACCTTCCCGGCATTGGGAGTCCGTCGTGCACTCGCTGTCCGTGCAGTAGAGGCCCGCGACGTTCGTGTCGAAGAGGCAGGCGAGTGGTGGGTCACAGTCGGTGCTGCGGTGGCAGGACTTGCGCCAGGTGGGACGCTCACGGCGCTGGTCCAAGGAGAGCATGGGCACCACGGCCTTCGCCAAATGGGGGACGGGCTGGGGCACAGACGCGCGCCAGTGGCTGGCAAAGACGGCCACGAGCGGCACTGGCAGCAGCAGCGTCCCCACGAGCGCAGCCGCGGCGCGCCACTTCATCATTCGTCGTCCTCTTGCGCCGCGAGCGCTTCCCAGCATCGCCGCTCACACTCCACGAGCTTTTCAGGAAGGCAGATGGCTTGGAGGGTGGCTTGCCCGCAGTCGGTCAGCTTCAGCGGCTCAGTGGATTCCATCATGTCCTTGAGCACGGCCCGGTCGATCGTGCCTCCCTTGCCAAAGGCATGCGGACAGGCCGTGCCGCCAACGAGTACCCATAGCAAGAGGGGAATGTACCCACGGCGCATTCGCGTCTCCAGGAGTGGACGGCTCAGTCTAACACAGCGAGCCAGAGCCAAATCGGCACTCCGGCGCGCGCCTCACCCCACCCGCGCGCCCGCGTCCCCGCGTCCCGCGAGCCTCGCCACCGCTTCCACCAGCGCCGCCGGCTCCAGCGGCTTGGCCAGGTGCACCTGGAAGCCCGCCCGGTACGCCTTCCGCGCGTCCTCCGCGCCCGCATACGCCGTCAGCGCGATCGCCGGCACCCACTGGTCCCTCGCCTCGGCCCACGCCCTCACCTTCCTCAAGAGCGCGTGCCCGTCCTCCCCCGGCAGGCCAATGTCGGACACCAGTACCTCCGGCATCGACTCCCTCAGCCGCTCCATCGCCTCCGCCGCGTTGCTCGCCGTCCCCACCACCGCGCCCCGCTCGCGCAACATCAACGCAATCAACTCCCGCGCGTCCGGCGCGTCCTCCACCAGCAACACCGACACCCCATCCAGCCTCACCTCCGGCGCCTGCGTCTCCGCTCCCGGCAGTGCGTCCGTCTTCGCCTCGGGCAGCACCGCCGGCACCGGCAGCGCCACCGTGAACGTGGACCCCTTCCCCTCCCCCTCGCTCTCCGCCCGCACCTGGCCCCCGTGCAGTCCCACCAGGTGGTGCACGATCGCCAGCCCCAGCCCCAATCCCCCGTGCTCGCGCGTCGCCGAGCCGTCCGCCTGCCAGAAGCGCTCGAAGAGGTGCGGCAGGAAGTCCGCGCGAATCCCCTTCCCCGTGTCCGTCACCCGCACCCGCAGCTCGCGCTCGTCGCGCTCCACCCGCACGTACACCCGCCCTCCCGCCGGGGTGAACTTCACCGCGTTCACCAGCAGGTTCCAGCACACCTGCTGCAACCGTCCCGGGTCCCCCACCAGCATCGCCGCGCCATTGCCGCCCACGTCCACCTCGAGCGACAGCGACACGCCCTTCTGCTCCGCGTGGGGCTTCACCACCTCCACCGCCGCCTGCACCACCCCCACCAGCTCCACGCCCCTGCGGTGCAGCGTCAGCTTCCCGGTGATGATGCGCGACACGTCCAGCACGTCTTCAATCAACTGCGCCAGCGTGCGCGCGTTGCGCTCGATGACGGCCAGCCCCTTCTCCACCGCCTTCGCGTCGCCCTGCCGGTTGCGCAGCATCTGCGTCCAGCCCAGCACCGCCGTCAGCGGCGTGCGCAGCTCGTGGCTCATCACCGCGAGGAACTCGTCCTTGGCCCGGTTGGCCGCCTGCGTCTCCGCCATCAGCCGCGTGTTTTCGATCGCCACCGACGCCATGCGCGCCAGCTGCACGAGAATCGCCTCGTCCTCCGAGCTGAAGTCTCCCTCGTACCGGTCCGACAGCTGGATGAGGCCCAGGTTGCGCCCATCCCGGCCCACCAGCGGAGCCGCCAGCCACCCGCGCATCGGCGGATGCTTGCCCGTGTGCCGCCCGAAACCCCGCCACGCCGGGTGCGCCTCCAGCTCCGGCTGCGTCAGCCTCATGGGCAGGTTCAACCGGCACACCCAGCTGTAGATGCCCGTCCCCTCCCGCGACTGCTTCCACTCGCGCCACGCCCCGTACCTGTCCGACATCGACACCGAGTGGATGGCCTGCGACCAGTTGCCCTCCAGCAGCAGGCTGGTGACGGCCTGGTGCGCGCCAATCACCTCGCGCGCCTGCTCGGTGATGGCCTTGAGCACGTGCTCGACGGACTCCGCCTCGCTGATGACGAGCGCGGCGCTGGCCAGCCCCTGCAGTTGCACCGAGTGGCGCTGCTCCCGCGCGAGCAGGCGCTCCCGCTCGGCCTCGCCCTGGCGCTGCTGGGTGATGTCCCGGTGCGCACCCACCCACTCGCGCACCGAGCCGTCCTTCTCCAGCACCGGCACCGCGCGCGCCAGCATGTGGCGGTACGAGCCGTCGTGGTGCCGCAGCCGGTGCTCCACCTGGAAGGACGTGTGCGTGGAGAGCGCTTCCTCCCAGGAGCGCACGGAGCGCTCCCGGTCCTCCGGGTGCACCGCGTCCAACCATCCCCACCCCTGGTACTCCTCGCGCGGCTGCCCGGTGAAGGCGCTCCAGCCCGGCTGCTCCTCCACGAACTCGCCCGAGGGCGGCGTGGCCCAGATGATGTCCGACGTCGCCGTCACCAGCGAGCGGAAGCGCTCCTCGCTGTGGCCCAGGTCCCTCGCCAACGCCTCGGCGGTGCGGCGCGAGCGCACCAGGTCCGTCACGTCGTAGGCGAAGATGGCCACGCCCTCCACCCGTCCGGCGGCGTCGCGCTGCGGGTGGTAGGCGATGTCGAAGAACATCTCCTCCGTCGGCGCCCCCGGCGTGCGCGGCACCTTCACCGGCCGGGCCCGGCCCACGTACGAGCTGCCCGTGGTGTACACCCGCTCCATCACCTCGAAGACGCCCTGGCCGGCCAGCTCCGGCAGCACCTCGCGCACCGGCTGGCCCACCATGTCCCGGCCGCCGTGGAAGCGTCGGTGCAGCAGGTTGGAGAAGACGAAGCGGTGCTCGGGGCCGCGGGTGATGCTGACGGCGGCGGGCGCCAGCATCAACATCTCCTGGAAGCGCGTGCGCTCACCCTCCACCGCCGTGCGCGCCGTCTGCTCCGCGGACAACAGCCGCACCCGCTCGTTCTCCGCCAGGCGCCGCTCCGTCACGTCCCGGCTGAAGACGACGAGCCCCTCGCCCGAGGGAAACGCCCGCGACTCCAGCCACACCCCGCCGGGCCCGAAGAAGTCCTCCAGCGACACCAGCGTGCGCGCGTCCATGGCGCGCCGCCACGCCGGCGCGAAGGGGCTCTCGGCCACCTCGGGCAGCGCCGTCCACAACTCCTGTCCCAGCAATTGCTCGCGTGAGCGGCCCAGCAGCCGCTCGAACACGGCGTTGATCCACACCAGGTGCCAGGCCCCATCCACCACGAGGATGCCGTCGGTGACGCCATCCAGCAGCGGATCCACTCCCACTGGTACCCCTCGCTCCAGCCCCCCGGTTGGAGTTATGGACGGCTCGTGATTGGCCATGGACCCCCTGCCCTCGGACAGGCTTAGCAGAGCGCGAGGGTGGCCGCTCGCGGATGACCGGTGGACTGTCCGGCGCAGGCCGTTCCGAGGTGGGAGTAGCGGACACCTGGGGGAGCCTGAAGCCGCCCGGAGGGGAAGGAGGCGGCCCGAAAACCCGCGGCCTTGTGCGGCCGGGACGCATCCGCTAGCAGTCGGGGCCAGCCCCCATGTCCACCGACGTCCCGACTCCGAATCCGCCGCGCTCCTCCCATGCATTCCTGTGGGTGGGGCTGGGTGTCTCCCTGTGTCTGGTGCTGCTCGTGGCGGGGCTGGTGCGCCCCCGGGAGGAGCCCTTGCCGAGGCTCGGCAGGCTCCCGGCCTTCACCTTCACGCGCCAGGACGGTGAGCCCTTCGGCCTGAAGCAGCTCGAGGGCCAGCCCTGGGTGGCCAACTTCATCTTCACCCGCTGCCCCACCATCTGCCCCGTCTTCACCCGGAAGATGGCGGGCGTGCAGAAGCAGACGGCGGAGCTGGGCAGGGAGCTCGCGCTCGTCTCCTTCTCGGTGGACCCGAAGTACGACACCCCCGAGCGCCTCACCGACTATGCCCGGAAGCACGGCGCGGACCCCAAGCGCTGGAGCTTCCTCACCGGCGACTACCAGCAGCTCAAGGACACCATCGTCGGCGGCTTCAAGATCGCCATGGGCCGCGAGGAGGGCGCGGACGAGAGCGACATCGCCAGCATCTTCCACGGCTCGCACTTCGTGCTGGTGGACCGGACCGGGGAGATTCGCGGCTACTACAACAGCGAGCACGACGACGACGTGGCGCGGCTGGTGCTCGACACCGCCCGGCTGGTGAAGAGCGGCGAGTAGCCCCCGTCATCAGGAGGAGGTTGCTCCCAGCGCGGCGAGCGCCTGGCGGTACACGTCGAGGTCCTCGGGGCTGAAGAGGACCACCGTCACCCGCTCGAGCTGGGGCAGACGCGCGAGGGCGGCGTGCATCTCGCGCAGGGCGATGGGAGCGGCCTCGGAGATGGGGAAGCGGTAGGCACCGGTGGAGATGGAGGGGAAGGCCACGGAGCGCAGGCCCTGGCGCTCGACGAGCTCGAAGACGGAGCGGTAGCAGCGCGCGAGTGTCTCGCGCTCGCCCTCGTGGCCGCCCTGCCAGACGGGACCCACGGTGTGGATGACGTGGCGGGCGGGGAGGTTGTAACCCCCGGTGATGCGGGCCTCGCCGGTGGGGCAGCCGCGGAGGGTACGGCACTCGTCGAGCAGGCCGGGCCCGGCGGCGCGGTGGATGGCGCCATCCACGCCTCCACCCCCGAGCAGCGAGGTATTGGCCGCGTTGACGATGGCCTCCGCGTCCACCCGGGTGATGTCGCCCTGGGTGAGAAGCAGCCGGGAGGGGTTCTGGGTCATTCAGTGCTCCTGGGAGAGGGACCGGGCGGACGAACGGGCGCTGGAGGGGCTGACGGCCCCACGGCCGGCCGGAACGATGACGCAGTGCTTCCATGCTGTCCCCACATGCATACCTTGGCCGGAAAGACATCGGACAGGGAAGGGACACACATGGCGACGATGGGGACCCGCCTGGTGGAACGAGTGAAGGACGAGGCGTTGCGGCTGGGCACCAGGGGAGTGTGGTTCGTGGTGGAGGGGACGGCCGCGGCCTTGAGGAGCCTGGACCGGCTGCGGGAGTGGCTGCCGCGGGAGGAGCGGGAGGCGCCGCGGCGGCCGGGGCGTGGGAACTCGGTGATGGCGCACCAACAGCGGGAGCCGGCGCTGTACCGGCCTCCACCGGAGAGGACCCGTCCGGAGAAGAAGCAGCCCTCCCCCGAGGTCCAGGCCACGGCGGAGCGGGTGCTGGAGGAGGCGCGGGCGGCGAAGGAGCGCCTCAAGAAGGCGCAGCCGGCGCCCAAGCCGCTGATCGTCTCGGCGGACGTCGAGGAGCGGTTGCCCAACCCGGCGAAGCGGCGGACGACGCGCAAGACGGCGCGGACGGAGGGCCGCAAGACGATGGCCTCGGCCACGGCGCCCAAACGGGTCACGGCGCCGGAACAAGGCTTCAAGGCGAAGCGGGGCCAGAAGCACAAACACTGAGCCGGCCCCGGAGGCCGCCCCACGGAGCCCCGAGTGCCGGGGCCCCGAGTGCCAGAGCCCCTCAAGCCACACGGAGACACCTCCCCTCTCCCCTCGGGAGAGGGACAGGGTGAGGGTGCCCGGGCCCCGGGTTCCACCCGTGCGGGCCCGCCGTGCTACCTGCGAGTCACCTTGGGTGACGTGGCGCGCGGAGCGACCTTGCTGCGCATGCGCGAGCTCTTCATGGAGATGCCCGAGGCCTTGAGCTGAGCGGCCTTCTCCGCGGCGAGGCGCTCGGCCTCGGCCTTGCGGGCGGCCTCGTCGGCGGCGAGCTGGGCGCGGCGCTGGGCGATGAGCTCGCGCATGCCCTCGGTGGTGAGGTCCACCTGGGCGAGGTGGAGCCGGTAGAGGAGGTCCTCGCGCAGGGTGCCCTTGGTGCGGGCCTGCTCGACGCCGCCGGAGAGGCCGACGACGATTTTGGGACGCTCCTCCTGGGTCTGGAGGCAGCGGACGATGAGGCCCTGGGCGGGGATGCTCAGCCGGGCCACATCGGGGATGAAAACGACCCCCCGGGGCTGTTTGAGGGCCTCGCCGACCTGCTCGGTCTGGCGGACCTCCACCAGGGGCCCCTCCTTGGAAAAGTTCCTCGCCGCCGTCGCCGCCCACGTGCGCCGCTCATCTTCCGTGCCGCCGCTCAGGAGCACCGAAGCGCGGTTCGCTACGAGCTCCTCTTCGCGGTACCCTCGCGGTGTCAAAGGCAGACCTCCCCCGTCGTTGACTGCTTTTTGGGAAAGCCTAACGCAAATCAGGTTTCCCGTCGAACCCCGCAACGGCTCCGGGGCCTGGAAACCGGCCCCGGAAGCGGAAATCCCCCAGTATTTCCATGGAGTTGCAAAAACAACGGGGGACGGAGGAAAACCTGTCGGGGAGGGTCAGGCGTGGAGGACCACGACGGGGCGGCGGCAGCGCTCCACGAGGGTGCGGGCCACGGCTTCATCCAGGTAGTGGGAATGACCCGGCGCGTCAGACGTACCCAGGCACACCAGGTCCACGCCCTCGCGCTCGGTGGCCTGGCAGATGGCGCGGGCCACGTCGTCGCCGGTGACGCCCTCCAGGGTCCACTGCACCTCGGAGGCGCCGTCCTCGTGGGGCACGAGGGCCTCAAGGCGCGCGAGGACGGAGGACTGCTCGCGAGGGGGCTCGGGCACCACGCCGTACTGGTCCATCACCCAGGAGCGGTCGGCGGTGCGGCGGCGGTGCACGTGGAGCAGGTGGACGCGGCCGCCGGGGCGCACGAGCGAGCGGGCCTGGGAGATGGCGCGGGAGCTGGCCTCGGAGAAGTCGACGGGAACCAGGACGCTGCGAGGCGGGACGCTCTTGCGGGCCGTGGGCTGGGTGGAGGGCACGCACGCCACGGACTGCTCGGCATGGCGGAGCACGCCGGCGGACACGGAGCCGTGCCACAGCCGGGCGAGGCCGCCGCGCTGGTGGTTGCCCACGAGGACGAGGTCCACGGCATGCGCGTGCGCCACGTGCAGCAGGTGATCCGCGGGGCGGCCGAAGCCGGGCTCCAGGAGCAACTCCAGACGGCCCTCTCCGGGCAATTCGCCCACGCGTTCGCGCAGCTCGCGCAACAACACGCGCTCCACCTGCGGATCCAACACCTCGATGCGGCGCACCACGGGGTCCAACACCTCGAGGTGCACGGGAGTGTGGATGCCCAGACGCTCGCGCTCCTCCACGGGCGAGCACACGGAGGCGGCGAGGACGTCACAGGCGCCCACGCGGCGCAGCTCGTGCAGCCAGGCGATGGCGGCGGCCGAGGCGCGCGAGTCATCCACGCCGACGAGCACCTGGAGACGGCGCCGGCCGAGGGCCCAATCGATGAGGGCGTCGCCCCGGCGGCGCACCACGAGCACGGGGACGTGGGCCTGCTGGGCCACCCGCTCGTAGACGGGGGTGCGGTGCCAGGCGGGGAGGTGGCCCCAGCCCTCGGCGGAGACGATGAGGAGCCGGGCGTGGCGGACGCGCTCGTCCTGCACGAGCACGGTGCTGGGAGGGCCCTCCAGCAGCCAGGCGTCGACGGAGAGCGCGGGGGTGCGCAGGCGGGAGACCTCGGCGGAGAGCCGGGTGCGGGCCTCATCGCGAGCGCGGGAGCCTGGACGTGAGGAGTGCTCGGTGTTGGGGAAGCCGAGCAACCAGAGGGGCTCACCGAGACGGGCGGCGATGGCGGCGGCGGCCCGGGCGGAGCGGCTCGAGGCTTCGGTCAGGTTGATTGCGCACACGACGGCCATGACAGCCTCCCACCGAGGGCGCGAGGAGGGGAATGCCCTCTTCGAGGAAAACCCTCGACGGGAGGATGGACATTGCACGAAAGGCCAGGAGGCCCCCGGCCACGAGAGTCCCCACCAGGACGCCCCTCCCCTCTCCCGCCGGGAGAGAAGCGGAGTGATGGTGCCGGGGAACAAGGGCTGAATCCGCGTAAACCCCCTCTCCCGCTGGGAGAGGGCTGGGGTGAGGGTCTACGGCCTTCGGGTACCTACCGGGTCCCCACGGCGGCATGGCCGTCATGATTGGTGTGGTCCTGGTTGGGACCATTGCCGCCGCGCAACCCATCCTGCCCATAGGACTGGAGGAAGGGCCGCTGCCCATCACTGGCGTAGGCATAGGGGTGGCCCCAGGGGTCCGAGGGCTCGGCGGGAAGGTACTTGGGCACGAGAAAGGACAGGTCCCCCTCGTCGGGGATGGAGCCGTGGTCGGCGCGGTAGGACTCGAGCGCGGCGATGATGCGGGCGAAGTCGGCGTGGACCTGGGCGGCGCCCGGATCATGCTTGCCGCGCAGGCCGAGCCACACGGAGAGGCCGAGGGCCACGAAGGCGATCGGCAGGAAGATGACCATCGGATGGATGCGGCGGCGCGGCGTCGTCACGGTGGGGGCTTACCACAGGGCGCGCGCGAGCGAAGCACCCGGGCAGGCGTCCGAGCCGCTACGCCCCCAGGGGCACGGGGAAGGCCTCCCAACCCGCGGGCCACTGCACGCGCTCGTAGGTGAAGCGGTGGGTGGTATCGTCCTCGGGCCAGGGCGCGTCCACCGGCTCCACCAGCAGATCGAAGACACCGTGGTCGAAGGGCCGGCCCGTTCCCGGCTTGCCCGGAACGACGCGCTCGCGCAGGCCGCGCCCGGCCAGCTCCAGCGTGCGGTAGTGACAGAACGGATTGTTGCCGCGCTTGTCGAAGAGCACGTGCGCCTGCTGGCTGCACCCGCCCCGGCACGCGGCGGCGTACTTGCAGCTTCCGCAGTACCCCCACATGTGGGCCGTCCCCTTCTCGGTACCGGCATCCACGTTGAAGGTCAGCTCACGCGACTCGAGGATATCGGCCAGGGGCTGCTTGCGGATGTTGCCGCCCACGTACTCGGACGGCAGCGTGGGGCAGCCCTTGATGCCGCCATCCGCGTGAATGCCCAGCACGGACAGGCCGGCCTTGCAGCCCGCCCACACCTTGCCCGCGCTCGCGAAGAGCAGGTCGTCGTACGGGCCGTAGTAACCAATGTCGTTGGCGGGCACCAACGCCACGCGCGACTCCTCGAGGGACCGCCGCGCGATGCGCGCGAGCATCCGGTAGAAGTCCGGCAGCTCCGCCGGCTGCAGCAACATCCACGCGTTGTCCGCGCCGTTGCCCATGGGCGTGGTGAGTTGCACCTGCCACGCGCGGATGCCGGCGTCCCTCAGACGCTCGTAGAGCGCGGGCAGCTCGGGGGCGGACAGGCGGTTGAGCTGCGTGTTGGCGCTGAAGGGCAGGCCCACCTCGCGGAAGTGGCCCAGCGTCTGGAAGCAGAAGAAGAAGGAGCGGGGCTTGCCTCGGATGCGGTCGTGCGTGGCCTCCAGGCCGTCCACCGACACGGAGACATGGGCGATGCCCGCGTCCTTCATCTTGCGCGCCGTCTCGCGCGACAGGCCATAACCGCCCGTCGTCATCGTGCAGCGCATGCCGGCGTCCGTGATGGCCCGGGCGATCTCCAGCCAGTCCGGACGCAGGAAGGCTTCTCCCCCTTCGATGGTGACTTCCTGGATGCCCACGTCGGCCAGCTGGCGGACCAGGTCGAGCGCCTCCTCGGGGGAGAGCTCATCGTTGCGCTTGTCCCCCGCCCGGGAGCCGCAGTGTCCACAGGCGAGGTTGCACTTCAGGGTGAGCTCCCACACGGCATAGGCCGTGCGGGGCTGGACGACCGGAGGTGGCATGGGCGGGGGGCGCGAACGGTGAAGAGAAACTACGGCTCCCGGACGATGACGGGGTCCAGCTCCAGCACCGGGGGCGGGAGGCCGTACTTGGCGCTGCCGCCGCGCACGCTCTCGAGGGTGCCCTCGTCCAGCTCGAGGACCTCGCGGGCCTTCTCGTTCTGACGCTCGATGACATTGCTGCGGGGGAACTTCTTCTCGACCTTCGTCATGATGGCAGTCCCTTCCGACCGGATAGTGGGTCCGGATCAGGGTGAAGGAAGGACACACTGCGTGTCAACCCACCGGCCCTCGCGCCTACCAGAGGGCGCGGAAGAGGGGCACGGGGTGAGGCTTGCCCTTGAGGCGCACGGGGGGCAGCTCGTCGAAGTTCGACTCGTGGCCGGCCAGCAATTCCACGGTGCGCTCGCCAACGAGGATTTCCCCCGGCCCGGCCAGGGCGCACAGCCGCGCGGCCACGTTCACCGAGTCGCCGATGCAGGTGTACTCGGTGCGCATGGCGCCGCCGATGTTGCCGGCCACGGCCATGCCCGAGTTGATGCCGATGCCCAGCTCCAGCGTGAGGGGACGGCCCTGTCGGGTGGTGGCCCACTCGGCCTCGGCGCGCTGGCGCAGCTCGACCATGAAGGCCATCATCATCTTCGCGGACTGGAGGGCGCGCAGCGCGTCGTCCTCGCGGAACACGGGCGCGCCGAAGACGGCCATGAGCCCGTCCCCGAGGAACTTGTCCAACGTGCCGCCGCAGGTGAGCACCGCGTCGGACAGTCCGCCCAGCACCTGATTCAAGACACCCACGGTCTGCTCGGGCGGCAGACTGTCCGCGAGCCCGGTGAAGTTGCGGATGTCGGCGAAGAGGATGGTGACCTCGCGCTTCTCGCCGGTGAGCACCACCGAGTCGGGGCTCTTGAGGATCTCCTCGACGACGGCGTCGGAGGTGTAGCGGGCGAAGAGCTTGCGCATCCGCTCCGTCTCGCCGGTGCGGCGCATGACGCTTTCAATCCGCGCGGCGAGCTCGTCCATGGAGGCGGACTTGTTGACGTAGTCATCCGCGCCCGCGCGCAGGCCCTTCACGCGCTCGGTGTCGTTGTCGTTGGCGGTGAGGATGATGACGGGCATGGCCCGGCTGGGGCCTTCCTTGAGGCGGCGGCACAGCTCCATGCCGTCGATGCCGGGCATGTCCAGGTCGCTCAGGACGATGGCGGGCTGCACCTTGCCCACCTGCTCCAGGGCCTCGTACGGGTCCTGGAAGCAGATGACCTCGTAGCCGAGCGACACGAGCCCATCCTGGACGAAGGCCGTGGCCAGGGGGCTGTCGTCGACGACCATGACGCGGTGGTGGCCGCCCTCCGGGGCCTGGGTGCTGCGGGCGGGAGGCTCCTGGCGGCCGGTGACGCGGTTCTGGAGGCCGAGCCCCTCGTAGAGCTGCTTGTAGGTGCAGTACCCGTTCTCGACGACGATTTCGCCCAGCTTGCGGCCGGTGCGGCGCTGGAGGGCGAGCGCCTCGTCGAGCTGGGCGACGGTGAGGTACTTGAGGCCGACGAGCAGCTCGCCGAGGGGGGGCTGGGCGGGGGTGAAGCCCTGGGGGACGTTGTGGAGGCCGAGCGCCTCGCCCAGCGCGTCTTGAATCTGCTCGCGGGTGACGTAGCCCAGGGAGATGAGGGCCTCGCCGAGACGCTGACCGTTGAGGGACTGGAGGGCGAGCGCCTCTTCTATTTGATTGGGCGTGACGATGCCGAGCTTGAGCAGGAGCTCGCCGAAGAGAGGGCTGTCAGCGCGAACCGCGGAGCGGTTGCTGCCATCGGCACGGGTCAAACGGTCATCCACCATCGAAAAGGGTGATTCAGGGGTCCAGCGTACCCCAGCCTCCGGGGGTCGAGACACATCGCGTCCAAACTCCCCCGGCGGGGCGCCGGGCAGCCAGAAAATTTCCTGATTTCAGGGGTTTGTGCCCGTGGATGCCCCCTCTCCCCCTGGGAGAGGGCTGGGGTGAGGGTGTACCCGCATGCCAGCAGAACCCGCGCGCAACAGCTAGGGCCTGGCCCTGGCACGAGCGGGAGGCACATAGACGTTGGCCTTGCCCGCGAGAACGAAACGCACCAGCTTGCCGGTTGCATCCAGGGAAACAGCCACGGCGTTGTGGGTGTCTGCCTCGCCCGGTGAAGGGGACATCGAGGAGAGCACTCCATTCCGCGCGGAAGTGACACGCTGGCGACTGCGTGCACTCCGTGGAGTGGCATACATGGCCAGAGGAACACCAGCGCGCCGGGGCCATGCGGGCACGGAGGTAATGGCCACAACGGCATCCTGGGCGAGCCGGGCAACCTGCTCCGGACGAGGCGGCATCGAGCCCTTGGCATCCTTGAAGGGCGTCACGATGGCGAGGGCCGCCCCCAGTCGGGCCCACAGTTCCTCATGGTGTGCTTCCAAGGAGGCATGGTGGGCCACCTTGATGACCTGGATGGGCGGATGGATGTCTCCACACACCTCGTCCCAGCCCAGGTGGCGCCCGTGCTTGCACAACAGATCTCCACCGAGCAGCATCCCCGCCTGCCCCCAGCGGATGAGCAGGGCCCCACTCGTCACGTTGGGATCGAAGCGGGCGGAATGCTCGCCCTCCGCGATGAGCGACTCCAATCCTTCCACCAGGGCCATCTGCGCGTGGTTGACGTCCGCGTCCGCGGGCCCACATGCGGAAAGCTCCAGGTTCTTGGACTGAACCACCTTCGAGAGCAGCCGCTTGCCTTGGCCGACATGACGAAAGCGCGAGTTCTGCCGTTCGTAGGCTTCGACCAACTCGGCCAGGACGCGCTGCAACCCCCGAACCTTCGCATCATCCGGGAGCGTCTCGCGTCCAGCATGCGTCACTTCCACGAAGCTCCGCAGCGCCTCGGCGTAGCGATCCCCCACATTCGGTACCGACCATACCTCGTCGACCCGACCGCGATAGGATTCCAGCAGACGCCCCAGGCCCGCGTAGTGGTCATCATGGGGATGTGTCAGGCAGACGAAGCCCAGCCGGAAATCCGCGCCCCGAAGACGGGCCCGCTGCTCCAACGCCGCGAGGAACTCCCGAACGGGATCTCCCCGGCCCGTCTCCGGCGAGGACGGCTCCCGGCAACCGTCCACGACACCCACCCCACCATCGGGGAGCATCACCACCATGGCCTCGCCACGCCCGGGTCCGAACACCACGAGGCTCAAGGCCCCATCGGGCAGGTGCTCGGGACGTACCTGATCCACCTGCGTGGGATGCGGCACCGTGTTCCCATCAGGAATCATGCTCGCCGCGCTCCCAGACCTCATGCCTCAGGGTTTCCACGAGCTCACGCAGCCGCTGCCGCCCGGGTGCGTCCAGCCGGGAAGACTCCACCACCACTTCGAGCCGGGGCACCTGCTCCCCCTCGCCGGGAAGCTCGAGCCAGGTCCATAGCCGCAGCAGGCTGCCGGGAGCGGGCCGTTGACCTTTCAGTTGCTCCTGCACCGAGAGCGTGACGCTGGCCTCGCGCCCGCTGGGCCGCTCCCAGACGGTGGCCAGCACCTCGTGCTCCATCACCTCTTCCACCCGGCCCAGGTAGAAGGCGGGACAGACGGGAGCGGCATGCGCCCCGGCCAGGCGCGACCAGCGGACCGGCTCTCCCACGCCCACCACGAAACGCGCCGGGCGCAGCTCGAGTGGTGGGGTCTCCAGTCCACGAGGACGTGCGGGGCCAGGCAGATGGCGCGGCGCCCGGTGCCGGGGGTGACTGATGAGCCGGGATGACCCCATCGCGCCTCACCCCTCCTCGAGAAAGCCCAGCGCCGAGTCCGGAATCGCCGGCACCGCAGCGGAGCGGAAGAAGCGCAGCATGCGGTCGTCCTTCACGTGGGCGGGGGCATTGAGAAGCGGATTGGGCTCGTGTCCGATCCTATCCTTGAGCAGTTCCTGGAGCTGGTGCTCGTCCCCCTCCTGGATGCGGTTGACGAGGAATCGCACATGGGGCCGCTCCTCCTCGCCCACCTGCGAGAGCCACCGGTTGGCGGCCCGGATGTCCTGGAGGTCCATGGACCCCACCAGGAAGGCCGTCCACTCGACACGGGCGGCCCGAAGGCGCTCGGGCATGAAGCCATCGTCGGCCAGTGGTCGCTTGGGCTCGCGCGACAGGCGCAGGGCCAGACTCAACACCGCTCGCGACAGCCCGGGGATGGTGGGCGGCGTGTCCACGACCACCACCGCCTCCCCCTGCCCGGGCACGAGCGCCTCCAGCAGGTACTCCAACCGCCCCTCGAGGAAACCCGAGTGGTTCTCATCGAAGATGACGGGCAGGGTCCGGTCGAGGTCGGAGGGCAATGCGCTGCTGGGCACCACGCGCAGCGACTCGTGAGGGACGCCTTGCATCCGCCAGAGCATGGTGCGGATGTCCACGTCCCGCTGCTCGTCCCAATCCGGGGTAGCGAAGAGCAGGAAGTCATTGAGGAAGGGAACGCACCGGGGCACGAGCGCCTCGGCGCCCTCGGGGTCGCGCTCGATGGCCTCGCTCGCGAGCTCGTCGCGCAGCTCCATCCGGTCCCGGGTCTCCTCATGGGAGAGGAAGCCGGTGGGCGGCCGCAGCAGCGCCAGGGCCGCGGAGGGCTCCAGGTCCTCCCAGGCCGGTGCTTCCAGGGGCAGCACGTCGGCGAGGCTGGTGCCGGTGAGATCCATGTCCACGAGCGTCACCTGCGCACCGCGCTGCGCCAGCCCGAGCGCCGTGAGCACGGACAAGGTGGACTTGCCCACCCCACCCTTCACCGAATGGAACGAGTAGCACCGCAGCAGTCCGCTCACCGTCCCCCCTTCGACTCCAGCGCGGAGACGAGTCCGAGCCGGCGCAACTCGCGCCGCAGCGCGACGTTCTGGATGAAAGGCGCCCGGGCGCCCAGGGAAGCCAGACGCTGGAGGTACCCGGCACGCTCGGGCAGGGAGGAACTCGAGGCCCGGCGCAGCGCCAGCAGGGCCGCCCGCAACCGGTTCTCCGTGTCCACGGACTTATCCGCGCACATGCTCAACAACCCCTCCATGGACGCGCGCCAGGGCGTGACCCGCCCCTGCTTCTCGGCCGCTTCGGCGAGCGCCTCGAGGTCGCGATGCCTCCAGTCCGGGGCCGCGAAGCGCACCAGCGCGGCCACCCCCTCGGACTCCTCCTCCGAGAGCTGATCCAGCACGCCGATGGCCATCAGGGTCAGCTCGCCGCGCTGTCCCAGACTGCCCCCGGTCGCCTGGAGCACGCCGCGCCACACCTCCGCCACCCGGGCACGCGCCCCGGGCCCCAGTTCCTGCCCCTCGGCGAAGACGGCGAGGGCCAGCCAGTCATGGCGCGGCGGCTGATGCTGGAACAGCTCCAGACACTCCTCCAGGACCCTGGCCGACACCCTGGCCAGCCAGGAGATGCGATGGTGCGACAACACCCAGCGCGCAACCAGGGGCGGGGCCACGTGGCGGGCTTCCCAGCCCAGAGCGTTGGACACCGGCCCGGCCAAGGGGGCATGGCCCTGTCCGGTGGGCTCGCGCGGGAGGGAGCCCTCCTGGAAGCGCGCGAGGAGCGCCTCGGCCTGAAGCTCTCCGGGATTGAGCGTCCTGTCCGCCACGCGGCGCAGGGCCTGGACGAGCGGCAGGGGCGTGGGCAGCAGCCTGGCGCGCGTCTCGGGCGCATCCGGCCGGTAGTGAAGGGCGGCTCCAGCGACGAGCGCCAGCTCGGCGATGTCGAGCCCCTGGCCCTCGTCACTGAAGCGGCTCGGGTCGAGCACGTCGTCCCGGCTCGGGATGTCCGAGGGGGAAGCAGGCAGCAGCGCCCGGAGACGCGCGGAGAGGGCCTCCTCGTCCCCTCCGACGAAGGGACTGCGGAAGGTGCAGGATTGCAACCAGCGGGCGAGGCTCCAGCCTCGGGCCGCAGCCGTCCCGGACGGCGCGTCCTCCACCAGACGCGCGGCATGCAGCAAGCAGGCCGTCTCAAGACGGGCGGAGTCCCGCGACCTGGCGTGGCGAGACGCGTCCTCGGGAGGAGGAAAGCCCGAGATGAAGGCCAGCAACAGGTCGTCGCGAAGAGACCGCTGGAGACCTTCCAGCTCGTAGCTGGGCTGCTCGGCGGCCCGGTCCAACAGCCAGGCGAGTGCGGCGCCGCGCAGGAAGAGCGGCTCCCCCTGTTGGCCCCCGAGGATGCGCAACGCGGAGCGCACGCTGCCGTCCGCGGGCTGCCAGTGCGCGAGGGCGCGGCCGGGAACGGCGGTGTGCAGCTCGTGCCAGGGAGTGCGCGGTGACGGGGCGGACGTGCCGGAGGGGAACGGTCCGGAGGCGGAGTGGAGCCGCGAGGGAGAGAAGTCGCTGGCGCCGAACGTGCGGACGCGCGGCAGGTGAGGCAGGACGGAGAGGTCCTGGACGAGCCGACGGCCCGGGCTGGAGAGCCAGAGCAGCGCCAGGGTGCGAGGGCTCACGGCCTGCGAGTCGAGCTGCTGCCAGAGCTCCAGGTCCACGGCCCACAGGTCTGGGAAGAGCTGACGGAGTTCCAGCGCGGGCTGGCGGGCTGCGAGCGCTTCGGCCAGGGCCGGACGCACGCTGGGCTCCGGCAGGCCTGGGGTCCCCTCGATGAGATAGCCGGCGCGGACGAAAGACCTGTCCTCCCGGGGAGCACTGGAGGACGACTTCTCGCGGAGCGCGATGATGAGCGCCTGGAGTTCCGTCCCCGAGCGGCGCGCGGCACCGGGACGCAACGAGGGAGATTGCTGGAGGGGAGGCGCCTGGAGCCGGACCAGGAGATCATCCCAGGAGACACCCGCCTCGTAACCGTGCACCGCGAGTTCTTGGGCGGTGCGTTCGAGGCCATCGAGGGCATCGGTGGGCTCCTGGGGGGAGGTCATGGAGTCCCGCTTCGGGGAAGACTTCGAGTGCTATAAGGCCGTGCTCGCGGCCCAGGCGGGTGGGACGGACGCAACATAGCCACGGCCTGGGCCAGAGGAAAGGAAACGAGCGTGGCGAAGACGGATTCCGAGAAGACGCCGACGATGCGGTTGAATGCGATCCGCCGGGAATGGGGACTCTCGTCGGTGGACGAGGCGACCGCCCAGGCTCAGGGCAAGGCACTCGAACCGCTCGCGAAGTGGCTGCGTGAAGGGGAGGATTCGCCCGAGGTGGTCGTCCGCGCGGTGCAGTTGTTGCTCGCGGACCCGGAGCTGTCCGGAGTGGACAAGCACCCTGCCGTCGAAACGGTCATCCGTCAGGTTTCCGACCTCTGGGCCAACGCGGGCGTGGAGGCGCAGGGCATGTTCGGTCTCCAGGCCATGCTGCTGGCCGCGTGGCCATATGATCTCAACAGCGGTGGCTTCGCGCTCGCGCCCCTGTTCGATTCGGCCTGGGATGTGATGCAGGGCAGGACTCGTCAGCGGGCGCAGCTCAATGCATGGCGCCAACTGCTTCTGGTTCAGACTGACGATGGGGACAGCACAGATGACGTGCAGTTGGATGTGCCTGATGTAGCCATCGGAGCGCCAGCGATTCACTGGCCGGAAAACGACCCCAACCTGCAACATTTGGCGAAGTACAAAGAGCAGAACGCCTTTTTTTCCCATGTTGGCGCTCAAATCATCGACCTCTTCAAAATCAACAGGCAGGGATTCGTCGCCGTAGTTACCTGGGCGAACTCCATCCGCACAGAAATTTCCAAGGCCCTCGCCAATCTGACCCATCAGACCGAAACAGCGCTGAACAACGCCTCAAGCAGGTCGCCCTCGACATTGGATTTGATGTGGTGGGGCCAATCCCGCTACTCGCAAGCCGCCCGCCGCCCTTACCGCCGCATCGAGAACACGACGGAGCGGTTGTGGTGGATGGCATGGGAGGCATCCGAGTTCGCGCTCAATCTCCCCTCCGAGCCAGCCGCTTCCTTCCTGGTCGAAACCCTGTACCAGCTCGAGGGAAACGTGAACGAACCGAAGCGTCCGCTCAAGGACTGGCTCGGAGAGCTCATCCTCATGCTCCGCGGCACCGCACCAACGGACGCGCTCATCATGAGCGAGACCCTCAAGGAATTGGCCACTGAGGACGCGCTGGGCCTGCCCGTCACCTGGGCCCGCCTGGAGGCCATGAATCCCAAGGGGAAGGACTCCGACATCGGCGAGCGCGCACGTGAAGCCCTCGCCCTCGACGTCGATGCGCCAATCAGCCGTGGAGACTGGGCCGCGTGGATCTTCCGCGAGGCACTGCTCGACCGGCACCTCCACGACCACGACGAAGAGCAAGAGGAGGACTGATGCCCCTGCCCTCCCCCATCCGCCCACTGCGCTGCGGCAACCCGGATTGCACCCTGCCCGAGGGTGGACGCTGTGCCAGGATCGCCGAGTTCTCCGAGCCGCTCGCGGACTGTCCCGAACTCGCCCGCGAGACCAGGACTGCCGCCGACACGCCCTCCACGACCGCGCCCTGGTCCGGCCGGCATCTCGATCCGAGCGAAGCCAATCGCCTGCTGTGGCGATCGCCGGCCCGGCTCATCGGTGTGCTCGGCCCGTACAACGCCGGGAAGACGTGCCTGATGACCTCGTTCTTCCTCCAGCTCGCCAACGGGCAACGCGGCACCTTCCCCTACCGGTTCGCTTCCAGCCTGACCCTGCACGGCTTGCGAGAGTTGATGGAGCAGGCGGGCCAATGGACCGGACCGGAGCAGGAGGGCATCGTCCCGCACACCACCGTTGGAGCGGATACGAGCAAGCCGCGCCACTTCCTACACATCGGCCTGCGCCCACAGGACGACCACGATGACCGCCATGTCGACCTGCTCCTGAGTGATCTCCCAGGCGAGTGGGTGAAGGACTGGACCGAGTACGTCGATACGACCGCCACCGAGCGCATGAGCTTCATCCGCCGCTGCGATGCCTTCATCCTGCTGGCGGACGCGAATGCACTGCTGGCTCGGGGAGGCGGAGCCACCGACGACCAGACCGCGATCCTCATCCGGCGCGTGCTCGAGCACACCCAGGACGTGAACCCCCGTCCCCCGCTCGCCCTCGTGCTCAGCAAGTTCGACCGCATCATCCAATCCGTCGAGCCACCAGCGCCCGAAAAGCGGGCCGATCGCGAAGCCTGGGGTGCGCTGGCCAAGAGACTCCGGCTCACCTGGCCCGCGATAGAGGAGGCCCGGCGCGCGGGCCAACCCATCGAGGTCTTCCCCGTCAGCGCCTTTCCCTGCGCGCTCAACCAGGGACAGCCCATTGGCATCCTGGACCCCTTCGCCTACGTCATGAAGCACGCCGACAGCCGGGAGCGCTGGCCCCCCCTGGAAGTGCCCGTTCCCGAAGACGCCAGGGGATTCGCCACCATGCGCCGCTGGAGGGATGAGCATGTCGCGTAACATCGCCCTCCTCGGAGCCCAGTTCAGCGGAAAGTCGACCTTTCTGGGCGCGCTCGGCAACGCGCTCAAGGCGAAGGCGCTCAAGCATCTGCACATGGCCGGGCTGGACGCGGATGCCCGTGCGCTGCAACGGCTCGCGGAGCCGCTCCACCATGGCCGCTATCCGCAGCGCACCAAGGCAGGGGAGCGCCAGGAGCTCGTGGTTCCGCTGCGCACGGAAGGCGGGCCTTTCGGCTCCGATGCCTTCACCCTGCGCGCGGGAGACTACGATGGCGAGGAGGTTGACCGTCTCTTCCGTGACCGCCTCCGGGAGTGGACCTCCGAGTGGCAGCAGCGCGCACTCGCCCATGGCTTCCTGCTGCTGATCCGTCCTGGTGACATACGGCCCCCCCGCCTTCACTCCCACCCCATGCCGGATGACATGACGCGCTGGCGCCAGCTCCGTGAGCCGGGGGCCTCATCGGCCTCCGCGCCGGTGACGGCGCAGCAGCACCGCTCCGCTGATTACTTCGGACGAATTCACCTGGAAGAAGCACCGCCTCCGCCGTACGCCACCGCCTCGGACCCGGTCTCCATTCCCGCCGAGCTTCCTCTCATCGAGTTGCTTCAGTTCATCCGCAACGTGCGCGAGTTGCCCCCGGGCCGACGCCCCCGGAAGGACGGCGAGCGCTTCCGCATCGCGCTGCTCGTCACCGCCTGGGATGCCATCCCCCCGGAGTGGCGCAAGGCGGGCCCCGCGGCCTTCCTGTCCCACCACTTCCCGCTGCTCGAAGACTACCTCTGGAGCAACTTCCTCCCGGACGACGTCTTCCGCTTCGGTCTCTCGGCCACCGGAGGAGATCTGAAGGACACCACCTACAGCGAGACCTACATGGATGACCCCTCTGGCTTCGTGGAATGGCTGGACCCGGCGCAGGGCATCCTGAACAGCAGGGATATGGGTCTGCCCCTCTACTGGGCCCTCTACGGCGACCGTGCCTTCGCGGCCCTCTGAAGCGCTCGATGCTCCACCTCGTCCAGACGCTGCACGGCTATGACCAGGGCCACCGCCTGCTCGCATCGAGCCAGGGCGCGGTGCTCGATGCGCGCGAGTTGGCGCTCCTGGAGCGTCTGAGCGACCTCTCCGGCTACCTCCCCATGGGAGCCGGGTTCGACCACTACCACACCGGGTTTCCTTGCGGTCGGTACCATGCCTTCGCCTGTACCTGGCCGGACCTCACCGCCACACGCGCGGGCACGGTGTTGACCCACACCCTGCTGCTTCCCCGGGACGAGGCCGGCAGGCTCGATGACCTGTGGCGGCTCGCGCCTCTTCACCGCTGTCCGCGAGGCGCGAGCGACCGGGAGCCCTATCGCCAGCCGCTCTCGACCGCCGAACCCACGCTCCCACCTCGGGAGCAACCCCACCCTGATGAAGTGCTCGCGGTGGTGGCGCTGCTCTTCGGTACCTCGGAGCGGCCCCTTCTCTGGGTGGATGAGCGCCAGCCCGATGCCATCGCGCGTCTCATCTGGGAGCTGCTTCGCACCGAGCAGCGTGAGCAGTTCGCCTTCTGCACCTTCGCCCTCCAGTTCCGCACGCGGGAAGAAGGCCGTCCCTTCGATTTCCTGGGCATCCCGCCAGCCGCCCGGGGCTCCTTCCTGGAGCAGGCCAACAGTGAGGCTTGGTGGGACTCGGGCAGGCTACTCAACCCCCGCCTGGCCAGCCTCACACAACAACCCTGGGCAGCGGAGTTCGCCCGCGATGGAGTCACGACGCTTCGCCGGCTCGAGACCTTCTGCCACGAGAACGGACTGGACATTCCCGCTGCCAAGGACATCCCCACCCTCTGGCGCTTCCTGAGCCTGGAGCCCGCGGCATCCGAAAGACTCGCCGCGGCACGCGCCCGGGCTGACCTCTTCGAGAAGCTCTGGCCCGGCCTCGATGCGAGCCACCCATCCACCCATCAGGTGCTGGGCAACCTGCTCGACCGCCAAGCCGATGCAGCCTTCGAGCCACGTCCCCTATGGGAGTTGACCGACTTTCTCGGAAGACCCCTGGTACGCAAGCGGCTCGATGCCGACAAGGAGTTCACCCGCGAGGTCGAGCAGGTGCTGACCCGGGAGTTGGCGCGGCGCTTCGAGCGGGTCCCCGAGCAGACGTTGCGCGCGCTCCCCGAGTTGCTCACCGCTTCGGGAACCCGCTGGAGCAACACCCTTCTCGATGTCGTCAAGAACACCCTGTCAGCCAGCCCAGAGGCCGCGATACGACTGGGGCCTCCATTGCTGCTGACGGCGGCGGAAATGAACTGGACTGAGCTGGTGGAGACAGGTCTCGCCTCTCTGCCGCCCCATGGACGCCGAACGGCTGCTCAGCACGCCCTGTCTCCCTTGCCCGCGCCTGCCGGGGAGAAACTGCTTCCACTCCTGGAAGAGGCAGCCGTTCGCATGAACGACTTCGGGCTGTACCTCTTCCTGGGAACACTGAGGGGCAGCGAGCTGGAGTCGCTGCGGACCCTCATCGCGCGCCTGGAACGGACTCAGGAGATACGTCCCCAGGTGATGAGTTCCCTTCTCTCAGAGGTGGCCTCGTCCACACGGCTCTCCTGGGCTCTGGAGATATCGGCGCCCCGGCACCTCACCTGGTTCGCGGCCGAGGCGGGAGCGGAGGCGGCACGAGAGCTGGGACTTGGCCCGAACGAGCTCGTGCGTCAATGCGATGGCACTCCCAACGGAGCACGTCTGCTGCTCGTGTTCGCGGAGAAGGCCCACCGCATCGAGCCGTTCGTCCAGGCACTGCTCCAGACTCCTGGGCTGGCGATGAACCTCATCGTCCTCTCATTGCGTGAGGATGGCCCTCACATCAAGCGTCTCACGCAGGTGGCCGCCAGTCTCATCCCCCCGGAGCAGTTGCTCGCGCCGGAGTTGCGCCAGGCCCTGCTCGACACGCGCGACCGGTGGCGTGTCCGGGACCTGATGGGACGACTGGGCCCCCAGTGGATCCGCGCCCTCTGCGAGGGCACCCAACCTCCCAACGTACTCGCCCAGTGGCTCGACATCCCCATGCTGCGCCAATGGCTGAGCCAGGGCATGCGCGGTCAGCTCCTCTCCGCCACGAGCACCTCGGATGAACGCAGCCTCATCTCGGGACTGGCGGCCACCCTGCGCGCCTGGCTGGACACATCCCAGGCGTACGACCGGGACTGGATTCCCGGGCTGTTGGAGTACTTGGTGTGGAATGCCTCGGTCCAGGAGTTGGACCCAGCCTGTGAGAATCTGGCTCACGTTCTGCGTGGACTCCCCCCACGGAGTCTGGACGACCACCTGGCCAGCAAGCTCCTGGCCCTCATGGAGCGCACCCGCCCCTCCTCGGGCTGGCACATCGTCGAACTCGTTTTCGCCCGCATTCATGCCCGGCTGCTCGAGGATGCGAAGTCTCTGTTCAGCGCTCTGGCCTCCCTCCTCACCGGAAAGGACTGGGACAGGGCAAAGCAGTTGCGGCAGTGGCTCGTCGACACCTACGTCTCCCGCGATTGGCCCCCGGAGAGCTTCCTCCGCAGCCTGGACGGTGACACCGCTCTCTTCTTCCGGCTGGCCCGCAGGGCCGCACGCACCCCGGCGGGCATGGACTTCCTGAGCCGCCTTCCGTCCGCGCTCGACGCCGCGCCCGAGCTGGCTCCGCGCTGGCGCCGCCCCATCGAAGCGGTACTTGCCGACCCACACCGCCCGGTCGACTTCGAGTGAGTACCTACTCCCGAGGCAACTCCACGGTGAAGGTGGACCCCTCGCCGGGAACACTGCGCACCAGGATGTGCCCCCCGTGTGACTCGATGATCTCCCGGCAGATCCACAGCCCCAACCCGAGCCCGTTGAACTGCTGACCATTCACGGCGCGCTCGAATCGCTCGAAGATGCGGGCCTGGTCCTCGGGGGCAATCCCAATCCCGTTGTCCTTCACCAAGAGCCGGGCGCGCCCATCCAGCCCGGACTCGACGAGCACCTCCACGGGCTGACCGCGCCCGTACTTGGCGGCGTTGGAGAGCAGATTGCCCACCACCTGCTCCAGCCGCACCCGGTCCCAGCGGCCGGGGACGGAGGCATCGGCCACCAGCTTCACCTCGCTGCCGGTGCGGGCGAGCGCCTCGGACATGCGGCCCACGGTGTCGCGCGTGAGCGCCGCCAGGTCCACCTCCTCGCGCTCCAGCTTCAACCGCCCGGCGGTGATGCGTCCCGCGTCCAGCAGCTCGTCGATCAAGGCGCCCAGCCGCTCGCTGGTGCGCTCGGCCTTCTCCACGCGCTGCGCCAGACCGGGTGTGGTGGCCACCTCGCGAGCCGTGCGCGCCAGCATTTGAATCTGCAGCCGCAGCGCGCTCAGCGGCGTCTTCAGCTCGTGCCCCGCCACGGAGAGGAAGTCATCGCGCAGGCGCACGGCCTCGGTGGCGGCGCCGTACAACCGGGCGTCCTCGATGGCCAGGGCGGCGCGCTCGCCGAGGCTCTGCAGCAACATCTGGTCCTCCTCGCCGAAGGGCCGGCCGCCGGCCACGTCGCGCACCACGCCCAGGCTGCCGAACACGCGCCCCTTCACCGTCAGCGGCACCACCAGCAGGCTCTGCGGGCCGTAGCGGTCCAGGTAGGGCAGGTATTCGGGCAGGCCGCCCGAGGCCCGCGCCTCCTCCACGTCGATGTCCGGCAGCAGCACCGCGCGCCCGTTGGAGACGGCGCTACCGTGGAGGCCCTCGCCCAGCTTCTGCCGCCGCGCGTGCACCGTGCCGGCCAGCAGCCAGCGCGCCTCCGGGTCCGGGTGGTGGATGGTGACGGGCTCCAGGAAGGCCCCGTCCTCGGCCATGAGTTGCAGCACACAACCATCCCCCATCACCTCGGACACCTTGCGGGCAATCACATCCAACACCGCGGGCAGGTCCAGGCCGGCCTCGGCCAACAACTTGTCCACATCCACGAGGCTGCGCAGGCGCGCGGCGTTGCGGCGGGACTCGGCCTCGGCGGAGCGGGCCTTGCGCAACAGGCGCGCGTTGTCGATGGCCATGCCCGTGCGGGCGGCCAGGTCCTCGGCCAGCGAGCGGTCCGCGTCGGTGAAGGGAGGGCTGTCGGGCCCGCGCACGAAGGACATGGCGCCCAGGGTGCGCTGGCGAGCCACCAGCGGAACGATGAGGAACGAGCCGCCCGCGGCCCGCTCTCCAGGACGAGCCTCCTCCTGGCGCGTGAAGGGGGGCACCAGCCCGGTGACGAGCTGCGAGCGCCCGGTGCGCACCACCTCGGTGATGGCCGAGGGCCGGACCCGTTCCGGGGAGTAGCTCTCAATCTTGTCATGCATCAGCGAGCGCTCGGGGCGCACGTGCTGCACGGTGAGCCGCCGCAGGGCGCCGTGGTCGTCGAGGAAGTCCACCGCGCACCAGTCCGAGAAGCCGCCCACGGCGAGCCGCGCCACGCTGGCCACCGTGGACTCCCACTCCAGGGAGCCGGACAGCAACACGCCCGCGTCGGCGAGCAGTTGCAGCCGCTGCCCGGCGGCCTCGGCCTGGAGACGGGCCGCGCGCTCGTTCTCGTAGAGGCGGGCGCGCTCCATGGCCTGGGCGCACTGGCGGGCCAGCCCCATCATCAGGGTGCGCTCCAGCTCGGTGAAGCGCCGCGCCTGGGCGAAGCCGAAGGTCAGCACCCCCAGGCCGCGCTGCTCCACGCGCAGGGGCAGGAAGGCGAAGGCCTGGCAGGGCTGGCGCGACATGTACGCCACGAAGGCGGGGTAACGGGCCCGCGCGTCCTCCAGGGACTCCAGCCACACCGGCATGCCCCGCGCCGCGGCGTCGAAGCCGGGCATCTCCCGCATCTCCCTCGGCATGGAGCGCACCGGGGCGAGCGCGTTCTCGTCCGCGCCCACCGCCGCCACCAGCTCCACCGAGCCCCCATCCGCCGAGACCTGGTGCACCGTGCCGCCCAGCGCGCCCACGGCGGGCACGCCCAGCTCCAGCACCGCCCGGCCCACGTCCTCGCGGGTGAGGGCGCGGCCGAAGGCCTCCGTCACCGCCTGGACGCTGATGAGGCGCAGCAGCTCGGCCTGCTCGGCCTCGGCGCGGGCCTGCAGCGCCGAGGTGCGCGCGGACTCCACCCACCGGCCGCGCTCGATGGCCAGCCCGGCCAGCTGCGCGTAGAGGGTGAAGCGCCGCAGCTCCTCCGGCGAGAAGCCCCGCGGCTCCGGCGAGGGCCCCAGCAGCACGCCCACGGTGCCACCGCCCGCGGCCCGCACCGGCAGGGCCAGCAGCGACGCCGCCCCCAGCCCATCCATCACCCCGGAGAGCCCCGGCGCCAGCCCCCGCTCCGTCTGGTGGAACAACCAGGGCACGGGCTCCGGAGGCGGAGTGTCCAGCAGGCGGCGTCCACACGCGGCCAGTGCCTCGGGGCACAACCCGGGAGTGGCCTGCGCCAGCAGCCGTCCGTCCACGTCCAGCCAGGCGACGGCGGCGCGCTCCAGCCCCACCGAGGACGCGGCGCAGCGCACCACCTCCTGCAACACGGCCATGGCCGATGGCGCCGAGGCGAGCTGCTCCAGCGCGCGCGACATGCGCTCCACCGCCGCGACGAAATTGCTTCCGGGCACCTGCATGCCCCACCCCCCAGGCCCGGCGACACCTGCACCGAGCGTGAGGTGGAAGTTTTCCACGGGTGCCAGACCGCTGCCCACCACCCCCCGGCCCGAGCGTTCGATTCAGGATAAACGGAACTTCCTGCTTTACCCGGATGTCCGACGGAACACGGGACGCGCCGTCACTCGAAGACCCGGAGGAAGGCGAAGAGGATCTCCAGGACGATGAGCAGGACGATGGTGAGCTCCAGGGTGAGGCTCCGGTCGGTGTCCACCTCGCCCTTGAGCAGGCCATACGTCTGGGCCAGCAGTTGCTGCTTGCGCGTCACCGAGGCCTGCCACGCCGGAATGCGCATGCGCTTGACGGAGGCCTCGTACACCTTGGCCAGGTAGAAATCGCCGATGATTTTCAGGCTGTTCTCGACGCGCTCGATGAACTCGTTGAGGTCCACCAGGGTGGAGAGCGTCTCGCGGGCCAGGGCGCGGTAGGGGCTGCGCAGCAGGCCGAGGAAGCCATGGCGCCTGGCCTGCACCTCGTCGTGGATGCGGCCGATGTGCGCGTCGAGCAGGAAGTCGTAGTAGCGGAACTCGAGCAACTGGGCGTTGGCCACCTCCAGCAGGTCCGGAATGTCGCTGGAGCCGGAGGGCTCGTAGACGAAGGCGCTGTTCCAGTCGATGACGGCCAGGTCGTCCACGGTGTAGCTGAAGCGGGACTGGGTGACGGCCTCGCGCTCACGCGGAGACAGCGGCTTGTCGTTCACCTCGCCGAGCAGCACCCGGGCCAGGTCCGCGCGCGCCATCAACTCCTCGGCGGAGGGGTTGCCTTGAATCCGCTCGACGAAGAGGACGGTGTAGCTCTCGTTCTGGTCCCACAGGTGCGGCCCCTGCACGGCGGGGGCAATCATCTTGCGCACGGACTCGATGAGCTCCACGGCGAGCTCCTCGAGGGCCACGCTGTCGTAGAGCTCATCGGAGAGCGAGATGAGGGGCTCGAGCGTGGTGTCCGGGGCCACGGGGACGCGCAGGATGATGGAGGCGGCGCCATGGTCGAAGAGGCGCGCCGTGACGTCCACGGTGACGGGCCCGTGGCGCAGGGCGAGCGCGCGCCGGCCCAGCTCGAAGGCCAGGGGCGGGTTGGGCAGCTGGAGGTACTGGCTGTTCTCCCGGCCGAGCTTCAGGCGGCGGGCATCCGAGGAGATGACCCGGCGGGCCTGCTCGAGGTTGATCTCCTCGGCGATATCAAAGGTGCGGTAGCAGAGGACGTGGGCCTTCTCGAAGACGAGGGGAGCGGCGGCCATGAGGGCCGTACCTTAACCGCTCATTCCGCCCAGAGGAGGCGCAATGGCAGCTCCAGGGCGTGGAAAGGTTCGGCACGGACGGTGGCGAGCCCCGAGTGCAGGGCAGTGAGCGCATAGCGGGCGCCGTCGAGCTGGAGCACCTCCAGGGTGCGCACCTCGGGGTCCACCAGCCACACGTGGCGGATGCCCTCGCGGGCGTAGAGGGGCAGCAGGTGGGCGCGCTCCTCGGGGTGGGAGAGCACCTCGCAGACCCAGTCCGGGACGAGGGTGATGCCCGCGGTGCCACGGGCCATGCGCGGCAGGCGCTCGCGCCGCCAGCCGATGAGGTCCGGGGAGAGGACACTCTGGGCGAGGTGGATTTCCAGTCCGGAGAGCATCAGCCAACCCCCGGCGGTGCTCCGGCCGGCGCCGTAGGTGGCGATGAGCTCGGCGCCGAGCTGGGAGGCGGCATAGGCATGCAGCGTGGCCGAGCGGGAGCTGACGGGGCGCGGGGCCAACGAGAGCCCCTTGCGGCGCAGGGGAAGGGGCTCGACGTCGGAGAGGAAGGCGGAGCTCAGCATGGCGGTCATGAGGAATGCCATGTTGCAGAAGGGTCTGACATCCTCCTGGCGTCGTACCGCTCTTCCATCTTTTTCTCAATTCCCTGTTTCTCTCCTCAATTCCCGGTTTCTTGGTTGTTGAGAGCCTCGGAGAAGTCGAGCTGGGAGACGAGGCTGTCGGTGAGGCGCTGGGCGCAGTCGGGAGCGGGGCTGGGGTGGAGGGCGCACTGACGGCGGGCGAGGGGCTCGGGAGCGGAGGCGGCGCGCTCGAGGCGCTCCAGGTAGGGCTTCCAGTCCTCCTGGGCGAGCTGGCGCATGGGGAGGTCGGACTCCTCGACGTGGGCGGGGGCCCGGGCGGCGGTGGCCTGGGCCTTGGAGCGGTAGGACTGGAGGGTGTCACGCGCCTTGCGGGCGGACTCGGAGAAGCCCTGGAGGGCCTGTTGAATGGCATTCCAATCCTTGCGAGCCCAGGCGTCCGCGTAGAAGCCGCGCCAGGAGAACTGGCGCTGGAGACACTGGCTCTCGGTGAAACCGTAGCCCGTGCCCATGGAGCGCTCACCGGAGGCGAGGTCCACCCAGTTGGCCTCCTCGACGGCGGCGCAGGCCTCGGCCATCCAGCGGTTGTAGTCGGCCTGCAAGGACATCCATTCCTTGAAGGCGGGAGGTTTGGACTTCTTGAGGGGGACGATGACCTTGTCGAGCGCCTTGTTCATGGCCTTCTTGAGGCACCCGGCGCGCTGCTGCTCCATGAACTTCATCTCGACGTTGGAGTCAGGCGTCTGCTTGGGAAGAGGACAGGCCTTACGGGCCCAGGCATCGACGGGACTGGGATTGGCCGCGAGGAGGAGGGCGAGGGTCGGTGCGAGCATGCTCGCCGCTCTAGCACGGGGGAGGAGGGGACCCAATGCACCCTCCTCCCGCGGTGGACGGCTCAGTCTTCTGGCGTACGTGGCGGAAAGACGATCGGCTTGCCAGGGCCGGGCGCATCATCGGGAATATTGCCGATGTGGCCCGGAGTGGGGATGGGCCGGTCTCCGGCCTGACGCCTGGAATGGCCCTCGTCGTCCTCGGGAAGCGCGGGCTCGCGCTTCGGCCTGTCATGCTCGCCCATGGTGGCTCCTCCTTTTCCTGCTCAAGCTAGGAATGGGAGCCGCCCGGGGCAGCCGCGCGGGACGCCCTACCTGCCCGCCGGGGGAGCGAGCTCGGTGCGCACGTCCCAGAGCTCGGGGAAGAAGCGCAGGTCCAACGCCTTGCGCAGGAAGCCCACGCCCGAGGAGCCGCCGGTGCCCTGCTTGAAACCGATGACTCGCATCACCGTCATCATGTGCCGGTAACGCCAGAGCTGGAAACGCTCCTCCACGTCCACCAGCTTCTCGCACATCTCGTACGCATCCCAGTGCTTCTCGGGCGCCTCGTAGATGTGGCGGAACACCTCCATCACCGCCGCGCTCTTCTCATACGGCTCGCGCCAGTCGCGCTCCACCCGGTCCGCCGGCACGGCGTGGCCCTGGCGCGACAGGTGACGCAGGAACTCGTCATACACACCAGGCGATTGCAGGAGGAGCTCGAGCTGCGCGTGGACGCCCGGCATGTGCCGGAAGGGCCCCAACGCGTGCGCGTCCTTGTGGCCGAGCAGGAACTCCAGCGCGCGGTACTGGTGGCTCTGGAAGCCCGAGGCCTGCCCCAGCGCGCCGCGGAACTCGAGGTACTCATTGGGCGTGAGCGTCTCCAGCACGCTCCACTGCTCGAAGAGCATCCGCTGGATGTGGCCCACCCGGGAAAAGATTTTGAACGACGGCTCCAGGTGGTCCGCCTGGATGTAACGGATGACCGCCATCAGCTCGTGGACGAGCAGCTTCATCCACAGCTCGCTCGTCTGATGCTGGATGATGAACAGCAGCTCATCATGGTGCGGCGGCTGCGAGCGGGGCACCTGCGCGGACAACAGACGGTCCAGCTGCAGGTAATCGCCGTACGTGGTCCGTCCGGCCAGGTCGGTGAAGATTCCGGGTTCCAGCTCGCGCTTGTTCATGATGGCCAACAATGGCGGGCCCGCCACGGGCCCGCAAGAACCGGACCCCCTCCAAGGAGAAAGGAGAGGGCCCGATTCGACTCCAGCCCTGCCAGGGTGCGGCTCAGCCCGCGTTCTTGGCCTCGGCGAGCGCCTTGGCGGCGGCGCGGCCACGCGGCAGCTTGATGTCCTCGACGCTGTTGGGCTCGGCGTAGTCCACCCAGTTGTTCGGGCGGCGGTTGGTCTTCTCCAGCATGCGCAGCTTCTGGTAGTGCGCGGCGCAGTACCCCTTGGTGCGGCTGGGCTTGCCGCAGCCCTTGATGGCGCAATCGCGGGCCCCCCCCTCGGCGGCCGGCTTGCGGCCGCGCTTCTTGCCACCGGACGCCGCGGCGGGAGCCGAAGCCGCGCGAGCCGGACGGCCCGGACCCCGGCGGGCCGGCGCCGCGCCACCGCGGCTGCCAGCGCTCACGCCGAACAGGGGGCCCACCGCGCCCGCCAGGGGAGCCAGCTGCTCCGCCACCGTGCGGAGACGGTCGAGATCCGCCGTGCCCGCCTCCAGCCGCGACACCAGGTCGCGCAGCGGCTTGAGCTGCGACTCGATCTCGTTACGCACCATCTCCCGGAATGCCTTGTCGACCGACATGCTCGTGTATCCTCTCTCGATGGCCGTCTCGGGGGGCGAGCCGGTCCATCTCGGGGTTGTGTTCAAGGGCCTGTTCTATTCAACAGCCGCCCAGACATAACGCCACCAATACACGAGTTGTCACTCAAAAATAAATAAAGATTGCGTCTGACGTGAAGATTGTAGTCAGCAACCCCTCCCACACTGAAAACACGTTCAGCGTCAAATCAGACAGGCATCGGTCTGATCCAACGCCCGGAACACGGACTGGGAGCGCCGCATTTCCATCCACAATTCCTCGCGTGTGGCCGCTACATCCCGGACGAGGTCCGACTGTTCGCGTGCATCGAGCGCCTCGGCGAACCGGGGAAAGAGTTGGAGCTCCAGCGAGCGGACATGGGCCAGTGCCGCGTCCTCCAGGGCCATCAACCGCACCTGCCACTCGAGGCTGCCCCGGGGAAACCACTCCAGCTCGGCCATCAGCTCATGCATGGCCAGGAGGAGCTCGGCCTCCTGGAGGGCCCTCGCCTGTCCTTCCACCCTCACCACCAGGGGTTGCAGGTGACGCTCGGTGAGCCGCACATGCAGCCAGAGCTCCTCGAGCATCTCCTCCACCCGCCCTGGCGGTGGAAGCCCATCCTCACCCGGTGCCAGCGCCTCGAAGCACGCCAGCAGTTCCCTCTGCTTCCCTGACAACATCTCGAAAGGCCCCATGGCCCCACAACCATCGCCACCCCACCGGAGGCGGACAACCACCGGGCCCGGAGGCCGCCCGCTCCCCGGGCCCTCCCGCCTTCCTGACAGGTGTTGAACCCCCGTGGCGGTTGCCTGGTTCTTCCAGCGTCCGAACAATGCCAGGCGGGCAGGAGAGGCAGGCGGGCGGGCGGAGGCACTCTGTCATCCGGGCGGGGCATCTCCATCTTCCCACCCCGTGGATGCGACCCTGAACCCCCTGCGCCGGGCTGTCTTCCGCTTCGCCGAGACGGGCGCGGCGCTCTCCGTCCTCTACCACCGCGCCCGCCTGCTGGGCGCCGAGCACCTGCCCGCCCGCGGCCCCGTCCTGCTCGTGGGCAATCACGGCCTCTGGGGTTATGAAACGCCTGCTTTCTTTCATTTGATACATCGCGCTACAGGCCGCTACCCCCTGGGACTGGCCGAGCGAGGCTTCTTCAAAGTCCCCCTGGTGAGAACCGTTCTGCCCTGGTTGGGAGGCGTTGAGGGCACCCGGGACAATGCCCTTGCCTCATTGAGACAGGGACACCTCGTCGTCTGTTATCCGGGCGGCGCGTGGGAGACATTCAAGAAGCCCCGCCACCATTACACGCTGCGGTGGGAAGGAACGGTGGGCTTCGTCCGGCTGGCCGCCCGGGCGGGCGTCCCCATCGTCCCCTTCGCCGGCTTCGGCGTGGACGGCACCTTCCTCTGTCCCGATGACGAGCGTTGGTGTGTTCCACTCGCACCCGGTGAAAAATACCGGGTGCCCTTGGGGGTGGGTCTGGGACCGCTCCCACTGCCCGTCAAAATGACTTTCGCCGTGGGTCCCGCCCTGAAGCCGCCCCCGGCGGATGCACCCGAGTCCCGGTTGAAACACTTTCGTGACCGGATCGCCTCGGTGGTGCACCACCTCCTCATCCGAGCCTGCCATGCGTGAAGCCATCCTTCCCGCCCCACCGCGACTCGTCCCCGAGCCGGAGGAGATTCAACAGGGCTATGAATTGGCCTTCGAGCAGCGCCCGGTGCGCGGTCACCCGGTGCGGCTCTTCACCTTCCCCGGAGGCAGCCTCGACGAGTCCCGCACCGTGCTGTGTCTGCCCGGACTGGGAGCCTCGGGACGCTCGTTCGCGCCCATGCGGCCCCTGGCCGCCGAGCGGCGGCTCCTCCTGTGGACCCCGACGCCGCAGACGCCCCTGACGCACACGCCGCTGCAGTGGAACCTCGCCGCCTTGACTCACCCGGACGCGCGGCTCCCCGAGCGCTTCGCCCTGGTGGGCTCGTCCTTCGGCAGCCTCATCTCCATCGCCTATGCGCTGGCCCACCCCGAGCGCCTCAAGGCGCTGGTGCTCGTCTCCCCGGTGGCCAGCGTGCAACGCGTGCGGCGCTGGGCCCTGGCCCTGTCCACGCTGGTGCGCATGCCCAAACCCTTCGCATACCTCTTCGCCCCCACCGTGGCGCGGGTGCTGGGCGGCCGTCACCTGCCCGCCGAGGGCCGGGCCGAAATCGTCCGCGAGGCACGCCGCCTCTCGCCCCTGGAGCTGCTGCGGCGGCTGGAGGACATCCTCGCCGCGGACTACCTGGATGACCTCGAGCACCTGCGCGTGCCCACCCTCATCATCCACGGCGCCCGGGATTTGCTCGTGCCCCTCTCGTATGCCCGGGACGTGGCCGCGCGCATCCCCGGCTCGCGCCTGGAGGTCATCCGCGAGGCCAGCCACCTGCCCTACATGAGCCACACCGACGCCTTCAACGCCTTCGTCGGCGACTTCCTCGCCCAACACGATTCGTAGACCACCGATAGGACGCCGATAGGACACCCATGGACCAGGCCACCCAGCTCTCCCGCGCCGCACTCATGTTCCTCTCGCGCCGCGAGGGATTGAAGGATGTCGCCACCGGAGTCCCCGCCCTGCGCCGCATCGCCCGCCGCTTCATCGCCGGCGAAACCCTGGAGGAGGCCGTCTCCGCCGTGAAGGAGCTCAACGCGCGCGGGCTCACCGTCTCCTTCGATCACCTCAACGAGGCGGTGCGCGACGCGGACGAGACGCTCGCCGAGGTGCGCGAGTACCAGCGGTTGCTGGCGCGCATCGACCAACTGGACGTCCGGGGCAACGTGTCCCTGAAGCTGACCCAGTGCGGGCTGCTCTTCGAGCCGGAGCTGGCGCTGCGCAACGCGCGCGAGGTGGTGGCCGACGCGAAGCGGCGCGGCTCGTTCGTCCGCGTGGACATGGAGCAGGGCGAGGTGACGCAGGCCACGCTGGACGTGGTGCGCGCGCTGCACCGGGAGTTCGGCGAGCCGCACGTGGGCGCGGTGCTGCAGAGCTACCTCTACCGCACCGAGGCCGATGCCCGCGCCCTGTGCGCCGAGCGCATCCGCATCCGCCTGTGCAAGGGCGCCTACCTGGAGGGGCCCGGCATCGCCTTCCAGGACAAGCGGGACGTGGATGAGAACTTCCTGCGCGTCATGCGCATCCTGCTCGACAGCGGGCTGTACCACGGCATCGCCACGCACGATGAGCGCATGATTCAGGAGACGCTCGCGTATGCCCGGAAGAAGGGGCTGCCGCGCGGCGCCTTCGAGTTCCAGATGCTCTATGGCATCCGGAGGGATTTGCAGGAGCGGCTGGTGGCCGAGGGCCACCCGGTGCGCGTCTACGTGCCCTACGGCAAGCACTGGTACCCGTACTTCATGCGCCGGCTCGCCGAGCGCCCCGCCAACGTCTGGTTCGTGATGAAGAACCTGGTGAAGGGTTAGCGCTCCACCCGCTGCCGCCGGGTGAGCCGGAGGGCGGCATCCTGCACCGTGTGGACGAGCGCCCAGAAGGCGGCCACGCCCGCCTGCGCGTAGAGCATCCACCCCGGCACGCCGACGGCGGCCAACTTGTGGATGAGCTCCAGGGCATCCCCCAGCTCCTCGTTGGCCACGCGCGCGCTGGACCACCGGCCCCACCGCCCGAGGAAGCCCTCCACCCGCCGCACCACCGGGTGTGGTGGGCACACGGGGTCCACCCAGGGGCCGTCCTCCTGCTCGGACTCCTGGGGCTCGAGCGGGCGCTCCGGTGCCTTCCGGCAGAGGTCCGCGGCCAGGACGGGCCGGTGCGAGTCCGTGAGCCCGTCCTCCACGTCCCCTTCCATCCCAAAGGCGCTCAGCAGGGGGAACGCCTGCCGGGGGTCAAGCGGGTGCTGGACGTTCATGACGTTCATCTCAGAATGCCTCCACCGTCTGCAGCAGGCCGAGCAGGGCCGTACGCTGCTCCCTCGCCACCTTCCGCCCTTCTCCCGTCAACTCGTAGTACCGCCTCGGGCGTCCGCCTCTTTCGGGCAGGGGCTCTCCATCGAAGCTGCGCAACAACCCCTCCCTCTCCAGCGCCTTGAGCGCCGGGTACACCGACCCCTCGTTCAGGTGGATCTTCCCGTTCGACCTCTCGCGGACCCTCTCGATGATCTCCAGCCCGAAGCCCCTTCCGCCGATCAGCGACATCAAGATGGCGGTCCGGGCTGAAATCGGAGTGTCCATGGAGCCGGAGACTAACGGGGAATCCCCGGATTGCAACCTGAAGGATTGAGGTTGCACGCTCGTGACAGGAACCGGTCAGACCGGCAGGGACACGGACGCGAAGGAGGGCTCCTGGGTGCCCCCCCGTCGCTCCCGCTTGCGCGGCACCGGCGTCCAGCGGGCCGGGAGGAGCTTCTCGGTGAGGACCGAGCGGCGCGACAGCGAGAGCCCGTCCTCGCAGCCCTCGTCCAGCTGCGAGCCGTCGACCTGGAAGTACCCCAGTGTGAGCTCCATCATCCCTCCCCCGTCCTGGTCCCAGGACTCCATGGCCGGCATGGTATCCTCAATCCTTGAGGATTGCAATGTTCCACTCTTGCTGTCCTTCATGAGGCACCCCCTTTCTGGCACGGCCCCCTGACCTGTACTTCCGGCGGACGGACGCCTTCATCGCGCCCCTCCCATCGGAGAGACGGGGACCTGCCCATTGCCTGGCGGGAACGCGGCCAGGGACGACTGAAGACCTGACAACCTGACGAAGCCGGATGTTCCCGGCGCGAGGCTTGCCGCCCCCCGCGGATGACGATACGTGTGGATTCCCCCCATGCGGCGCGCCCTGTCCACCCTGCTCGCACTCGCCCTCGTCCTGCTGTTGGGCGCGACGGCCGCATGCGCGGCGGAGGACGCGTCCTGCGAGGACTGCTGCGAGAGCACCATGCCGTGCCCCGCCACCTGCCTGGCTTGCCCCTGTGGCCGCATGGTGTCCCCCCTGCCCGTGGAAGCCCCCTCGCCGCCACCGGCCTGGCCGCAACACGTGCCCGATGGATGGACGGAACCCCTTCCTCCGTCCCTCCGGCCGCACGCGCGTGACGTATTCCAGCCTCCCCGTGGCTGAAATTCAACTTCCCCTTTCTTCTTTTATTTCCGGGTTCGGGTTTCCGGGGGGTTAGCGCCCGGGAACCTGGGGGATTCCAATCCCTCACCCTGTCTCGGATTCCGTTCGACCCATTCCTTTCCGCCCGGGCCCGAAGCCCTCGCGGAGGAGCTGAATCATGCGCCTGATGAAGACCCTGTGCGTCCTGGGTGGCCTCGCCGCCACCGGATGCGCCACCACCCCCTCCCCCCACGGCAACCTCAGCTCGCTGAGCGTCGCCTCCTCCCAGGACGCCGCCTTCTGCGAGCACCGCGTTCCCCAGGAGAACTGCACCCGCTGCCACCCCGAGCTCGCCCCCCGCTTCCAGGCCGCGAAGGACTGGTGCGGGGAGCACGGCGTCCCCGAGTCCCAGTGCTTCACCTGCCACCCGGACCTGTCCTTCGAGCCCCTGCCCGAGCTCGCCCCCGGCGCGGACCTGGTGAAGCTCTCCCACGAGGGCGAGGACGTGCCCGAGCTCGCCTCCCACGCCGTGCCCGGCAAGGTCACCGTCTTCGACTTCTACGCCGACTGGTGCCCGCCCTGCCGCAAGGTGGATGCCCACATGTTCCCCCTGCTCAACACGCGCCAGGACATCGCCTACCGCAAGCTCAACGTCGTCTCGTGGGACTCGCCGCTCGCGAAGCGCCACCTCGGGCAGGTGGAGAACCTCCCGTACCTCGTCGTGTATGGGAAGGACGGGAAGCTCGTGCGCGCCGTGAAGGGGTTCGACCCCGCCGCGCTGGAGGCCGCCCTGGCCGAGGCGGGTGCGCGATGAGATGGGTGCCCATCGCCGTGGGCCTGTGGGGGCTCGCCATTCCCAACCGCGCCGCCGCCTGCGCGGGTTGAAGCAATCCCAACCTCCCGGTCGGGAGGAATACCCTGTCCACCCTGCGCGCCGGAGAGACCGGCGTCTTCCTGTCCACCCTCGCCACGTCCGTCCGTGTGGTGCATCCGTCCGAGTGCCCGGACATCGGCCCCATCTGCCAGCTGCGGGATGAGCCGCCCCAGCTCCATGACCAGGACTTCACCATCGCCGAGCTGCGCGCCACGCTGGAGCATGGAATCACCGATGCGCTGGGCGTGGAGGTGCAACTGCCCCTGCGGCTGAGTGCCACCACCGTGCGCTTCACCACGCTCGATGGCACGCCCCTGACGCTCGACTACGAGAACATCCACCACCGCGACGAGACGCTGTTCGGCCTCGGAGACCCGTGGCTCATGGGGCGCTATGCGTGGCGGCTCGGCGACGTGGGCGTGGCGGCACGTCTGGGGGTGACCGTTCCCCTGGGCGGGACGGTGGAGAATCCGTTCGCCCTCGGCGCCCAGGGACTGCCCCATCAGCATGTGCAGTTCGGCACCGGCACCGTGCAGCCGTTGCTCGGCCTGGAGGCCTCGCGCACCTGGGGAAGCTGGGGCACCCGGCTGTGGGGCCAGGCGCAGCTGTCCCTCGTGGAGAACCGGTTCGGATATCAGGGTGGCAATCGCTTCGCCGCCGGTGTCTCCGCCGAGGGTCCTGTCCTCGGCGCCCTGCGCTTCATGGCGAGCGCCGATGTCGTCAACGAGCAGCCCGAACGCTGGGATGGGCTCGTCCAGCAGGATGGCAACCTCGGCCGCACCGATGTGCTCGTCGGCGCGGGCCTCGCGTTTCCGATGGGGGCCGTGCGGCTCGGGTTGAATCTCCGCGTGCCCGTGTACCAGTACATCATCGGGCACCATGGACAGCTCACCTATCCGGGCATCCTTCAGTTGACCGCGGGCTCCACCTTCGGTGGCTCGGGGTCTTCTTCGAGGAACTGAGCACGGGGGTGGAGACCCCCGCCCTTTCCCTCGCCCAGAGGGAGAGGGTGGGGGGCACGGTGGGTCTCCGCGATGCCGTGTGTGTCTGGCGTGTCAGCCTTGATGGGCGTCGTGGCCGAGCTCCTTCGCCGCCTCCTCCACCGGATCCGGCCGCTTGTCCCTCATCGTCACGAACTCCTCGGCCGCCGTCGGGTGGATGCCCACCGTCGCGTCCAACTGCTTCTTCGTCACCCCACACTTCAGCGCCACCGACATCCCCTGGATGATTTCGGGCGCGTCCGCTCCCACCATGTGGAAGCCCAAGACCTTCCCGCTCTCGCGCTCGACGATGACCTTCATCATCGTCCGCTCGTCCCTCCCGCTCAGCGTGTGCTTCATCGGCCGGAAGTTGGACACGTACACGTCCACCTTGCCGTAACGCTCACGCGCCTCGAGCTCCGTACACCCCACCGTCCCCACCGGCGGCTGGCTGAACACCGCCGACGCCACCCCCGTGTGGTCCATCTTCGTCGGGTTGTCGTGGAAGAGCGTCTCCGCCAATGCCCGGCCCTCGGCGATCGCCACCGGCGTGAGGTTGAGGCGGTCCGTCACGTCTCCCACCGCGTAGACGCTCTCCACGCTCGTGCGAGACCACTCGTCCACCTCCACCGCGCCCCGCGCGTCCAGCCGCACACCCACCTCCCCCAGGCCCAGCCCCTTCGTGTTCGGCACCCGCCCCGTCGCGTACAGCACCGCGTCCACCTCGAGCGTGTCCCCCATCCGCGTCAGCAGGCTCAACGTCCCGTCCGCCCGCTTCTCGATGTCCCGGACGAAGGTTTCCGGCCGGATGTCGATGCCCTTCTTGCGCATCTCCTGCGTGAGCATCGCCCGGATGTCGTCATCGAAGCCGCGCAGCACCGTGTCGCCCCGGATGAGCATCATCACCTTCGCGCCCAGCGCGTTGAAGATGCCCGCGAACTCCACCCCGATGTAGCCCCCGCCCACGATGGCCAGCCGCCGCGGCACCTCGCCCAGCCCCAGCGCTCCGTCCGAGGTGATGGCGTGCTCGATGCCTGGCACCTCGGGGAGGAAGGGATGGGAGCCCGTGGCCACCAGGATGCGCTCGGCCGTGTAGCGCTGGCCATTCACTTCCACCGTGTGCCCATCCACCACCCGGCCCCGGCCCTCGAGGAGCTGCACCCCCGAGTCCTTCAGCAGCCGCCGGTAGACCCCGTCGAGCCGCTCCAGTTCCTTGTCCTTCGCCGCCTGGAGCTTCTTCCAGTCGAAGCCGGGCTCCGAGACCGACCAGCCGTAGCCCGCGGCGTCCTCGAACTCCGAGTGGAAGTGGGCGCCGTAGACGAGCAGCTTCTTGGGGACACAACCGCGGTGCACACACGTGCCGCCGATGCGGTTGTCCTCGCAGATGGCCACGCGAGCGCCGTACGAGCCCGCTCTGCGGCTCGCCGCCACCCCGCCCGAGCCCGCGCCAATCGTGAACAAGTCGAAGTCGTACTGGGGCATCGCGTGTCTCCTGTTTCCCCAATTTCCCCTCTCCCCTCGGGAGAGGGACGGGGTGAGGGTACCCGTCACTGTCTTCCAGCCCGTGAACGTGGGCAGCCTGGTCCCGATATGCTCCCACGGGAATCGAATGACACGGTGTGCATTCGCACATCCGGACAGAAGCCAACAGAGCGAGAAGAGATCCGGAGCGGGTCCTGACGGGCTGAACCCGGGGTCTCCGATACCCTCACCCCGTCCCTCTCCCGGAGGGCGAGGGGAAGGATGCGCGGGTGGAAGGATGCGCGGGTGGAAGGATGCGCGGGGGGATGGATGCGCGAGGGGATGGATGCGCGAGGGGATGGATGCGCATCTCACGCGAGTGGGCGCGGAGGTGACCGTGAGCGAGCAGGCGAACAGGCGTATTTTTCGAGCTCTCGGCGCGGGTGTGCTCGGGACCCTCGCCCTCACCGCCTCCGAACCCCTCCGCGACGCCCTGCTCGGACGTCCGCCTCCCTACTCGGTGCGCCACATCGCCAGGCGGGCGGCTCGCGCATGGTTCGGCGTGCGGCTGCGTCCCCGGGAGGCTCAACGGTGGGGACTCGTCATGCGCTGGCTCTACGGGCCCACGCTCGGAGTACTCGGCGGCTGGCTCCGGCCCATGCTCCCGGGTCCCGTCCACGGCCTCGTGCTCGGTGGAGGCGTGTGGCTCTTCGAGTGGCTCTCCTTTCCGCGCCTGCGCGTCACTCCACCCCCGCACACCTGGTCTCCCGCCGAGCGCCGGTGGCTCGCTGTCCAATGCCTGCTCTTCGGGCTCGTCACCGCGTCCGTGCCCCCATGCGAGCAGGAGGAAGGGCTCGCGAGTGCACGCCCGCCCTCCGAGACAGCGCTCCCGGTTGCACCCGGTGCCCCTCTCTCCCCACCTTGAACCCGTCAACGTTTCAAACGTCCGGAGGAGCGGCGAATGTGGGCTCGCTGGTTGAACGTCATCCTGGGCTTCTGGCTGGTGTCCGCGCCCTTCGTGCTCGATTACCGGCTCCAGGAAGCGGAGTTGAATGACCTGTGCGTGGGGCTGGGCGTCATGTTGCTGGCCCTCGCGGCCATCGCCGTCCCCAAGCTGCGCTACGCCAACACCCTGCTCGGCGTGTGGCTCATCCTCTCCCCGTTCCTCCTGGGCTTCGGCGGCTACCGCGCCGCCACCCTCAACGACGTCATCGTGGGCCTGCTCGTCACCGCGCTGTCGCTCGTCTGGGACCACCGGGACTGGACTCCTCATCGGAGGCCCGTCACCCCCGCCTGACACACCCGGTCCCCCATGCCTTCATCCCTGAAGCCCTGCCTCATCGCCGCGAGCACCCTCGCCCTCACCGCGTGTGTCACGTTCGACATCGACAAGGAGAAGACGAAGGCGCCCCGGCTGACCTGCGCCCCCGGCACCGTCACGCTCATGAAGAAGCTGGGCCTGGAGCCGGGCCAGCAGGGCTCCCTACAGCTCGAGGCCTCCCAGCCGGGAGGCCCCAACGACTACGGCGTCTACCGTCAGGGCCAGGTGACGAGCCGCCTGGAGAGCGCCGTGGGCGACCTGCCCGCGGGCACGCTCGTCGCGGGCGAGCTCTGGATGAACACCGGCAAGGTCCAGGTCCGCTACACCCGGGCGAACCTGCCCGATGGAGAGAGCTACCCCGTGTGCCTCGTGCTCGGCGCGGAGGCTCCGGGCGGCATCCACGCCGAGGCCGGCACCACCGACCGTGCCATCACCCTGCCCAAGAGCGTCCCCTTCACCGTCGTCTCCCAATTCGAGTGACATGCCCCTCCCCATCGAAGACTACGCCCTCATCGGCGACACCCAGAGCGCCGCCCTGGTGGGGAAGGATGGCTCCATCGACTGGCTGTGCCTGCCGCGCTTCGACGCCGATGCCTGCTTCGCCGCCCTCCTGGGCTCCGAGGAGCATGGCCGCTGGCTGCTCGCCCCCTCGGGAGGCATCCGCCGCGTCCAACGCCGCTACCGCCCCGGCACCCTCGTCCTCGAGACGGACTTCGAGACGGATACCGGCACCCTGCGCGTCGTCGACTGCATGCCCCCGCGCGGCCGCGAGCCGGACCTGGTGCGCGAGGCCGTGTGCCTCCAGGGCCACGTCTCCGTCCGCATGGAGCTCGTCATCCGCTTCGGCTACGGCGGCCGCACCCCCTGGGTCCACGCCATCGACGGCCGCTTCTCCGCCATGGCCGGGCCCGATGCCCTCACCCTCCTGTCCGATGTCCGCCCGCGCAACGAGGACGCCACCTTGCGCGCGGACTTCTCCCTCTCCGCTGGCGAGCGCGCCCGCTTCCTCCTCGCCTGGCACCCCTCGCACGAGCCCGCGCCCCCGAGCATCGACCCGGCCACCGCCGCGGAGCACACCGAGGCGTGGTGGCGCGAGTGGTCCTCGCACTGCACCTATGAGGGCCCCTGGCGCGAGCAGGTGCTGCGCTCCCTCATCGTCCTCAAGGCCCTCACCTACTCGCCCACGGGCGGCATCGTCGCCGCGCCCACCACGTCGCTGCCCGAGGCGCTCGGCGGCGTGCGCAACTGGGACTACCGCTACTGCTGGCTGCGCGATGCCACCTTCACGCTGCTCGCCCTGCTGGATGCGGGCTACCGGGAGGAGGCCCAGGCCTGGCGCGACTGGCTCCTGCGCGCCGTGGCCGGCGAGCCCCGGGAGCTTCAAATCATGTATGGCGTTTCCGGCGAGCGCCGCCTCACCGAGCAGGAGCTGCCCTGGCTCCCGGGCTACCAGGGCGCGAGCCCCGTGCGCCTGGGCAACGCGGCCGTGTGCCAGTTCCAGCTCGACGTCTACGGCGAGGTGCTCGACTGCCTGCACATGGCCCGGCGCTCGGGGGTGCCGCCGCGTGAGGAGGGCTGGGAGTTGCAGCGGCACCTGCTCGACTTCCTCGAGTCCAACTGGGAGCGCACGGACGAGGGCATCTGGGAGGTACGCGGCCCGCCGCAACATTTCACCCACTCGAAGGTGATGGCGTGGGTGGCGGTGGACCGGGCACTGCGGACGGCCGAGGAGTTCCGCCTGCCCGCGCCCCTCGAGCGCTGGAGGGAGCTGCGCGCGCGCATCCACGCCCAGGTGTGCGAGCGCGGCTATGACGCCAGCCGGGGCAGCTTCGTCCAGGCCTACGGGGGCAAGGAGCTGGACGCGGCGCTGCTGCTCATTCCGCAGCTCGGCTTCCTGCCGCCGGAGGATCCGCGCGTGGTGGGCACGGTGGACGCCATCCAGCGCGAGCTGTGCGAGGGCGGGCTGGTGCGCCGCTATGACACGCACCGCTCGGAGGACGGACTGCCACCGGGCGAGGGGTCATTCCTGGCGTGCTCCTTCTGGCTCGCGGACGCGCTCATTCTGCTGGGCCGTATGGACGAGGCGCGCACCATTTTCGAGCGGCTGCTGTCGCTGTGCAATGACGTGGGCCTGCTCGCCGAGGAGTACGACCCGCGCACGAAACGGCAGTTGGGCAACTTCCCACAGGCCTTCAGCCACGTGGCCCTCATCAACACCGCGCAGAACCTCTCCTGACGGGGCTGCCGCTTCACCGGGCGCCCGTGGATGCAACCCTTGCCCACCGTGCGGCGGGCCGAGCCCTGACAGGGCCTTGGAGAGTGCCCATCCTCCGCGTGAACCGGCTTCACCCAAAGGAGTCCACCATGGCCCCCTCCATTCCCGAGAAGATGAAGGCCGCGGCGCTGGATCGCTTCGGCGGCCCGGAGGTCCTCGGCATCAAGACCGTGCCCGTGCCCACGTGCGGGGACGATGAAATCCTCATCCGCGTCGAGGTGGCGGGCGTGGCCGTCTGGGATGCCCTGGAGCGGGAAGGGGAGATGGCGGAGATGATGCAAGGAGAGCCCCACTTCCCCTACGTGCCCGGCACGGACGGCGCGGGAGAGGTGGTGTCCGTGGGGAAGAACGTGCGGCGCTTCAAGGTGGGGGACCGCGTCTACGCCGCCGCGTTCCTGAGCCCCAAGGGAGGCTTCTACGCGGAATTCGTCGTGGCGAAGGAGAAGCACGCGGCGCGGATTCCCAAGGGAATGAAGGTGGAACAGGCGGCGGCGCTGGCGGCGGATGGCCTCACCGGGCTGCAAGGGCTCGAGGAGCACTTGAGGCTCCAGAAGGGACAACGCCTGCTCATCTTCGGCGCCAGCGGAGGAGTGGGACACATCGCGCTGCAGCTCGCCCGCCGGCTGGGCGCCCGGGTGCTGGCGGTGGCCTCGGGCGAGGACGGGGTGGAGCTGGCCCGCCGGCTCGGCGCGGAGGCGGTCGTCGAGGGGCACCACGGGGATGTGGAGAAGGCCTGCCGCGACTTCGCACCGGAGGGGCTCGACGCGGCGCTGGTGCTGGCATGCAATGACCGCTGCCTGAGCGCGCTGAAGCACGTGCGTCAGGGCGGCCGCATCGCCCACCCGAATGGCGTGGAGCCAGTACCGCGGGGCCCCGAGGGCGTCGAGCTCATCGCCTACGACGGCGTCCCCAACCAGAAGACGCTGGAGCGGCTCAACGAGCTCATCGAAGCGGGGCCGTTCCACCTGGAGATCGGCCACGTGTACGCGATGGAGGAGGCCGCCCGGGCGCAGAAGGAGGTGCTCCAGCACCACCTGGGCAAGCTGACCCTGCGGATCCACTGAGCCGTCCAGACGTGGGATGTTCCCTACATTTCCGGTAGGAACCCCGTGACAACCCGCGCGGTCATGTCCATGCTGGCCGCGCATGGGAAACGAGCGACTGGACAGGCACTGGCGGGAGCGGGGACTGGCGGCCTACTCCACCGAGGCCCTCCTCGGGACACTGCGCCACTACGGCGCCACCGTGGACGAGGAGCAGCTGCGGCGGGTGTCCTCCGAGGAGCAGGTCTGGGCCCTGGAGAACCGGTGGACGCGCGAGTGGAAAGGCACCGGTCCCTTCAAGGAACTGCCCCGCGCGGCGGCCCGGGAGCTGTGGAAGCGGCTCGGCCTCCCGGAGGCCCCACCTCCCGCGGAGTTGGAGAAGCCCGCGGTGCCCGAGGCTCCCTTCCTGGGCCCGCTCGCGAAGGCCCCGCTCGACGAGAAGCTCGTCCTGGCCCGCGAGGCCGCCGCCCAGCCGGACTTCGACGTGGACCTGGCCTTCGAGCTCAGCATGCATCTGGCGGAGGTGCTCGAGGAGGCCGGCCGGTTCGCGGAGCTGGAGGGCGTGCTCGACGCCTGGAAGGAGCACGCGCCAGAGGTGCATGACGCCGAGCCCTGGGTGCTCGCCTGGCGCGTGGCGCTCGCCTTGCGGCTGCCGGGCAAGGATGTCGGCGCGGCCCTGGCCACGCTGGCGGAACGGGCGCCGCGCGACTCCATCCTCCAGGCGCGTGCCGAGTGGTGCCTCTACCGGGGCCTCGTGAAGCAAACCCACCCCGCCCTCCTGAGGGCCTGGGAGGAGACGAGTCACGAGTCCCTGTTGCCCGCGGCCCTGGAGCAACGCGGCACCCGGGCCATACTCACGGCGCTGGATGCCGCGCTGCTGGAGGAACCGGAGCTGCCCCCGGAGCGGCTGCGCGAGAAGCTGGCGCCCTTCGAGGAGCTGCGTCCCAATTCGCGGTGGATTCACGAGGCCCTGACGCGGCGCACGGGCCGGGAGCCCTGGCGGGGCACGCGCGAGGGGCTCGCCGGGATGCGGCGAGGGGAGCGGCGCCAGGAGCAGTGGGCGCTGATGATGGCCTTCGAGTGGGAGTTGCTGACGCGGTGGGGCTGGCCGCGAGGGCGCACCCAGCTCATCCATCCGGAGCTGGGATGGCTGCTGCCCGAGGGCCCACTCAAGGGAGTGCCCAGGCGCGGGCAGGAGGCCCGGAGCACGAACCTGTTGTTGCCCGCGCGGGACACGCTGGAGGAGTGGGCGAGCGAGGGCTCCGAGAGGCGCTACCTGCATCCGCATGTCCATGCCGCCACGGCCCTGGCGCTGCGGCCCTGGGGAGGATTCCTGCACGGGCTCGGCCTGATGGAGGACGCGGAGCTGGCCGGGTGGAACGACCTGCTGCGACAGGTGCTGGCGCGCTTGCCCGAGTGGCTTGCCGACGACGCGGACGACCCGGCGCTCGCGGACGAGGTGCGCGAGGGCCTCTCGTCAACCCCGGCATAGAAGCCTCCGCTGGAGGAATCACCTGAGGCGGGACATCGCACGGCGCGAGCAGCGCTGGGAGGTGGTGCAGCCAGAGCCACAAGCTCACGCTCTTCCCGCGGAGCCTTTACGGCAGCGCGGCGCGGGCCCGCTGCCGCCGCTTGCGCTCCGCTTCGCTCTTGCGCGTATGGGCGAGGAGCTCCCGGTCGATCATCCGGTCCAGCTTGCGCAGCAGCGCCTTGGGAAGAAACCCGGGATATGTCCTGGGAAATCCCAGGTAGCCCTCATCACTCCCCACCCACTGGAGCGCCTCCTCGCCCCCATTCACCAGGTCTCCGGCAGCTCGGATGGCGAGTTGCAGCGCCTGCAGCGAGTCGATTCCCCAGAGTTCGAACAGCTCCTTCTCCCCCGAGTGGACCCACTCCACGGTGCACCTGTAGTGACCGGTTCGCGAATCCCTGGCCGGTGCACGGACACGGATGGAGGCACGCGGACCAGAGCCACCCGTGCTCTCGAACCGGCGCTCCGCCATGATGGGCCCAGAGGGTTTGGTACCACGCATCAGTCGAGTCACCGTGGGCATGGCTTCACTTCTCAGCTCCCGAAGTAGTTGGAACAAAAGCCCCGACACTGCCAAGAAAGCGGGTCCATGGCGAAGAACTCGCGTTACCCCATCCCGGCACGTCTCCACCGGGTGGAGCAGGAGATCGAGCGCAGCCGCTTCATCACCACGGTGGCGCCCGCGCCCACAGTGGAGGAGGCCAAGGCGTTCATCGCCCGCGTCCGCGAGGAGTTCCCCGACGCCAACCACAACTGCTGGGCGTACGTGGTGGGCCCTCCCGGCTCCACGGGCATGGCGGGGATGAGCGATGACGGCGAGCCGCACGGGACCGCGGGCCGGCCGATGCTGACGGCCTTGCTCCACGGCAAGGTGGGAGACGTGGCCGTCGTCGTCACCCGCTACTTCGGCGGAACGCTCCTGGGCAAGGGTGGGCTGGTACGGGCCTATACCGGCTGCGTCCAGCAGGGACTCGAGCACCTGCCCACCACCGAGCGCGTGAGCAAGGCCCGCCTCTCCGTGGAAATCGAGTACGCGAGCGTCGACGGCTTCCGCCGGATGCTCCCGGCCCACGAGGCGGAAGTCGTCTCCGAGGAGTACTCCGCCACCGTGGGCTATCAACTCCTACTCCCCGTCACCCGCGTGGAGTCCTTCCAGACCGCGCTGCTCGACCTGACCAACGGGCAGGCCCTGATGGAAGTGCTCGACCCCGGAGAGTGACGGCGGCAGGTCCAGGACTCACCTGCGGGACAGCATCCGTTCGAGCCAGGCCTCGCGAGCCGCGTTCGCTGCTCAGGAGACTTCAACGAATCCCGCACATCCTGCGGCAGCTCATCGACGTTCCGGTAGATACCCGCCCCGGCAGCCGGAAGGAATCGCTCTCGCCATCGTGCGCGACCACGCAATGGGATGCACCCGGTGAAACCATGAGCCGATGGGGTCAAATCGAGGCGAGACAGGCCTCTTCGTAACCCCATCGCTCCTGGGCCTCGCCTTCGTCCAGGGACGTCCTCAACACCGCCAGGGAGACAGTGGGGGGAACGTCCACGGAGATCAGCCCCGGGATGTGGCTTTGCTCAATGGAGCAACCCATCTCCTCGAGCAGAGCCCTGACGGAAGGAATGTCCTTCTCGTCATAGATGATGAGGCGAAGGGTGCTGTGGCCCGAGGGGCGCACGACATCCCGGAAACGAAGCTCCTGCTGCTCGAACGTAGCGGAAACGATGTCGCCATGGGCGATGCCCCTGGCGAAGAAGGGAACGTTGTCAATCTGGAACAACCCCTCGCCAATGGGGAGCGCCCACAGCCCCTCGTAGTCAACGGGAGGGTAGTCGTCTTCATCTTTCTCCAGCTTGACGACGACCTTGATCCGTCCATCCGCGCTGGATGAAGTCATGGCGTTTCCTCCTTCTGTGGCTCCTTGCTCCCCTTCTTGAGGTTGTAGTCCCTACAGAGCACCTGGGCATTGTCCACATCGCCAGAGCCGCCCTTGGCCTTGGGCGTTTTGTGGTCGACCTGGGTTTCATTCCGCGGAGGGCATTGCACCCAAACAGCCTCACTTCTTCAACGAATCCCGCACATCCGGCGGCAATTCCTCGACGTCCCCGTAGATGTACAACCGGCCTTTCGGCCGGGAAGGATCGACCTCGCCATAACGCGCGACCACCCTCGCATTGGCGACATTGTCCTGGATGATGGCCACGCCTCGGGGCGATGACGGATCCTTCACCTGCCCACCACTGTCGTCGACCTCGGCACAGAAAGGCATCCGGCTCCGCCCAGGAACCTCGGCCTCGTAATACCTCACGGTGACCATCTCTCCCGCTGTCCAGACCTGCCCGAACAGCCGGGTCCTCTCGGGCAGTTGCTCATGGGACGAGTCCAGGTAGCCGACGACAGGACCCTCCTCCAGCCGTGTCGCGCCGCGATCGCCCCACCGCTCATCCACGAGCACCGTGAGGGAGTCCTTGGGATGGATTCCCAGCCGAGCCATGGCGTCGAGGGCCTCACGTGGGCAGTCCTGAGGCTCGGGAGTTCCATCGGGCCGCAAGCGGACACCGGAGCAGGCGGTGAAAAGAAACGCCAGGGCTCCCAGTGCGAGCAGGTAAAGCCTTCTCCTCGGGGACATGTCCATGAACCTCTGTGGGGAATGAAGCCCTGGCCCGCGAAGCTCAGAGCTCCGCCCCATAATAGCAGAGCTGCCATCTGGGACCGTCCGGCCCCTGGAGTTGGACTTCATAGCGTGCCTTGCCCGCCGAGGGCGGAGTTCGAGTGACGAGCACGACACGCCCACTTCCGCCGGGTGGAATGATGGATGGACGGGCCCGGACGATGACGGGGAGAGACTCCCGGGTCCTGTCGTTGAGAATCAACCCCTGCCCCAGAGTCCAGTTCTCCGTGCGGTGGCGGTTCATCACGAGGAAGACGTAGGCCGAGCGCCCGGCGAGACGCACGAACCAGGCACTTGCCCGCACATCCGCGTTCTTGACCTCGAGGACGTTGTCCTTCACCAGATGGGAGGAAGCTTCGTCGTCGAGCAGCAACACCGCGATGGCGACATCGGCATTGAACTCGTCATCGCGATAACGCGCGAGTTCGGCCTGGGACGAAGCGTACTGGAGCTTCAGCGCCTCATGCTCGGCGCCCACCCTCTCCAGAGCAGCCCGCAGCGCCCCGGGTGAGAACGGGTGGAGGAAGACGTCCACCTGCGCATCCGCCAGGGCGGGAGGACTGGGGACGAGCACGAGGATCAGGCTCGTGCCGTCCATCCGACGGACCTGAAGGTGCATGCGTGGCAGGAGCCATGCGCTGGCCGAGGGGTGGAGCAACAACAAGCGACCGGAGACGTCCAGCGACTCGAAGGGAGACGAGTTCTGCTCTTGGAGCCGCGTCCCCGCCGGATCGAGCTCGGATTCGAAGCGCACCAACGTGGGAACGTCGGCGGCGACCCGGATTTCGGCCATGTGGCCCGGTGGTAGCTCGGAGAGCACGATGGGGCGCCACGATGACGGATCCGCCTGCGTGACATGTGGCAGCAGGAGGGCCAGAAGCACGACAACGACCCTGGAGACCAGGGCGGGAGGGCGGACATGCATGCCCGGTGCATCCTATTCCATACGTGACCCTGCCGGTAGCCTTTCGAATCCAACTCGCGGAATAGGCACCGCCGCATTCACACCCGTGCAACTCGGGTTCCGAGCCTCTACAGGCCAAAGTGACGTTGGATATCCCGAATCTGTACGGCTTCGGGAAGCCGGAGGGCTTCCGCTGACGTTAGCGCCAGCCGAAGAAGCTCGGCGGCCAGGTTCCGGTCTTCTGGTCGACCTCGCTGCAAGTAGAGCAGCGCCAGATTGGCGCGGCCAACCAGCAACGACCGCACGTCCCCCAGCCGCTCGTAGACGGGCAACTCCTCCTCCCGCCGTATCCTCAGCGCCTCCTCCATCTCCCCTCTTGCCTGGAGGATGTCCGCCACCTTCCCCATCGCCACCGCCCGCGACCGCACGTCCCCCAGGGTGGTGGACAAGGGCGAGGCGGAAGCCCGACAGGCGCTCCCCTTGGGCATCGGTGGTCAGCCGCCCTACCTGGTTCGTCGTGAGGAGCAACTTCCCCTTGTCGTCGTCATCGCCCGCGAGCCACGCGGAGTCGAGGCCCACGATATGCATGTCGAATGGCTGGCCTGGAAGCCGGAGTGTCTGGCGGTAGCCCAGGAAGGGGTGGGGCGACTTCTCGGACGGGACGAGCTCCTTCCGCCCCAGCTTCGTGGAGACCCACTCGCGATAGGCACCCTGCCGGGAGAGCCACCTCGCGCTTGACCTTTTCCAGACCGAGCGGTGGCCGTCCTCCCGCCATCCAGCGCGACAGGTCGAGCGGATTCACCTGGAAGAGCAGACCCTTCTTGCCTCTCAGCTTCGACCAGGCGCTCTTGCCCTGCGTGCGGTCGATGTCGTGGTTGCCAGGGACGAGGAAGAGTCGCTCGACAGGAAGGGAGAGGCGCTCGAGAAGCGCTTGGATGAAATCGGTGGCGGGCCCGTACTCCTCGGGCTTGCCCCAGTCGGCCACATCGCCGGTGAAACAGACGAGGTCGATGGGCCCGTCCTTCAGCAGCTCGTCGATGTTCCGCCATGTATGCGGGGAGCATGGATTCCAAGCTGGAAGACCTCATGAACTCCCTCGGAACGCTGGACGAACAGCACGCGCACGAGCCGGAGACGGTCGCCACCATCAAGACCGCAGCACTGGCGCTTCACTTCGTCCAGCACATCGGCCGGATGAAGGATTTCTGGGAGTACGTCAGGGTTTTCAACACAGAAGAAGCCTGGCCGAAGCCCCTACGTTCCTTCGGCACCAGGGATGAGGCCCTGGCCTGGCTGCGGGCCCAGGTGGCTGTGCCCTATGAGGCGGTCATTGTCATCGCGGGTACTCGCCACAACGTCACACGCATGCGCGACGGTGAGTGGGTCTTCATCCGCTTCCCCTCCATCGAAGAGTTGGATGCGATGGAGAACTCGGAGGAGTGAACTACTTCCTCGTCATGCTCTCGGGCTGGCGTTTCTCCGCCCGGGACTTCAAACACCGGCTGCTGACACGCTGGTCCAACGCCACGCTCGAGGAGGACACGGGCCCCGGGAGTCTCGACCGCTTCGAGTTCACGCTTCCCATGGTCCACTCCAGGCTGGAGGGCGCTCTGCGCCGCGATGGCTCGGGCATTGCCTTGGACGGCGACCTCCGCGATGTCGCCGAGTTCGCTCTCTGGGTCCGCTCCTTCGTCCCCTCGGCCGAGCGCCTCCACTTCTGTGACAAGGGCGCCAGCGCACAGCTCGACCTGACGGCCGACACCTCTCCCGCCGATCTCTTCCGTCTCTTCGACTACTCCCCTCCTCCCCCTGGATAGAGGAACTACAGCCTCACCGCCAGGCCTCGGTGGAGCCTGCCTCCCAGCGATTTCGCCCAGAGCCTCCGCCAGCACTGGCCCTCCGCCCACGTCAAACTGGAGCCGGACACGAACCCGCACCGCACCCTCTCCTTCCAGGTACCCATGGTGCACGCTTCCGTCACCGGGTCCCTCTGCCGCCCGGTCCCATCACTCGACTTCACGGGAGATGCGCATGACTGTGCCGAGCTTGCCCTCTGGTGCCGCTCCGTCCTGCTGGCCGAGCAGGTCTCCGTCTCCAGCGAAGGGCACTTCCTCGTGCTTCACCCCACCACCACCGTGGAGGATTTCCTCCGAACCCTGGGCGCGCCTCCTTCGTAGACCATGAGCATCAAGGCCCGGGCGCGGGCATGGAACCCGGCGCCCAGAGGCGCCCCAGGTCCAGTGGCTCGGCGTCGAATGGCTCGGCGTGGACCACTTCCCCGCCTCCGTACCGTGTGAGCCGCCAACCTCGAGCCCCCCGCCGGTAGACCTCCAGCGTGTGCGCCCGCGGGTCCACCAACCACGCGTGGCTCACGCCCTCTTGATGGTAGAGCCGCAGCTTGTGTTCCCGGTCCAACGCCTCCGTGGATGGGGAGAGCACCTCACAGACCCAATCGGGCGTCAGGTCGAAGAAGGGCGCATCCTGCTCGAACAACCCGGGAGCCCGTTCGTAACGCCAGCCCGCCAGATCCGGCACCAGCACCTGCCGGCCGAAGTGCCACTCCGGCTCCCTCACGAGCCACCAGCCACCCCGCCCGCCGTGCCCAACACCAAAGGTGCGCCCCAGTCGTGCACCGAGCACCGACATCGCCCACAGGTTCCACGTCGATGGGCGGGGAAAGGCATAGAGCTCGTCGTCGATGCTCTCCCCCACCCACCCCGGTGGTAACGCCTCGATGTCCTCGTAGGTGGCTGGACGCTTTCCCTTGCCCATCCGCGCTCCTCCCGCAGGCCTTCCCGCCTGACTGCTCACATCCTACAGGAAGGTCTGACGGGAGAGGTAGGGTCCCGAGTCCTCTCAGCGCGCCGCGCGGGCCAGTCCCGCCACGCCCAGCACCACGCCCCCCAACAGCGCGGCGAGGCCCGCCGTCGCCGACAACCGCTTCCACAGTGGCGTCGGAGGCACCGGCCCGTACGGGCCCACGCCCTGCGCCATCGGCCGGAAGAGATTGCCCTCGGGCCGATGAAGGGGCTCGTCCATCATCTGCATCCGCGCGCCGAACCGGCCCATCAACGCCTTGCCCACCCTCGGGAAGAGCGCGTTCACCCACAACAGCAGCCGCCCTCCGAGGAACACAGGCACCACCGTCCTCCCCGGCCACGTCGCGCACCGCACCACCGCTCGCGCCGCCACGTCCGGGTCATACGTCGGCGGCACCGGCTTCGGCGCCAGGCCGAACATCGTCGGCGCGTGCGCGAACATGTTCGTCGCCACCGAGGGCACCAGCACGTTCGACACCTGTATCCCCGTGCCCACCAACTCCATCTCCAGGCACTTCGCCCACCCCAGTGTCGCGTGCTTGCTCGCGCTGTACGCCGCCAGCAGTGGCGCCGAGCCCTTCGACAGCATCGACTGCACATTCAGGATGTGGCCGCTGCCCTGCGCCTTGAAATGCGGCAGCACCGCCCGCGCGAAGCGCATGAAGCCAAACACGTTGATGTCGAAGGTGCGCGTGAGGTGCTCCCACGGCAGCTCGTCGAAGAAGCCGTACGACTGCACTCCCGCGTCGTTCACCAGGATGTCCACCCGGCCATGGTGCGTCAGGCACTCGCGCACCACCTGCTCCACGTCCGCCTGCACCGTCACGTCTCCAGGCACTGAAATACATTCCACGCCCTTCGACTCCAATTCGTGGCGCAGTTTCTCCAGCGCCTCCACCCGGCGCGCGGTGATGCACAGCTTCACCCCCGCCTCGCCCAGGCGCACCGCCGCCTGCCAGCCCACTCCGCTCGACGCCCCCGTCACGATGGCGACCTTGCCCTTCAGGTCCTGGCGAGCCATGTCCTCTCCCCTGTCTCCCGGGCCCCGCGCCGGGACTCGCTCGAGCCGCACTCCCGCCCCGAAGGATGGGAATTCCCGCCCCCTCCGCGCACCTCGCGCCCCCTCGTCCCCCGCCTGCCCGCCCGGGTGCCATGGTGCCAGACGACCTCGGACGTCCACTGGTGAACGCAACCCGGTGACATCTCCCTCCTGTCCCCATCAGGTCGGGTGAAGCTCCACGACCCATGAGCTCCATGCTCGATGCCGTCGTGGTGGGCGCCGGTCCCAACGGGCTCGCCGCCGCCATCTCCCTGGCGCGCGCGGGCCGCTCCGTGCGTGTCTTCGAGGCCGGCCCCACTCCCGGCGGTGGCGCCCGCTCGGCCGAGCTCACCCTCCCCGGCTTCGTCCACGACGTCTGCTCCGCCATCCACCCGCTCGCCGCCGCCTCGCCCTTCTTCCGCCAGTTGCCCCTCGCCTCCCATGGCCTCGAATGGGTCCACCCCGAGGCCCCCCTCGCCCATCCGCTCGACAACGGCACCGCCGCCCTCCTCGAGCGCTCCCTCGAGGCCACCGCCCAGGGGCTCGGCCCCGACGCCGAGCGCTATGTGAAGTGGATGCGCCCCATGGTGCGCGCCTTCGACGACGTCATGGCCCAGCTCGGTGACCCGCTGCGCCTCCCCCGCCGTCCCATCCGCCTCGCCCGCTTCGGCCTGCGCGCCCTGCGTCCCGCGCACTCGCTCGCCTCGCGGGCCTTCCAGGGGCCCCTCGCGCGCGCCCTCTTCGCCGGCTCCGCCGCGCACTCCTTCTCCGCCCTGGAGAAGCCCTTCACCTCCGCCTTCGGGATTCTGCTGCTCGCCTCCGGCCACGCCGTGGGCTGGCCCTTCCCCCGCGGTGGCACGCAGAAGCTCGTGGACGCGCTCGTCAGCTACCTGCGCGCGCTCGGCGGCGAGGTGGAGACGGGGCACCGCGTGCTCAACGTGGACGAGCTGCCCCGCTCGCGCGCCGTGCTGCTCGACGTGACGCCCCGGCAGCTCGTGAAGCTCGCCGGCCACCGGCTGCCTCCGTCCTACGTGGAGAAGCTCCAGCGCTTCCGCTACGGGCCCGGTGTCTTCAAGGTGGACTGGGCCCTCTCCGGCCCCATTCCCTGGCGCGCCCCCGCGTGTGCCCGCGCCGGCACCGTGCACCTCGGCGGCACCCTGGAGGAGATCTCCGCCAGCGAGGCCGCCGTCTCGCGCGGGGAGATTCCCGAGCGCCCCTACGTGCTGCTCGCCCAGCACACGCTCTTCGACCCGAGCCGCGCCCCCTCGGGCCAGCACACCGGCTGGGCGTACTGCCACGTCCCCCACGGCTGCACCGAGGACATGACGGAGCGGATAGAGGCCCAGGTGGAGCGCGGCGCTCCCGGTTTCCGCGAGCGCATCCTCGCCCGGCACACGCGCTCGCCCGCGCAGTACGAGGCCTACAACCCCAACTTCATCGGCGGTGACATCTCCGGCGGCGCCATGGAGGGCTCGCAGCTCTTCGCCCGGCCCGTGGCGCGGCTCGTCCCCTACGCCACGCCGGACCCACGCCTCTACCTGTGCTCGGCCTCCACGCCTCCGGGGCCCGGCGTGCACGGGCTGTGTGGCTTCCTCGCCGCCCGCGCGCTGCTCGCCAGCGAGGTGTGGCGCAAGGGGTGAGAGGCCTCGTCATGGGCGTCCCAATGGGCCACGTCACCGGGGAGCACCGGCGGGGGCTACGGCGAGAGGAGCCCGTCGAGGGCCGCGTACCGCCGGGTCGTGAGCACCTCGAGCATGAGCGGCGTGTGGTCCGGGAACAGCTTCTCCGCCAGCTCACCGAGCTTCAGCGCCTTCTCCAGCGTCTCTTTCGTGCGCTCGTCGTTCCAGTATCGAATCAATCCGCGCCAGGACTCCCTGACCGTCTCGAGGGCCCTGGCGCCGGCCTCCTCGTAGAGGCGGGCGGCCTCGTGGGGAGCATCGCGGTAGGTGTCCAGGAAGAAGCCGAGCTCCACGACGGCGGGAGCACTCCGGTACGAGCCCAGGACGGCCATTTCCAACAGACGTTGGACTTCAGCGAGCCGGTCCTCGAGCGGCCGCTCGGGACCTTCGAACCGGAGGAGCCGCCAGGCCAGGAAGAGGAGGTTCTGGGTGAATGCGGGGCAGTCCTCGGCCAGTCTCCTGTGCAACTCGAGTTGCCCGGGGTTGCCCGGGTCGGCCTCGGCCTCGCGCCGGGCCTCCCGGAATCGCTCCACCAGGTCCTCCAATCCAGGGTGCGCCATGATTCACCTCACCGTGCCCATCTTCTCCATGACCCGCTCTGGATCCTCGAGCAGCTTCTTCACCATCTTCAACTGAGCTTCCGTCGCGAGGCTGAAGTTCTTGTTCTCCAGCATCTGCTTCACCTCGAACAGGGTATGGTCCTTGAGCTGCGAGGGGAAATCCTTCGCGCGTTGGAGGGATGCCGAAAGCTGCCCGACCTTGGTGCTCAGCTGCGCAATCTTTTGCAGCTTCTCCGCGGCCTGCGGTTGCGAAATCAGCCCTCCAGCGGTCGCCTCGGCGATCAATACTTCCGCCTCGGCGAACTGCCCCCTCGCGATCAGCGCATTGATGCGTGCACCCACTGAACTGCATCCGGCTCGAGCGTCGGCCTCGAGACGTTCCAGGTACCGACTGCTGGATGCGTCCGCCGTGCTGTCCGTGGAGTGGGCACACCCAGCGGCGAGTACCCCGGCCACCACGGCGACAAATCTCCAGATCCGCATGAGCCCTCCACTGTGGCCACCGCCGAGCGCCTCTGGGCTCATCGTACCTTGGAGCGGGTGGCCCCATCCCCTCCCGCGCCCAGAAATGGAGAGCCATGAACATTCCGGGTTGGACGGTGCCGGGCGAGCCACAGCGGGTGGCGGTCCAGTACTTCAGTCCGTTGCTCCGGGGAGCGCCGGGCTTGCTCCCCGGCCGGGGATGCAGGAGCGCATGCTGGATGCTGCCAGGCCCCGGAACATGAACTGCCCCGGATGTGGAGGCCATGGTAGGCAGAAGCCATGGCCTCATTGAGGGATATCAAAGGAGAGGCACTCGTTCAGTGGGCCGAGCGCACCGACGCGCCGCCCATGCTACCCGAGTTGGTGCGGAGGTTGTTGCTGGCGAGCGCCCCCTTCAATCCATCAGCATGCCCGCCGACAGCGGCGTACGGCTGAAGGGGTGGGACGGCATCGTGATCTCGGCCAGGGCCGGGCCGTTCTGGCCAGCCGGCCCATCGGTCTGGGAGCTCTCGGTGGAGAAGAGGGTCCGTCCGAAGCTGGAGGAAGACTTCACCAAGCGCACGCAGCAGGCCTCCGCCTCTTCCATCGACGCCTCTCGCACGACCTATGTCGCGGTCACCGCGCGACGTTTCGGGCAGCCGGAGAAGGAGGCCTGGGTCACCGAGAAGCGACGCCAGGGCATCTGGGCCGACGTGCGCGTCTACGATGCGGATGACCTCGCGGCCTGGCTGGCGCAGACCCCGGCCGTGGCATGCTGGTTCTCCACTTCCGCCCTGAAACAACCCGCGGCGGAGCTCACGGATGTGGAGGACTTCCTCCACCGCTGGAGCGGTCGTGGCAGGACCCAACCCCTGCCCCCCCGAACTGGTCGTGGCGGGACGGGAGCGACAGAAGGCGGCGCAGTTCGTGCGGGACTGGCTCAAGGGGGCTCGTCCCCAGCCACTGCATGTACGGGGCGGGACACGAGAGGAGGCGCTGCTCTTCGTCGCCGCATCCCTGGCGACGTCCCCACGAACCGAGCGGGAGCAGTGGTTGGCGAGGGCCCTGGTCGTGGAGAGCCGGGAAGCATGGCGTTGGGCCGTGCGTGCGCATCAGGCCCAGCCGCTCGTCCTCCTTCCTGGCTTCGAGGACTTCGACCCGGGAGAAGCGGTCACGAGCAACGCGTTCGTCGTGGTGCCGGAAGATGCCTCGGGAAGTGGACGTCCCCATGTCCTGCTCGAGCCCATCCCGTTCAAGTCCTTCGCCGAGGTGCTCGTCCATGCGGGTGTACGAGAAGCCGACGCGGAGCGGCTGGCCCGGGAGGCGGGAGGGCGGGTGTCCGCCTATCAGACCCTGGCGGGCTACCGGGCCCCCTCTCGCCCAGGAAGGGAGGACGAGGCCGCACTGCTCGTCATGCTGCTGGCTGGCGCATGGACGCCGTCGAACGAGGCTGATCAGGAGGCGCTCCGGCGGCTCGGAGCGGACCCGAAGGAGGTGGAGCAACTGTGCGCCGCCAGGAGCCGCGAGCCTGGTATGCCCATCGTGGCCGACACCGAGCGATGGGGAGGCAAGTCCTGGAGATGGGCTTCTTCCGCTGAGGCCTGGAAACGGCTGGCGGGGAAGCTCACCGACACCCAGCTCCGAACCTTCGTTGACGTGGCTCTCGAAGTGCTGGGGGAGTTGGATCCCCAATACGACATGCCCAAGGAGGAGCGTGTCTATGCGGCCATTCAGGACAAGACCCTGCGCCATTCGAGCGCACTGCGCGAGGGCCTTGCCGAGTCCATCGTCCGGCTCTCGCTGAGCGACGAGGAGCTGAAGGCCACCCATGGAGTTTCCCTTGGAAGCTGGTCGGCGGAAATCAAGGAGGGACGAGCCAGGGCGGCCATTCTCGTGGGCGCGAAAGCGGACCCCGACGTGGAGGGCCACTTCGATGCGGTCAGGGAGCAGTGGGTGCGCCCTCCGCGGTGGCCCGCCTCCCACACCCTCGCCCTCTACGCCCGGGCCGATGGAGGTTTCTCCGTCTGGGATCCCATCCGCAACGCCGTGCCTTCCGGCAATGGCCGCGCCGACGCACTGTCCATGTACCGCTTCACGCCGGAGACCCTGTGGAACGGGCTGGACGAGCACGGCACCACCTGGTGCAACGGACTGGTGCGCGACTGGGTGCATTGGCAGTACCGGCGCACCGGCCTCTTCGATTCATTGAAGGAGGTCCTCGCGGGGCTGTCACTGCCGGACGAGCCCCTGCGTCCCGGCAGCCCGGCCCGTGTTTCAATCCACCAGGCCCTGGACATCCCCACGCTGGAGATGTCCTACGGCACCGTACCGGTCATCCACGCATCGGCCGCGGTGAGGCGCGTTCTGGGTCTCGCCTATCTGCTGGTCTGGTCCTGGAACGAGCACCGTGAGGCCGCACGCCTCGCCGGGCAGCCCGTTACCCACCGACTGCTCCTCCTCATCGACGAGGTGGAATCACACCTGCACCCCAAGTGGCAGCGGTTGTTCCTCCCCGCCCTGCTCCGCGTCATCCAGCGGCTGACGGGAGAAGTCCAGGTACAGGTGGTCGCCAGCACGCATTCACCGCTGGTGATGGCCTCATTGGAGCGCCACTTCGATACGGAGCGGGACAAGGTCTTCCACTTCGGCCTCGAGCAGGGCCGCATCCTCGTCGAGGAGCAACCCTGGGCCATGCAGGGAGATGCGGTCAACTGGCTCGTCTCCGAGACCTTTGGCCTCAAGCAGGCACGCTCCCAGGAAGCAGAGCAGGCCATCGAAGCCGCGGAGGCGTACATGCGCAACGAGGCGCTGCCCGGTTACGAGTCACCCGGAAAGATCAACCAGAAGCTCCAGGAGACGCTCCCAGGGAACGATCCCTTCTGGCCCCGCTGGCTGGTCGCGAGCGGTGCGGTGCGATGATTCCCGTCGCACGCGTTCCGGAACCACCGGACTTCAACGCCAGGGCCCGCCGGCCGGGTCAAGACTGGCTCTCGCGAAACCCCCACGCCGAGCGTCCTCGCGACCTGTGGTCCCCCTTCCGGGGCCAGCTCATGGACGGTTTCAAGAACCGCTGTGGCTACACCGCGATGTGGGACCTCAACGGCACGGTCGATCACTTCCGCTCGTGATGACCAGCAAGGTGCCCCTGGAAGCACGGCCCCTCGCGGAGGCCACGCTGCGAGCCCTCCCCATCGTCCATGATGAGAGAGTCCTGCGCCAACGACGGGCTTGGTATGCCCAATATCAGGCCGGCCGGCTCTCCTTGGAGGGGCTGCGCGTCATGGCACCTCTGATTGCCGCGGCCGTCGAAAAGCAGACCCCTCCGGCAAGCCACACCTCGTAAGCAGTACGAGGCCGACAACCCCCACCTCATCGGCGGTGACATCTCCGGCGGCGCCAGGGAGGGCACCCAGCTGTCGATGCGCCTGGGGCTCCTGAATTTCCCGTGAATTATCCCGGCTCGCCCTTCCGCCGCCCCCGCCCCCGGCACGTAACCCCCTGGAATCAGGTCTCATTCACTTCCAGTGCTTCCTTCTTTACCGGGATTTTTCACTTTTTTGGGATGCGCGAGGATTCAGGGCCTCTTCCAGATAAGGACCCATGACTCCAGAATCCTCCCATCGCTCCGCGTCCCTTCCGGTGAATGACACGGCCCGCCGCGGCCCGAAGGTGGCGATCGCGCTCGGTGCCGTGGCCCTGCTGTCCGCGGTGGCGCTCCTCTCCCGTGGCGCCTCCGAGGAGGGCGGCAAGCCCGAGGCCTCCCAGGCCGCCGCGCCCCAGCCCTCGTCCACCGGCCCCTCCGCTTCCAAGGGCGGGCCCGCCGGCCAGAACGCGCCCGTGCAGGCCGAGTCGAAGCCCCAGCAGTTCAACACCACCGTCTGCTGGGAGGACCTGGAGCGCTTCAACGAGTCGGTGACGCTGGAGACGTTCCGCGAGTGGGCCAGGCCGCTGCTGGCCGTGAAGGATCCGCTCGTCCTCGACTACCTCAAGGCGCGCCTGGGCGAGCTCATCGGCGATGACGCGGGCCGCGCCAGCGAGGTGCTGGACTGGGCGCGCGAGGCCTCGCCCGCCGAGTTCAAGCTGTTCATGGGCGGCCTGCGGGGCTCCAAGGCCCTGCCCAAGATGGCCGCGCGGCTCACCGAGCTCGGGCTGGACGAGAAGATGGACCTGGGCCGGCGCGCGGGCTTCCTGGACGAGCTGCAGCGCATGCCCCGGCTGGAGCCGGCGGCGCTCGACAAGCTGGCCACCTTCGCGCAGGACGCCGCCTCGGGCGAGGCCGGCTGGGTCACCACGCGCGCCATCGGCCGGGTGATGAAGGAGGACTTCAAGAAGTCCGGCAACTTCAAGCCCTACCTCGACAAGCTCCTCACCATCAGCAGCCAGTCGGCGGACGAGCAGGTGCGCTACCTCGCGGCCGAGATGGGGATGGACGCCGATGCGCCGCTCGACACGAAGGCCACGGAGCGGCTCGGCAAGCTGCTGGCCACCGAGGGCAGCGAGGACGTCCGCATGATGGCCGCGCACGAGCTGTCCATGTCCGAGGACAAGGCCCAGGCGCTGGAGCTCTACGGCAAGAACTTCCAAATCGAGAAGGAGCTCTGCGTGCGCTGGGCCCTGTTCCGCTTCGCGGCGCGCACCGCGGGCAAGGACGCGCTCCCGGTCATGGCGGACATGGCCATGACGGACCCGCGCTTCCAGGGCATCTACCAGGAGTTCGAGAAGCTCTACGCCAGCGGCATCGTCGACTTCGACCGCATCTGGTTCTCCCTGCCCACGGACGATCCCTTCGGCTGCCTGGACCGCCACGAGGAATGAGCTCCGGAGCCCACCCATGACACGCGCCTTCCTTCGTATGAACGTGCTCCCCACCCTGACGCTCACCGTGTGCCTGCTCGCGCCGGCCCTGGCTTCCGCGCGGCAGTCCGCCTCGAGCGAGGCCCCCGCCCTCCAGCCCACGACGTGCTCGGTCGAGGGGCTGATGGACTCCATCCGCCGCGGGATGAAGTCCAGGTCCGAGGCCTACAAGCTCTACCTGCGCACGCTGCTGCGCGAGTCCGCCGTCAACCTGCCGCGCGCCGAGCTCCAGGCCGCCTTCGAGCGCGAGTACGACCCCGTGATGGTGGAGCACCTGGCGGCGGCCCTGGTGGCGCGCACCGAGCGCGGCCTGGAGGACGATGCCTTCCAGGTGGTGGCGAAGCGGGCGCTGGAGGACCGGGACCCCGGCCTGCGCGCCGCCACGGTCCGCGCCATGCGCCGCACCGGCGCGCTGGGGCGCAGCGGGGAGATGTTCGAGCGCCTGGTGAGAGATCCCTCGCCCGAGGTGCGCATGGAAGCGGCGACCAACCTCGTCGAGGACACCCATTACGTCTACGGCGGGCACCATGGCCCGGCGGCGGATACCGCGGTGTCGGCGGCCGCGGCCTCGGACGACCCGAAGGTGACGGCGAAGGTGCTCGGCCAGCTCATGACGGGGGAGATCAGCTCCGACTCGGCGCGCAAGCTCGAGCGGCTGCTGGGCAGCGACTCCGCCGAGGTCCGCGCCGCGGCGTCCACCGCGCTCGGCGGCGTGCCCGTGGCGGAGATGGCCAACGCCCGTCAGTCGCTGACCGGCATGTACCGCGACGAGAAGGACCCCACCGTCCGCAAGGCCATCCTCCAGAGCATCGCCCGGCTCGGCTTCTCCGGCGCGGTGCCCGAGCTCCAGCGGTTGCGCGCTGTCGACCCGAGCATGACGTCGGAGATCGACAGCTGGATTCGAGTCCTCAACATGAACCACCAGGATTGGAGCCTGATCCTGAGGGAGAAGCAGCGGCAGCAACAGGCTCGGTAGCGAACACCCCCCCCCCACTGGGGCCGGTCCACCGGTCCAGAGGAACAACGATGCGTAAGACGATGAAGACGACGCTGGCAGTCCTGGCTTCCCTGGCGTTCATCCCCGCGGCCGCGACCGCCGACGTCCGGGTCGGCTCGCCCTTCCCGGGCACCGTGACGGCCACCACGTACTACTCCAGCGGCAGCTTCCACGGCGCGGTGGACATCTCCAGCGCCAACGCCTGCGGCTACTGGGGCGTGGAGACGGGCGCGTACGGCTCGTTCCACTGGAACGTCACCATCCGGACCACCGGCACCGTGTGCTACGGCAACGGCAGCGGCAACCAGAACGAGGTGAAGCACACCTTCGCCAACGGCAAGATCCTCCGCCAGTGGCACTTCCTCAAGACCGGCGCCTCGGTGGACAAGACGTGCGACCGCTGCCAGATCGGCGACGAGGGCGGCACGGGCAACGTCACCGGCCCCCACACCCACATGCAGGTCGACCGCAACGGCAGCAACCTCACCGGCTGGTACGACGGCACCACCACCCGGGGTGAGTTCCTCAGCCGCGGCGAGACCGTCGGAAACATCGCCACGTAACCAGTAGTCACCAGGCCTGTCCGGGCCTCGTGTGCACTGGGAGGCGCGCCTGTCCGGGGCCTCCCAGCCCGTCTCCTCCCCCCTTCTTCACAGCCATGACCCGGGCGGCAGGCACGGCCCGGGAGGACTCCGCCATGCCTCGAACGATGAAGTCCCTGCTGGCGCTCACCGCGCTGGCCGCGCTCGTCCCCGCCGCCTCTCCCGCCGCGCGCAACGTCGGCGCCCCGCTGGCTGGCACCGTGGCGGCCACCACCTACTCCTCGAGCGGCGCGTTCCACGGCGCCGTGGACATCGACGGCGGCACGTGTGGCACCACCCCCATCACCACGGGCGTCGCCGGCTCGCTGGCGTGGAACGTGGTCATCAACACTCCGAGCACCCTCTGCGGCACGGCCATGACGGGCCCGCAGAACGTGGCGAAGCACACCTTCGCCGACGGCTTCACCTTCCGCCTGATGGACTTCAACAAGACGGGCCAGACGTTTGACCGCACGTGCGACCGCTGCAACATCGGCGCGGCGGGAGACAAGGGCATTCCCGCCAACTCCCTGCACCTTCAGCGCGACAAGTCCGGCACCAAGGACACCTCCTGGTACGCGGGCTACTCCACCGTGGGCGAGGCCCTCTCGCTGGGCGAGCTCGTCGGTGTGCTGGACTGAGTTCCCCGTCAAAGCCAGACATCCCATGGCCTGTCTGTTTTTCCTGGGATGGCGGCGCGGCAGCACCCTCTTCAATGAGTGAAGTCCCCCCACGCGGGCCGGTGAAGCCGGCCCGAAAGGAAACACGATGCGTCACACGATGAAGATGACCCTGGCCGCGCTCGCTTCCCTGGCGCTCGTCCCCGCGGCCGTGACGGCCCACACCGTCAAGGCCCCCTTCCCCGGCACCATCACCGCCCTCACCTACTACCCGAGCGGCGGGTACCACGGCGCCATCGACGTCTCCAGCGGCCGCTGCAACTACTGGGGCGCCGAGACGGCCGTGGTGGGCTCCGTCCACTGGAACGTGACCATCAATACCTCCGGCGTCGTCTGCAACGGCAACGGCTACGAGAACGCCAACATGGCGGTGCACACCTGGGCGGACGGCTGGAAGTTCCACCAGAAGCACTTCATCAAGACCAGCGACTCGTATGACCGCACGTGCGACCGCTGCCAGGTGGGCAATGAAGGCGGCACCGGCCAGGCCACCGGCCCCCACGCCCACCTCATGCAGGAGAAGAACGGCACCAAGGACACCTCCTGGTACTCCGGCTACACCACCCGCGGTGAGGCCGTGGACCGCAGCGAGACGCTCGGCGTCCTCGACTGAGCGGGGGCCTTCCTCCGCCCTCCGGCCTCCTGGCGGGAAAACCAGGAGGCTCCAAATTCCCGAGAAATTCTCGTTTTATTCATTTTTGTGAGATGGCGGTGAGGTCCGGGGTCTCTCTAGAGATGGAACCCCAGACCGGGCCCACCGCCATGACTCCCACTTCTCCGCCGCCCCCCTCCTCTTCCCCTCCAGGCACCTCCAGCCGGCGCAAGCCGCTGCTCGCCGCCGGAGCCGGCCTCGTCGCCGTGCTGGCCGGTGTGGCGCTGATTGGCCGCGGAGGTGAGGCGAAGGAAGGGCCGGTGGAGACGGGCCCCGCCGCCGCTCAGGCGTCCGCGAAGCAGGGCCCGGCCCGGAAGACGAACACTCCCAGTCCCACCGGCGCCCCCTCGCTCCCGGGCGAGGAGGCCAAGGCCCCGCGCTTCCAGGAGACCCTCTGCTGGAAGGAGCTGGAGCGCTTCAACGAGGGCGTGACGATCCACAACTTCCGCCAGTGGGCCGAGCCGCTGCTCAACTCGCGGGACGGGCTCGTCCGGGACTTCCTGAGGGAGCGCCTCACGGAGCTCATTGGCAAGGACCCGGCCAACGCGCTCCAGGTGCTGAGCTGGTCGCTCGACGCCCCGGGCAAGCCTTTCGGGGTGTACCTGACGGCGGTGCGGGACTCCGAGGCCGTCCACCAGCCCCAGGTGGCCACGAAGCTGCTGGACATGGGCCTGGACAACGCCCTCCCCACCGAGCGGCGCGCGGGCATCCTCTCCGCGCTGGACACGCAGAAGCGGCTGGCGCCGGCGGCGCTCGACAAGCTCACCACCTTCGCCAATGACCCCGTGTCCGGTGAGGCGGGCTGGGCCGCGGCCCGCACCATCGCGCGCGTCATGAAGCGCGAGTTCAAGCAGAACGAGAACATCGGCCCCTACATGGACAAGCTGCTCACCATCGGCGCCCAGTCGCCCGACGAGCAGATCCGCTACCTGGGGCAGATGATGCCCATGCACGCCGCGCCCCTGCTCAGCGCGGAGGAGACCGAGCGCTTCGCCAGGATTCTCGTGGGCGAGGGCAGCGAGGAGGGCCGGGACGCGGCCGCGCACAACCTCTCCCTGTCCCTGGACAAGGGCAAGGTGTTGGACCTGTTCGCCAAGACCTTCGAGACCGAGCAATCGCTGTGCGTGAAGTGGGCCCTCTTCCGCTTCTCCGCGCGCACCGCCGGCAAGCGCGCCCTGCCCGTCATGGCGAACATGGCCACGATGGATCCGCGCTTCCAGCCCATCTACCAGGACTTCGAGCGCCTCTACGCGAGCGGCATCCTGGACTTCGTGCGGCTCTACAACAGCCTGCCCAACCAGGATCCCTTCAGCTGCCTCGACCGCCACGAGTGAGCCCGGGAACGACCATGACACGCACCCCTTCCTTTTCCACCCGTCCCCTCCTGCTGGCGCTCACGCTGTGCGCGCTGCTGCCTGGCGTGGCCGCGGCCCAGGTGGTCGCCCCCGGCCCCGCGCTCGAGGGCGAGCGCTGCTCGGTGCAGGGCCTGATGGACTCCATCCGCCAGGGGCTCGAGTCGAACTCCGCGGCGTACAAGAAGTACATGCGGACGCTGCTGCGCGAGGCCGCCGTCACCCTGCCGGACAGCGAGCTCCGCGCCGCGTTCGAGCGGGAGACGGACCCCGTCATGTCCGAGCACCTCGCGGCCGCCCTGGTGGCGCGCACCGAGCGCGGCGCGGACCCCGAGGCCATCAAGGCCGTGGCGAAGCGGGCCATCGAGGAGCGTGACCCGGCCCTGCGCGCCGCCGCCGTGCGCTCCATGCGCCGCACCAGCGCCCTGGAGAGCACGGATGGCGCGTACGAGAAGCTGGTGCGCGACGCCTCCCCCGAGGTGCGCCAGGAAGCGGCCCAGAACATCGTCGAGGACATCCAGGAGGTCTACGCGGGCTACCACGGCCCGGCCTCGGATGCCGCCGTGTCCGCCGCCACCGCCTCCACCGATCCCAAGGTGACGGCGAAGATCCTCGGCAACATGAACACGCAGATGATCAGCGCCGAGTCGGCCGGGAAGATTCAATCCCTGCTGCGCAGCGAGGATGCCGAGGTGCGCAAGGCGGCGGCGCTCGCGCTGGGCGGCGTGCCCGCGGAGCAGATGGCCAGCGCCCGGCAGTCCGTGCTCGCCATGTACCGCGACGAGCAGGATGCCGGGGTGCGCAAGGCGCTGCTGCAGAGCATCGCCCAGTTGGGCTTCATTGGAGCGATTCCCGAGCTGCAGCGGCTGCGGAGCACCGACCCCAGCCTGGCGCCGGAGATCGACGCGTGGATTCGAGTTCTCGGTCTGGACCTTCAGGAGTGGAACCTGATCCTGAGGGAGAAGCAGCGGATGCAGCAGGTTCCGTAGACGTCCACCCCCCCTCACGAGGGCCGTGCACCGGCTCGAGAGGAAAAAACGATGCGCAACACGATGAAGCTGTCCCTGGCGGCCCTGGCTTCCCTGGCTCTCGTCCCCGCGGCCGTGACCGCCCACACCGTCAAGGCGCCGTACCCCGCCACCGTCACCACCACCACCTACTACTCGAGCGGCTCGTTCCACGGCGCCATCGACGTGTCCAGCGGCACCTGCGACTACTGGGGCGTGGAGACGGGCGTGGTGGGCTCGGTCTACTGGAACGTGTCCATCCGCACCACCGCCCACTACTGCAACTCGGGCAACGGCAGCGGCAACCAGAACGAGGCGCTGCACACCTGGGCGGACGGCTGGCAGTTCCGCATCTGGCACTTCAACAAGACGGCCGCCTCGGTGGACAAGACCTGCGACCGCTGCCAGGTCGGCGACGAGGGCTCCACGGGTAACTCCACCGGCGCCCACACGCACATGCAGCAGACCAAGAGCGGCACGTACGACACCTCCTGGTACTCCGGCTACACCACCAAGGGCGAGGCCGTGGACCGCACCGAGACGCTCGGCGTCCTCGACTGATTCGAGCGGGCCGTATCTCGAGCCCGGCACCGGGCCAGGGAGCGGAGCCGTCCGGTTCCGCTCTCCGGCCGGTGGCACGAAAGGAACCAACCATGCCTCACACCCTGAAGCATTCCCTCGCGGCGCTGGCGTCCCTGGCGCTCATTCCCACGGTGGCGATCGCACTCGAGGTGCGCGCACCCCACGACGGAACGGTGACGGACACCACGTACTACTCGAGCGGCGCGTTCCACGGCGCGGTGGACCTCACCGGCCGATGCAACCTGGACCCGGTCGACGCCATGTTCGCGGGCTCCATGTACTGGAACTTCACCATCCGGACCACCAGCGCCGTCTGCACCGGCAGTGGCAGCGGCAACCAGAACGCGGTGTCGCATACCTTCGCGGATGGCAACGTGTTCCGCATGTGGCACTTCAACAGGACCGCCAACTCCACCGACAGGACGTGTGACCGGTGCTCGCTCGGCAACGTCGGCGGGACCGGCGCTGTCACCCAGGCGCTCACCCACTTCCAGGTGGACAAGAACGGCACCCGGAACACCGCGTGGTACTCGGGTTACACCGTCCGGGGTGAGTTCATCACCCGCGGCGAGGTCATCGGCGTCCTCTAGGATTCGAGCCTGGCTGGTTGCCCTGGAGACGAGGGGAGATGGGCCCGCGGTACAGGCTCGCACCCTCTCGCTTCCCGGTGCCTGAAGCCCCACCTTGCCTTCGGAGTCACGTCTTCTCCGGAGGCATGTCTTGGGACTCTTCGCTCTGTTCTCCCGCTGGCCGCTCCTCCGTCAGCTGCGGAACAAGGACTCCACCGCGCTCGGTGAGACGGCGATGTCCGCGCGCAGCGAGAAGCTCGCGCCGCGCACCGTCCAGGCCGACAAGGTCGTCCGCTCCATCTGCCCCTACTGTGCCGTGGGCTGCGGGCAGAAGGTCTACGTCAAGGACGGCAGGATTCTCGACATCGAGGGCGACGAGGACTCGCCCATCTCCCGTGGCCGGCTCTGCCCCAAGGGCGCCGCCTCCTTCCAGCTCGTCACCGGCACCCACCGCGTCACGGATGTCCTCTACCGGCGTCCCCGCGCCATGCAGTGGGAACGCATCCCCCTGCACAAGGCGCTCGACATGATCGCCGAGCGCGTGAAGCAGGCACGTGACTCCACCTGGGAGTCTCACGACGACAAGGGGAGGACGCTCAACCGCACCCTGGGGATTGCCCACCTGGGCGGCGCCACGCTCGACAACGAGGAGAACTACCTCATCAAGAAGCTCTTCACCGGCGGGCTCGGCATCGTCCAGGTGGAGAACCAGGCCCGAATATGACACTCGTCCACGGTGCCCGGTCTGGGCATCTCGTTCGGCCGGGGCGGTGCCACCACGTTCCAGCAGGACCTGGCGAACGCGGATTGCATCGTCATCATGGGCAGCAACATGGCCGAGTGTCACCCGGTGGGCTTCCAGTGGGTGATGGAGGCCCGTGAGCGCGGCGCCACGCTCATCCACGTGGATCCGCGCTTCACGCGCACCAGCGCCATGGCGGACACGTACGTGCCGCTGCGCGCGGGCTCGGACATCGCGTTCCTGGGCGGCCTCATCCACTACCTCCTGGAGAACGAGCGCTACTTCCACGACTACGTCGTCCACTACACCAACGCGCCCGCCATCCTCCGCGAGGACTTCCAGGACACCGAGGACCTGGACGGCCTCTTCAGCGGCTATGACCCGGAGACGGGCAAGTACGGGCCGCACACCTGGCAGTACGAGGGCATGGACGGTGTGGTGCCCGCCGCGGGCCACAAGGAGGTCTTCTCCGAGCCGGGCGCGGGTGGACACGGCAAGGTGCGCGGCAAACACATCACCGAGGTGCCCCGGGACAAGACGCTCCAGCACCCGCGCTGTGTCTTCCAGGTGCTCAAGCGCCACTACGCGCGCTACACGCCGGACGTCGTCTCGCGCATCTGCGGCGTGCCGAAGGAGCTGTTCCTGAAGGTGGCGAAGACGCTCTGCGACAACTCGGGGCGCGAGCGCACCAGCGCCTTCTGCTACGCGGTGGGCTGGACGCAACACTCGGTGGGCGTGCAGTACATCCGCGCCGCCGCCATCGTGCAGTTGCTGCTCGGCAACATCGGCCGGCCCGGCGGCGGCATCATGGCCCTGCGAGGCCACGCCTCCATCCAGGGCTCCAGCGACATCCCCACCCTCTACAACCTGCTGCCCGGCTACATCCCCATGCCGCACGCGCCGGACGCGCAGCGGCTCGCCCAGTACATCCACAACAACGAGTCCGCCAGCGGCTGGTGGAGCCAGTTCCCCAAGTACATCGTCTCGCTCCTCAAGGCGTACTACGGCGACGCCGCGACGAAGAAGAACGAGTGGGGCTTCCACTGGATACCGAAGCTCACCGGGGACCACTCGCACATGTCCACGGTGGCCAACATGGCCGACGGCCAGGTGAAGGGCTACTTCGTCATGGGCGAGAACCCCGTGGTGGGCTCGATGAACGGCGCCCTCCAGCGCAAGGGGTTGCAGAAGCTGGAGTGGCTGGTGGTGAGCGACCTCACCCTCACCGAGACGGCCGAGTTCTGGCGCTCCGCCCCCGAGGTGCTCCGCGGCGACGTGCGGCCCCAGGACATTCAAACCGAGGTCTTCTTCATCCCGGCCGCCGCGCACACGGAGAAGGAGGGCACCTTCACCAACACCCAGCGCCTGCTGCAATGGCACCACAAGGCCGTGGAGGCTCCCGGCGAGGCGCGCAGTGACTTGTCCTTCCTCTACGAGCTCGGGCGGCGGCTCAAGAAGCTCTACGCGGACTCGAGGGAGGAGAAGGACCGGGCCATCCAGGCCCTGACGTGGGACTACCCGACGAAGGGCCCGCGCGAGGAGCCCGAGGCCGAGGCCGTGCTGAGGGAGATCAACGGCTGCACCGTGGCGGACGGCAAGCCGGTGTCTGGCTTCACGGAGCTGAAGGACGATGGCTCCACGGCATGCGGCTGCTGGCTGTACTCGGGGTGCTACGCGGACGGGGTGAACCAGCCGGCGCGCCGCAAGCCGGGCCGCGAGCAGACATGGGTGGCCTCCGAGTGGGGCTGGGCGTGGCCGGCCAACCGGCGCCTCCTCTACAACCGGGCCTCGGCGGACCTCGAGGGCCGCCCCTGGAGCGAGCGGAAGAAGTACGTCTGGTGGGACGCGCAGCGGGGCAGATGGACGGGCGAGGACGTACCGGACTTCATCGCGGACCGTCCACCCTCGTACCGGGCGGACAAGGGCGACCGGGGACTGGATGTCATCTCCGGGGATGATCCGTTCCTCATGCAGGCGGACGGGAAGGGCTGGCTGTTCGCACCGAGCGGGATGATGGACGGCCCGCTGCCCACGCACTACGAGCCACTGGAGTCACCGGTCCCCAACTTCCTCTACGGGCAGCAGTGCAATCCGGCGCGGCACGAGTGGCGGCGTAAGGACAATCCCATGCACCGGGCGTGGGGGGATCCGCGCTACCCGTATGTGGTCACCACGTACCGGCTCACCGAGCATCACACGGCGGGCGGCATGTCGCGCTGGCTGTCCTGGCTGAGCGAGTTGCAGCCGGAGCTGTTCGTCGAGGTGTCTCCGGAGCTGGCCGAGGAAGCCGAGCTGGAGAACGGAGGGTGGTGCACGGTGTACACGGCACGCGGGGAAATCGAATGCCGGGTGCTGGTGACGGAGCGCATGCGGCCGCTGCGGCTCGGCGGCAGGCGGGTGCACCAGGTGGGCCTGCCGTACCACTGGGGCTACACGGGACGTGTGCACGGTGACAGCACGAATGACCTGATTGGCTTCACGGCGGATCCGAACGTCTCCATCCAGGAGTCCAAGGCCTTCACGTGCAACCTCCTGCCCGGGAGGAGGAGCCACGACCGGCGCGCGGCGTTTGGCTGGGAACCCTGGCCGCTGCCCCCGGGCGTGGTGGAGGTGCCGAGGGATTTGGAAGGCGTCGGCCCGCCCGAGCAACCGCCGCAGGACAAGGAGTAACGCCCCATGGGACAGAAGGGATTCTTCACCGACACCACGCTGTGCATCGGCTGCAAGGCGTGTGAGGTGGCCTGCAAACAGTGGAACCAGTTGCCGGATGATGGCTTCCAGCTCACCGGCATGTCGTACGACAACACGGGGCACCTGGGCTCGTCGACGTGGAGGCACGTGGCCTTCGTCGAGCGGCCGGTGCCGCTGCCCACGCAGACGGTGGGGCTGTTGGACTTCTCGTGGTTGATGGCCTCGGACGTGTGCAAGCACTGCCAGCGGGCCGGGTGCCTGGAGGCATGTCCCACGGGCGCCATCATCCGCACGGAGTTCGACACCGTGTACGTGCAACCGGACGTGTGCAACGGCTGCGGCTACTGCGTGGCGGCGTGTCCCTTCGGCGTGGTGGACCGGCGCGAGGATGATGGGCGCGCGTGGAAGTGCACGCTCTGTTACGACCGGCTGGGCGAGGACATGACGCCCGCGTGCGCCAAGGCATGCCCCACGGCGTCCATCCAGTTCGGCGACGTGGACGAGCTGCGCGAGCGGGCCCAACGCCGGGTGGAGCAGTTGCATGAGAAGGGATTGGAGCAGGCGTATCTGTATGGCGCGGACGCGGAGAACCAACCGGGCACGGGCGGGCTGAATGCCTTCTTCCTCCTGGTGGACAAGCCCGAGGTCTACAACCTGCCGCCGGATCCGGTGGTGCCGACGATGAAGGGCCGGGAGGCGTGGGTGTCGGCGGGATGGGGAGCGCTGGGGATGGCGGTGGTGGCGCTCGGGGCGGTGCTGCTGGGACGGGAGGTGGTGCGTGGGTGACATCCGGCCCGAGGATCTGGAGAAGCGGCAGGACGGCCGCAACATCGACTCGCGGTTGGGCGATTTGTCCGGCGAGGGCGCGCAACAGCGGGTGAAGGACACGGATGAGGCCAATCCCTCTCGCGCGCTGTTGCGGACGAGGCCCTCGGTGTCGGGGGTGAACGCGGAAGAGCCGAGCTACTACGGACAACCGGCCCTCAAGGAGCCGGTGTGGATCTGGAGCATCCCGCTGTACTTCTACGTGGGTGGCGTGGCGGGCGCGGCGAGCGTGCTGGGCGTGGCGGCGGAGGCGGTGGGTGGAGAGGGATTGAGGAAGCTGGGGTACCGGTGCCGGTGGGTGGGAGCGGTGGGAGACATCGTGAGCTCGGGGCTGCTCATCCATGACCTGGGGCGGCCCGAGCGCTTACTGAACATGTTGCGGGTGTTCCGTCCCACGTCGCCGATGAGCGTGGGCTCGTGGGTGATGGTGGGCTCGGGGGCGATGAACTCGGCGGCCGTGCTGTTCGCGAGCCGGCGCGGGTGGCTGGGGCGAGTGGGAGATGGAGCGGCGGTGGCGGCGGGGCTGCTCGGGCTGCCGCTCGCGGGGTACACGGCGGTGCTGCTCGCGAATACGGCGGTGCCGGTGTGGCAGGCCACGCGCAAGTCCTTGCCGTTGTTGTTCATGTCCTCGGCGGTGGCGAGCGCGGGAAGCCTGCTGGAGTTGCTGCCGCACTCGAGCCACGAGGCGAAGGTGCTCCACCTGTTCAGCACGATGGGCAAGGTGGGCGAGCTGATGACGGGCGTCGCGGTGCGGCACGAGGCCTCGGGCCTGGAGGTGCTGGAGCGGCCGCTGAAGCAGGGAGTCTCGGGGACGCTGTGGAAGGCGGCCCGGGTGTGCGCCGCGGCGTCACTGGCGTTGGGGCTGTGGCCGAGGCGGACCCGGTGGATGAAGGTGGCGGGGGCGCTGCTCGGCACGGCGGGAGCGATTGCCACGCGCTTCGCGATGTTCCACGCGGGCAAGGCGTCGGCGAGGGATCCGCAGGCCACGTTCCAGCCGCAGCGCGAGGCAATGGGCGCCGCGGAGGTGACGGGGCACACGCACGCGTCGGATGGGAAGCCATTCAAGTTCCCGCTGCCGGTGCTGCGCGAGACACCGAGGAGGCCAGAGCGGCCCGAGGCGGCCAGCGGGGCCTGGGAGCCGGAGATTCCCGTGCCCTGAGGCATTCACCCGCCATCCGGGGATGCCGCTCCGGCTACCACCGATTCGCGGCCTGCTCCGCCCAGCCCACGAGGCCATCGACGCTGAACCGGTTGCCGGCGGTATCGGTCGCCCAGCCCGACCACACGCCAAAGGCCTGCTGCGTCGAGGACGCGATCACGATCGCATTGGTGGCCGCGTGCCGGACATGGAACGGGGTAAGGGTGGCATCGACACGCTCGCCGTGGATCCGCCACGGCGCGGACCAGAGACCGGTGTCGTACTCCCAGCACAGCTGCTCGGGAATGAAATGCAACACGCCATCGACGATGAGCGCGTTCTCGGTGCTGCCCGTGCCATCGGTCCACTTGCCGCCGAGTTGCAATCCCAGACGATGCCCGTCGACCACTCCGGAGCCGGCCGCCCAGTTCCAGGTCATGCGGTAGGGCCATTTGCCGCGGCCGCGATCGAGCACGGCCCACGAGCCAGCCGCGGGAATCGGATGCTCGACCCCGTCGATTCGCAGCACGCCCGATACGGGGCGGGACAGATCCTTGACGGTGTACTGGAACCGGGTATCGCTCCACGGCACGACGACGCTCAGCGACTCGCCGGCATGCTGTGCGAACACGTCCAGCTCGAGGCCCCCGAGGCGCGCTCGCAGCCGGGTGCCACCGGCCTCGTCGGTGAACTCGAAGTCGAGATGCCGGGCCTTCGCGGTCACGGTGAGCGGCGGCTCGTCATCCGGCAGCGTCACGCCGATGGCGAGTGGCACGAGCGCGCCCTCTTCGCGGTTTACGCCCGTGGTGCGATCGAGCAGATAGAATTGGAGCACGCCGGCATAGTCGAGGCTCGACACGGTGACCCCAATGACATGGGTGGGAGTCACGATGCCCCAATACTCCCAGCGCTTGGTGCGGCCCCATCCCGAGAGGTGGGTGCGATGCAGCGGGCGCCGGCTGTACCCGATGGCGGCCGGGTTGAGGCGGCCGTTGGTGAGGCACAGGTCGACGGGCGTGGTGAGCTCGGGGCAACTGGCCGGCGGCGATGACGACATGCCACCACCATAACGGCAGCGAGGCCGGGCCCATCGTCAATCCACGGTGTTCGAATCCAGACCGGATGCCACGGGAGTTCCGCGAGCAGACACGCGCTATCGGAAGAAGATCCGCGTACGCTCGCGCCCCATGAGCACTCGCGCGACGAGCATCTGGGGCTGGGGTTACGCGGACAAGTTCCCCGATACCGAGGCACGCAGAGCCCTCGCCGAACAGGTCTCCCCGCTCCTCGGCGGCCCCTCCCTGGAGCCCCATGAGCCCGCCTCGGCCCCGCGGCTCCCGAGCCCCCGTGTCGCTCCGCCCCCATCCCTCTCCACCCTGTGCTCGGTGGATGAGGCGGACCGCGCCGCGCACACCTATGGCAAGGGCTATGGGGACCTCGTGCGCGGCTTCCACGGCGACTTCTCCTCCGCGCCCGACTTCGTCGCCCGCCCCCGCTCCGAGGAGGACGTGCGCGCCCTCATGGACTGGTGCGGAGACCACCACGTGGCCCTCATCCCCTTCGGCGGAGGCACCAGCGTCGTGCGCGGTGTCGAGGCCGCCATCGGGAATGGTTTCCGTGGCGCCGTGTCCATGGACCTGCGCCGCCTGGACCGTGTCGTCGAGGTGGACCCCATCTCGCGCTCGGCTCGCATCCAGGCCGGTGCCACCGGGCCCGTGCTCGAGTCCCAGCTCGCCCCGCATGGATTCACCCTGCGCCACTTCCCCCAGTCCTTCGAGTTCTCCACGCTCGGCGGGTGGATCGCCACACGCGCCGGTGGCCACTTCGCCACGCTCTACACGCACATCGACGACCTGGTGCAGTCCACCCGCATGCTCACCCCGCGCGGGCTCTACGAGACGCGCCGCCTTCCCGCCTCGGGCGCCGGCCCCTCTCCGGACAGGCTCGTGCTCGGCTCCGAGGGCACGCTCGGTGTCATCACCGAGGCATGGGTACGGCTCCAGTCCCGCCCCCGCTTCCGCGCCAGCGCCAGCGTCCACTTCTCCGAGTTCGATGCCGCCGTGCGCGCCGTCCGCGAGCTCTCACAGTCCGGGCTTCATCCCTCCAATTGCAGGCTCCTCGACGCGCAGGAGTCCTTCCTCAATGGCGTCGCCGGGGATGGTTCCAGCGTGCTCGTGCTCGCCTTCGAGTCCGCCGATCATCCGCTGCACGCCTGGATGGAGAGAGCGCTCGCCATCACCGCCTCCCACGGTGGCGAGTGCCGCGAAGGTGCCCGCTACCGCTCCGATGAGCCGGGGGTACAGCCGCGCGCCAGTGGCGCCGCCGAGAGCTGGCGCTCGGCCTTCATCGAGGCTCCGTATCTGCAGAACGTCATGGTGAGCCTCGGCGTCATCGCGGATACCTTCGAGACCGCTTGCACCTGGGACAGGTTCGACTCGCTCCATGGCGCCATCCTGGATGCCGTACGAGGAGCCCTCGAGCGCTTCTGCGGCGGCGGGACCGTGAGCTGCCGCTTCACCCACGTCTACCCGGATGGGCCCGCGCCCTATTACACGTTCCTCGGCCCCGCGAAGCGCGGCGGCGAGCTGGAGCAGTGGATGGCGCTCAAGCAGGCCGCCAGTGAGGCCATCTCGGCGCACGGCGGCACCATCACCCACCACCACGCCGTGGGCCGGCTCCATCGCCCCTGGTATGACCGCGAGCGCCCCGAGCCGTTCGCTCTCGCCTTGAAGGCCGTGAAGGGCGCGTTGGATCCGCGGGGGATTCTCAATCCGGGCGTCCTCGTGGGGCCGTGATCGGCTGACCCTCGCCCCGCCGGTGAGTGCTCACCACCCTACTGCTCCTCCCTCCGCCTCTTCCCTCCACTGTCGGCTAGCGAGCACAAGTCCGCACCCGGAGTGAATCATTACAGCCCGGCTCACTGCGCCTACACGGGCGGGTGGGAGACAATGGCTTCCGAGTTCCAAACCCAGGCGGTTGGGGGATGTCCCGGGGGGGACATTTCGTGGGACCATCCCAGCACGCCCTCAGCGTCGTCCGACCCATGTCCAGCGAAGCAGGCCCAGACAAGTCCGCCGATCCGCGCACGACCCTCGAGCCCTCGGCTCAACGCCGGGAGGCGGGGCCGGAGTCGCTGCTGGGGATGAGCATCGGCAGCTTCCAGCTCACCCGCCTGCTGGGCCGCGGCGGCATGGGCGCGGTGTACCTCGGCGAGCACGTGGACATCGGCAGCCGCGTGGCCATCAAGTTGCTGCACGGACGCCTGGCCAACTCGCCCCAGGTGCTGCGCCGCTTCCACATGGAGGCGCGCGCCGTCAACCTCATCGGCCACGAGAACATCGTCAACATCATCGACATCAACCCCGCGCCGCCCCGGCCCTACCTCGTCATGGAGTACCTCGAGGGCGAGCCGCTCTCCGCGCTCCTCGGCCGCGGGCCCGTGCGCGCCGAGGTCGCCGTGGCCCTGCTCGCCCAGGTGTGTGATGCCCTGCAGGCCACGCACGCGCGCGGCATCGTCCACAGGGACCTCAAGCCCGAGAACCTCTTCCTGCTCCAGCGCGGCCACGGCCCCGCCTTCGTCAAGGTGCTCGACTTCGGCATCGCCAAGCTGCTCGACAGCGACGAGCGCGGCACCGACACCCAGGAGGGCGCCATCATCGGCTCGGCCGACTACATGGCCCCGGAGCAGTCGCGCGGCGAGTCCCTGGATGGCCGCGCCGACATCTACGCCCTGGGCGTCATCGCCTACCAGCTCGTCACCGGGCGGCTGCCCTTCGTCGAGCGCTCCCTCACCGCGCTGCTGCTCGCCCACCAGACGAAGCAGCCCATTCCCCCCACCTCGCTGTGCCCCGACGTGCCGCCCGCGCTCTCCAGCGTCATCCTCCGCGCGCTCGCCAAGGAGCCCGGGGACCGCTTCCAGAGCGCCTCGACGATGCGCGGGGCGCTCCAGGTGGCGCTCGACATGGTGCGCTCACCGGCCGGCCCCGCGCGCACGCCGCCGCCCATGGGCCCCTTCTCCGTGCGCCCCGCCCTGGCCCTGCCCGTGCTGATGACGGCGCACCCCGGGGCCGCGGCCGAGCAGCTCACGTGCACGGACCTGACGCGCGGAGGCATGTTCCTGTGCATGGACCCGTTGCTGCCGCCGCTGCTCTCCCGCGTGGTGGTGGCGCTGGAGCACCCGGATGGGGAGCTCACGTGCGAGTGCGAGGTGGTGCGGCACGTGCAGCCCGAGGAGGCGCGGGCCTGGGGCATGTCCGCCGGTTTCGGCGTGCAATTCGTGGAGCCCTCCGTCTCCTTCAAGGCGGCGGTGGCGCACCTGATGTTGGGACAGCCGATCCACACGCTGCGCCCCCCGATGGACCCGGCCGCCGAGGCCGAGGTGGAGCAGGTGCTCGCCCCCTACCGCGAGCGTGGGACGGAGGACCTCTACGTCTTCCTCGCGCTGCCGCCGGACTCGGGTTGCGAGGAGCTGCGGGTGCGCGCGCGCCGGGCCTGCAGTGCGCTGGAGCGGCTGCGCGAGCGCCCCATCTCGCCCGCGCTGCGCGCCAAGGTGGAGACGGTGCTGGACCGGGTGCGCAAGGCGGCCGAGACGCTCAGCCATCCGCAGCGCCGGGCCGCCTACGACGCCGAGCGGGGCAACTTCCAGGGCGTGGCGCGTTGCCTGGCCGCGGGGCTCACCGCCACCCAGTTGGAGGAGCTGCGCCGGGACTTCCTCGCCCGGCGTCCGCATGCGCAGGGGCCGCTGCGGGTGCACCTCGCCACCGCCCAGGCGCACCAGCAGGCCGGGCTGCTCTCCCACGCGCGCGAGGCCTATGAGCGGGCGCTCATCCTGGATCCGCTGTCGCTCGAGTTGCACAAGCAGTACCTCGCCGTGTGCCGGGCCCTGGGCACCTCGGGACGTCCGGGCCCCGGCTCCGGTGGCAAGGTGAATCTCATCTGACGCTCGCGGCCCCCGCCACGCGGTGAGCCTCACGGCGCGCACCCGTCCGTGCTAATTCCCCGCTGACTCCTCTATGTCCTCCCAGACATCCGGCTCCGAGCCGCAGCCCTCCGCCGTGTCCCCCCAGGTGCAGCGTGTGGCGCTGTACGCCGTGGCCTCCGGCCTCACTCCCCTCATCCCCGTCCCCTTCCTCGACGAGTACGCCCTGCGCCGCGTCCGCGAGGGCATGGTCCGCTCCATCCTCCGCGAGCGCTCCTTCTCCCCGCCGGATCGCACCGTCACCGTGCTCGCCGGCCTCCACCCCCGCGAGGGCAGCCGCCTCCAGCAGTTCGCCAGCAAGACGGCCCTCTTCTCCCTGCGCCTCACCTGGCGCAAGGCCTACAGGCGTCTGGCCACCGCCATCTGGGTGAAGGACTGCGTGGACATGGCCTCCGTCTCCCTCCACCACGGCTACCTCCTCCAGCATGCCCTCGAGCGGGGAGATCTCGACGCCACCACCCTCGCCACCGAGGACGTCCCCCGCCGCGTCCACGCCGCCATCGACGCCGCCTGCAAGGAGCTGGACGCCCGCCCCGTCAACCAGGCCCTCCGCCGTCTCTTCGCCGGCAGCCGACTCCTCCTCTCCGAGCTCACCAAGGCCCTCGAGTCGTGGAACGGCGCTCCCCGCACTCCCCTCGAGGGCGAGGAGCAGGAAGTCGCCTCCCTCGCCGAACGGCTCGCCACCGCCATGTGGGAAGAGCGCGGCTACTTCCAGTCCCTCGAGTCCCTCTACTCCAGGCACTTCCAGGCCCGCTGACCGCCTCCCCCCTCCGTGACGGCCACCTCGCGCGCCCGTCACGGGACAGGGTCATTTGCCAGACAAAACATTCTGTAACATTCCAGCGTATTGACTTGAACGTGGAACTCCGGAAACTACCGGATAAGGTCCGGACGTCCCCCCTCCGGAAGGAATTCCATGCTCCCCCCGTCCGCGAAGCGCTGTGGCCCGCGCGCCCTCGCCCTGCTGCCGTTGCTCGCCGCCTGCGGTGGTGGTCTCGAGTCCGAGCCCACCTCGCCCCCCGAGACGGGCACCCAGCAGTCCCCCGTCGTCCAGCGCCAGAAGCTTTCCAAGGGCCTCACCACCCGCACCGGTGACAGCCCCGACGCCTGCTGGCTGTAGCAGTCCGTGGTACCGGGGCGGAGGCGGTGCCGCTCGTGTCACCGCCTTCGCCCTACTGCCCGGAGTGGTGGCAAACCCTCACCCCGACCCTCTCCCAGAGGGAGAGGGAGTTCAGTGCAACAGATTGCCGGCTCCGCCCTCGTTGGCGTCGGAGCGGCCCTCGATGCGCACCACCGCTTCCTTGAAGCTCTCCACGTACCGGCGCAGCTTCTCCCCCAGTTGCACCGACGGACTGTCGTAGCGCGCCAGGCACAACGTCACCGCTCGCCCCCGCACCGGGTCCTCCCCAGGCACCAGCGTCGTCTCGCGCGCCTCGCCGAACACCAGCCAGTCCAGCTTCCACAGCGCGTCCAACAGCCCCGCGAAGTGCTCCTCCATCTCCTCGCGCAACGAGTCCGGCAGCCCGCGCACGTCGCTGTACTCCGAGCAGTCCCTCAGGAAGCGCTCCACCACCGCGCTCTCCTCCGCCCGCTCCGGCACCTCGTGCGAGAAGGAGCACGCCATCGCCCCCTCCAGCAGCCGCGCCAGCTCCTCCCCTCGCGTCACCAGCGCGAGCCTCGGCCCGTCCTCCTGGCGCACCACCCCATCCTCCAACCGGAGGAACGTCTCCCCCGCCATCGTGTCGAGTCTCATCCTCATCGCCACGTTCCCCTCCCGGAACCCGCGTCCCTCCAGCGTACCGGCCCCCGGCCCCAGGTGGCAGCGCTTTCCTCCATTCCCGTGGCTCATCAACAATCGTCAGGTGTCAGGAAACTTCTTCCCGGCACCTACGAAAATAGGAGCACGTTTCCCCCCTTCGAACCCCCCAAGGCCCCCGCCATGGTCGCCATCGCCCGCTCCTCCGCCGCCCTCGCCCCCCGAGCCGCCGCCGCCGCGCCCCCCACGCTGCGCCTGAACGCGAAGGGCGCCGCGGTGACCACCCTCCAGAACAAGCTCAAGGCCGCCGGCTTCAACCCCGGCTCCGTCGACGGCCAGTTCGGCCCCAAGACGCTCGCCGCCGTGAAGGCCTTCCAGAAGGCCAAGGGCCTCGAGGCCGATGGCGTCGTGGGCCCCAAGACGTGGAACGCCCTCAACAAGGCCACCGCCCCCAAGCCCTCCACCCCCACCTCCGGTGGCTCCGGCCCCACCCTGCGCGAGGGCGCCCGCGGTGAGCCCGTCCGCGCCCTGCAGAAGCGCCTCAACCAGCTCGGCTTCAACGCCGGCACCGCCGATGGCGCCTTCGGCCCCAAGACCGAGGCCGCCGTGAAGGCCTTCCAGAAGGCCAAGGGCCTCACCGCCGATGGCGTCGTGGGCCCCAAGACGTGGGACAAGCTCGGCATCAAGGTGACCGGCTCCGTCACCAACCCGTCCGGCGGCGGTGGCGGCCGCACCGTCACCGGCTACGTCAACGGCTCGCCCCGGCAGATCAAGCTCTCCTCCATCCCCAACGGCAAGGAGATGCGCTCGGACGCCGCCGCCGCCTTCAACCGCATGCACGCCGCCGCCAGGGCCGCCGGCATCAACCTCCACGTCAACAGCGGCTTCCGCTCCATGGAGGAGCAGCGCATCCTCTACCAGAAGTACCTCAACGGCACCGGCAACCTCGCCGCCAGGCCCGGATACTCCAACCACCAGGGCGGCATCGCCGTGGACATCAACGTGGGCGGCACCGGCACCTCCACCTATAAGTGGCTGGCCAACAACGCGAGCCGCTTCGGCTTCGCCCGCACCGTCCCCTCCGAGCCCTGGCACTGGGAGTACCGGCCGTGATTCCGGCCCTGCCTCACTGACCCCCACCGCGGCCCCCCCCCACGGACCCCCGCCCCTCTCCCCGAGGCGCGGGGGTTTTCGTTTTCCCCCCTCCGGGCCCCTCGCTCCCTTGTCCGAAACCACGTCATCTACTGTCCTCAATCAGGACAGTTGGTGAGGTCTCGGTGTAACCCCCGGAGACTCCTGGATTCTTGGCCTCCGAGAGGCCCCTGGGATGCTCGGGGCGCGTGGTTGACTGGAGCATCAATGCTCCACTTCCCCTACACGACGCAACGCGTCATCCCCGAAGCGATGACGCAACGGGTCTGGCGCGAGGATTGCTGAGGGTTGCTCCGCCATACCCCCACTGCCCTGACCGGGCTCCCGGCAGGGACACCCAAGGAGTCCCCATGAAGAAGCTGCACACCCTCTTGATGGCGCTGTGCGCGCTCGGGCTCACCACCCAGGCGAACGCCGGCGCCGCGAAGACGACCTACCCCGTGGTGTTCGCCCACGGCATGGCCGGCTTCGACGACATCCTCGGCTACGACTACTGGGGCGACGACTACGGCATGTTCGTCGGCGACACCTGCAGCCTCTTCGAGGTGCCCTGCAACGAGGACATCGACGGCGGCCAGAAGAGCTTCGTGGGCCAGGTGCAGCCCTTCCACAACTCCGAGGTGCGTGGCCTGGACCTGGCCAACGACATCGAGGGGTACATGGCGAGCTCGGGCGCCACGCGCGTGAACCTGATCGGCCACTCGCAGGGCGGCCTGGACGCGCGCAAGGCGGCCAAGGTGCTCTACACCCGCAAGGGCTACACCGTGGTGAGCGTGCTCGTCAGCGTGTCCTCGCCCCACCGCGGCTCGCCCGTGGCCAAGTACATCCTCGACCTGAAGCCCGGCGTCTCCAGCGTCATCGCCGCCCTGGCGGAGATCTACGGCAACGTCATCTACAAGTCGGGCAATGACGCCTTCGGCGCCGCCAAGCAGCTCGTCTACAACGACTACAGCGCCACCGACGGCCTCACCACCGGCGCCAAGAACTTCAACGTCAACAACCCCATCGACTCGCGCTACGCCTCCCGCTACGTGTCGCTCATCACCGCGCAGAACGGCGCCAGCGTGAACCCCGCCCTCTACCTGGTGAGCGAGTTCTTCTACGACATCGACGGCGACGGCTACTGCGTGGACGACTGCGACAACGACGGCGCCGCGGGCAAGGGCGACGGCTACGCCAACGAGACCGATGACGACGGCCTGGTGGGCATCAACTCGCAGCAGATGGGCTACCGGCTGCGCTACTCCGAGTCCACCTTCGGCTTCGACTCCGTCACCAACGACACCGCCGTGGCCTACCTGGGCAACATCAACGCGCCCACCTCGGCGCAGATGACCTCCACCTCGAGCGTCATCAACCAGGACCACATCGACGTGATCGGCGTGGGCCCGGACACCTTCGACGAGCCCGAGTTCTACGCCGCCATCTTCCAGTACATCGCCACCTACGACTGACGCCCCCGCCTCCCCCCCCGGAGGGCCCCCCATCGCGCGCGAGGGCCTTCCGGGGGTAGCCTTGCCCTGCTTCCGCCCCCCCTCCCCGAGATGATGCCGCCCATGAACCGTCGGAAGGCCCCCCTCCTGGTGGCGCTCGCCCTGCTGTTGGCCGGCTCCGCCCTGCTCGTCTTCAAGGCGCGTCCCGGCGGCGACGCCGCGCCCGACTCGGACCCGGCGCGCGCCCGGGCCGCGGCCACTCCCGAGGCCCAGGCCCTCGCGGCCAGGAACCGGGCGGCCCCCACCGCCGGAGCCCCCGAGGGCGCGGAGGGCATGGAACCGCCCACCGGGGACCTCGTCTCCTACCTGCGCTCGCGCTACGGCTCGCGCATCCGGGAGCCCCATACGCAGATGCGCATGCTCGAGCAGCTCATGCGCCACTTCCAGAAGCTCAACCCCACCGGCTGGGAGGCGGAGCTGCTCGCCCTGCTCGAGCAGGCCTTCCCCGAGCTGTATGACGAGCTCGCCCAGCGGCTGCGCCAGCGCCTGGACTACGAGTCGTGGGTGAAGGAGCACCGCGCCGAGCTCAAGGACAAGCCGGAGGCCGAGCGCCGCGCCGCCATCTGGGAGGAGCGCAACCGGCTGTTCGGCAAGGAGGTGGCGGAGAAGCTCTGGGTGGCCGAGCTGCGCAACACCGCCGTGACCGATGCGCTCAAGAGCATCGACACGCTCCCCAACGCCACCGTGAGCGACCGGATGGCGCAGTACAAGCAGAGCCTGGAGAAGACGTACGGTGACAAGTCGCAGGCCTACGTGCAGGCCCACCAGCAGGAGCTGATGAACCGCTTCCTGGACCTGGGCTCGGTGCAGAAGGACCTGATGGCGATGGCGCCCGAGCAGCGCGCGCAGAACCTGCGCACCATCCGCCAGGAGATGGGCCTGGACGAGGAGGCCCTCCAGCGCTGGGACGAGCTGGACCGGATGCGGGACGCGCGCTGGGAGCTGGGCTCGCAGTACATGTCCGAGCGCGAGGCGCTGGCCCAGCAGTACGCGGGGCCGGAGCTGGAGGCGCGGCTGACGGAGCTGCGCGCGCGCTACTTCTCCGACGAGGCGCGAACCATCGCCGAGGAGGAGCAGAGCGGCTTCTACCGCTTCACCCGCCCCCGGCAGTGGGGCCGCAACTAGCGCGCGGTGTAGCCGCCGTCCACCACGAGCTCGGCGCCGGTGACGTAGCGCGAGGCGTCCGAGGCCAGGTAGAGGATGGCCTCGGCGATGTCCTCGGGCTCGCCCATGCGGCCCAGCGGCGAGGCCCCCTCGAGCTTGTTCCACGCCTCGTCCTCGCTGCCCACCTGCTGGACGAAGCCCTCCCACCAGTCCGCGTTCTGCCAGATGGGCGTGCGCACCCCGCCCGGGAACACCGAGTTGACGCGGATGCTGTCCGGCGCGCACTCCATGGCCACCGCCTTGCTCAACATGCGCACCCCGCCCTTGCTCGCCGAGTAGGCCGCCGTCCCCGGACTGCCCACGAGCCCGGACACCGAGGCCACGTTGATGATGGAGCCCCCGCGCTTGCCCAGCCGCATGGTGCGCACCGCGTACTTGGTGCCCAGGAAGACGGCGTCCAGGTTCACCGCCATCTGCTCGCGCCACTCGGCCATGCTCATCTCCGCCACCGAGCGCGAAATGGCGATGCCCGCGTTGTTCACCAGCACGTCCAGCCGGCCATACACATCCAGCGTGCGCGCCATCACCTTCTGCCAGGTGACTTCATCCGTGACGTCGTGCACCACGAAGAAGGCCAGCCCTCCAGCCGCCCGTATCTCCTGCGCCACCTGCTCGCCCGCCGGAGAGATGTCCGTCACCACCACCCGCGCGCCCTCCCGGCCGAACAGGAGCGCCGTGGCACGACCGATTCCCGAAGCCGCCCCCGTCACGAGGGCCACCTTGTCCTTCAATCGACTCATAGAGGCCGCACCACCTGCCCTCTCCACCCGGAGGGACGTCCGGGTTGAAACGCACGTTACCCGACTTGCGGACCTTTCTGACTGTGTAATTTTCGAGAGGGACTGGAGTTTCAATGGATTTGAACCTGCTGGGCCTCTTCATCGCCGTCGCGGAGACGGGCAGCTTCTCGGAGGCGGCCCGCGGGCTCGGGCTGCCCAAGTCCTCCCCACCTTCCTCGCCCAGGCGGATGTGAGCTCCGGGCAGCTCGTCCGCGTGCTGCCCCGCTATACGCAGCCGTCCACGTCCCTCGTGATGCTGTACCCGCGCACCCAGCACGTCCCCCGGAAGGTGTCCGCCTTCCGCGACTTCCTGCTCGAGTTCCTCAAGGGACGGCCCCTCTCCGCGTCTCCGTCCTCCGGCGGCTGAGTCAGCTGTAGAGGACCGAGCGCATCGACAGCGAGCCGAGATCGAATCCGCTCACCGGGAAACGCACCGTGCCCCCGTCCCCCGCCGCCCCCGCCGCGTACAGCAGCGGGAGGTAGTGGTCGATGCTCGGGTGCGACATCCGGCCCGCGTCCGTCTCGATGACGCGCGCCAGGAAGGCTCCGTCCCGCTGCTCGAGCGCACGGGCCACGTCCTGATCGAAGCGCTCGGCCCACGCCGGGGTGGTGGTGTCCCCCGAGCGCATGCTCGTGAAGGCGTGACGCAGGTTGTGCGTCACGTTGCCACTGCCCATCACCAGTACGCCCTCGTCCCGCAGCCCGGCCAGCGCCCGGCCGAGAGTGAAGTGCTCGGAGGGGGCGAGCCGCGCGTCGATGCTCAGTTGCACCACCGGGACGTCCGCCTCGGGCCGCAGGTGGTGGAGCACCGTCCACGTGCCGTGGTCCAGGCCCCAGTCGTGCTGCACCGAGGCCCTCGAGGCTCCGAGCAACCCCACCACGCGATTCGCGAGCTCCACGCTGCCTCGCGCCGGGTACTGCATCTCGTAGAGGGCCCGGGGGAAGCCGCCGAAATCGTGGATGGTGGGCGGGTGCTCGTTCCCCGTGACATGCGTGCCAGGCAGGAACCAGTGCGCGGAGATGGAGAGGATGGCCTTGGGCCTGGGCAACTGCCGGGCGAGCGAGCGGAAGCCCTGTGTCCAGGTGTTCTCCTCGATGGCGTTCATCGGCGAGCCGTGCCCGATGAAGAGCACCGGCATGCGCGGCTCGGTGGAAGCAGGGGTCATGGCGGAGGTTCCCTCCTGGGATGGACGCGCGGTACGGGCTGAATCGCGGCAGCCCACCAGTGGCAGGGTCGAGGCCACACCGAGCACAGCGGCCTTCAGGAGCGTGCGCCGGTCTGGTCGGGACGAAGACATGGGGTAAGGATGCTCCGTGTGCCCCTGTTCCACTAGAGGCCCTCCGGGCAAATCACTGTTCCCCGGGTGGAACAGTGGAGGAATGCCCATGTGACACGGTGGAGGGGCTCAACCCGGGGCCCGGATACCCTCACCCCGTCCCTCTCCCGGGGGGCGAGGGGAGATTGGGCGGAGTGGTGGCGGGGGTACCCTGTGGACCCTGTGGACCCTCTGAAGCCGGTGGACGTGCGACCCCGTGGCGCGCGAGGTCTTCTGGCGTGTTCACGCTCACCACGGATTTCAACTCCGCATCCACGGCTCTCAGTGACTCCTCTGGGAGCAGTTTCGTCCGGCAGCGGGAGAGCAGGGCTCGCAGGGAGGGCTCTTCCTTCTTCAGCGCCTCTCCCCATTCGTCCGCCAGGGCGCTCCGGTACAGGGCTAGCAATGGCTCCACCCGGCCTCCCACCGTGAAGCACACCGCGTCCACCTCGGGGGCTCGCGCGTCCAACAGCACCCGCACCGCCACCTCCGACACGAACGGCATGTCGCAGGCCACCGCCAGCACCCATTCCGTCCTCGCCCCCACCAGCGCCGCGTGCACCCCTCCCGGCGCGCCCCTCCCCTTCACCACGTCCTCCACCGTCCGCAGATGGAAGCGCGCGTAGGGCCCCGGCTCGTTCGTCACCAGCAATACGTCTCCGCATCGCCGCCCCAACTCCAACACCCGCTCCAGCACCGTCCGGCCCTCGACCTCCAGCAGGCCCTTCGCCACCCCGCCCAGCCGCTCGCCCTTGCCGCCCGCGATCACCGCCAGTGTCACGTCCGCGGACTCCGGCCCGCTTCGTTCCCTATCGCTCACGCCAGGCCTCCTCGCGCCCCGTGCTCCGTCCTCTGGTGAAGGCTACCTCCACTCCAGCCCCCGCTCGCCCCGCCCTTGCGCTAAAGCTCTCCGGACGACGTCTCCTCGCATGTCCCTCTCTCCGCTCGCCACCGCCCGGACGGCCTCCCTCGACGCGCTCCAACCCGCGTCCCCTACCCGCGTTCCCCTCCTCGACGCCCTCGGCCGCTTCCTCGCCCAGGAGGTCGTCGCCTCGCGCTCCCTCCCCGGCTGCCCCGTGTCCGCCATGGATGGCTACGCCGTCCGCGCCGACGACACCTCCGGCTCCAATCGCGACCGTCCCGCCCGTCTGCGCGTCGTCGACACCGTCTACGCAGGCCACCTCCCCTCACGCTCCCTCCAGCCCGGCGAGGCCTCGCGCATCTTCACCGGCGCCCCCCTCCCCGAGGGCTCCAACGCCATCGTCCGCCAGGAGGCCACCATCGTCCCCAGCGAGGGGCTCGTCGATGTCTGCGTCGGCGTTCCTCCCGGCAAGGACATCCGCCCCACCGGAGAGGACCTCCTCGCCGGCACGCCCCTGCTCCGCGCCGGTCAGCGCATCGATGCCTCCATGCTCGGCGTGCTCGCCTCCCTGGGCGATACCCACGCCCTCGTGCGTCCCCTCCCCCGCGTCGCCGTGCTCGCCACCGGCGATGAGCTCGTGCCTCCCGGCGCGCCCGCTCTGCCCCACCAGGTGTACGAGAGCAACCTCATCCTCGTCGCCGCCCTGGCTCGCGAGGCTGGTGCCCTCGTCGTCGCCCAGGAGCGCGCCCGCGACGACGACGAGGTGTTGCGCTCCGCCCTGCGGCGGCTGGCCGGTGAGGCCGATGTGCTCGTCACCACCGGCGGCGCCTCCGTGGGTGACAAGGACCGCGTGAAGAGTCTCCTCGCCGGCCTCGGCGCCTCCTTCCTCGTGGATGGCGTGGCCCTCAAGCCCGGCAAGCCCGTGGCCGTCGCGAGGCTCGGCACCACCACCGTCGTCGTGCTCCCCGGCAACCCCGGCGCCGCCACCGTCGCCTTCGACCAGTTCGCCCGGCCCCTCCTCCTGCGCTTCCAGGGCGTCTCCGAGGAGCGTCAGCGCCTGCGCGTCCGGCTCGATGACGCGCGGCACAAGCAGGCCGGCTTCACCTACCTCGTCAGCGGTACCCTGGAGACCCGCGAGGACGGCCAGGTGTGGGCCCGCATCCGCTCGCAGGGCGCCGGGCAGCACCTGCAGAACATCGGCGCCGAGGGCCATGCCGTCCTTCCCCCGGGCCGCGCCGACTTCGCCGTGGGCGACGAGGTGGACTTCGAGCGCTTCGACCGGCCCCGCTTCCTCCCCGTGGTGCCCTGATGCGTCCGCCCGCGCTCTCCGTGGTGGGTTGGTCCGGCTCGGGGAAGACGACGCTCCTCACCCGGCTCGTGCCCGAGCTGCACCAGCGCGGCCTGCGCGTGGGCGTGGTGAAGCACTCGTCTCATGCGCATCCGCTGCACCGCGAGGGCAGTGACACCGCCCGCTACGCGGAGTCCGGTGCCGCCTTCGTCGCCTTCGCCAACCCCGCGGGTGTGCAGCTCTCCTTCCCCGAGCCTCCCGAACAGGTGCTGGCCCTGCTCGAGCGCTTCGCCGGCACCGTGGACCTGGTGCTCGTCGAGGGGTGGAAGCACGGGCCCCTGCCCAAGCTGGAGGTGTGGCGCGAGGGATTGGGGCCCCTGCTCGCGGCGGAGCGGCGGGACGTGCTCGCCGTGGTGGGCGAGGCCCCGGTGCCCGAGGGCATGACACGCTTCGGCCCGGAGGAGGTGCAAGGGATTGCCACCTTCCTCCAGCAGTGCCTGCGCGATGGAGTGCTCTCGCGATGAGCGAAGACAGACACCTGGCCCCCCTGCCTCCCGGCGTCACCCGGCGGCCCGTGCGGCGCTACACCGCGGACGGCAAGCTCGCGCCCGAGGAACAGGACACCGTGGCCCTCGAGGAGCCGCTCGACATCCGCATCAGCGGCGACACGGTGGCCGTCACCATGCGCACCCCGGGCGCGGACCGCTACCTCGTCACCGGCTTCCTCTTCGCCGAGGGCCTCATCCACTCGGCCGACGACATCGGCGGACTCGCCCACTGCGGCAGGCCCGGCGAGGAGGGGTACGGCAACACCGTCGAGGTGACACCCGCTCCCGGGCTCGTCATCGACCTGGAGCACATGGGCGCCACGAAGCGCGGCACGCTCACCACCGCGGCCTGTGGCGTGTGCGGCCGGCGCAGCGTGGAGGATTTGATGGCCTCGTGCAGCCCCGTTCCCCCGGGCCCCGAGCTCCCCGCCTCCGTGCTCGCCCACGCCACCGAGCACCTGCGCTCCGTTCAGCCCAACTTCGCCCGCACCGGCGGAGTCCATGCCGCCGCCGCGCTCGATGAACACGGCAAGGTGCTCGCGGCCTTCGAGGACGTGGGCCGCCACAACGCCGTGGACAAGGTGGTGGGCGCGCTGGTGCTCGAGCAGGGGTTGCGCTCGGCGCGCGCCTCACGACCGGCCGACTCGCGCCCCACCGTGCTCGTGGTCAGCGGCCGCGTCAGCTTCGAGATCGTCCAGAAGGCCGCCATGGCCCGCTGCCCCTTCGTGGCCAGCGTCTCCGCCGCCAGCTCGCTCGCCATCGACCTGGCCGAGCGCGCGGGCATCACGCTCGCCACCTTCGTGCGCAACGGGCGATTCAACGTGTACACCCACCCCGAGCGCCTTCGCGAAGGTTGAGTGCTACTGGGGCAGGTCTTCCAGCACGTCGCGGAGCGTGGTGGCGTTCAAGGCACGATCGAACCAGCGGTCCAGGGTCTCCCCATCCGTGCAGGAGAGGATGCGCTGCCGGGCCGCCTCGTCCGTGGGCACGCCCCGCGCGGTGAGAATCCGGAGTACCACCTCGGCGCGCTCCTGGAGCCGGCCCTGTGCCAGACCCTTCTCCAGACCCTTTTCCAAACCCTTCTGGACTCCCCGCTCCATCATGTCCTCGGCCCAGGTTCCCATCAGCTCCTCCGCTCGTTGCTCATCCAGCACCGAATGTAACACCTGCCTCGCCGCTGCGTGGACGGCCCCGAATGCGAGACATCCCGGCCCGGCACAGGCGTGGGGACTTCTCCCCACGATATGGGTTCCGGGAACATGCGCTCCCTGCTCGTCACCCGGCCCACGGCGCCTCGCGCCTCACGAGAACGGTCGGCCCGAAGCGCTCCCAGACCGGCCCTCCTCTGACTGCGGCTCAGGGGTTGTAGAGCATCCCCGGGGCCACGGATGGTGAATCACGCCGCGTACGGCTGGAACTCCCAGGAGAGCTCCCGCCCCACGAAGTAGCAGGGGGACTCGTGGTCCGGCGAAGGCGGCTCGTTCCCGTTCGGTCCGTTCCGGTAGTCCGTCCCCGGCAGGAGGTCGAGCCGCACGGTCCCGTCCTCCTTCCACCCGATGTACATGCCGTCATAGACAACCCCGAGTTCCATCCGCGGGGCCTGCATCACGCGGTAGTGCTGGAGGTCCACGACGGACATGCACAGCAGGCCCCACCGCCAGGACTCCTGGCCGTCCCGCGTCTCGATGTCGATGTGCACCTGGGCAAGGGGCTGCCCCCGGGGCAGCACGAGCTCGATGCGGCGGATGACGCTGTCGTAGCAGTAGCCGAAACGCTCCAGCAGCGCTCCGGTCTCCCCGGGAGTCAGCGATTGAGCCATGGCACCTCCGGCGCGGGCACCCGCTCCAAGCGGGGAAGACCCTCACCCCGACCCTCTCCCAAAGGGAGAGGGGATTGTCCACGGCTCCTCCTCTCAGCCTCGCGCGAAGGCGTCGCTGACGATCTGGCGCGCCTCGTCCACGATGGCGTCCAGGTGCTTCGCGTCCCGGAAGCTCTCCGCGTAGATCTTGTACACGTCCTCGGTCCCCGAGGGCCGCGCGGCGAACCAGCCATTCTCCGTCACCACCTTGAGCCCGCCGATGTCCGCGTTGTTGCCGGGCGCCTTCGTGAGCCGCTGGAGGATGGACTCGCCCGCCAGCGTCGTGGCTCGCACCGCCTCCGGCGACAGCTTCTTGAGCGCCGACTTCTGCGCCGCCGTGGCCGGCTGGTCGATGCGCGTGTACAGCGGCGCGCCGAACTTCCGCGTCAGCTCCTGGTAGTGCACGCCCGGATCCTTGCCCGTGCGCGCCAGAATCTCCGTGGCCAGCAGGTCCAGGATGATGCCGTCCTTGTCGGTGGACCACACGGTGCCGTCGCGGCGCAGGAACGAGGCGCCCGCGCTCTCCTCGCCGCCAAAGCCGAGCGAGCCATCCAGCAGCCCGTCCACGAACCACTTGAAGCCCACGGGCACCTCGACCACGCGGCGGCCGAGGTCCTTCGCCACGCGGTCGATCATGCTGCTGCTCACCAGCGTCTTGCCCACGCCCGTGCCGGGCTTCCAGCCAGGACGATTCTGGTAGAGGTAGTGGATGGCCACCGCCAGGTAGTGGTTGGGATTCAGCAGCCCCGCGCCGCGGGTGACGATGCCGTGCCGGTCCGAGTCCGTGTCGTTACCGAAGGCGATGTCGTAGCGGTCCTTGAGCTCGACCAGGCCCGCCATGGCGTAGGGCGACGAGCAGTCCATGCGGATCTTCCCGTCATGGTCCACGCGCATGAAGCGGAAGGTCGGGTCCACCGTCTTGTTCACCACCTGGATGGACAGGCCATAACGCGCGGCGATGGGCTCCCAGTACGCGAGGTTCGAGCCGCCCAGCGGATCCGCGCCGATGGACAGCTTCGCCCCACGCACCACCTCCAGGTCCACCACGTTGCCGAGATCCTCGACGTACGGGGTGATGAAGTCATACGTCTTCACGGTGGAGGAGGTGCGAGCACGCTCGTAGGGAATGCGCTGCACGCCGGTGTTGCCCGCGGCGAGCAATTCATTGGCGCGCTTCTCCACCCACCCGGTGATGTTCGTGTCGGCGGGGCCGCCGTTGGGCGGGTTGTACTTGATGCCACCATCCTCGGGCGGGTTGTGCGAGGGCGTGATGACGATGCCATCGGCCAGCCCCTGCCCGCGCCCGCGGTTGTAGGTGAGGATGGCGTGCGAGATGACCGGCGTGGGCGTGGCCCCGTCGGTGAAGCGCACCTGCACCCCGTGGGCCGCGAGCACCTCGAGCGCCGTGCGCTGCGCCGGCTCGGACAGCGCATGCGTGTCCATGCCGAGGAAGAGCGGGCCGTCGATGCCCTGCTGCTCGCGGTACTCACAGACGGCCTGCGTCACCGCGAGGATGTGCGCCTCGTTGAAGGCCCGGCGTGCGGCCGAGCCACGGTGGCCGGAGGTGCCGAAGGCCACGCGCTGCTCGGCCACGTTCACGTCCGGACGCTCCGAGTAGTACTGGGAGCGCAGCGTCTCGGGGTTGATGAGGAGGGACTCGGGAGGGAGCTTGCCAGCAAGAGGATGGGCCACGCGGCGAATCTACCGCCACGTGGCCCCGTCCCAGGCACTTGTTTGTGCCGATGTCGCCTCTTTCACGCCCCTCGCGCGGCGCGTTACGGAGTCGGAACCGGAGCCCCCGCGGGCGGCGGAGCCACGGGCTCGTTCACCCGCTCGCTGTCGCTCGGGAAGCTGTCACCCTCGAAGCGCTGGTCGTCCTCGAGGCCCGAGCCGCCCGTGCCGCTGTTGTCCTTCGCCTTGTCCTGGGTGTCCTCGTCCTGGCGCTGCGTGGCGTCCGGGTCCGGGGTGCCGGCACCGCCCGCCGCCTCGTCGTCCTGCAGGCCGGAGCCCCCCATGCTGTCGGGAAGGGTGACGTCATCCTGGCGGACCTCGTCGTCCTGGATGATGTCGCCGGAGCCGCCCGTCCCCGGGTTCTCCGGGTTCATCTCGCCCGAACCGCCGTAGTCCTCCGGAACCATGACGCCCGTATCGGGAATGGGCGCGGCGACGCCGGATTCCATACCGGCTCCACCCGTGCCGGCAGGAGGCATCGTGGTACCTCCCTCGTCCGTGGCTGGAGGCGGGGTGCTCTCCGTGGTGGAGGGATCCGCCGGCGGCATCTCCGCCGCCTTGTCCGACTTGCACGCGGTGCCGAACGCCATGGCGCCAGCGATGAGGCCCGCCAGGATGAACTTGCTCCGGGTCATGGATTGTCTCCCTTCGAGAAAGCCGCTGCTCGCCGGGAACGTGGGGAGCCATCGGCCTTCCCGCAGGGAGCGCCTTCCTGACCGGCCGCTCATCGGGGCGGCGCGTCAAAACCCTTGCCGCACACCGACTGTCACTTCGATGAACCCGGCGGCCACCCGCGCCAGGGTTGGCTTCTCAACACTGCACCACCATCGCGAGGCGCTTCGGCCGAAACCGCGCCTTTCCCGGGAAGCCTCCTATACTGGTCGCCGGCAGGGGGTTCTCCACCACATGAGCAGTCGCAAACGCGTCCTCGGGATGATTCTCGCGGGGGGTCAGGGCACACGCCTGGCGCCCCTGACGTCCAAGCGCTCCAAGCCGGCCGTCCCGTTCGGCTCCAAGTTCCGCATCATCGACTTCGCCCTCAGCAACTTCCTCAACTCGGGCGTCTACGCCACCTACGTGCTGACGCAGTTCAAGGCCCAGTCGCTCACCGAGCACATCCAGCGAGGCTGGCGCTTCGGCTCGGGCCTGCTGGCCGACTACTTCATCACGCTCGCGCCCGCGCAGATGTACCTCTACGAGCAGCTGGGCAACGTGTGGTACCGGGGCACGGCGGACGCCATCTACCAGAACCTCCACCTGGTGGAGAACTACCGCGCCGACGACGTGGCCATCTTCTCCGGCGACCACATCTACAAGATGAACGTGGCGCACATGCTGGAGCAGCACGAGGCCCACCGCGCCGACATCACCATCGCCGCCTACCCCACGCCGCTGGCGGACGCCTCGCGCTTCGGCGTGATGCAGGTGGACGAGCGCGGGCGCGTCACCGGGTTCCAGGAGAAGCCCAAGGAGCCCCTGGCCATGCCGGGCAAGCCGAACATGGCCCTGTGCAGCATGGGCAACTACATCTTCAGCCGCCGGGTGCTCAGCGAGCTGCTGGAGGTGGACTCGCGCACCGAGGGCTCGCAGCACGACTTCGGCAAGGACGTGCTGCCGCGGGCGCTGCGCGATGGCTACCACATCCACGCGTATGACTTTCACTCCAACCCCATCCCCGGCCAGACGCGCGCCAACACGTACTGGCGCGACGTGGGGACGCTCGAGGCGTACCACGAGGCCTCGATGGACCTGGTGTCGGTGGATCCGGAGTTCGACGTCTTCAACCCGGAGTGGCCGCTGCGCACGGCGGTGGAGTACAGCCCGCCGGCCAAGTTCGTCCACGAGGCGGGCGAGCGCGTGGGCCGGGCGCTCAACTCCATGGTGGCCGGTGGCTGCATCATCTCGGGCGGCACGGTGCGCGAGAGCATCCTCTTCCGCCGGGTGCGGGTGAACTCGTACTCGACGGTGGAGCGCTCCGTCATCTTCGACGAGGTGGACATCGGCCGGCACGCCAAGGTGCGCAACGCCATCATCGACAAGGACGTGCGCGTGCCGCCCAACGCCCGCATCGGCTACGACCTGGCGGCCGACAAGGCGCGCGGCTTCACCGTCACCGACAACGGCATCGTCGTGGTGCCCAAGGGCTACAAGTTCGACTGAGAGGGACGGGCCGCGGATATTCCCTCTCCCCTCGGGAGAGGGTCAGGGTGAGGGTGCCTGCCCCCGTGATTCAACCCGTGGCCCACAGGGTGGACAGGGGTTCAACCCGGCATCCGTGGCACCCTCACCCCGTCCCTCTCCCGGAGGGCGAGGGGAAATGGCCGCGTTGGCAGCGCGGGGGGTCAGAGGCGCTCTAGAATGCCGGGCGAGGCTCCATCGCATGCTCCGCTCCTCCTCGTGGCTGACCTGGCTCGTGCTTCTGCTCGGAGGGTGTGCGGCGCCCTCCGCTTCCGTGGGAAGCACCGCCGTCACCGGTAGCCCCGAGCGCCTCCCGGCGCGGCACCCGGAGCTGACGCTGTCCCAGATCGCGCGGGTCCTCTGTCAGTACCAGCTGCTGCCGGACCCCGTGCTCTCGCGCCTCCCGGAGCACTACCGCCCCTCCGAGCTCATCCGGCAGGAGGACCTCGACTTCCTCCGGCGTCATCATTGGTACCTGTCGGAGACGGACCTCGACAGGCCCGGCCTCTACGCCGCGCTGTCCCGGTTCGTCGAGTGCACGGTGGAACGCGAGGTGGATTATGGCAACGGCCAAGCCGCCGTCTCCGTCCGCTACACCCGGCCCCGGTGGGAAGCCACGTCGCTGAGGAGGCCGCAGATCCTCAATCCCTCGTCGCCCACGCAGCGCCTCATCGCCCTGAACCGGTGGCTCCTCCGCAATCCCGAGACCACCACCACCTGGTGAAGGACTACGAGGCCTTCTTCGCGGGACAGAAGGCGAACGTGACGCTGCCCGGCTACATCCAGAGCGGGACCTCCCAGTGGTCGAAAAGCGCCAACCACCCCCTGGAGAAGAAGGATGGTGCCTGGGTCTTCAAGGGGGCGCCCGGCACGCTTCGCAAGGTCGGCGAGCACTGGGTGCTGATCGGCCTGGTGCCCGGTGACGCCATCGGCGTGTCGGTCTTCACGCCGTAGCCATGAGGTGACCCGCGAGGGGCAGCCGGACGAGCGGCTCCCCGGCGGGCCGCGCCGTGCTCTTCAGAATTGCTCAAGGAGTTTCCGGGTACCTTCCAGCCATCACTGGGAGACACCATGCACGACGACACGCATGACCACGACAAGGGCCTCGAACACGACTTGAAGACCCTGGCGGGGATGACGGACCGCCGGCAGCTCCTGCGGTGGATGGCGGGCGCGGCCCTCCTTCCGCTCGTCGGCTGTGGTGGCACCGGTGGCTCCTCGGAGTGCGCGACGATTCCCGAGGAGACCGCCGGCCCCTATCCCGGGGATGGTTCCAACGGGCCCAACGCACTCGTGCTCGCGGGCATCGTGCGCAATGACATCCGCTCCAGCATCGCCGGCTCCACCGGCACCGCCGAGGGCGTTCCACTCACCGTCAAGCTGCCCCTCGTCAACGGCAACGACAGCTGCGGCCCGCTCGCCGGGTATGCCATCTACCTCTGGCACTGCGACCGCGATGGCAAGTACTCGATGTACAACCTCACCAGCCAGAACGACCTGCGCGGCGTGCAGGAGACGGACAGCGAGGGCACCGTCACCTTCACCACCATCTTCCCCGGCTGCTACTCCGGGCTCAAGGAAGGGTGTGCTCATGACGGGTGATGGACTGCGTCTCCGGTTCCAGCAGGATGACGACGGCACCGGAGAGCTTCATGCCAGCGTCCGTTCCCAGGGCTTCAGCGGGCAGGGCAGCGCATGGTTCGGCGCGGAGCAGCTCGAGCGCTTCGCCTCGGCGCTCGCGGCGTATCCCCTGACCGAGGAGGCCCGGGCAGGTCTCGCCGGTGGATACTGGCGGGACAACCGCTTGGAGCAGGTCCATCTGGCGATCTCCGCCTACCCGCTCGACTCCGCCGGCCACATTGGCGTCCGCGTCCGTGTCGCGACGACGGTCAGTCCCTCCGACCGCCCCCAGTCCCAGCACGTGACCGAGGTCGAGCTCCAGACGACCTATCATGAGCTGGAGCTCTTCAGCCGGCAGCTCCGGGAGCACCTCGCGGGAGAACGGGAGGACGCCGTCCTGCGAGCGGACACGCGGACCTGACGCCCTTTCCCGCACTCCGTGCCTCGGGGACGCCGCTATCATCCCCCCCCGCATGAACCTGGGTGTCACGCCTCCCGAAAGACAGACAACCCTGCGGCTCCATGACGGCCGCACCCTCGCCTGGTCCGAGTGGGGACCCGTCCACGGCCTCCCCGTCCTGTTCTGCACCGGCGCCGCCATGAGCGGCTCGCTCGGCTTCGGCGCGGATGCGCTCGCGGACCTCGGCCTGCGGCTCCTCGCCATCGACCGGCCCGGCCTCGGCGCGTCCACCCCTCATCCGGAGAAGACCTTCTCCTCCTGGGTGGAGGACGTGCGCCAGTTCCTCACCGCGCATGCGCTGCGCGACGTCACCGCCGTGGGCTTCTCCCAGGGTGCACCGTTCGCCCTGGCCCTCGCGGGCAGAGGGCTCGTGAAGGCCGTGGCCCTCGTGTCCGGGCAGGATGACCTCGCCTGGCCCTCCCTCGCCCCACGCCTGCACCCCGATGTCGCCGCGATGGTCCGCGCCGCCCGCCAGGACCCCGCCGGCTTCGAGCAGTCCTTCTCACGGATGGCCACGTGGGATGGCCTGTGGCAGCTCATCATCGGAATGAGTGGTGAGCGTGACCGGGCGCTCTACCTGAGTGACTCGTTCGGCCCGGCATACCAGCGCTCCCTGCGCGAGGGTTTCTCCCAGGGCCCTCAGGGGTACGCGAGGGACCTCGTCAACGCCCTGGGTCCCTGGCTGCTGGAGCCCGAGCACGTCACCGTCCCCGTGGACCTCTGGTACGGCGGCGCGGACACCAGCACCGTCCACTCGCCCGATTCCGGCGCCACCCTCGCCACGCGCCTGCCCCACTCCACCCGCTTCCTGGAGCCCCTGGAGGGCGGGTCGATCCTCTGGACTCGTGCTCGGGACATCCTCGTGAGACTCCGGAGCCACGCCACGGGGTAGGCGGCGTCACCCCACGGCAGCTGACCGGGTCCTCACTGGACCGTGGAGGCCGAGCCCACCACGGACGCCGGCGCGGCGATGGGTGCTGGGGCGGACTGTGTGCGCGCCCAGTCCCCAGCGGTGCGTCCGCTCGCGTCCCGCTTCGCCTCCGAGGCGCCGTGCTCGCGCAGACGCTCCGCCACCTGCTCGCGGCCGAAGAGACGGGCGAACATCAGCGCCGTCTGGCCCACGCCGTTGGACTGGTCCACCGCACAGGGCTGCTTCAGCAGCAGCTCGACGATGTCCGCGTGCCCCTTGAAGGCCGCGCCCATCAGCGCCGTGTTCCCCCTCGAGTCCCCCGCACACGCGTCCGCCCCCGCCGATAGCAGCACCCGCACCGCCTCGGTGTGGCCGTGGTACGCCGCGAGGATGAGCGGCGAGAAACCCCGGTCATTCTGTACGTCCACCGGCGTCCCGGCCTTCACCAGCCCCTGTACCAGTTCCACGTCTCCCTCGCGTGCCGCGGCCAGCAGGTAGCGCTCCGCATCACTCACGGCCAGCACCCGGCCCTCGGCGGGACGCCCTCCCGTGAAGAGGTAGCCCAACACCAGCGCCGTGCCCAACAACAGCAGCAGGGCCACGGAACCCAGAAACACCATCACCTTGCGCAGCATCGATTCACTCCGTGCGAGCACGTCGGGGGACAACCAGAGCCTGATTGGGTTGCGCA
>NZ_JPMI01000074.1 GCF_000733295.1 Archangium violaceum Cb vi76 | reverse complement strand
TCGTACCCGCGTGTTCCATGCGGTCACACGGACCCAGGGAGGCAAACCCTCACCCTGACCCTCTCCCAAAGGGAGAGGGGACAAACACGGGACTTCTAGCGGGAGGCCAGTGGCGCGATGGCGGCCTTCGCGTCGTCCACCTTGATGCCCACCGCCTTCGCCAGCTTCGTGCCGTACTCCGCGTTCGCGCTGTAGAAGTAGCCCACCATCCGCGCCTTCACCCGCGCGTCACGCACCTGCCCCAGGTCCGCCGCCAGGTTCTTCACCAGCCGCTCCCTCTCCGCCGGCGATAGCCCCAGGTAGAAGGCCCCCGCCTGCGTGAAGTTGTCCGTCTTCTCGATCGCCCCCTGCTGCGTCGTCCCGCTCAGCGGCGCTCGCGACAGCAGGTACGCCGGCACGTCCTCCGTCTCCCGCGTGATGCTCGGCTCGTAGTTCACGTCCGACTTCGTGTTGCCCCCGTTCATGCCGCCGCCCTGGTTGTTGTTGTTCACCTGCGCGCGCGCACGGTTCACCGGCAGCGACTGGTAGTTCGCCCCCACCCGGTAACGCTGCGTGTCCGCGTACGAGAACAGCCGGCCCTGCAACAGCCGGTCCTCCGAGGGCTCGATGCCCGGCGGCTGCACCCCCGGCGAGAACGCCGCCTGCTCCGTCTCCTCGAAGAAGTTGTCCGGCATCCGGTCCAGCGTGAACTTCCCCAGCTTGATGGAGGGCACCTTGTCCTCCGGCCACACCTTCGTCGCGTCCAGCGGATCGAACGCGAACGCGTCCAGGTCCTTCGGGTCCAACACCTGCGCGCTCAGCTCCCACGACGGGAACTGCCCCTTCCCCATCGTCGTGTAGAGGTCATGCGTGGCGTGCTGGAAGTCCTCGCCCTGCACACGCGTGGCCTCCTCCGCCGTGAGCGACTTCACGCCCTGCTGCGACTTCCAGTTGAACTTGACGTAGCGCACCTCGCCCTTCGCGTTGACGAACTTGAAGGAGTGCACGCCGTGCCCGTTCATCTGCCGGTAGTTCGCCGGAATCCCCAGGTCCGAGTACAGCTGCGTCAACATGTGCGTGGACTCGGGCACGTGGGAGAAGAAGTCGAAGAAGCGGTTCGGGTCCTGCCGGTTCGTCACCGGCGACGGCTTGAGCGAGTGCACCATGTCCGGGAACTTGATGGCGTCTCGGATGAAGAACACCGGCAGGTTGTTGCCCACCAGGTCCCAGTTCCCCTCGTCCGTGTAGAACTTGAGCGCGAAGCCGCGGGGGTCTCTCACCGTCTCGGGCGAGCCCTGCGGATGGATGACGGTGGAGAAGCGCACGAACATGGGCGTCTTCTTGCCCTTCGCCGAGAACAGGGACGCACGCGTGAGCCGCGAGAAGTCACCGTAGCTCTCGAAGGAGCCGTAGGCGCCCACACCCCGGGCATGCACCACGCGCTCCGGAGTGCGCTCACGGTCGAAACGCGCCAGCTTCTCGATGAGGTGGAAGTCCTCCAGGAGGATTCCGCCGCGCGGGCCCGCCGTCTTCGAGCTCTGGTTGGAGCCAACGGGCGAGCCCGTATCCGTGGTGAGCGGCGGGGTGCCGGCCAGCGCCGGGGCGCCCGTGAACAGCGCGGTGAGGACCAGGGGTTTCAGGTTCATGCGAGCCTCCGTGGGGGTGGGGAACGACGGGAGGCTCCTTGAGCAGGGGCTGTGCCAGGGACACAGCCCCCGTGAAATCAGGCACTTATCCGTTCACCCTCCATCCGCACCCACCGAAATACCGGTGAGGACACCGACAGGGCGGTGAAGGTGGTCACCGAGATATCGGTACTCCCAGCCTCACCGAAATGTCGGTGCCAGGGTGTGCCCCGGTCCGCCCGACAGGCTCCCTGCTCCAGGGCCGCTCGCGGCATGCCGTGTGGGCCGCCTTCAAGTGGCCTCGGCCTGGAACGTCATGCCCGCGGCGCGCAGCCGCTCGACGAGCTTCATCCCCATGCACGAGGCCGGGGTGAGCAGCCCTCCTCGCTCCGGCAGCTCGTCCTCGGCCAGGCACAGCGCGGACTCTCCCAGCATCCACGACGTCGCCCCGTACCCTGGATCCTGCTTCGCCCCGACACGCGCGCGCACCCGCTCCCCCGCCGTCCCCACTCCGTGCAGCTCGATGTCGAAGAACCCGCTCTCCCGCTCCTCACGGCTCGGCCCCTCACCCGGTGCCGGCAGGAAACGCTCGGCCAGCTTCCGCACCGGCCCGAACACCATCGCTCCCGACAACGCCATGCCCGCGCTCGTCGCCGCCGCCCGCGCCAGTCCCGCGGGGCCCCGACCCACGTCGATCGCCTCGTCGTAACGGAACTCGCGCCCGTAGGCGTAGCCGAGCAGCGCGTTGCTCCGCCGCACCACCCGCGTGTTCACCGCCGCCATGAAGAACGGCGCCAGCCAGCGGCCCGTCTCCGGGTCCCTCCGGGGGCGGAGCCAATCCTCGTGTCCGCGCCTGTCGGGCGCTCCCTCCGGGCTCAGCGAGAACGGATCCGCGAACACCTGGCGCACCGCGGGGTCCCCCATCCGCTCCGCCGCGTGGAGCCCGCTGGCGATGGTTCCACCGCTCGCCCCGCCCTTCATCCGCCGCACCCGGTAGTGGGCCTCGGCCAGCCGCCCGCCCTTCGCGGCGAGCTGCTCGTGCAGCAGCAGCACCCCCAGGTCCGACGGGATGGAGTCGAAACCACACGAGGGGACGATGCGCGCCCCCGTCTCCACCGCGCGGGCATGGTGCGCGTCGATCATCTCCCGGACCCACTGTGTCTCGCCCGTCAGGTCGCAGTAGTCGGTGCCCTGCTCCGCGCACGCGCCCAGCAACACGCTCCCATACCGGGCGTAGGGGCCCGCCGTGGTGCACACCACACGCGTGCGGCTCGCGAGCCCCTCCATGGCCGCCTTGTCCAGGCTGTCTCCCGCCACCAGGGGCAGCTCCTTCGCGGAGGGCTCCCGCGTGGCGAGCTCCTCGCGCACCCGCTCGAGCTTTTCACGGCTCCGGCCCGCCAGGGCCCAGCGGAGCGAGGGGCGCTTCTTCACGAGGTACTCGGCGACGAGGCGTCCGGTGAACCCCGTGGCTCCGAAGAGGACGAGGTCGAACTCCCGGGCCCGGGTGCGGCGCTGCTCACGGTCTGTCATGCTCGCGAATGCAAGCACCGCGAGCACCCGGGCGGAAGGAAGGAATTCGTTACATGCACCAGGTCATCGACTGGCTGCGCACCGTGCCGCTGTGGCAGGCCGCCCTCGTGTTCCTGGCCAAGAACGCGCTCGTGCTCGTGCTGGCCGTGGCGCTCGGGGAGTGGCTGGTCCGGCGCCATGCCCACCGCCGCGTGGCCCCCGAGGCCCCTCCGCTCCAGCGCGAGGAGTGGGTGCTCGCCACGGGGTGCGTCGTGCTCAACTCGGTGGTGACCTTCACCGGCCTCCTGCTGTGGCGCGAGGGGCTCATCCGCTTCCGGCTCGACGGCGGCCCCGGCGTGCTCGTGGACGTGCTGGTGCTCGTGGGGGTGATGGACCTGGGCATGTACCTGCTGCACCGCACCGCGCACCTGCCGCTGCTCTACGGCTGGCTGCATGCCCCCCACCACCGCTACGAGCGCGCCCGGCCCCTCACCCTCTTCGTCCTCAGCCCGCTGGAGGTGCTCGGCTTCGGCGCCCTGTGGCTCGCCGTGTGCGTGGCCTACGAGTCCTCGTGGGCCGGCATGTTGCTCTACCTCGTCTTCAACACCCTGTGGGGCCTGCTCGGACACCTCGGCGTGGAGCCCTTCCCGGATGCCTGGGTCCGCTGGCCCGTCCTGCGCGCCGTGGCCACCACCACCTTCCACGCCCGCCACCACCTGGACCTCGCCCACCACTACGGCTTCTACACCGTCGTGTGGGATCGGCTCTTCGGCACGCTCGCCCCCGACTACGAGGCGTCCTTCGCCCGCTCGCAGGTGGTGCCACCCGAGCCCCTCGCACCGCCCCGGCCGGACCTTCCCGGCTCCGGCGCCTGAGGGGTCCGCGTCAGGCCGCCTTCTCGCTCCCGTGCACCCGCGGATGACGAGGGGCCTGCCCGCTCAACTGCCGCAGCCCCTCCCGGGCGATGCCCAGGCCTCCCGAGGCCACGGCCCGGAGCCACGAGTGGCCCATCGTCCGCTCGATGAACTCGCGCATCCTTCGCGGCTCCCTCATCACGGGCGTCAGCAGGTTGGGATCGTTGAAGTTCTCCGAGAAGGCGTTGGCCAGCAGCTGGCGCCCGCTCTCGTTGTCCGAGCGGCCGTCACTGCCGTACTGGGCGATGAGCAGTTGCAGCGCGGGCGGGGTGATGGGCTCCAGCAATAGGTTGGTGAAGTCGTGGGTGGCCCGGCCATGGCGCTCGTAGAAGCGCTCGAAGGTGTCCGTCATCCACGCCGCGTCGAAGGGCCGGTCCTGGTGCTCGACGATGCACTCGACGAGGTTGCGCACCATCTTGTTGCCATTGTTGGCGCCCTGGCCGGCGATGGGGTCCACCGACATGGCCGTGTCCCCCAGCGCCATCACCACCCGGCCCGAGGGCAGCCGCCCAGCGGGCTTACGCACCGTGGGAACGAACCTTCCCACCAGCCAGCCATTGGCATCCGACGTCTCCGCGTCCTTCACCCACGGGTAGTCCCAGGGGAGGAGCTCCCGGATGAGCCCCTTGGCGATCTCCAGCACCTGCCCGGCGCTCTTCGCCTCCTGGAAGCGGTCCAGGGGTCCACCCGGCAGGGCCTCGAAGAGCAGGTTCCAGCTCGCCCCGGCGTCCTTGTGGAAGTAGGGCACCCAGAAGCACTCGCCCCGGCCAGGCAGCAGGTTGATTTTCACCGGCAACAGGGGAACGCCGTCGAAGCCCAGCGCGGGCCCCTTCACACACACCATGGCCAGGTGGCGCTGGGGCTTGTCGTAGACGCAGCGTCCGGCGTCGCGCTCGAAGAGGTTGCACAACTCGGCCCGCCCGGCGGCCACCAGGGTGAGCTCATGCGCCGCGGCGATCTCCTCCAGGCGCGGAATCGAGATGGATTCGATCTCCACCCCGCCGCCCCGAGCCTTCAACGCCTGCATCCAGTGGTGGCTCTGCAGGCGCAGGTCGATGGCGGCGCAGGGCGCGCGCAGACGTCCGGTGAGGGTGAGCAGTTGGGTGCCCGGCTTGGGACACACCGTGATGTGGAAGCCCTCGCCGTAGGGAAGCTGGCCGGCCCAGGGGTTGAGGTCCAGCTCGTGCTCGAAGCCCAGCGAGAGATCGAAGCGCGCCGCCGTCCCGGTGGGCCGGCTCTCGTTCAACCACTGCTCGGGCGTCTTGTCCGAGTAGAGCGTCACCCGGTGGCCCGCCTTCAGCAGCGCGTGCGCCGCCAGCAGCCCCGCCTGCCCGGCTCCGACAACAGCGATGTTCCTCATGTCTCCCCCCGCTCGATGCTTCATCCGTCCGGAACTCCGGCGATGCTACCATCGGGAATCCCTCGTCACCGCATCTCGGCATGGAGTGGGCTCGCCTTCATGCGAGACAAGTGTCAGCGGAGCTGAAGCACCTGCCCACGGTGCAGGCTGGACAGAAAATCACTGACGGACCGGAGGTCGTCGAGAAACGCCATCATCTCCTTTCCGTCGATGAGGATGAGCTCCAGTTCCGTCGTCTGGTAGAAGCTCCGTGCCTGCTGAACGGCATCCTTCGTGAAGCTTCCTGTCGTGAGGAGGAAGCCCTGCTTGAGACGCCGATTCTGGAGGATTCCCACCAGCTTCGTGACCACCTCCTGATTGACCTTCTGCTTGCGCCAGTTCTTGCACTCGACGAACAAGTAGGAGGACTTGCGGAAGACGGCATCCGACTCCCGCGACGGCCGCAGGATGAGATCTATCTCCTCAGTCCCGGTGCGCGCATTGCGCTCACTGACCAGGAAGGACTCCTTGAAGAACTCCGCGGCGAAGTCCTCCAAGAGCTGTCCCTCTTCGTCCGACACCTCCGGCGAGCTCGCTTCCAGCCAGAGCGCCTTGAGCTGCTCCTTGCGCTGCCGCAATCCCCTAAATACGGGCTCGATGAGTGGAGAGAGCTGAAAAGCAGGCCCGGTACTGGACTCGAGGCGCAGCAGCGCATCCTCGCGAGACAGTTGCTCCATGTTCTGCACCGCTCCCGGCAACCCCCGCACGGGGTCCAGCTCACCGAGGTCGGCTCCGCTCACATAGCTGTTGCGCCGGAAGATCTTCGCCAGCAGCTCGCGCTCACTCTCGGCGAGACCGCTGTAGATGAGGTTGCCCTCCTTCTGCAGGGCACGATCGAGATGCTCGGGTGTGACGCGAATGGCCTGCTCGGACAGGGGATGTTGCGTCTGCAGCAGTTCCTCCAACGCCGCGTACGCCATGAGGTTGAGCGGACGGGGCATGCCGCCGCACCGGTCGACGATGGCTTCGACCACTTCCGTGACAAAGGGCGCGAGCGTCGGCGGCTCTTCAGAACGCCGACGGAAGGTCGCGAGGTTGCGTCGGAGGATATCCACCAGGTCCTCTGGCTCGAACGGCTGCAGTTCCAACCGATGGTCGAACGCGGCCAGCAGCGAGGAGCGGATGTCCGTGAAGACGTCCATGTACCGGCCCGTGAGGACGAACGAGGCATCCGTATCCAACAACGAGCGCGCCCCCATCACGATGCCCTGTACGACCTGGGCATCCCGCTTGTCGATCTCATCGATGGCGATGACGACCCGATGGATGCCAGCGGCGCGGGCGAGCTCCAAGCCGTGTCTGAAGCGCAGATCCGGAACGCGCGGGCCTCGCGCATCCGGCTCCAGACGAGCAAGCTCATCCCACGACTTCAGGGCGAAGTCGTGCAGGCCCGTGTCCGGCGAGGCAGTCGCCAGTGCCCCCTCGACCAGGGCGGTGAGCGCGGCGAGCCGGAATCCATCCGGAGAGTCGTGCTGGAGCGCCGCGTAACCAGTCAAGAAGGACACCTGCTTCGTCATCCGCAGCTCTCGCAGGAGCTTGCGGACGAACGTCGTCTTCCCATAGCCATACCCGCCAACCACCAGGAGGTTGCGGGGGCCGTCATACACACGCCATGCGGCATCCCGAAGCTCGGCCTCACGCCCCACGAAGACCTGGTCGATCGCGTCGTCCTTCGGCTCTGTCTTGGTGAAGGGATTGCGCTGGAGATTGCATGCCTCCAACAACGCATGCCTCCGGTCGAGACTCCCATTGACGATGCTCATGGTGTGCGCTGCCTAGCACCCTGGCCCTGGGAGGACAACGTGCGCCGCTCCACCAATCGCAGGATCTCCTGCATGTCGTGCCGTGCGTCCTGCGTGAGCACGGGATCCGCAAGGTGCTCGCGCATCCAGCGCACATGCGCCGCCGCCTCATCATGGCGGCCCAGTTGCAGCAACAGCGCCACCAGCAACGCGCGCGTCCGCGCTGCCCGGAGGCGATCTCCCAGGACATCATAGCGGCGGACGGCCTCCTCGTAGCTCATCCGCGCCTCTTCGTAGTAGGAGCCATGGAGCGCCGCATCCGCGAGAAGCCGGTACCCCTCGGCCACCAGGCCGGGCACCCCAGCCCGCAGGGCCAGCTGCAGTCCCTGCCCGGCACTCTCCCGCGCCTTCTCCCATGCACCCCGACGGCCCTCCAGGTCCGCGAGCAGGAAGAACGCACGGGCACCGTTGGAGGGATCATCACCCTGCCGTGCCTCCTCAATGGCCTGGCGGAGGACCCTGGACTTCTCCGACTCCGAGGTGTCCCTCGACGACAGGAGCGCCAGCGCCCGCGTCAGGGGACCCGCCGCAGCCCCAGCGGTCGGAGCCAGGAAGGGCACCGGAGTGTCGGACGAAGGGGTGGCCTGCCTGGACCGGAGGATGGTGCTCACGAAATCCTCGAGTCTGGAGCGCTCGAATTGCCCCCCGAGTGGTGCTCGGCGGGCCAGTTCCAGGACCCGCGAGAGCAGGACATCCGTCACGGTGCGCTGCCCCTCATCCTCCAATTCCAAAAAGAGCGCCTGCTCCACCAGCACTTTGAGCTCCATGAAGTCAGGTACCGCCGCAGCCTCCTGGAGTGCCAACGCGCGCTCGAGAATCTCGCCAGCAGCGGTACGCTCACCCACCTCCGCCAACACCTCCGCGATTCGCAGCAGGCCACGCAGCAACTGAGGATCTGAAGGACTCGAGCCTTTTTCCAGGATGGCCAGCGCACGCTCAGCGTGAAGCCTTGCCCGTACCCGTTCACCAAACCTGGCACAACCCCGAGCCAGTTCAGTGAGCAGGTACGCGGTCTCCAGATGGTGCTCACCCAACCGATGCAGGCTGATGTCCACCGCCCGCTCCAACAAGCGCAGAGCGCTTGTATCGTCATCGCGGGCAGTGCGTGCCGTCGCGAGTGCTTCGAGCACAGTAACGAGCCCGAGGTCATCAGGACCCAATACCAGTTCTCCCACGCTCAAGGCTTCTTCGAGGACCGCGTTGGCTTCCGCCACCCGCCCCAGACCCAGCAATATCCTGCCACGGAGCATGAGCCGTGACGGGAGTTGCACGTGGCTCCAGCCAAGCTCGTTTCGATCGATGTCCAGGGCACGATCGATGGACTGAAGCGCGGCGCCCCATCTTTTTTTTCGCTTGGAGTGCCTGCCTCGCATCCCCCATTCCCATTGCAGGGAAGCCAGGCGCGAGAGCCGGTCCGCCTTTTGAGCGGGCTGAACTCCGGCATTCTTCCCATCCTCCGCAACGGCCTGCTCCAGGAGCCTCCGCGCCGAGCCGCGATCTTCTATTGCCTCCAGAACCTCCGCGAGGCTCATGCGTACCGAGGCGCGCAACTCCAGGTCCGCATCCGGCAGCCGCTCAAGGAGCCGGAGTGCACGAAACAAGAGAGGCCGAGCCATCCCATGCTGTCTCGCGCGTAGCAGACACTCCGCGAAGAGCCAGGCAACCTCGGCCCAGAACATGGCGGGCACCAGGGATTCCGCGGTGCGCAAGATGGCCTCGAGGTGGAAGCGGTCCGCGATGGCAGCCTCCGCCTCCATCCATGCGCCCCTCTCGCGGTAGACGATGAGCCGCTCGCGCACCCGCTCCAGAACCCGCCGGACGGCGTCCTTCCAGTCGTCGGGAGCCGCCAGAACCCGCACCCGCTGATGCGTTCCTCCATGAATGAAGGCGATCTCTCCCTGGAGCTGTATCAATCCCAGACGTTCGAGCGCCCGCCACGGCTCGTCCTCCACCGTCTTACCGAGCCAGCTCCGCTCAATGCCCACCTCCGGCGTGAAAACGGCGATGGCTTCCAACAACCTCCGCGTGACACTCCCTCGGGCAAACTGTTCGATGCACAGGTCGAGAACCCCTACGGCCCGCGTTCGGAAACCACCCCATTGAAGTTCGAGTCCCTCCCACGTCATCACTTTCTGATTCAGCAGCCGCGCCACGGCGCCCACGAACTGGGCCCGCCCCATCAGCCGCTGCCAGAGGAGTTTTTCGTGACCCGTGCCCAGGATGTCCGGCGCTAGCCCCATACGCTCGAGCAGCTCACGGGTGTCCTCCTGCTGAAGTGGACCGACACACCGGGAGGCAATCCCTTCCATCAACGAGGATGGCTGGCCACGGCAGGTTCCCAGGACCGTCACATGACGAGCGGAGCACCACTCCGCCCACTCCCTCGAGCGCATGTCCTCGACAATCAAGAGCACCGGCTCCGGGCTCTCCTCCAGTTCTCGGACGACAGCGCGCGCAATGCCTTCCGAGAGGGACTCACGATGCATCCCCTCCACGAGGGATTCCAGCTCATCACGCAGCAGGCCCGAGACGTGATGGGGAGGGAGATTCCACGCCAGCCAGGCAAAGGCCCGCTCAGGACCCTCATGACCCGGAACCCACCAGAGCCCGCCAGGGTAGTCCGCGGCATGCCGCGCGGCATATTCGAGTGCGAGCGACGTCTTCCCCACCCCCGCCCGTCCCCAGAGGAGTGCACACCGTCCCGGGCCCAACCGCTCCCTCAGCCACGCGAGGTCCGCCTCACGTCCCACGAAGGGAATCGTCCGAGGAGGTAGGTTGTCCGGTGATGACTCCGAAGAAGGGGGCCTCGCCTCGGCTGGAGACTCGCCTCCAAGGACACGCAACAACCGCTCCACACCTTCGCGCCAGGCGACTTCACCGGGAAACAAGTCGATGGGAGGCGAATCCGCGAAGCCCTCTGGCCGGGAAATCCGGTCCAGCCTCACAGGCAACAGCCGCTCCCGTGCGAAACCGTGACTCCGGATGAGTGAGAGTTCGAAGTTCGTCCAGCCGCTCTCCTGCGCGTTCCGCGACAACAGCACCACCACGGTCCCGGTATCTTTCAACCCCCGCGCCAGCGCGTCGGACAGCGACTCCCCCACGAGCAGCGCATCTTCGGCCAGCCACGGCTCGTGACCGGCCTGGCGAAGAGCCGCGGCCAGCCGGCGGGCAGGCGTCCGATCGGATCGGACATGGGAGATGAAGACCTTGGCCATTCGCCTCAATGTAGCGCGCGGTCCTGGAAGCCGCCGAGCAAGCACCTGGAATTCGTCGAGCCTCGGCCGCCTGCAATCCCAGGGCTCACACGAGCGCGTCCAGTTCCTCCAGGAGCCGGTCTACATCCGCCTCGGTATTATAGAGGTGCGGGGACACGCGGATGCTATCGCCGCGCACGCTCACGAAGACCTTGCGCGCCGCCAGCTTCGCCGCCACGTCCGGCCCGTAACCTCCCCGCCGCTTCAGCCCCACCATGTGCCCCGCCCGCTGTGACTCGGGCGGCACCTCCAGCGTGAGCGCCCTCGCCCCCTTCGCCACCCGCTCCGTCAGCGCCCGCAGCGACTCCTGCACGTCCGCCACGCCCCACTTGAGCAACTGCCTCAGCGCCGCCATCGCCATCGGCACCAGCACGAAGTTGCTGCGCTCCCCCACGTCGAAGCGCCTCGCCCCCGGCTGGAAGTCGTCCCGGTAGTCCACCAGCCGCGCGAAGTCCTCGCTCCCTCCGCGCATCAGCCAGTTGTGCTCGATGGGCTGCCCCTCGCGGAACCTCGGCGCCACGTACAGGTAGCCCTGGGTGTAGGGCCCCATCAGCCACTTGTAGCCCGCCGCCACCAGGAAGTCCGGCTTCACCTCCGCCACGCTCAACGGCAGCGCCCCCAGCGACTGCGTCGCGTCCACCGCCAGCGCCGCGCCCACCTCGCGCACCCGCTGCCCCACCCGCACCAGGTCCACCAGCCCCCCGTCCGTCCAGTGGCAGTGCGGCACCGCCACCAGCGCCGTGCGCTCGTCCACCTCCTCCAGCAGCGCCCGCGTCCAGTCCCCATCCTCCGGCCGGCGCACCGTCACCACCTGCCCTCCCGCCCGCTGCGCCAGCTCGCGCCACGGGTACACGTTGGAGGGGAACTCCTCGGCCAGCACCAGCAGCCGCTGCCCCACCTTCACCGGCACGTTCGCCGCCGCCACCGCCAGCCCGTAGCTCGCCGAGGGCACCAACGCCACCCCCTCCGCGTCCGCTTCCACCAGCCGCGCGAAGAGCTTCCGCAGCGCCTCCGAGTCGTTGAAGAAGTCCTCGGGCCGCACCCACCACGGCCTCGACTTGCGCATCACCGCTTCCTTCCCCACCTCGCTCACCTCGTGCAGCTGCGGGGACATGTACGCGCAGTTGATCCACGTGACGTCGTCGGGCAGGTCGAAGAGGTGGCGCTGGGTGGGAAGGATCATGGCTCCGCGAGCATAGCCCGCGCGCCCTCGTCCGCGGTGTCCCGCGGCAACTCCACGGTGAACGTCGAGCCGTGGCCCACCTCGCTCTCCACGGCGATGGTGCCCCCCAGCGCGCTGACAATCCGCCAGGTGATGTGCAGCCCCAGCCCCAGCCCACCGTAGTGGCGCTCGGACACCGCGCGCTCGAACTTGCCGAAGATGCGGCCCCGGTGCTCCGGCGCGATGCCGATGCCCTCGTCCCGCACCGACAGCCTCGCCAGCCCGTGCGCCCACCCCACGTGCACGTGAACCGGCCGGCCCGCCCCGTACTTGAGCGCGTTGGTCAGCAGGTTCGTCACCACCTGCTCCAGCCGCAGCCGGTCCCACCGCCCCACCACCCGCTCCCGGTCCATCAGCTCCATCCGGCAGCCCGCCCGCGCCGCCTCGGCCGACAGCTGCTCGAGCACCTCCCGCGCCACCGCCCCCAGGTCCACCTCCTCCAGGTGCAGCGGCAACCGGCCCTGTGCCAGCTTCGCCACGTCCAGCAAGTCATTCACCAGCCCCGCCAGCTTGCGCACCTGCGACTCGCAGCCCCGCACCACCCGGAGAATCCGCTCGGTGGGCACCGGCTCGCCCCCGTTCCGCTCCGCCATCCGCATCAAGCCCTGGAGCTGCAACCGCAAGGGCGTCAGCGGCGTCTTCAGCTCGTGCGAGGCCACCGCGAGGAACTCGTCACGCAGCCGCACCGCCCGCTGGGACTCCAGGAAGAGCCGCGCGCTCTCCAGCGCCGACGCCAGCCGGTGCGCCAGCTCCTGCCCCAGGGACAGGTCCTCCGCTCCATGGGGCCGCCTCGGCTTGCACGCGCCCAGCGTGACGAGCCCCAACGCCCCCTCGGGCGAGCGCAGCGGCACCACCATCACCGAGCACACCTCCCCCGCCTCCATCACCTGCTCCAGCGGCACGAAGCCCGACGACACCCGCCGCCACGTCTCGGCGCGGAAGTCCTGGAAGAGCAGCGGCTCGCCCGAGCGCAGGGCCTCCCACAGCGGGCCCCCGGAGTCGCTCATCGAGGGCGTGGGCCAGGCCCGCGCCAGCCGAGGCACCCGCTCGAGGTCCTCATGGGCCGCCGCCACGCGCCGCAGCCCGCCCTCGGGCGTCACCAGGTCGATGACACACCACGAGGCCACCGACACGCTCGCCAGGCCCGCCACCTGCTGGAGCGTGGCATCCGGCACCTCCAGCGACTGGCCCAGCACCCGGCTGGCCGTGGCGAGGAAGCGCACCGCCCCCTCCGCGCGCTTGAGGTCCGACATGTCCAACACGAAGCTGAGGGTGCGCTCCTGCTCCTCCACCTGCGCCGCGCCCGTCAGCACCGACACGCGGCTGCCATCCCCGCGCACCAGCTCCATCTCGAACGCGGTGACCACCCCGCGAGACCACAGCTCCCGCTGCTTGCGCCGCCCGGCCTCCTTGCCCTCGGGCGGCACCAGCACCTGCCACCGCAGCGCTCCCCGCTCCATCGCCTCGCGGCTGTACCCGACGAGCGACAGGAAGGCCTCGTTGGCCTCGTGGATGAGCCCGTCCTCGTCGGTGAAGGCCAGCCCCATCATCTCCGACTCCATGATGCGGCGGAACACGGCCTCCCCCTGGCGCAGGGACTTCTCCAGGCGCAGCCGCTCGGTGATGTCCTCCATGAGCGCCACGGCGGCCGTCACCCGGCCCTCGGCGTCCCGCACCGGCCCGGCGCTCACCGACAGGCTGTAGCGCGAGCCGTCCTCACGCCGCACCTCCATCACCTCGCCGCGCACCAGCTCGCCCCGGGTGAGGGCCCGCACCAGCGGCCACTCGTCCGGGGAGTAGGGCCGCCCGTCCGGATGGAAGCCGGTCCTGGCGGTCGTGTACTGCTCCTTGCTCCAGTCGGCGGGCACGGACTCTCCGTGGAGCCGCGCCGCCTGCGCGTTGCCCATCACCAGCCGGCCCTCCGGAGCCTCGGCGAGGATGACGGCCTGGGGCAGCTGTTGCAGCACGGCCTGGAGACGCAGGTGCTCCTGCTCCAACTGGCGGCGGTGCGCCTCGGCCTCGGCCCGGGCCCGCTCGGCCTGCTCACGCAGCTCGCGCTCACGGGAGTAGAGGTGGGCGCGCTCCAGCGCCTGCGCGCACTGCCGCGAGACGAGGCGGGCGAAGTCCCTGTCCTCCTCCGCGAAGCCCCGCTCCCGCTCGAAGCCGAGCGTCAACACGCCCAGCACCCGCCCCTCCACCTCCAGCGGCAGGCTGGCCCAGGCACGCCCGTGGCTCAAGGGCAGGCGGCCCATCGCCGGGTAGCGCTCGAGCACGGCCTCCCGCGACTCCAGCCACACCGGCTCGCCCAGGCGCACCGCATCGGTGACGGGCAGCGGCACGTCCAGGGTCACGGAGGTCCACGGCTCGAGCTCCCTCCGGGACATCCCCACCCACTGCACGAGCCGCAGCACCCCGGGCTCCTCCAGCAGGAAGATGGAGCAGTCGGCCGCGTCCATCGCCGGCCCCGCCTGCTGGACGATGACGTGGGCCACCTGCTCGGGCGTGAGCGCCTGCGACAGCTTGCTCGTCACCTTCTGGAGGCGCAGCAACCGCTCCATCGTCCGTCGCGCACTGTGCGGCCGCGTGTCGCTCACCCGTACCCCAGAGGCGAAGTCTACACGTTCAACAGCGCCCGCGCCGTTGCTTCCTCCTGCCCTGGGGGATGGTGGTTCGGCAGGCGGAACGGTGGAGGGCTCGGGCCCCCGGCCGGGTGCACGCTTTCAACCCGTGGGACGAGGCACCCGCTACAGCCGCGACACCGAGGCGTAGCCGCTGAAGAGCTCGCTGGCGAATCTCGCGCGCTCACCGCCCTCGGCCCGGCGGATGTAGTCGTTCAACACGCGCCCGCCCTGCTCGCGCTTGCCCGGGAAGCGCAGGTTCATCCGCGCGCGCTTCACCCCACTGCCCCCTCGGTGAACGAAGACCACCGTGCCGTCGCGCTCAACCGACTCGATGACGCCCACGTGCGTGAGCCCGTCGTTGCGCTGCCCGTCCCGGTTGCGGTCATAGGTTTCGCGGAAGAAGACGATGTCCCCGGGCTTCGGCGCGCGCTTGTGCAGGGCGCCCGCGCGCTGAGCGCGCCGGTGGATGGCGCTCACCGCGTTCTCCCCGGGCAGCGTGCCGTGGGAGAGCAGCTCGATGCCCACGGCCTGGTAGGCGGCGCGCACCAGCCCGGAGCAATCGTCCGGGACGCGGTACGCGGACAGCGAGGCGCCCACGAGCTTCCCGGCGCGGGTGGCCACACGGCGTCCCTTGGGCGGAGGAGCCGCGGGCCGCTTCTTCTTGGCGGGCGTGGCCTTCACCACGGGCTTCGTGGGGGCACGGGTGCGCGAGGGTGTGGAGGTGGAGGCCGTGGCCTTCTTCGACTTCGCCGCGGGCTTCACCGGTCCACGAGGTGCGGCCACGGCCGGAGCCGAGCCGAGCACCGCGAGCATCAATGGCAGCAGGAGCTTGCGAAGCATCATGCGGGCAGACGAGCGTACCGCCCGGCGCATTCACTCGCGAGGCGCCAGGACTCCGCCCACATCCGCCTGCCTGTTCACCAGACTACGGCTCGCGGGTGGGTGCGTGAGCGTGGGCGTGAGTGGACCCGACACACGAAAGACAGAAGGCGGCGACTGTTGACATGACTTTAGAAGTAGGGTTTTCCTAGGGATATTCGACTGTGGGAGCCAACCGATGCACGTACCCTCTCAGGTGGTTAGATATGATGGGCGCGCTGGAGGACCGCCCATGGGAGCAGCCGTGTTCAGCCCCGATGTCATCGTTCGTGCGAACGATCGCCCCGATGTCCGTCTCGCCGTCGAGGTCACGGTGGGTCAGGTCGACCTGGACAAAGCCGCACGACAACTCCGGGACTACATGAGCGCAGTGGCCTGTCCGCTCGGATTGCTGGTCACTCCCAGGAAGACCCACGTCTACCAGGAGACCTGGTCCGACAACCCGGACTCCATCCGGGAGCTCGCGGTTGTGGAGACTCCTGTGCTCATTGGGACTCGTGGCATCAGCGAGAACGAAGTGGAGTTGGAGGGAGCCGTGAGGCGGTGGCTCGAAACCATGGTGCGGCACCCGGGCCTTCCACGGCACCGCGTGGGCGAGATGGCTCGGGTCGAGGACCATCTCCTCCCGGCCATGGTGGATGCCGAAGTGACGGTGACCGGCTTCCGATGAGGCACCTCCTCGTCGAAAGCAACTGGGTCTACTCGAGTTGCTCGCCTGAGCATCTTCGGGAACCAGCAGCCACCCGCCTTCTCCAGAAGGCACGAAATGGCGAGTTGCGGCTCCACCTCCCCGCCATCTGTCTGCGAGAGGGAGCGGACGCCATCCTGAGGAAGTGCCAACCCCGAATCCCCGTGGAGATGAAGAAGTTCCTGCGGACCGCCCGCCTCGGGGACAGGCTACCGGCTGAACACGCCGAGCTCGTCACCCAGGCACTCGAACTCTATGGAGCGATCGTCAGCCATGAACTCCGTAAGCTCCATGACACATTGGAGGCAGTACGGAATGCTCCCGGGGTAGAGGCCTTCGCGCTATCCGAGGACATGCTCGAGTGCGCCATCCAGCTGAGAGCCACGGGTCCCAGCGGACTGAAACCCTTCGACGAAGCCATCCTGGCCGCAGTCCTGGTCAAGGCTCGTACACTGCGCGAGCTGCATGGCGGAGACCCGAATTTCGAGCTGTCCTTTTGTACTCTCGATGGAGATCTCCAACCCTGGACAAAGGAGCGCTCCAGATTGGAACCCCTCGCATCCCTCTATGAACAGGCGGGTCTGAGAGTGTACGGCGATTTCGCCGTGGCTGGAGGACCCTGAAGCATCATCCAGCCACTTCGAAACGCTACGTGCGCAGCTTGCCCAGCAGCCAGCCGCCGCCCACCAGGCCCAGCACCGTGCCCAGTGACTTCGCCGGACTGCGCAGCAGCCGCGACTCCATCACGTCCACCCGGTCCGCCATCAACAGCAGCATCACGTGCCGCACCCGGTTCTCCGGAATCGCATACGCCACCCGCCGCAGCACCCCGCTCAGTCCCTTCGGCGGCGCCGCCGTGCCGAACGCCGGCGTCAGCTCGTCCAGCTCCGCCCTCTTGAGCACCGGGAAGTCCGGCGGCGGCTGGCGCTCCGGCCTCTCCCAATGCGCTCCCCCGCGCCGCTCCGGCTTCAACAACATGGGCACTCCGGGCCGGCTCCCCGGGTCTCCGTCCACGCCCCAGCCCGGAATGTCCGCGTGCACCTGCTCGGCCGTCGTCATCTCTTGCTCAGCCATCCCGTGTCTCCTCACGCATGCCCGTGCGGCAACAGCACGCACTTGATGCACCCATCCCGCTTCTTCTCGAAGAGCTCGTACGCCCGCGGAAGCTCCGCCAGCGGGAACCGGTGCGTGATGATTCCCTTCGCGTCGATGCGCCCCGCCCGGATGTGCTCCAGCAGGTGCGGCATGTAGCGCTTCACGTTGCACTGGCCCATCCGCAGCGTCAGTCCCTTGTTCATCGCCGTGCCGATCGCCACCATGTTCCACGGCGGCCCGTACACTCCGATGATGGACACCGTCCCGCCCTTGCGCGCCGACTGAATCGCCCAGTTGATGGCCGTGGGCGAGCCCGCCTCCAGCTTCAGCTTCACCCCCAGGATGCTGTGCATCGCCGAGCCCTCCGCCTCCAGGCCCACCGCGTCGATGCACACGTCCGGCCCTCGCCCCTTCGTCAGCTCCTTCAAGGTGGCGACGATGTTCTCCTCGTCCTTGAAGTTGAGCGTCTCCACCTGCGCGTACTCGCGCGCGAACTCCAGCCGGTACTCCAGGCTGTCCACCGCGATGACCCGGCCCGCTCCCAAGAGCCACGCCGACTTCATGGCGAACATGCCCACCGGGCCCGCGCCGAACACCACCACCGTGTCCCCCGGCTGGATGTTGCCCATCTCCGCCCCCTGGTAGCCCGTGGGCAGGATGTCACTGAGGAAGAGCACCTCCTCCTCGTCCATGTCGTCCGGAATCTTCATGGGCCCCACGTCCGCGAAGGGCACGCGCACGTACTGCGCCTGGCCTCCCTCGTAGCCGCCCGTGGTGTGCGAATACCCATACACCCCCGAGGCCATCTCGCTGTTGGGGTTGGTGTTCTCGCAGCACGCCGTCAGCCCTCGCTGGCAGTAGAAGCACGTGCCACACGAGATGTTGAAGGGCACCACCACCCGGTCCCCCGGCTTGAGCGTGCGCACCGAGGTGCCCACCTCCTCCACCACGCCGGCGAACTCGTGGCCGAACGTGCACCCCACGCGCGTGTCCGTGATGAAGCCGTGCAGCAGGTGCAGGTCCGAGCCGCAGATGGCCGAGCGCGTCACCCGGATGATGGCGTCGTTGGGGTGGAGGATGACCGGGTCCGGCTTCGTCCCCACCGCCACGCGGTAGGGCCCTTCGTAGATCATGGCTTGCATTGTCCGCTTCCCTCCCGTCGCCGTCCCTCAGCCCACGGCGATGCACCGGACAAGCTACGCACCCCCCCCGCGAGTGAGCGCCCGGGTGCGATCGCGCCCCGCAGCCCGCTCCGTCCCAGCAACGGCCACCAGAGGGCTCCCCTGCCCGGCCGCCCGCTTGCGCGCCGCGGCGCTGGCACGCAGGGAAGCTCCATCCGTTCAATGATTCGCTCCGGCGCCTGGGAATGGCTGTTCCCGGGAAGAGCCCGGGCCGTACAATCGGAACCTGGAGAGCCACCACGTGTTGCCCTACTTCCCCTTCGAGCAGGACAGCTACGCGATGACGCTCGGCGTGCGCGCGCTGCGGCCCGGTGAGTCCCTCATCGAGGTCGACGAGCCACACTACGCCCGGGAGCTCGCGCTCAAACAGGCCCACCTCTCCGCCAACCTCCGCGCCCGCTTCCAGGCCTTGCCCGGCACCGAGCCCCAGCAATGGGAGACGGTGACGGAGCTGCTGCCCCTCATGGCGCGCCAGCTCCCCCAGTACTTCGCCCTGGAGGTGGAGGGCGGACGCTGGCACTGGCGCAACCTCCTGCTCGGCACCGAGACGCGCTTCGTCCCGGGGGACGCGAGCAGCCTGCCGCTCGCCCCGCTGGACTGGCTGGGCCGCCAGGTGCAAGAGGACCTGTTGCTCATGGACGGCACGCGCGAGGGCCTGCCCATGATGGCCGGGCAGCTGTGCTTCCCCTCCATGTGGAGCCTGGACGAGAAGATGGGGCGCTCGCTGCTCGACATCCACGCGCCGGTGCCGGGCTTCGGCGAGAAGCTGGGCACGGCCACCACGCGGCTGATGGAGGGCCTCAAGCCCGGGCGCACCGTCACCCGCTGCAACTGGGCCATCACCGTCACGGACCGGATGGACCTCGAGCCCTGGAGCTTCCCCGAGTGGCGGCACCTCTTCGAGGGCATCACCGCGGCCAACGCGGGGGAGCGGTGCTTCCTACGGCTGGAGCGGCAGACGCTCTCGTTGATGCCGCGCACGGGCGCCATCCTCTTCACCATCCACACCTACCAGGCCCCGGTGGCCACCGAGGTGGAGGACCCCGCGCGCCGCCGCCGGCTCGCCAACGTGCTGCGCACCGTGCCCGCCGACACGAGCACCTACAAGCGGCTCACCCCGTTCCTCGCGCCGCTCCTGGCCTGGCTCGACGCCGAGCCCGTTCCCCGCGCCGTCAACTCCTGACGGTGGCGCGCGGACAAGGCTTTCCGTCGCGCCGTAGACGAGCGAATACTCCGGCATCCTGCTCGAAGGAGCGCCATGAGACGGACGACGGGCCTGCTTCCCCTGTGCCTCACGCTGTGGCTCGCGGCCCCCGCCCTCGCCAGGGACCTGGTGGAGCTGCCCGCGGGCCGGGTCTACTCGGTGAAGGTGGACGCGGACGTGCGGACGCTGTGGATCGCCCTCGCCGCGCCCCCGGGCGGCACCCTGGAGGGACTGGACGTCGGCCAGAAGCCCATCGACGTGGGGCTCGGGGACTGGCACGACAACTCGCTGCGCGAGGCCTTCACCGCCACCCTCTCCGAGTCCGCTCCGGGGCAGCACCCCGGCATCTCGCTGAAGGTCGAGCTCGCGAAGCTGCCACAGCCCGGCACCTATGACGTGCAGCTCTCCCTGCGGCAGGGGCAGGAGCAGCAATTCCTCAAGCTCCAGGTGCTCGTCCCCGAGGCCAGGCTCCGAGCTCAGGCCACGCCGCTGGTGGAGCGGGTCATCGGCCTGTTCAACGGCCGCGAGGACACTCCGGGCCTCTTCACGCTCTCGGAGACCAGCGGGCGCTCGCGCGTGACGAACCTCTCCATCCAGCCCGTCACCGCGGCCACCTCGGGAGACACCACGATCACCGGGAACCTGCGCTTCGACACGGTCCCCGGCACGCCGCTCGTCCCGGTGGTCATCCCGCCGGGAGGCTCCGCCGACATCCCCTACAAGGCGAGCGGGGACTTCCCGGTGGGCACCGCGAAGGGCACCGTGGAGCTGCTCTCGCCCCAACTCCAGACGCCGCTCACCGTCACGTACGAGGTGCGCACCCGCAGGACGGTGCTCTGGGTTCCCCTCCTGCTCGTGCTGGGCCTGCTGACGGGCTACCTGCTGCGCACCTGGCTCAAGTACCAGGTGGAGCTGAACGAGAAGCGCGTGGCCGCGGAGGCGCTCCGGTTGAAGCTCGAGGAGGAGCGGCGCCTGCGGCCGGATCCGCTCTACCTCGCGTCGCTGGCGGAGGTGGACGCGCCGCTCGCGCAATTGCAGACGCTGGACGTGAAGGGCCTCTCCGAGCAGCTCCCCCAGGTGGAGCAGCGGTTCGAGGCGGCCCGCGCGGAGTTCGACAAGCGGCAGACCGAGGCACAGGTCCGGCTCGCCGAGGCGGAACAGCTCCTCTCCGTCGCCTGGTCGCTCCCGGCCTCCACCCAGGAAGCGATGGGAAAGGCGCGCGAGGCACTCGGCGCCAGCCGGAAGCTGCTCGAGTCCAACTCCGTGGCGGTGGCGGATCAGCAGCTCAAGAGCCAGCTCGCGTCGCTCGCCCAGGAGCTCCGGGAGAAGCTCCGGACCTGGCGGGGCGCCGTGGACACCCAGCTCGCGCGCTTCGATGATGCGCCGTTGCCACTGCGGGAGGAGGACCAGAAGACCCTCTCCACGCAGATAGAACACCTCCACGACGCCTTGAGGCAGATTCCCCTGGACGCGGCCCAGCTCGAGCTGCGTGCCGTGCTCTCGGGTGCCCACGATGCGCGCACGATGCTGATCAACACCGAGCCGCAGCTCCGTGCCCAGCTGCTGCGGATCCTCTACGGCGTGCGGGACGTGTTCGACGCGGGAGGCGTGCCCCTGGGTGGCCTGGAGCAGGAGCTCCAGGAGTGGTCCCGCCCGCGCAACGGCACGGTGGAGGACGAGCTGGCGTGGCTCATCGATCGAAGCCGCCCCCTGGAGCGGGTTTTGAAGCAGGTGACGGTGGCGCGGCTCGGAGGCACACCGGATGAGGCGACGCGGGAGCTCATCGACCAGCGGCGCTACGTGGACCTCGCGGCCCTGGTGGTCCAACGCCAGCAGGCGGAGGCCCCGCGCGGCTCGCCGATCCTCGAGTCCTTCAGCGAGCCGTTCAGCGCCCCGCACGACACGCCACCGCCCGCCGCCGGGATGGCCCTTCCCACCGTCCCCGCCATCCCGCTGGTGAGATTCCCGGAGTCCCCGCGTGGATTGCTCGGTGCGCTCCCCGAGGCCCTGAGCCGCCTGCTCGAGCGGGTCCGGCAACCGGCGGCCCCCGTGTCCCCGGCCGTCGGCCATGCGCTGGCCTTCAAGGCGCTGCTGCGGGCCAGGGCCGCGCGGACGTTCATCGCGGGCATCGGCATCCTCGCGGTGGGCTCCTTCCTGTTCGCCGAGAAGTTCACCGGCACCGCCCAGGACATGGCCGCGGTGTTCGTCTGGGGATTCACCATCGACGTCAGCGTGGATGCCCTGGTGGACGTCCTGTCCAAGGGGCTCAAGCAGGCGTAGGACGGAGCGCTGTCCTCAATAACAGACGCCAATCGGGATGTACTTGCACATGCCATCCGTCCCGCAGGTGTCCGTGGTGCACGCCTTCCCGTCATCGCACCGGCTGTTGTCCACGGCATCGTTGGGACACGTGGTACTCGTGCCCGTGCACTTCTCCGCGACATCACAGTTCCCCCGCACCGCGCGGCAGACGTAACCCGAGGGATGGAGGCTGTTCGCCGGGCATACCGGGTTCACCCCATCACACGTCTCTGCCGGATCGCAGGCGCCCGCCGAGGCATTGCACACCGTCCCCGCCGCCACCTTCCAGTCCCCGGGGCACGCGGCTCCCTGGCCATCGCACCGCTCCTCGACATCACACACGCCCCGTGAGGGCCGGCAGACGATGTCGTTGCCGATGCGCTTGTCCGCCGGGCACACGCCCGCGGTGCACACCTCCTCCTGATCGCACACGCCCGCCGCCGCGCGGCACGTCCGGCCCTGGCAATCCGGGTCCGCGCAGTCCACGAGCCCATCGCAATCGTCGTCCTTCCCGTCCCCACACGTCAGCTCGGTGGCGCCTCCCGGGCAGGCACAGCTCGCGCCCGAGCACACCTTCCCGTTGGCCCCGCATGTCTTCGCCCCGCAGTCCGGGTCCGCGCAATCCACGAGCCCATCACAGTCATTGTCCTGCCCGTCGGTGCACCGGCTCTCGGACTGCTCCGTCTTCGCACAGACACACGTGCCCGTCGCCGTGTCACACCGGGGCGTGGGGCCCCCGCACTGCGCATCCCCCACGCAGCTCACACAGGTGCGCCGGGCCGCATCACACAGCCCGGAGCAGCTCTCACAGGCCGCGCCTCCCTTGCCACAGGACGCGTTCGCCGTGCCCGGCACACACGTATTCCCCTGGCAGCAGCCGTCCGCACAGGACCTCGCATCACAGACGCACTGGTCCCCCACGCACCGCTGCCCCTGCCCGCACGTCTCGCACGCGCCCCACGTCCCGTCCGCTCCGCACGTCTGCACTCCCGCGCACCCTTCCTCGCACGAGCGCTTCGCCCCCACCGTGCATGTCTCCTCCCGCGGCTCTTCGGCGCACACGCCGTCGACGCACCGCATGCCCCAGGGGCACTCCCAACCCTGCTCGGGTGCGCACCGCAACTCCGCGGGCTCCACCGGCCCGCAGCCCATGACCATCCCCATCCACCACACGCAGCACAGCAGCCACTGCGCGCCCACCCCTGCTCCCACGCCTCGACCCATGACGATGACTCCCCCAACCCTGGCACCACGCCAGCGAATGTTTCGGAGAGCCGCTCGAAGCAACCGCCCTGCCAACGCCTTCCTCCGAGGAGAGACGCGCTCCTTGCCCCCTCTTCGCCCATCCTCCGCGAGAGATGCTCATCCCGCTGGAGCGACAGCCCACGGGTCACCGGCTCGCCGCCATCGTCCGCCTCCTGGATTGTCCGCGGGGAGCCATCCCCCACGTGACTTTTCCAGTCTAGCCACCGGTGTGACATTTCAGGTAGGGTAGGGTCTCCTGGCCTGATGGGGCAACCAGCCAGGGCAACCGGCCGCCGGGGCCACGAGCCACGAGCCGCCCGCATGGGAGACATGGGAATGAGGAACGGACTGGAAGGGGATGGCGGAGAGACGAAGGCACACCACCGCCCTGGCATGTTCATGGGCACCTGGGCCCGCGCGATGGCGGCGCTCACGGGGAGCGCCGTGATGCTCTGGCCTCCTCCCCCCGAGCCCTCCGAGCCGAAGCACGCGCCCACCGTCGCCGCGGCGGCCCTCCTGGAGCCCGTCACGCGGGCCGGCCCGGAGTACGAGGCTCCGATGCTTATCGGCTGCCCGCTGCTGGAGACTCCGCCCATCCAGGGACAGCGGAAGCCGCCGTGCAAGGCGCCCGCGGTGGAGTTCCGGGGGCATTGCTGGGTACGGCTCCAGCACGAGTGGCCCTGCCCCCGGGGCACGGCGGTGCACGAGGGCAGGTGCTACACGCCCCTGAGCGAGAGGACACCCGGACCGGGCGCGCTCAGCCCCCGCGAGAGGCCGAGGACTTCCTCTCGTGGGCCCCGTGGCTGAGCTCCAGGCCCACGGCCACGCCCATCGGAACCAGCAGGAACAGGTGGATCATCACGCCACCTTCCGGCAGGGACAGCTCGAGCCCCGGCGCCAGTCCCAACAGGAGCGCGCCAAGTCCCGCCCAGAAGGAGCCACGTCCCGACATCATGACGTGGCCCCCGAAGGCCCCCAGCACCGCGCCCAGGGGCGGTGCCAGCAGGAGGCTCGCCATGCTCGGGAACCCCATGCCCGGCCTCCGGGTTCCCATGCTCGACTTCCTCCGGCTCAGACAATGGCGGCGAGCGGCTCGAGCCCGGCGTCGAGCACCTCGCGCAGCCGCCTCAGGCCCCGCTCCAGCTGCGCGCGCGTGCGCGGGGCGCCGATGCACACCCGCACCGCCGCCGGCACCGGCCCCGTCCCCGCGGTGAACAGCTCCGCCGACGACACCGACACCCCGCTGCGCCGCGCCTGCGCCACGAACTCCTCGCTGCGCCGGCCCTCCGGCAATCCCAGCCACAAATGGTAGAGCGGTGCCAGCGCCGCCCTCGGCAGCTCGCGCCCGAGCAGCCCCCGCGCCAACGCCAGCCGCTCGCCCACTTCCTGCCGCTGGCGCACCACCAGCTCGTCCGCCGTCCCGTCCTCCACCCAGCGCGCCAGCACCTCCGCCATCAGCGGCGTCGTCATCAGCGAGGCCAGCCCCACCTCCTCGGCCAGCCGCTCGCCCCGCGCCCGGGCCGGCGCCACCAGGTAGCCAATCCGCAGCCCCGGCGTGAGCAGCTTGGACACCCCGGCGATGAAGTAGCTCGACTCCGGCAGGAAGCTCGCCAGCGGTGGCGGCCGCGACTCCGGCAGCAGCCCGTACGCGTCGTCCTCCAGCACCAGCACCCCGTACTTGCGCGCCACCTCCGCGATTTTCCGCCGCCGCTCCTCCGGCTGCACCGCGCCCGTCGGGTTGTGGCATGTGGGCTGGGTGTAGAGCAGCTTCACCCCCACCCGGCACGCCGCCTCGAAGGCCTCGGGCACCAGGCCGTGCGCGTCCAGGGCCACCCCCTGCAGCCGCAACTGGAAGCGCCGTGCCAGCACCTTGATGCCCGGGTAGGTGAGCGCCTCGGTGGCGAGCGTGTCTCCCGGCCGGGTGAGCGCCGCCAGCGCCACCTCCATGGCATGGTGCCCTCCCGCGCACACCACCACCTGCTCCGGCTTCGCCCGCAGCCCGAAGCGCGAGGCCCACGCCGCTCCGGCGACGCGGTGCGCCGTGGTGCCCGCGGCCGGCTGGTACCCCAGCAGCTCCGATAGCCGCGGCGTCCGTCCCAGTTCCTCCAGCGAGCGGCGCAGCGCCTGGCTGGCCGGGTCTCCCTCCGGTGTCGCCGGGGCGTTGATGCCCAGCTCCACGGGCGAGTCGTCATGCGCCAGGTCCACCGGCGAGGGCATGTGCGCGGGCACCTCCCGGTCCCTCACGTACGTGCCGCGCCCCACCTCGCCACTCACCAGGCCGCGCTTCTCGGCCTCGGCGTACGCACGCGTCACCGTGCCCACGGTGACCCCCACACGCTCGGCCAGCTCCCGGTGCGTGGGCAGCCGCATCCCCGGACCCAGACGCCCCGCGTCAATGTCCTCCGAGAGAGCGTCCGCGATGGCCCGGTACAGGGGGCCATTGCGTCCTCGAAGCTCCGGCATCCAACTTGTCATGGTGACAATCGATACACTTGACGGAATAGGGCCGCCAACGTAACTGATTGTCTCGATTCTACCCTGGATTGTCACGACTTTACGGGGTGGAAGCGCGAACGAGGAGTCGAGCATGTTGCCCATCGAGGTCCAACGCGCCCCCACCCTGAAGCCCAAGCCCGCGTCCGAGGGGCTCGGTTTCGGCAAGTACTTCACCGACCACATGTTCCGGATGGACTACGCGCCAGAGCGCGGGTGGCACCAGGCGCGGATTCTCCCGCACGGGCCGCTGGGGTTGGACCCGGGCGCGGCGGTGCTGCACTACGCGCAGGCGGTGTTCGACGGCTCGAAGGTGTTCCGGGGCAAGGACGGGCAGCTGCGCGCCTTCCGCATCATGGACCACTGCAAGCGCCTGTACACGAGCGCCGAGCGGCTGGCCATGGCGCCGGTGCCGCCGGAGCTGGCGCGCGAGGCGATTGAAACGCTGGTGAAGCTGGAGGCGGACTGGGTGCCGGGCGCGCCGGGCACGGCGCTGTACGTGCGGCCGACGGTGATCGCCTCGGAGGCGTTCCTCGGGGTGAGGCCGGCGGACAAGTACATCTTCTTCATCATCCTGAGCCCGGTGGGCAGCTACTTCTCCGGAGGCGCCGAGCCGGTGCGCATCTGGGTGGAGCAGCAGCACACGCGCGCGGCCAAGGGCGGCCTGGGCGGCGCGAAGGCGGCGGCCAACTACGCGGCGGGCCTGCAGGCGTCGATGGAGGCCAAGAAGCGGGGCTACGCGCAGGTGCTGTGGCTGGACGCGGCCGAGCACCGGTACATCGAGGAGGTGGGCACGATGAACCTCTTCGTGCGCATCGGGGATGAGGTCATCACCCCGCCGCTGGATGGCACGTTCCTGCCCGGCATCACCCGCGAGAGCGCGCTGACGCTGCTGCGCGACTGGGGCATGAAGGTGAGCGAGCGCAAGCTGTCGGTGGACGAGCTGCGCGAGGCGCACAAGAAGGGCGAGCTGCGCGAGGTGTTCGGCACGGGCACGGCGGCGGTGATTTCGCCGGTGGGCGCGCTGGGCTTCCGCGAGGGCCAGCTGGTGATCGGCGACGGCAAGGTGGGCGAGGTGTCCCAGCGCCTGTACGACACGCTCACGGGCATCCAGTACGGCACGCATCCGGACCGCCACGGTTGGATGACGCTCATCAAGTAGTCCAGGCCGTGCGGTAGTAACGTGAGGACCCGGGGAGGCGAGAGCCCCCGGGTCCCGCGCCGGGCAGCAGGGTGGAGACCCCCACGTGAGAGGTCACCGATGCAGCCGAGGAATCCCGAGTACGCCCAGCAGGTCGCGGAGCTCTTCCGCCAGGCGGCGTTCGTCATGGACGTGGGCTACGAGCTGGTGAGCATCACGCCGGGACGGGTGGCGACACGGCTGGCGGTGAAGCCGAGGCACCTGCAGCAGGACAGTGTCATCCACATGGGCGTGCAGGCGACGATGGCGGACCACACCGCGGGCGCGGCGGCGGGCTCGCTGATCGCCGCGGACCAGCTGGTGCTGACCACGGGCTTCACCATGAACCTGCTGCAGGCGGCGGTGGGCGAGGAGCTGCGGTGCCGGGCCCAGGTGCTGCGCGCGGGGCGCACGCTGTCGGTGGTGGAGTCCGAGGTATTCGCGGTGGCCCGGGGCGAGGAGACGCTCGTGTCGAAGGCCACGGTGACGCTGGCGGTGCTGCCGCGCAAGCGCTGAGGTCCGGGCACGGTGCTCACGAACTTGTCCAACAGTCGGACAAGTCTGGAACGAGTGCCACCGGAGGACGGGCCGTGCGTGTTCTGCTATGGCGCGGCCATGAACACGGATGTGCTGCTGGAGACGCGCGGGCCGGTGGGCCTGGTGACGCTCAACCGCCCCAAGGCGCTCAACGCGCTCGACCTGGGGATGATTCGCGCGCTGCACCCGGCGCTCGAGGCGTGGGCGAAGGACAGCCAGGTGAAGGCCGTCGTCATCCGCGGCGCCGGGGGCCGGGCCTTCTGCGCGGGCGGTGACGTGCGCGCCGTGGCGCTGTCGCTGGGTACGCCCGCTCCCGAGGGACAGGAAGCGCTCTCGCGCGCCTTCTTCCTCGAGGAGTACCGGCTCAACCACCTCATCCACCATTACCCCAAGCCGTACATCGCGCTCGTGGACGGCATCAGCATGGGCGGAGGGCTGGGGCTGTCCGTGCACGGCTCGCACCGTGTCGTCACCGAGCGGCTGGTGCTGGCCATGCCGGAGACGGCGATCGGCCTGTTCCCCGATGTGGGCGGTGGCTGGTTCCTCCCGCGCTTCCCGGGCGAGTCGGGCACGTACCTGGGACTCACGGGCAACCGGTGCAACGCCGCGGATGCGATGTGGCTCGGGTACGGGACGCAGCACGTGACACACGACAAGCTGGAGGCCGTGGTCGAGGCGCTCGCGGCGGCGGACTGGAGCACGAGCGAGGCGCGCCAGGTGGCCACGCGGGTGCTGAATGGCTTCGCGTCCGAGCCGGGGCCTTCGACCCTGGGCGCGCACGCGGAGGTCATCGACCGGTGCTTCGCGAAGGACAGCGTGGAGGAGATCCTCGCGGCACTGGAGGCCGAGGGCACGCCGTGGGCCCAGGAGACGCGGGCCACGCTGGGGCGCATGTCGCCCACGAGCCTGAAGGTGACACTGCGTCAACTGAGGCTGTGCCGGGGCAAGCCGTACGACGAAGTCGTCACCGTGGAGTACCGGCTGAGCCAGCACGTCACGGCGCTGCCGGACTTCCGCGAGGGCATCCGCGCGGTGCTCGTGGACAAGGACAACAAGCCCACGTGGAACCCGTCCACGCTCGCCGGGGTGCGCGAGTCCGACGTGGAGGCGTGCTTCGCGCCGCTCGGCGCGCGGGACCTCGTCCTTTCCTGAGTCCAGCGGGAAGGTCCGCGAACGAGTGCCCCTGAGCACATTCCGTGAACGAGTGCCCCTGAGCACATGAGCTGACCCTCGCGGCCATTTCCCCTCGCCCTCCGGGAGAGGGACGGGGTGAGGGTGCCACGCATCCCGGGTTGAACCCTCTGTCCACACTGAGGCCCACGGGTTGAAGAACGGGCCCGGATA
>NZ_JPMI01000073.1 GCF_000733295.1 Archangium violaceum Cb vi76 | reverse complement strand
TGGGGCTCGGGGCTGGCGCAGGCGAGCTGGCCCGCGGCCCACACCAGGACGCATGTCTTCGCCGTGGCGTCGAGCAGCGTGTCTTGCTTTCGCGGCTGTTTCGGCTGGGAGGTGGAAGTCTTCTGGGGAGTCCTCACGCGCGTGCCAGTCCTTCCGAGGCGTCGCCGGGGCGACGGGCGCGGGGGTTGCGGCCTTCTCGGGCGCCGCGCCACCCCCAACTTCCGGCGGCCTGACGTCTCCCGCCACTTCCTGGCCGGTTTCCGTCACCTGTCGCATGCTGTCGCCGGACGTTACCTCGGGGGTGGAGCCGGCCGCAACCAGAGCAGCCCCATCACCAACACCAACGCGGCCCCACCCCAGGCCAGCGCGCGCCAGGGCACACGCCGTGCTCGCGGCGATGACGCGGAGTCCTCCGCCCTCGGGACACCACTCACTCCGGGCGGCGGCTCCTCCGGGGAGCGCGAGGACGTGGACGCCTCCGCCACGGGCTCGGGCCGTCCCCGCCGGGGGAAGCGCCGCGCGTACTCCAGCAGCCGCCGCGCCTTGTCCCTCATGTCGCCCCAATCCAGCCAGGCCTCCTGGGGCGTGGTGGCATCCTCCGGGCCCCACTGCTCGCACAGCGGCACGTCCCAGACGTCATCCGCCTCCGCCAGCACCGCCTCGAGCGCCGCCTCCACGGCCCCGGCCTCCGGGAAGCGCGCCTGGGGTGACTTCTCCAGCATGCGCAGACACAGCTCGCTCAGCGCCCGGGGCACGCGCGGGTTGAGCACATGCGGCGGCGTGGGCTCGTGCTTCAGGATGAGGTCCGCCAACGCGCCCTCGTCCGCCACTTCCGTGTCGAAGGGATAGCTGCCCGTGAGCAACCAGTAGAGGACGACGCCCAGCGCCCACAGGTCGTCCGTGGTCCTCGCCGGGGAGTGCTCACCGGCCCGCTCGCGCCGGAAGCGCAGGGCCTCGGGGCTGCGGTAGTGCCGGGTGCCCGGCAATCCCATCGGGTGGGTGATTTCCGGCGCGCCCACGTACGTGCCCACCCCGAAGTCCACCAGCACCGGCCGCCCGTCCTGCTTGCCCACCAGCACATTGCTGCCCTTGACGTCGCGGTGCACCACACCGGCCGCGTGCACCTGCACGAGCTGCCGCGCCACCCACCGCACCACCCACGCCACCTCGCGCGCGGTGGGGTTCTTCCTCCGGGCCCAGGCATACAGCGAGCGCCCTCGCACATACGGGGTGACGAGGTAGAGGTAGCGCGGAGCCTCGTGCGGCCACAGCCCGTGGCACTCCACCGCCAGGCCTCCCACGCGCCGCAGCCGCAGCCGCACC
>NZ_JPMI01000072.1 GCF_000733295.1 Archangium violaceum Cb vi76 | reverse complement strand
AGTTCGACGGTGGGGGCGCTTCGCCGGGAACATGACATCCGAGCAGGACATGGTCCTGGAGGGCGGGCTGGGCCCTTGCCCGAGCGAGATGAGCAAGGACGTTATTCCATGCATGGCCTGATAGCGCACTACGGGGTATCGGCTCCGATGGTCCGCTACTGGGTGAGGCGAGGGCGTATCACGCCGGTGCGCGACAAGAAGAAAGGTCCCTTCTGGTTCGAGATGACGCCCGAACTGGAAGCGCTGCTGGCCAAGGCGCAGAGCCATGGCTACAGACCAGCAAAGCAGCCGGGCGTCTCTGGCCGTCCGCAGCTGCCAGCGCGCCTCCCTGATGGCCGTTACACCACCCGTGGACTCATCGAGAAGTACGGAGTCTCCGAGAGTACGGTGCGCTACTGGGTGAAGACCCACGTCCTCACGCCCGAGCGCGACCTGCCGAAGGGCTCTTTCTGCTTCCGGCTGACCCCCGCGCTCGATCGGCGAATCAAGGCGGCCCTCGCCCGAGGAAGGAGACCACGAAGTCCCAGGCAACGTCACCGAAGTCACCCCCATTCCAAGGAATAGAGGTGTTTCAATGCAGGCTCGGGCGCCGCCCACGCCATCATGTACAGCACCATGGACGTTCCCACCGACAACAGCACCGCGGGCGAGCCGAACAACTCCAGCGCAGCCTCCCTCACCCCCGCCCCCATGTAGTGTGGCGAGAGCTTCAGCGCCTGAAACCACCTGGCACTCTCCAGCGAGTCCGGCAGTTCCACCAGCGCGGGCCCCAGCAGCGCCTCGTACTCCTCCCTCACCCGCCTCTCCAACGCCGACGGCTGGGTATCCGGCGCAGGCACAAGGCCCGCCATTGCCCGCGTGTGCGCCTCCGGCAGCAGACGCGGCCCTGGCTTCGGCTTCGCCTCCTTGAATTCTCCTTCCAGCACAGCCACCACCTCCCGCGCCTCCCCCACCCTCCACAGCGCCAGTGCCGGGTTCGGCCTCAGCCTCTTGAAGGTCAGCCTCAGCCCTTGCCCCTCCTCCCCCTGGTATCCGCTCACCCCCACCGGCTCCAACACCGGCAGCCCCGCTTCGGCTCTCACCGGTACGGACGGGAGCAAGAGCACCACCAGTAGCAGGTAGAGGACATGCGTAACTCTCTGCTTCATGTCTGGCTCCTCCGGCCCGTGGACGACCAGGAACAGCAGTGGCCAGTGTCTCGCACCTCAGAGGTAAGCGGCCAGCGCCGACCCGGACCCAGCACTCCTGGCCTCACCGCCACGACAACCCGGGTTGCACTCACCGTGAAGCACTGCGCGCCTTCGCCCTCTCCAAGGCGTGTAAGAAGGATGGAAGGAGGTGCTCCAACACCCGACCCCTGCCCCCACTCCTCACGGCAGAGCAACACGTCGAAGGAGTCAGGACGTCGGAGGGGTGGGCTTCCCCGTCAAGGGCCGGTACTCGTGGATCCACACGCGCTCGAGGCCCCAGGTGAAGAGGACCCGGTGGCTCGACAGGCGCACGAAGTCCTCCGCCTCGATGGGGTGCAGCACCGTGAGCACGCGCGTGCCGGGCGCACAGGTGCGCAAACGCTCCACGAACCGGGCCTTCGTCTCCGGGGTGAGCGCCAGCCAGTTGGTGAAGACGTGGGTGGCGTCCGACAGGTCCGTCTGGGCCGCGTCCCCCTGCACGAGCGTGATGCCGGCGGGAGCCAGCCAGTGCGCCATGCGCGTCACATGCTCGGCGAGCAGCTCCACGCCCCTCGCCTCGGCCCCGAGCCACCGCGCCGCGAGCAGCACCCGCCCCCGCCCCGCCCCCAGGTCCACCACCCGGCTGCCCGGGCCCACACCGGCGCGCCGGAACACCCAGAGCGCCGACATGAGGGGCGTCTCCCCGTAGATGAGCTCGCGCATGCGCTGGCCCGTGGACCGGAGCGCGAGCACCACCTCGAAGGAACGCCGGGCCCGGTAGGGCGAGCGCAGCCGCTCGGCGAGCCACAGTCCCACGTAGGGCCGCACCAGCGCGGGACGCCCCACCAGCAACACCGCGTCCGTCAGCCGGGTGATGAGCCCGAGCACCATCGCCCAGAGCTGCACGACGAGGCGCTGGAAGAACGGAAGCTCGAACGCCGCCAGATCCTCCTCATCCTCCTTCTGGCTGGGGCGTTCAGGGGCCACGCACACCATTCAACCCCGTCCCCCCAGTGGCGGCAAACCGTGGAGATCGTGACCGGTTTTTCCATTTTGACTGCTTAGACTCGATTCGTTAGGTTCACTGGCATCATGACAAAGAAAGCCACTGCTCCGTTCCTAATCCTTTTCTTGCTCGCGGCCGGTTCCTCCTCGGCGCAGGTACAGATGCTCACCGTCAGCGTCCCCTCCACCGTGGCGAATCCCATCAGCAGCGGGTTCAACATCAACTACACCATGACGGGTAGCAAGGCAGGGCTGGCCTCGGCCCAGGTCACCTTCTACATGTCGACCAGTCCGACCGGCAGCACCGGCGTCTATCAGCTCGCCTCCTTCCAGATTACGCTCAACCCCAACATCTACGGGACCTTCAGCCCGCCCACGGGCACGCAGACGCGCTTCATCTCCGCATCTGGCCTGCCGTCGAATACGTATTCGCTGTGGCAGAGCATCGTCGCGGCCTGTCAGCCGCAGACCTGGTATGTGCTGGGCCGGGTGGACGTGAACAACATCGTCTCGTCCTCGGCCTCGCAGATGGGCACCACCAAGCAGCCCGACTTCTTCTTCACCGCGGGCACGCTCAGCCCTGCATCCATCCAGCCCGGCGGCACCACCAACATCTCGTTCGATGTGTACACGCAGTGCCCCGCGAGCAGCGCCTCCACGGTGGGCCTCTTCCTCGCCGATGCCAGCTACAACCCACTGGCCTACATCGGAGGGGTTTCCGTGGCGGCCGGCTCGGGCACTTCCTCTCTGTCGCCCACGCCCATCACGTTCACCTCCATTTCTCCGGGCAACTACACCATCCTGCTGGTCGCCGACGTGGATGGAGTGGTCTCCGAGAGCAATGAGAGCAACAACGTGGGTGCCTTCGAGCTGACCGTCACCACCCCGCTGAAGGCGGGCGCCAACGAGCAGAGTGAGGAGAAGCTGAACGTGGAGCTTCCGGTCGAGCTCTCCTCCGGGTTGTATGATCCCCGGATGGGCGGGGCTTCCGACTACATCCGCCAGACGCCGTTCTGAAACACCAAGGGCCTCCGCTCCCAGACACGGAAGCGCGAGGCCCTCGGCCGGGATTCGAACCCGGGTACTTCCGATACCCTCACCCCGTCCCTCTCCCGGAGGGAGAGGGGAAATTGGGCGGGGGAAATTGGGCGGCGGGGTGATGGTTCAATTCGTGGCTTCTGGGAGACTCGCCTCTCCGGTTGTCACGGTCCGCGGGCTGAGCAGCCTCATGATGAAGACGTAGAAGACCGGCACGAAGATCACCGCCAGCACCGTGGCGGACAGCATTCCCCCGAGCACTCCCGTTCCAATGGCTCGCTGGCTGGCGGCGCCGGGCCCATTCGCGATGGCCAGCGGAACCACGCCCAGCGTGAAGGCCAGCGACGTCATGAGAATGGGACGGAAGCGCAACTGCGCGGCCTCGAGCACCGCGTCCAGCAGCGGATTGCCCTGTGCCCGGAGCTCCTGGGCGAACTCGATGATCAGAATGGCGTTCTTCGCCGACAGGCCAATGATCGTGATGAGTCCGACCTTGAAATACACATCGTTTTCCATTCCCCGGAGCATGACGGCCAGCACCGAGCCGAGCACTCCCAGGGGAACGACGAGCAACACGGCCAGGGGAATGGACCAGCTCTCATAGAGCGCGGCCAGGCACAGGAACACGAACAACAACGACAGGGCGATCAGGAACGGAGCCTGCGAGCCCGACTGGATTTCCTGCAGGGATTGCCCGCTCCAGTCGAAACCAAACCCGCGTGGAAGCTGGCTCGCCAGGCGCTCCATCTCCTGGATGGCTTCACCGCTCGAACGGCCGGGAGCCGCGTTGCCGCCGATGCGGGCCGAGGGGTAACCGTTGTAGCCGATCACCTGGGAGGGCCCCATCCGCCAGTCCACCGTGGCGAAGGTGGACAAGGGCACCAGGGTCCCCTCGCGGTTGCGCACGTTGAGCGCGAGCACATCCTCCGTCTGCATGCGCCGGCTTCCCTCCGCCTGGACGATCACCCGCTGCATCCGGCCCGCGTTGGGAAAGTCACTGGAGTAGGCCGAGCCCAGGTTCGTGGAGAGCGTCTCGTTGATGTCGGCGAACGTGATTCCGAGCGCACTGGCCTTCTCGCGATCGATGCGGAGCTCGACCTGCGGCGAGTTCTCCAGACCCTCGAACGCCACGCCGGAGAGGATGGGACTCTGGGCGGCGGCCGCCACCAGTTGATTCCTCGCGGCGGCGAGCGCCTCCTGTCCCAGGCCCGCCCGGTCCTCCAACCGGAAGGAGAAGCCCCCCGTGGTTCCCAGGCCCTCGATGGGCGGAGGCGCGAACGCGAAGATGAAGGCATCCCGCACCGCCGAGAGCGCCCCGTTCACCCGCCCGGCGATGGCATTGGCGCTGTCCTCCGCGCCTCGCTCCGACCAGGGCTTCAGCGTCGCGAAGCTCAAGGCCGCGTTCTGGCCCTGGCCGTAGAAGCTGAAACCCAGGATGGCCACCACCCGCTCCACCCCCGGCTCCGCCTGCAGCGTCTTCTCCATCTGCACCACGGCGTCCAGCGTCCGGTTGACCGTGGCCTCCGCTGGCCCCTGCACCCCGAGGATGAGGAAGCCCTTGTCCTCACTCGGGATGAAGGACGAGGGGAGCCGGACGAACAGCCAGCCGAGGGCCACGAACACCGCGACGTAGATGAGCATGAAGCGGCCGACCCGGTGCAGGGTGCGGCCCACGAACCCACGATAGGCGTGGGACGTCCGCTCGAAGCCGCGGTTGAACCAGCCGAAGAACCCCGTGCTCGCGTGCGCATGCCCCCGGGTGACGGGCTTCAGGAAGCTCGCGCAGAGCGCCGGCGTCAGGGACAGGGCGAGCAGCGCCGAGAACAGGATGGACACCACCATGGTCAGCGAGAACTGCTTGTAGATGACGCCCACCGAGCCGGGGAAGAAGCCCATGGGCACGAAGACAGCGCTGAGCACCAGGGTGATGCCAATGACGGCTCCGGTGATCTGCTTCATGGCCTTCTGCGTGGCTTCGCGCGGAGACAGGCCCTCCTCGCTCATGATGCGCTCCACGTTCTCGATCACCACGATGGCGTCATCCACGAGGATGCCGATCGCCAGCACCATGGCGAACATGGTGAGCACGTTGATGGAGAAGCCCATCGCGTACAGCACCCCGCAGGTGCCGAGCAGGGCGATGGGGACCACGATGGTGGGGATGAGCGTGTAGCGGATGTTCTGGAGGAACAGGAACATCACCAGGAAGACCAGCAGCACCGCCTCGGCGAGCGTGTGGAGGACCTTCTCGATGGACACTCCCACGAAGGGGGCCGTGTCATAGGGAATGTCGTATTCGATGCCCTCCGGGAAGAACCGGGACAGCTCCTCCATCTTCTCGCGGATCGCCGTCGAGGTCGCGAGGGCATTGCCCGTGGGAGACAACTGGATACCGATGGCCGCGCTCGGCTGGCCATTGAGCCGTGAGGAGATGGAATAGTTCTGCCCGCCCAGCTCCACGCGGGCCACGTCCCGCAGGCGCACGGAGGAGCCATCCGCGTTCGCGCGAAGCAGGATGGCGCCGAACTCCTCCGGCGAGGTCAACTGGCCCTTCACCAGCACGGTCGCCGCGACCTTCTGGGTCGCCGGTCCGGGGGGGCGCCGAGCGAGCCCGCCGCGACCTGGGCGTTCTGCGCGCGAATGGCGTTCATCACGTCCTGGGTGGTGAGACCCACCCCCCGCAGCCGGAGGGGATCCACCCAGACGCGCATGGCGCGCTCGAAGGAGAAGGGCTGCGCCCGGCCCACGCCCGGGATGCGCCGCAACTCATTGACCACGTTGCGCGCCACGTAATCCCCCAGGGCCAGCTCGTCGAGGGAACCGTCCTTGGAGCGCACCGTCACCAGCATGAGGAAGCCACTGCCCGCCTCGTCGATCTGCAGGCCCTGCTGCATCACGACCAGCGGCAACCGGGGCTCGACCCGTTTGACACGGTTCTGGAGCTCGACGGCGGCCATGGCGGGGTCCGTCCCCGGCTCGAAGGTCGCGGTGATGGTGATGGCTCCCGTCGCTTCACTGGTCGACTCGAAGTAGAGCAACGACTTCGTGCCGTTGAGCTCCTCCTCGATGATGCGCGTGACGCTCTGGTAGATGTCCTCGGGCGACGCGCCCGGGTAGTAGGTCGAGAGGGTGAGCTGCGGCGGCGCCACGTTGGGGTACTGAGACACCGGCAGATTGGGGATGGCGAGCACGCCCCCCATGATGATGAACAGCGCGATGACCCAGGCGAAGATGGGCCTGTCGATGAAGAAACGAGGCATGGCGGTAGGCCCTATCGGGGCTGGGAGGGTTGGATGCCAGCGCCAGTCGTGCGCCAGGCCACGGGCTTGACCGGTGAGCCCGCGCCGAACTTCTGGAAGCCCTCGACGATGACCTGCTCACCCGCCTTCAGGCCTTCCTGGATCACCGCCTGCTCCTGGTAGGTGCGGGAGACGCGCACCGGGCGCACCTCGGCGGTGCCATTGCCCGCGACCACGAAGACCTGGGACTTGCCCGTGTTGTCGCGCTGGATGGCCTGCTGGGGCACGACGAGCGCCTCGCTCAGGGTGCCCTGCTCGACGCGTCCCCTCACGTACATGCCAGGAAGGAGCTCCGCGTCCGGATTGGGGAACTCCCCGCGCAGCGTCACCTGGCCACTGCCGGGATCCACCGAGACGTCCGAGAAGAGCAGCCGCCCCGCCTTCTCATAGAGAGCACCATCGTCGAGGATCAGCTGGATGTTCGCCTGCTCGGAGGAACCGCCCTGGACGTGCCCGTCCTTGAGGGCCTGGCGCAGGCGGCGGAGCTCCATCGCGGGCTGGGTGAAGTCCACGTAGACCGGATCCAACTGCTGGATGAGCGCGAGCGCCGTGGGATCTCCCGCGCTCACGAGCGCGCCTTCCGTCACCAGGGCCCGGCCGATCCTTCCCCCGATGGGCGCGCGGATCGTCGTGTACTCCAGGTTGAGCTCCGCGCGGCGCAGCGCCGCCTTGGCCGCCGCCACATCGGCCTCGGCACGCCGGAGGGCCGCCTGGAGCGTCTCGTGCTGCTCCTGGGTGACGACGCCGTCGGCCAGGAGCTTCTCGCCCCGTTGCGCCTGCTGGAGGGCCTCCGAGGCCGTCACCTCGGCCCTCGCCAAGACGGCCTTCGCGCTGGCGCGCTCGACCTCGTACATCGACGCGTCGAGCTTGAAGAGCACCTCTCCCGCCTTCACGCTGCCGCCCTGCCGGAAGACGCGCTCGACGATGATGCCGGACACGCGCGGACGCACCTCGGCGCTCCTCATCGGAGCGATGCGCCCCGGCAATTCATCGAGCACCGGAATGCTCGAGGGTTGCAACGTGATCGCTCCCACCTCCACGGCGGGAGGAGCGGCCGAAGGAGGCGCTTCGGGTGGCTTGTTGCACGCCGCGCTCCCCAGGAGGGAAGCGAGGGCGAGCGCGGAGAAGAAGGGCGTCCGGGTTCGAGCGGAGGGCATGGGGCGTTCCTGGACGGTCCAGGACCTGGACTACTGACGGGTAAGGATGAAAACAGAGCCACGGCACACACCGGCCACGCGGGGGCTCGCGATCAGGTGGGCGGCTCGGTTTATCAAAGAGGCCCCCTCCCTGGTCAATTCAGTGGAAGGAACCTCGGAGTACGAGAGACTGGTCATTCCCGGCGCTTCACCGCGCGTCAAATACGAAGGGCCTCCGCTCCGTGACCCTGGAGCGTGAGGCCCTCGTCCCGGGATTCGGACCCGGCTCAGGCCACGTCGAGCGCCTGCTTCAGGTCATCCACGAGGTCCTGCGCGTCCTCGATGCCCACCGACAGCCGGATGAGCCCGTCCGAGATGCCCAGTTGCTCGCGCGTCTCCTTGGGCACCGACGCGTGCGTCATGATGGCCGGGTGCTCGATGAGCGACTCCACGCCACCGAGCGACTCGGCGCACGCGAAGATCTTCACCGTCTTGAGGAACTTGCGCGCCGCCTCCAGCCCGCCCTTGATGTCGAAGGTCATCATGCCGCCGAAGCCCTTCATCTGCTTGCGCGCCAGCGCGTGCTGCGGATGGCTCTCCAGGCCCGGGTAGGTGACCTTCTGCACCTTCGGGTGCGTGGCGAGGAACTGGGCCACCTTCAGCGCGTTCTGCGCGTGGCGCTCCATGCGCACGCCCAGCGTCTTCACACCGCGCAGCACCAGGAAGCAGTCCATGGGGCCCGGCACGCCGCCCACTGCGTTCTGCAGGAAGTACATCTTCTGCGCCAGCTCCTCGTTGCTGGTGCACACGAAGCCGCCGACCACGTCGCTGTGGCCGTTGATGTACTTCGTCGTCGAGTGCGTCACCACGTCGAAGCCCAGGTCCATCGGACGCTGGAAGTACGGCGTCATGAACGTGTTGTCGCACACCGAGAGGATGTTCCGCTTCTTCGCCGTCTCCGCGATGCGCGCCAGGTCGATCAGCTTGAGCATCGGGTTGGTGGGCGACTCCACCCACACCATCTTCGTCTTCGGGGTGATGGCCTTCTCGAAGTTGTCCGGGTTGGACAGGTCCACCCAGGAGAAGTTCAGGCCGTGGCGCCGGAAGACCTTGTCGAAGATGCGGAAGGTGCCGCCGTACACATCGTCGGACACCACCACGTGGTCCCCGGACTCCAGCATGTGCATCAGCATGTCCGAGCCCGCCAGACCCGAGGCGAACGCGAGGCCATGCTTCGCCCCCTCGAGCGCCGCCAGACAGTCCTGGAGCGCGTTGCGGGTGGGGTTCTGGGTCCGGCTGTACTCGAAGCCCTTGTGCTCCCCGGGGCCCGCCTGGACGTAGGTGGAGGTCAGGTAGACCGGCGTCATGATGGCGCCCGTCGTGGGATCCGGCTCCTGGCCGGCATGGATGGCGAGGGTGTCGAAGCGCATGGCCGGGGGCCTATCACACTCCCCTTCCCCCCGGGAGTGTCAGCCGGGCCCGGCCGCCCGTCCGGAAGACTTGCCCCACGGCGGGGAGTCGGAGAAGAGAGGGCCGCGGTCGTACGGGAGAGGACAGGGCAGTCATGACGCAGGGCAGCGAAACGGCGGTGGGGATGTTCGAGAACCGCCTGCGCAAGAACGTGAAGCACTTTCGCAAGTGGGCCAAGGCTCGCGGGCTCACCGCCTTCCGCGTGTACGACCGGGACGTCCCCGAGTACACCTACGCGGTGGACCTCTACGCGGACCGGGTGCACCTGGTGGAGTACCCCCGCCGCCGGGCCCTCAAGAGCCTGGAGGAGCAGCGGGCCGAGGTGCTCGCCGCCGTAACCACCGTGCTGGAGGTGCCCCCCGAGCGCGTCCACGTGAAGACGCACCTGCCCCAGCCCTGGGGCCGCTCGCAGTACGGCCGGGTCGGCGAGGGCACCGAGCGCCTCGTGGTGGAGGAGCAGGGGCTGAAGTTCTGGGTGAACCTCGGCGACTACCTGGACACCGGCCTCTTCATGGACCACCGGCTCACGCGCGCGCAGGTGCGTGACGAGGCGAAGGGGAAGAGCTTCCTCAACCTCTTCTGCTACACGGGCGCCTTCACCGTCTACGCCGCCGCGGGCGGGGCTTCCCGCACCCTCAGTGTGGACCTGTCCAACACCTACCTGGACTGGGCAGAGGAGAACCTCGCGCTCAACGGGCTGTCGGACCCGCGCCACGCCCTGCTGCGCGCCGATGCCATGGCCTGGGTCCAGGACCAGCGCCAGGACCCCGAGCAGACCTTCGATCTGGTGGTGTGCGATCCGCCCTCCTTCTCCACCTCGAAGAAGATGCAGGGCACCTTCAACGTGCAGCGCGACCACGTGCGCATGCTGGAGGGCATCCGGGAGCTGATGAACCCCGGCGGCGTCCTCTACTTCTCCACCAACTTCCTCGGCTTCGAGCTGAAGGACACCGCCGTCCGCGGCTACGAGGCCGTGGAGGAGCTCACTCCCGGCTCCATCCCCGAGGACTTCCAGCGCGAGGAGATCCACCGCTGCTGGCGCATGGTGGCGCCTCGCGCCGGGGGCCGCTGAGACGCGGGCTCAGATGCGGCAGACGCCTTCCACGCAGCGCTCGCCCGAGGGGCAGTCGCAGTTGACGGAGCACGCCTTGCCGCTGCTCGGGGTGGACGAGGGCATGCAGTATCCAATCCCGCACACGGAGCCGCTGGGGCACGTGGTGCTGGAGGTGCAGGGCGAGCGGCATGCACCGTCCACGCAATCGGAGCCGGTGGCGCACTGCGCCGCGCTGGTGCACGCGGGGGACGGGCGCGGACGGCACAGGCCACTCGCGCACGTCTCCGTGGAGGCGCACTGTGAGTCGTAGGAGCAGCCGCGGATGCAGGCGCCGTTGATGCAGTAGCTGCCCGAGGCACAGTCCGTGTTGCGCACGCAGTTGCCCGGCGTGCCCGCGTCCCCGGGAGACGGCGGCGTGCCCGCGTCCCCAGGAGGAGGCCGGGTACCACCGTCACCCGTCCTCGAGCGGCAGTAGTAACCATCACACCATGCACCCCGGCCGCAGTCCGAGTCACGAGAGCACGCGTGGTTGCACACGCCATTGACGCAGGTGTCTCCGGAAGCGCAGTCCCGCGAGGTGGTGCAGGACTTGGAATCCAGCGGAGTGTCCTCACACATCCCGCGCATGCAGTACTGGTTGGAGTGGCAATCCGAGTCGTCGGCACAGGAGTGGTGCTCGTCCCCGCACTCACCGTGGTAGTCCGTGATGATGCATCCGGAGGCAAGGCCCACGATGAGCGCGAGCAGGGGGAGCACGAGGGAAGCGCTGCGGGGGAGAACGTTCGGCATGGAGCACTCCGTGAGGGCGGTGCTTCCCAACATGGGCAAAGATTTTCCCGGCACCATGGGCGACCGGAGCCCGCGACGCCTTCTGGACGTCCGGAGATGCGGCTCTGTCGTTCAGCGGTACTTCCGTCACCCGCTCGTCCAGGGTCCCCAAGTGGGTTAGACCAGGGGCATGTTCTCCGCCCTCGTGCTCGCTCTGCTGCTCTCAGCGGATGAGACCCAGAATCCGAAGAAGGAGTCCCCCACCCCTCCCGTCAAGGTGACCGCGCTCGCCGTGGACGTGGACTTCGTCTGCCGCACCCCGAGCACCCAGAGCCTCGTCCTCACCCCCAAGGCCCAGGTCCAGCTCGACGTCCCCAAGGACTGCCCCGATGCCCGCGCCGACTGGCGCCTCTCCGTCGACTGCGCTGACGAGAAGCGCTGCTCCGGCGACATCCGCAACCGGGAGGGCGTCATCGCCCGTATCGAGGGCTCGCGGAAGCTGCTCACCGTCACCCCCGTCTCCCCTCAGCACCCCCAGACCCTGGACTTCATGGCCGTGCGCATCACCGGCCAGCACTCGCTCGCGATGGAGACTCCCGTCGAGCACCAGCCCCCCGTGCAGCTGTTGCTCCAGGTGCCCGCCGTGACGGGCGTCTACTCACTGTCACCCTCCCAGCCGGAGCCGCTCTCGCTGGACTTCGAGCACCGCAACAAGCGCTTGAGGCTGTATGCCCGCGCCTCTCGCACGGATGCCACCCACGTCCGCCTCGAGCTGTGGAACGCCCGGAAGGAGCTGCTGGTGGACGCGAACCTCGAGATGGACAAGCCCCGTGAGCTCGAGTGCCAGCGGTTGGAGGATATTTGCGAGGGCGTGATGAAGTTCTGGGTCCGCGAGTACCAGCGCGTCCTTTGATGCACCGGCAGCAGGACGGGGACGGGCACCCTCACCCCGTCCCTCTCCCGGGGGGCGAGGGGAAAGGTGCGCCCGTACTCCTCTATTCCTCGGTGAACTCCGCGTCCGTTTCGTTCCCCGGTCTCTGGTGGATTCGCGGCCGTGTGACTCGCGGCTCGAAGGGATTTCCTCCAGCGAAGGAATCTGACTGGAAGGTCGTCACGCGCAGCGTGCCCTCCGCCATGCGGCGCTCGAGTCTCCGGCGCACCAGCGCGGCCACGAGCCGGCGCGTCGGCGGGAACAGCAGCAAGAGCCCGACGACGTCGGTGAACACCCCCGGCGACACCAGCAGCACCCCACCCACCAGGACGAGCACCCCACCCACCAGGCCCTCGTCCGGCATGCGGCCCTGCGCCAGCGACTCCTGCCAGCGGCGGAGCACCCGCAAGCCCTCCTTCTTGGCCAGCCAGGCACCGACCACACCCGTGACCAGCACCCCGGCCACCGTGGGCCAGAAACCCACCTCGCGGCCTATGGCCAGCAGCAGGTACAGCTCGATGAAGGGGACGACCGTGAACGCCAGCAGAAGGTACTTGAACACCTGCCCAACCTAACGCCTGGAGCCCGCCAGCGCCCGGAGGAACGCGCGGAGGCCCCTCCTCTTTTTTCAGCCTCCGAGCTGCGTGTTCATCCAGCTGACCAGCAGGTACAGCAGCGTGAAGAAGACCACGGCCCCGACCACGAACCTCGTCGTCGGCTGGAAGCCCTCGCTCGTGGACGTGTCGACGGGCATGGCCGAGCCCACCCCGAGCATCTCCCCCGCGTAGCGCGCGGTGCGCTCGTACTGGTCCGCCACCACCCCATCGTCGTGGGCGTTGAGCTCGCGCCCCAACTGCGGATCGAAGAACCGGACCTCCGCCTCCCGGGCCAGCTCCGCCCCCTTGGAGACCACCTCGCGGACGAGCTCGCTCTGGTGCTCCAGGGGGATGCGCACCTCCGTGGCCACCCACTGGCCCCCCTCGCGCAGCGGGTGCACCTCCACCGCGCCGTTTTCCAGCAGCCAGGTCCGCCCACCGCCCGGCTGGGCCTTCGCCCCCCGGGCTTCCAGGAGGGCGTCCACCCGGGCGCTGTCGAAAGGCGTCCCCGGGACCATGGATTGAAGGAGCAGGTCGTATCTCACGCGGTTTGGAGTATACGCCGCACCAGCCATGCCCAAGCCAACCCCAGGACCCCGTCACGATCGCCGCCCCGGTGGCCCCCCCGGCCGCAACAAGCGCCCCCCCCAGCGCCCGGAGAAGCCCGCCCCGGACCGGTCCACCCCGGACATCGGCCAGGACGGGCTCCCCCAGGTCTCGCTCGTCCGCCGGGGCGTCGAGCGCTGGCAGGCCGGCCACCCGTGGATCTACCGCGCCGACCTCAACGGCGACCCCGCCCTCCAGGGGGGCGAGGTGGTGCGCGTCGTGGACGCCCGCGGCTGGTTCCTCGGCAAGGCCTTCTATTCGAAGCACTCCAAGATTTCGCTGCGCTGGCTCTCCTACGAGGACGTGCCGGTGGACACCGACTTCTTCCGCCAGCGCCTGGCCCAGGCCGACGCGATGCGCCGCCGCGCCCTGCCCGGGGAGAACACCTACCGCGTGATACACGGTGAGGCCGATTTGATCCCCGGCCTCGTGGTGGACCGCTACGGCGACTACCTGAGCGTGCAGTTCCTCATCCCCGGCACCGAGCAGCGCAAGCAGCTCCTCACCGACCTGCTCGTGGAGCTGTTCAAGCCGCGCGCCATCGTCAACCGCTCGGACGTGGGCGTGCGAGTGCTGGAGGGCCTGCCCCAGGAGAAGGGCGTGCTGTACGGCACCCAGCCCGGACCGGTGCCCTATGACGAGGGGCTCGTGCGCGTGCGCGCGGACCTGCTCGAGGGCCAGAAGACGGGCTCGTTCCTGGACCAGCGGGAGAACCACGTCATGGCCTCGCAGTACGCCTTCGGCGAGGCGCTCGACTGCTTCTCGTACGTGGGGGGCTTCGCGCTGCAGCTCGCCACGCGGGCCCAGAAGGTCACCGCCGTGGAGATCTCCGAGCAGGCGGCGGCCCAGCTGCGCGAGAACGCGGCCGCCAACAAGCTGCCCAACGTGGACGTGGTGGTGGCCAACGCCTTCGACTTCCTGCGCGACGCCGTGGACGAGGGCCGGCGCTTCGACACCATCGTCCTGGATCCGCCCTCGTTCGCGAAGAACAAGGACGCCATCGAGGGCGCCCTGCGCGGGTACAAGGAGATCAACCTGCGCGCCATGCAGCTCTTGCGGCCGGGCGGCTACCTCATCTCCGCGAGCTGCACGTACCACATCGACGAGCAGGGCTTCGAGGACATGCTGGCCTCGGCGGCGGCGGACGCGAAGCGGCGGGTGCAGATCATCGAGAAGCGCGGCGCGGGCAAGGACCACCCGGTACTGCTCAACCTGCGCGAGACGCGCTACCTGAAGTGCTTCGTCCTCCGCGTGTTGTGAGCCGGCCCGTCCCGGTGGGATGATTCCCATCGCGCAAGCCATGCGACACCCCGACTGGGAAGACGATACGGACGAGGTCCCCACGGCCCCGGGCTCGCGCGAGGAGGCGCGGGCCCTGCGGGAGCTGCGCGCCATCTACCGGCAGGCGGATGCGGCGTACGCGCCCTTCTCGTGCCCGGCGAGCGGCGAGTGCTGCCAGCTCTCGACGACGAAGCGGCAGCCCTGGCTGTGGTACCCCGAGTGGCTGATGCTGGCCCGCCACCATCCGCTGCCGCCCCCGAGGGAGGACGGCGGCTGTCCCTACCTGGACGCCGCGGGCAAGCGCTGCACCGTGTACGCGGAGCGCCCGTTCGGCTGCCGCACCTTCTTCTGCGAGCGCATCCGGGGCCCCACGCGTCAGCCAGCGGACACGGTGACCGCCCTGCTGCTGCGGCTGGAGCGCGTCTCCCAGCGACTGCTGCCATCGTTGACCGGACCCCGCCCCATCCTCGAGTGGCACGCGGAGGCATCTCTCCGCGAGGAGCAATCATGAGCCCCATGCCGTGGCGCAGCGCCGTCGTGTCCCTCGTCCTCTTCCTGTCCGGCTGTGCCACGACTGCCAGCGGCGGTCTGCTCGGTGCCGCGTTGAACACGGGCGTGGCGCTCGGCGCGTCCGCGATCTCGCGCGCCCAGGGAGGGTGCTACGCCGCGTGCCCCGTGGGGACCACCTGCAACGAGTCCACGGGCTACTGCGATCCCCTCCCCTGCCGCGGCGAGTGCGACCCCTTCGAGGAGTGCGTCGAGGACAAGCTGCGCTACCAGTGCGTCGCCCGGGGCACGCCCCGGGGGAACATCATCGTCCATCCGCCCGAGGCCCGGTCCTCCGAGCCGAAGACCGACGTGCCCCGGGCTTCCAAGCTGAGGACCGACGTGCCTCAGCTCACCCCGAAGCCCTCGTCCGAGGTGCGCACGGCGGAACCCACGCCGTGAGCCGTTGGCTCGTCGCCCCCCAGGAGTTCAAGGGGACCCTCACCGCCGCCGAGGCCGCCGCCGCCCTGGCCGAGGGGTTGCGTCGGGGCGCGCCCGGCGTGGAGTTGGACGTGGCGCCGCTCGCGGACGGTGGGCCGGGCACGGTGGACGCGTTGCTCGCGGGCGTGGGTGGCGAGCGGGTGACGTGCACCGTCCCGGGGCCGCTCGGCGCGCCCGTGCGAGCCACCTACGGGCTGCTGGACTCGGGGCGCACGGCCGTCATCGAGATGGCAGCGGCCTCCGGGCTGACCCTGCTCGCGCCGGGTGAGCGAGACCCACGGCGCGCCTCCACCGAAGGCACCGGCGAGCTGATGCGCGCGGCGCTGGAGCGGGGTTGCGAGCGGCTCATCCTCGGGCTCGGGGGCAGCGCCACGAATGATGGGGGAACGGGGGCGCTCATGGCGCTCGGGTTCCGGTTCCTCGATGCTCGAGGGGCGCCACTGCCTCCGGGCGGGGCCGCGCTGAAGCGGCTCGCACGGGTGGACACGAGCGGACAGCATCCACGGCTCTCGAAGGTGGAGCTGCTGGTGGCCACGGATGTCACCGCGCCGCTGCTGGGGCCGGACGGAGCCTCGTACCTCTTCGGGCCCCAGAAGGGCGCGGACGAGGCCGCGGTCGCCGAGCTGGAGTCGGCCCTGGCGCGGCTCGCCGAGGTCGTCGCCCCTGGACTCGCCCAGACGCCTGGAGCGGGGGCGGCGGGAGGCTTCGGCTATGGGCTGCTGGCCCTGGCCGGAGGGAAGGTCGTCTCAGGGTATGAGCTGGTGGCCCGGACGCTCCGGCTGTCCGAGCGGCTCGCCGCCGCGCAGGCCGTGCTCACCGGAGAGGGACGCTTCGATCGGCAGACGGCGCTCGGCAAGGGCCCTGGCTCGCTGGCGAAGGAGGCGCGGGCGCTCGGCAAACACACGGTGATGTTCGCGGGAGCCATCGCGCCCGGCACGGACGGCGCTCCCTTCGACGAGGTCGTCGAAGTGTCCGCGCTCGCCCCACCGGGTGTCTCCCATGCCGAGGCCCTGCGCCACGCCGGTGCGTGGTGGGCCGCCCGGCGACGGTAGACGTCCTCGTCCCCGAGGAGGCGCACCTCCAACGCGCGACCATCCTGGAGCCGGAGGTGCGGCGCCAGGAGCTCTCACTGACGGCGACCCCCTGAGCACGCGAGGCCCAGGGGCCACCGCTCACGGCGTGTACTTCACCGTGCGCTCCAGCCAGGACATGCCGCCGCGGCCGTCACGCACCACCATCCAGAAGCGCACCTCCTGGGCCTGCGCGTTGCGCGGAGGCGTCCACTCCACCCGGTGCCGCGCCACCCCACCGCCGAGGTCCGCCCCGCCCGTCGTGTTGGGAGAGAAGGACCCCAGCGAGGCGTGCCACGCCACCTCCCACGCCTCCTGGAGATTCACCGGCTTCAGCTCGAAGGAGGGCACCACGTACGCCTCCTCCCTCCCGGTGAGGTCCGGCACCGTCACCTCGAAGGGGCCCGGGCCGGACAGCTCGCGCGGCACGCCCGCCACCCACGGCTCGCCCGCCAGCACCAGGTCCGGCAGCTCCGGCTGCACGTTGGCCTGCATCTCCGGGAAGAAGCGGCAGCCGTACACCATCAGCTTCTGCGCGTAGATCTGCTCGCTCCCGCCGCGCACCCACAGCACCAGCGGCATCCGCACGCCGCCCAGGCCGTTGTAGAGGTCCTTCTCGAGAATCCGCTGCACCAGGAAGGTACCGTCCCCCAGCCGCGACGTGCCCGGCCCCGGGAACAGGTCCACCACCAGCTCGCCGCCCTTCGTCACCCCGCGCGCCAGCTCCACGCGGTCCTCGCGGCAGGTGTCATCGTCCTGCGAGGAACAGGTCCACAGCGTGTAGTCCAGGTCGCGGCCCTCGCCGGCAGGGTCTGGAATGAGCGCGGTGAGGCGCACCGGACGCACCAGCGTGTCGGCGAGCACCGCAGGGTCGGTGGAGCACGTCTCGGCGAGCAGCTCGGGCGGATCCAACCGCATCGCGAGCACGCGCAGATCCTTCACGTTCGACGGAGTGTCCTCGGGCCCCACACAGGCGGCGCACAGGAGCAGGCCCAGCAGGGCGGACAGGTGGCGCATGACTCAGAAGCTCCCCTTGACGCCGACGACCGGAAGGATCGGGATGCCAGGCACCTCGAACTGCTCGCGGACACGGTAGTCGTAGAAGGTCGCCTCCACGTTGGAGGCGTTGTAGACGTTCTGCACATCGATGTAGGCGTTGAGCGTCCAGCTCTGGAAGATCCAGTTCTTGTCCAGCCGCAGATCCAACTGGTGGAAGGGCTGGAAGCGGATGGAGTTGGTGGGCCCGAAGGTGCCGGTGAAGTTGTTGCGGTCCACGTCGTAGCGGTCGAACGTGTGCTGCAGCGGCGTGGTGGGCCGGCCGGTGACGTAGCGCATGCGCGCGCCCAGCTCGAAGCCATAGGGCAGCCGGTAGCTGGCCACCGCGGTGAGGATGTGCGTCTGGTCCCACGTGGTCAGGCGGTAATCGTTGCTGCCCACGCGCCGCTGCTCGGAGCGGTTGAGGGTGTAGGCCAGCCAGCCGAAGAAGTCGCGCGTCACCGCGTGCCGCAGCATCACCTCCATGCCGTAGGCGCGCCCCAGGCCGCGGTTGGAGTACTGGAAGCGCGTGAGCGTGCCGTCCTCGTTGCGCACCGTATCTCCCGGGGAGACGACCAGGTCGTAGCGCCGGTTGTAGTAGCCGGTGACGTCCACGCTGATGATGTCGGTGAGCTGCTGCTCCACGCCCAGGCTCGACTGGAAGGAGCGCTCGTGGGTGAGGGCCGGGTTGCCCAGCGGCGCGGGCTCCAGGTTGAAGGCCTCCGGCGGCTGGCTGTAGAGGCCGAGGCTGCCCTTGATGGCCGTCTTCTCCGTGGGCTGCACGCGCATCCAGAGCCGGGGGTCATAGGCGAAGCGGTCCTGCCCGTAGATGCGGGCGTAGGTGGCGCGCAGACCGGGCGTCACCGTCACCGGCCCGACCTTCATGTCCAGCTCGGCGTAGAGCGCGCCGTCGAAGGTGTTGGCCACGCGCCGGATGTCCTGCAGCTCCACCTTGGGCTCGCCGCCGGGGAAGGCCGGGTACTGGATGCCACCGAGGAAGGGGACCCGCCCCTCGCCCACCAGGTGCTCGAACCGCACGTCCGCGCCACCGCGCGCGGTGAGCCAGGGAAGGAGCTCCAGGGCCAGATCCTCGCGCGCTCCGAGCGACCAGATGCTCGCATCCAGCTTCGTCTCGCCGAAGCCGAAGCTCCCCAGGTCATAGCCCGCGTACGGGGTGAACACCGAGGTGAAGTTGCCATGGCGGTACGTCCAGTCGCCCTTCACGCGGTGGAAGAGCGTGCGCGCGTCCACGGTGATGTCGCGGTTGCGCCCGCCTCCCGAGGCCACCACGTTGAGCAGGTCATCCGAGCCGAAGGCCATCACGTAACCGGAGTGACGTCCGCCGGGACCCGGCTCGCTGCCCCGCTTCGCGCCGAAGTCCACGCGCACCTGGTAGTCCCAGTAGCGCGGCAGCACGAGCAGCGTGCCGCCCTCGGGGTCATCGGGCAGCACCACCGGCAGGAGCACGTCCACGTACGAGCGGCGCGCCGCACCGGCGATGGAGATGCCCTCGGTGACGGGGGCCTCGAGGAAGAAGCCCGAGTCCAGCAGATCCACCTTCACCGAGCCGTGCAGGGTGTCGGAGGAGCCCTTGCGCGTGGCCACGTCCACCGCGCCGCCGATGGCCCGGCCGTAGCGCGAGCCGAAACCGCCCGGATAGAAGTCCACCCGGTCGATGAACTCGGCGTTGAGCACCGAGGGCCCACCACCCAGGTGGTAGAGCAGCGGCACCTCTACACCGTCGAAGAAGGTGAGCGTCTGGTCCGGCGACGCTCCGCGCACGATGAGCTGGCCGGCGATGGCGGGAGCACGCGCCACGCCGGGCAGGTTCTGGATGACGCGGATGGGGTCGCCAAAGGAGCCCGGCACCTTCTGCAGCTCCTGGCGCTCCAGGGTGCGGCGCACCACTTCCTTCTTCTCGCGCGCACCGCGCACCACCGTCTCGTAACCCGGGGCCTTGGGCATCAGGTAGAAGATGACCTCGGTCGTCTCGTTGGGGGCGAGCTCCTCCTTGGTGGTGAAGAGGTGGAAGTCGTTGGCCACCACGCGCACGTCACAGGTGCCGGGCGTCACCTTGAGGGTGAAGCGTCCATCCTCGTCCGAGAGCGCCTCGGGGGCCTCCGGGTCATCGCCACAGCGCACGGTGGCACCGCCCACGCGCGAGCGGCTGCCGCGCGCCAGGAGCTGTCCGGTGAGGGTGGCCTCGGGCGGGGGCGGCGGAGCGGACTCCTCCACCTTCGGCGGCTGGAGGACGAAGTTGTAGACGTACTGGATTTGGATGGGGGCGGGCGCGCCATCCACCTCGGCCGGGGAGAACTGGAACTGCCGCACCGCGGCGATCGCCGCCTCGTCGAAGCCATCGCCCACGGGTGTCACCACCTGGACGTCGGACACCTGGCCCTTCTCGTCGATGGTGACGAGCATCTCCACGGAGGCCGTCTTCCCGGCCGCGGCGGCCTCGGGCGGGTAGACGGCTTCCACGGTCTGAATGAGCTCGGGTGCCTTCGTCAGCACCGGAGTATGGACACCGGCGTCCACCTCTTCCCGGCGTGCGCCGTCGTAGGCCTGGGCCCACGCCGGCACGGAGGAAAGGGAGAGGACGGCGAGCAGCAACCAGAGGACGGAGCGATTCGAGGCCACGGTGGGGGGCATTTAAGGGGGACTTCCTCTCCGGACAACCAGGAATTCTACCCGCATTCGCGCCGGAGACGATGGCCCCGGGTTGGAGTCATGGGAAGACACCGCCCGGTGGCTTCCAGAGCAGATAGCCGTGGTCGAGCAGCCACGCGTCCGTGACAAGGCCCTCGACCCGCGACGCCAGCCGGAGGACGGAGTGCCGGAAGGCCTCGGGGGGCTCGGTGTGGCCCGCCTCGCGAGCTTCCTGCCACACGGCCGTCCAGTCCGCGAAGAAGGTGTGGATGGGCTCTCCGGGCTTCACCCGGCGGCGGAAGTCCCGGGGCATCCAGTCGCGGAAGAGCACGGGCGCGAAGCCCCGGCTGAAGTCGGTGTGGAACAGCAGGGCCTCGCGCGCGAGCCCCTCGGAGACGCGCCGCAGCAGGTGCGTCACCAGCACGGCCCCGGGTGTGTCCGTGCTGCCCTCGACGAGCAGCCCCCCTTCGAGCAGCGCCCCACCCAGCTTCTGGTGGATGCCGGGCACCTCCTCGGGGCGGTAGCCGCGCAGCAGGTTCATGGCGCGGATGAGGCGGACGCTCTCTCCGGGCAGCAAGGGCAGCTCGAAGCCGCCCTGCCGGAAGCCGGTGAGCGCATCGGCATGGGCCTGGGCGGCCTCCACGCGGGAAGACTCCAGCTCCACGCCCACCACGGGGAGTTCCGGGTGGAGCTCGCGGAAGGCCTCGGCGCTCTCGAGCGTGGTCCACGGGTGCTCGCCGAAACCGACGTCCACGAAGGCGGCCCGCGCCCAGGGGCCCTCGCTCCGGAGCAGCAGGTCTCGCTCCCGGTGGAGCAGGTACACGTCGAGTGCTCGCAAGCGCCCGTGCGAGGTGCGTCCTCGGGTCTTCTTGTCCAGGGAGGTCATGGGCCGGGCCCGGGACTATATTCCGGTCATGCCCGCCACGACGCCGCCCTCTCGGTGGACGCATTGGATGCCCGCTCCCGCCTCGCTGGCGGAGCGGGTGGAGTTCCTGATGTGGGTACCGCCGGTGGCCTCCGTCTCCCACGTGCACGAGGTGGTCCCCGACGCCAACGTGGACCTACTCCTCGAGCTGTCGGACGAGCGCTGCCGGGCCGTGCTCTACGGACCGCTGACGCACACCATCCATGTCCCCTCGCGCGCGGGCCATGGCTACCTCGTTGTGCACTTCCACCCGGGGGCGATGCCCGGGCTCGTGGACGCCAGCCCCTCGGAGCTGGTCAACGGGTTCGTGGAGCTGCGCGAGGTGGCGGGCCTTTCCGTGGACGCACTCGGCGAACGGCTGCTGGCCGCGGGCTCACCGGAGCGGATGCGCGAGGAGCTCACCTCGCTGTTGAGCCGGGTGCCCTACCCGCCCGGAGACAGCTTCGACCGGGCACTGCGCCACCTGCTCGCCCGGCCGGAGCCGCTGCGCCCGGGCGCCCTGGCGGAAGCACTCCACCTCAGTACGCGCACGCTGCAGCGGGCCTTCAAGGAGCGGGTTGGCTTCTCGCCGAGGACGTACACACGCATCGTGCGGCTCCAGGAGGCCTTGTCCGCGCTGCGTGAGCATCCCAGCCGCTCGCTGTCCGAGGTGGCGCACCGGATCGGCTACGCCGACCACGCGCACATGACGAGGGACTTCCGGGAGCTGACGGGCCGGACCCCGAGCGACTTCCGCCAACATAACCGAAAGGGTGTTGAAATGGGGCGAGCAGGCTCCGGATATAGCGCCCACTCAGCAGGCGATTAGGCACAAGATGATGCAGCTAGAGCTGAGGTTTCTTGGTGGACTTCCAAGGTAGTCCAACGTCCTCTGCGATACAGGAGCAGCCCTCGCTTCGGCTTGGGTGATTCTACTTGACGAACACTCCCTTCTGTCTCCTACTTATTAGGTGATGCCTCCCGTCGATCTACACCGCATCCTGCGCGAGCAGTTCAAGCTGCACTCGTTCAAGCCCGGCCAGGAGGATGCCATCCGTTCGGTGTTATCGGGCGAACGCCTTCTTCTCATCCAACCCACCGGTTGGGGCAAGAGCCTCGTGTATCAGTTCGTCGCTCGCGTACGAGGCCTCACAGTAGTGTTTTCGCCCTTACGAGCCCTTATGCGCGACCAGATTGAGAAGGCACGCGGGTTCGGGTTGCGCGCCGAGTACATCAACTCTGATCAGGGAGAGGCAGACGATCTTGACTCGCGGCGAATGGTGCACCGCGAAATCCTTGAGCGCGCAGCCCGCAGCGAGGTGGATCTTCTGCTAATCGCACCTGAGCGCATCGAAAACGAGTTGTGGGAGGAATTTGTGCCGCGCCTCCCCATCAAAGCGCTCGTGGTGGACGAGGCGCACTGCATTTCGGTGTGGGGCCATGACTTTCGCCCTGACTACAGGCGCATTGCACGCGTGGTACAGCTCTTACCGAAGACCGTGCCCGTACTTGCAGTAACAGCGACCGCAACTCCCGGCGTGGAAAAGGATATTCTGCGCCAGATTGGGCAAGGAACGCGCGTAATGCGCGGTTCGCTCGTGCGTCCGAACCTCGGCTTGCGCGTCGTGAAAGTCGGCAACGAGGCGGAGAAGTATGCAGCCGTCGCGACACTGGTACGTTCATTCTTGGGGACAGGGATAGTGTACGCAGCGACGCAGGCGCAGACCGAAGCGCTTGCGGAGTTCCTGCGCGAGCAAGGTATCAATGCCGAACACTACCACGGGAACCGCCCCGACCGCCCAGAGGTCGAGCGGCGGTTCATGGCAAACGATCTGAAAGTGGTAGTCGCAACGAACGCGCTGGGGATGGGCGTGGACAAGCCGGACGTACGCTTCGTCATCCACGCGGAATTCCCCGGATCGCCCCTCCATTACTATCAAGAAGTTGGGCGTGCGGGACGTGATGCGCATCCAGCGGATGTCGTGCTTGTGCACAAGGCCGAAGACGCCAAGATACAGCAACACTTTATCGCCAGCAGTAAGCCACGCGAGGAGCACTACGAGCGAGTAATTGCAGCTCTAAAGGCGCAGCCGAGCCGTCAGAAGGAATTGACGATGCAATGCGGCTTGGTCGAAAGCATCGTCAAGCGCGTGCTAACCGATCTCTTACTTGATGGTGCCGTAGCAAAGGACAAGGACCGTTACTACCGTCTGCTCAAACCCGTGAGTATTCGCGGTCTAAATATCAACGAATCCCACGACCGCCGCATACATGAACTGGGCGTCATGCAGGGATACGCCGAGCATACGAGTTGCCGTATGCGATTCTTCACGCAGTTCCTCGGCGACCCCGATCCTGGTGTGTGCGGACGCTGCGACCGCTGTGTGCAAACAAGCCCCCTGCTATTAACCAATGCCGTGTTGCAGAGTGCGCAGCAATTCACTGAGTTTCCGAAGCTCGGCATCAAGAACGTGCAGGGTGGAGAATTGGTGTTCGCCTCGGGGTTCGCAGTAGATTACTACGGCGGAACGCGCATTGGAGAACTCATCCACGCCAGTAAATACGAAGGGCGTGGGGACTTCCCCGAGGAATTGGTGGACGCTGTCGTGCGCCTTGTGCGGACGCGCTTGCCTCTCGCGAGCATCCATGCGGTGACATTTATGCCTCCGACAGAAAGCGGCAGTTTGGTCGAACGCTTTGCGAACCGGGTGGCGAAAAAGCTAGGTAAGCCTCTTATTTCAACCCTTGGAAAGCTCCGCGCCACGCAGGCACAGAAAGGATTCGATTCGCGCGAGGCGAAGCGGCAGAACCTGCGTAACGTGTTCTCCGCCATTGCGAATGTTCAGGGCAAAAGCATGGTCGTACTCGATGATGTGTGTGATACCGGAATTTCGCTTGGCGAAGCTGGTAAAGTATTGAGGAAGGCGGGGGCGGGCACCTTGCACGCTGTGGTAATCGCCAAAACCCGCCTCAATGACGCATGAGCGAACCCCTCTACTGGCACCTCCTTGCCCACGCCCGCATTACCCCTAACGAGCGCATGGCAGTTCTCAATGCTGCAAAAACGCTCGACGGGGATGTTGCGAATCTCACCGCTTGGGTGGAGGGTGGATACCCTGGCGTAGCGGCCGACCTACGTGACACTGTTTTACAGGCATTCGAAGCCAGCGCTCAGGAAGCATTTATTCTTGAGGAACTTGAGGCGCAAGGCATGCGCGTTCTACCTGGCCGCGATCCCGCATACCCCAAACGTTTCAAGCGTGCCCTAACCAAACGCACTCCCATCGCGCTGTATCTCGCAGGCCGTGAGGAATTGCTGAATGCACGCCGAACGATCGCCATCATCGGCTCACGAGACGCCAGCCCTGAAGCCCTCGACACTGCGCGTCGTGCCGCCGCCTTTTTCGCGCGCCAGGGATATGTGCTCGTGAGCGGTAATGCTCGCGGTATCGACCAAACAGCTGAGGAGTCCGCGCTTGAGGCAGGCGGGGAAGTTATATCGGTGCTCCCGCAGGGGCTACTCGACAAAGCAACATTGTCGCTCGTCCGCAAACGGAATCATGCCCTGCTCGAAGGGCAAGTAGCCCTTCTCTCTGAGCTCCATCCGAAGTCACGCTGGCAGGGGCGCTTCGCGATGATGCGCAACCGTTTGATTGTAGCCCTCGCGGACTTTGTGCTCGTCGCGCAAACTGGCTTGAAGGAGAGTAGGTCGAACGGCAAGCTCACGCAGAGCGGAACTTGGGCTGGCGCGGAGGACGCCCGCAGCTTGGGTCGGCGCGTTTTCGTGTTCGATTTGCCCACCGATGGCAATTTGGCTCTCGCGCGTGCTTTTGCTGAACCAGTGCCTTTGACACCTAATGACGACATGTTTTTCGCTATTGAGGACGCGCTGAAACGCCCTACCAAGCTCGTTCTGAATGCCACTCCTTCGGTACAACCCAAGTTGCTCTGAGAGCGTCGGCGGCTTTAGAGGCTGTTGAACTGCCCTGGGGACTGCTGGGGCAGTACCGCGATCAAGCGCAATGCATTGCGTCTGCCCGCCTGCTGGGCAGTCGCTCACACCCAGTATCTGCCCAGCTTGGATCAGAGGAGGCATCACGCGTCGCATTCGTTCAAGCGAGGCACCACCCCACCGCGTACCTTGAATCCCATGACGACGCAGACGCTTCGGGTCATCGAGTGCCGTGGGACGCCGCGACAGATAGGACACCAGTGGGGCGAGGCATGCCGCGAGAGCCTGCGCGCCTCGGCGGAGAATCTCTTCCTGGCCCTGTCCATGAGCCCGCTGGGGGCTTCGCGGGAGGACGTGGTGCGCGCGGCGATGAAGCTGGAGGCCAACGTGCGCGCCTTCGACCCGGAGGCGCTCGAGCGCATCCGGGGACAGGCCGAGAGCACGGGCCTATCCTACGAGGAGACCTTCGCGCTCCAATGCACGCTGGAGCTGGCCATCAACTACGCGCAGATCGGCGGCATGTGCACGTCCGTGGCCCTCACGGGCGAGGCCACGAAGGATGGGCAGGCGCTGCTCGGACAGACGATCGACTGGAACCCGGGCGCGCGGATGGACCTGCTCCGTATCCGCCACGCGGACGGGCGCGAGCAGCTCTCGCTGTGCCTGGACGGCTCGCCGTACTACCACCTCAACAGTGACGGGGTGGGCAACTGCGCCAACCTCACGATCGTGGAGCCGCGGCCGTGTGCCTCGCTGGTGCCGCTGTCCGTGTACCTGCCCAGGGCGATGCGCCAGCCGAGCCTGTCCGCGGCGCTGGAGGTACTCGTCACGACGGCGAGGGGCTTCGGCTACTACCACCTGGCGGACGCACAGGGACACGTGGTGGGCATCGAGAGCACGTACGACGACCACGTCCTGCTGAAACCGGAGCGAGGAGTGCTCGTCCACGCCAACCACTACCAGTCCGAGCGCTTCCGCGAGCGGGACGTCACCCACCACTACGTCCCCTGCACCTTCGGGCGCCGGGAGCGAATCTCGGAGCTGGTGGCCACCGGCCACGGCCAACACACGCCCGAGACGGTGAAACAGATGCTCACGGACCACGGCACGCCCGAGGGCCGCATCTGCCTGCACGACACTCCGCCAGCCCCCGGGGCCATGCCACGCGAGACGGCGGCCACGGTGGTGATGGCACCGGCGCGCCGCACGATGTGGGTGGCGGCGGGGCCCGCGTGCCGGCAGCCCTTCGCCGAGTTCAGCCTCTGAGCCTCACGGGGCCAGCGGGTCGGTGGTCCGGACCACCTTCATCCCGGCCTCCTGGAACGTCCGCATCGCCTCGTTGGCCACGCGAGGGAAATCCAGACCGGGAGGCAGCGGATCCAACGGGGGCGCGGGCACGGGGCTCATCGCGTCCTCGAGGATGTGGATGCGCCCCATCTTCGAGTGGTCCGTGGCCTCGATGTGCTTCCGCAGGTCCATCAGCGTCGACAGCACGCAGTGCGACTTCGCCTGCCCGAAGACGTACACGCGGTCGAACGTCAGCAGGTGGTCGAAGAGCTTCTGGTTGAACTCGCCCACCTTGCGCCCGGGCAACTCCGTCACCTCGGGAGACAACACCGAGTAGTTCTCCGTGAGCGGCTCCTCGCCCTTCACCTCGAAGCGCGTCTGCGTGTCGCGAGCCACCGCGTGGAAGAGGCTCGCCTCCATCATCGCGGGCAGCAGGGCGTGGCTCAGCCCGCCGAGCAGCGCGTGGTACGGCCACACCGTCAGCACATACTTGCCCGTGGCCTCCAGGCGCTCGCAGTAGGCGAGGCTCTCCTCCGGGTGGCGCGTGGCCCGCCACTTCCCCGAGCGAAGGTCCGCGGACGTAATCACCGTCATGGGCGGGGGATTCCGGCCCTCGGCGTCCTGCCACCACGCGGGGTGGAACACCTGGAAGACGCGGTGGGTGTCTAGGGAGAACACCAGCCCGGTGATGCGGTCCAGGTTCGCGTACAGCCAGCGCAACGTACGCTGCGAGTCCTCCACTGCGCCCGGGACGAAGAGGCTCGCCTCGGGCTGGCAGAAGGCCACCTGCACGTCGATACCGAAGGCGGCGATGCGCAGCCGGTCCTCGCGCGCGGGCGTCACATGGTGGGCCAACGCGTAGCGGCGGGCCTCGTCGGTCACCCGCGCGGCACGCTCGAGGTACAGCGTGCCCACGCGCTCGTCGTCATGGAACTCGGGAAGGGGCAACGGCATGGCGTTCTCCAGGGAAGCTCAGGCTTGCTGTGCGGCGCCCCGAGGGAAGTGACGGTGGCGCAGCTCGTCCACGAGCGCCTGCGTGGCCGGCGTGTACGCGACGCGCTGATCCCCCTCGCCCGGAGCGGGGATGGAGGCGGCGGTCTCGGACGTGGCACCGGAGAGCAGTTCGTAGCCCTCGGGAACCGGCTCGCCCTCCTGTCCGATGAGGCCGATGGGGCCCGAGCCACTCCGGCGACGGAATACCACCGGGACGCCCGGGATGCTCTGCTTGCCCTCGGCCAGCTCGTTGCCGAATTTCATGGTCGGCACGTGGCCCGTGCGCGACAGCTTGTACACCGCCGCCACCCGGTCTCGCGTGTAGGGGCACGCCATGGTGCGCGCCACGATGAAGCCGCCATAGCCGTAGAACTGCTTCGAGGACTCCCAGCCGTACTGGCTCCGCAGCTCCTCGAACTCGCGCGTGGCCTGCGCGTCCAGCCCGTCCTCGAGGATGAACACCGGCTTGATGCCCTCCTCCTTCGCCCGGGACACGGCGAACACGTACTGCTTCTTCTTGTCACCCGAGTCGAAGCGGATGGAGTCCCCCGCCCCGGGATCCTCGTGGACGAGTCGAAAGGCCGTGGGCAGACCCGAGGTCACCGTGTCGTAGGTGTCCAGCAGGTAGCTGGAGCGCTCGGGCCGCCGCTCGCGGATGGCGCGGAAGGCCGCCTCGTCCGAGCCATAGCGCTGCACGTGCTCGTGCCCCATGGTGCCCACGGGAATCATCCCCAGCTTCTGCGCCAGGTACACGTTGCTGGTGCGCATCACCCCGGCCTCCTTGCAGGCGCGCAGGGCGAGCTCATGCTGCTCCAGGCACGTGGCCGCGCGCAGACCCACCTCGAAGATGCGGCTCGGGTCCTGCACCGCGTTCACCAACTCGCGCACCACGGCCACCACGCGCACGTGGTAGCCCTCTGGGTCCACGGAGATGGGTACGGGCTTCACGCCCACCGCGTCCAGCGTCTCCAGGGCGATGCGCTTCTCCTCCTCGCACGACACGACGGCGAGCGCCTTCGCCAGCGCCTCGCGGTCCGCCAGCGCCTGGGTGGCGATCTGGATGCGGAAGTTGAGCTGGAGCAGCAGCGGCTCCAGCCACGACACCAGCGCCGAGGTCCCCGTCACCGTGAACACGGGCTCGCGCGCGTAGAAGCGGGCGCCCTTCGGCAGGGCGCGGATGGTCAGCTTGTCCTTGCGCTGGATGGCGGCCTTGAAACCGGCACCCATCTCGTAGCTGTTGCGAGCCAGGTAGACGTAGTCGCTCTCGGTCGGCTCCGGGAGCAGGTTGCGCACATAGGACTCGAGGTCCAGCGGCACCACCTGCTGCCCGCCCTTACGGTGCGAGTAATAGAAAGTCTCCCGGCGAAGCGGCCAGCCAGCCTCCGCCATGCTGAACTTGTAGCCGTCCGTCGCGAGCAGCGAACTTCCCATGGTGTTGCCTCCAGGACGCCCACTCTAACCAAATGGGCGTCGAGGTGGTTGAATCGGTCCAGGCATGCCGGACTCCCGCCGCCGACTGTTGCTCGCGCTCCTCCTCAGCCTCGGCCTGCACGCCGGGGTGTGGCTGTGGATGGAGGTCCGGCGTTCGCCGCTCGCGGAGCAGCGCCGTCCGCCTCCCGCCCCGGCGACGCTCCAGTTCGTCGAGGTGGAGGTGGCCCCACCCCCTGAGCCTCCGAAGCCCCTGCCCCCGAGCCGCCCGCCGCCGAAGCCGCCCCGCCGTCCTCCACCAGCCATTGCGCAGGCTCCGAAACCACCGGCCTCGCCTCCGCCCACTCCCGCCGAGCCTCCGCCCACGGTTACCGAGAGCCCTCCGGTGAGTGACATTCCGCGCTCGGACGGGCCACGGGCCGAGGGGCCGCGCCTGGGGGCGTCCCGGCTCCTGCCCTCGCCCTCGCTGTCGTGGAGCCCGGACAGAGGAGTCGACATCCCAGACGCCGGCGTGCCCGTTCCCGCCACGCCGGAGGAGCGCGTAGCCGACATGGTCATGGAGGGGGTGCGCCGGGGGAAGGTGGACCGGGGGCTCGTGCACCCGTACTACTCCGAGCTGGGCAAATCGCTGCTGAAGAACTGGGATGCCGAGCGCGCCGTCAGCGCCAAGGGCATCAAGGGCTTCCTCGATCAAACCCGCGGCAATTCCGCGGAGTGGATGCGGGTCTGGTCGGACAGAGCGGCGGCCTACGCGAACACGGGCTCGGCGCTCGACGCCGATACGCCGGAGGCCTACGACCGGCTGCCACCGGGAGGAGACCCATCACTCGAAACGCGCCGCACGCTGCGCCGGCAGATGAAGGAGCAGTTCCGCTCCAGCCGCCGCGCCACGGTGCGCGTGGTGCAGGACACCGGGGGACAGCTGCTCAGCGTGGAGCTCGTCACGCCCAGCAATGACCTCCAGATAGACCGGGAGGCAGTAGCCGACATCCGCGCCGCCGCCGCGAGGTTCCCCGTGCCACCGCCCGAGGCCCTCCAGGGCCGCACGCAACTGGTGAGCCTGTGGCAGATCGAGCTCATCATCTCCATCAGCCCGCCCGTGCCCACCCTCAGCATCGAGTTCGACGCGGAGATGAAGCTCACGGACCTGCGGATGCCGCTCGATCGCCGTCTCTACAAACGCGTGCGGCTGCTCGAGGTGCGTTAACGCCTGCGCTCCGAGAGCTCGAACCGTCCCGCCTTGGTGTCGAGCCTCATCTCGAAGCGCGCCAGGAAGCCGAGCCCCAGCAGTCCATCCACTTCCGGAGGCAGGGTGGACATGACGGCCACCTCGACGTTCTCGGCCCGGGCGCCCTGGAGCGCGATGCTCGGAACCCGGACCACCGGAGCCTGGATGAGGCCATTGGCCGTGCGGAACGACATCGTCCGGGCCCCCTCGAGCTTCAACCCGAGCTGGTCCGCGAACGCCCGCGAGACGGCCACCAGGTTCGCCCCGGTGTCCAGGATGAACCGGCCCCGCTTGCCATCGACCAGCGGCTCCACCCACAGGGTGCCCGTCTTGCTGACCGGCACCACCGCCCTGCCCTTCCCGAGCTCGCAGCCCATGGCCGCCAGCTGCTTGATCCGATTCGTCACCTCGGGCCTTCCGAGGGACTCGATGTTCGACTGCCGGTGCTCCAGCAGCACGAGGTGGCCGTCACACGGCCGGTCCAGCCGCTCGTAAGCGGTGGCCAGCTGATTGGCCACCTGGAACTGCTCCGGCTGGAGGCGGAAGGCCTGCTGGAAGTCCGCCAGGGCCTGCTCGGACTTCTGCAGGGACTGGTGGGCCATGGCGCGCCACACCCAGTACCCCGCGTTGCCCGGAGCGCTGTCGATGAGCTCCGTGGCATCCCGGATGGCGAGGTCGAACTCGCTCAGCTGCATGTGCGCCGAGTAGGTGATGGACCGGAGCTGGGGAAACTTCCCGCACCGCGAGATGAAGCCGTCGGTGAACTGGATGCTTCCTCGCCAATCCCCGGCGGAGAACACGGTCTGGGTGTACTGCACCGCCTTCGTCCTGTCGCAGGGCTCCTTCTCGAGCGCGTTCCGCAGTTGCGCCACGAGCCCGCGCTTGGGCCCGTAGTCGAACGAGGGCTCCGTCTTCGCCTGCTCACAACCCCACAGGGAAGCACTGCTCAACAAGGCAACGAGGACGCGGACGGGGAATCGCATGGGGCGGGGCTTCTATCCCGCCCCGTCACCGTGGGCAAATCACGCCTATCCCTTGCGGCCGCGCGGCTTACGCGCGGGCGTGCCCTGGCCGTACACGCGCTGGTAGTCCTTCATGCTGCGCATGATGACCTCGTGCGCCTCGCTCCGATCGTACATCTCGACGATCTCCACCGAGCGCTTGGCCTGGCTGGGAATCTGCTTGTACGTGAGGAAGTAGTGCTTGAGGCGCTCGATGAGCGTGGTCGGCAGTTGCGCCACGTGCTGCAGCGCCCCGTAGACGAGGTCCGACTCCAGCACGGCGATGATCTTGTCGTCCGCCTCGTTGCCATCGACCATGCGGAAGCCGCCCACCGGCACCGCGCGCACCAGCAGCGCGCCGCTCGGAATCACCTTCTCCGTCAGCACGCAGATGTCGAGCGGATCTCCATCACCCTTGATGCCCTTGTTCCCGGTGCGCTCGGCGCAGCGCTTCGCCACCAGCTCGTCGCAGTACGTCTGCGGGATGAAGCCGTAGAGCGTGGGGCACTGGCTGGAGAACTGCTGCGGCCGGTCCAGGCGCAGGATGCCCGAGTCCTTGTCGAGCTCGTACTTCACCGTGTCGGTGGGCACCATCTCGATGTACGTGGTGACGACCTCGGGGACCTCGTCGCCAGGGGAAATGCCGTGCCAGGGGTGGGCCTGGAAACTGTGGGTCTGCGGCTTCTTGGTGGCCATGTCACTTCTCAGACGAACTCGTGTGCCGGGAACAGCAGGACATCCGAGATGGACTCCACGCCCAGCAACAGCATCAGGATACGATCCAACCCCACGGCGATCCCCGCCGAGGGTGGCATGCGGCCTACCGCGTCGAGGAACCGCTCGTCCAGTGGATACACGGCCCGGCCCGCATGGCGCCGGAACTCCTGTTCCTCGACCAGGCGGGCACGCTGCTCCACCGCGTCCGTCAGCTCGGAGAAGCCGTTGGCCAGTTCCAGCCCCCGGGCGTACAGCTCCGTGCGCTCGGCCACCGCCGGGTCCCCTGGCTTGAGCCGCGCCAGCGAGGCCATGGAGGCGGGGTACTCCGTCAGGTAGGTCGGCCGCTCCCACCCCAGCTTCCCCTCCACCTTCTGCAGGAAGAGGTGGAAGAAGACATCGTCGAAGCTGGTGGCATCCCCCGTGCGCACCCCGGCCGCCTCCGCCGCCCGCTTCAGCGAGGGCCCGTCCGCACAGGCCCGGAGGTCCACGCCCGTCTCCCGCAGCACCGCGTCCCGCACGGACAGCCGCTCGTAGGGCGTGCGGCGGAAGAAGCCATCACCCCCCACCGCCTGGTCCGCCTCCGCCAGCGCCCCCTCCAGGTCCGCCATGATGGCGTGGTAGTCCGCCCGGGGCCGGTAGAACTCCAGCAGGGTGAACTCGGGGTTGTGGGTCCTCGAGACCTCCCCATTTCTGAATACCTTGCAAATCTGGAAGATGGGCCCAGCGCCATCGGCGAGCAGCCGCTTCATGGCGTACTCGGGGCTGGTGTGCAGGTAGAGGGGGCGGCGCTGGCCCACGTCCGTTTCGGGGACGAAGGGGGCCTCGAAGGCGGTGATGTGGGGCTCCATCCCCGGGGTGGGGATGAGCAGCGGGGTGTCCACCTCGAGGTAGCCGAGCTGGGTGAAGAAACGGCGGAGGGCTCCGTAGAGCGCCTGCCGGCCGGCGGCCGAGCGCCACTGTACTGGATTGGGCATGAGCGCCGCGGAAGTTACATTGCGCGTCCCATGCGCCCAAGGCTTCCCGCACTCCTCCTGACCCTCAGCCTCAGCACCCTCGGTGGGTGCGTCACCACGCCCAAGGCGCCTCCCCCCCTCACCGAGGAGCAGCAGCTCGCCGCCGAGGTGGCGCGGCTCGCCTCCGACGCGGCGGCCCTGCTCAAGGCGCAGGACCTGCTCGTGTGGAGCTACTGGTCCGAGGGCGCCCGCGCGGACGTGGCCTCCACGTACGTGGGCAAGGAGACGCTGTTCAGCCTCGACAACATCCGGAAGATCGACCGGCTGCGCCAGCGCACCACGGAGCCGCGCGAGCTGCGCGCCCTCACCGCGCTCCAGTCGCACTTCGCGGGCGAGTACCTGTCGCAGCAGCTCGCCGAGGTGAACGACGCCATCGCCAACCTGGAGGCGTCACTGACCTTCCAGGTGGACGGCCGCGAGGTGCGCTGGAGCGAGCTGGAGCGGTTGCTGGCCAACGAGCGCAGCGCGCCGAAGCGCCAGGCCCTCTACACCGCCGCCACGCCCGCCCTGGTGCGGCTCGACCCGCTCATCCAGCGGCGCGAGCAGCGCACGGAGGAGCTGGTCCGCGAGCTGGGTTATCCCTCGTACGAGGCCTTTGGCGGTGAGCTGAGGCAGGCGGACCTGGGCCGGCTGGCCCTGCTGGCCGAGGAGGTGCTTCAGGCCACCGAGGCGCCCTACAAGGACGTGATGGAGCGGCTGGCCCAGCGCGAGCTGGGGATGCCCTTCACGAACCTCACCCGGGCGGATCTGCCGCGGCTGTTCCGCCCGCGTGAGGTGGATGGCTTCTTCCCCAAGGGCGAGCTGCTGCTGCGCGCGCACGGCACCCTGTCGGGGATGGGCATCGACCTGGGCGGCATGAAGAACGTGCGCATCGACGCGCGCGAGGGCGTGAAGCGCAAGAATCCGCGTCCGCTGTCGCTGGGCATCGAGGTGCCCGGGGACGTGCGGCTGTCGGTGCGGCCCGTGGACGGCGCGCTGGAGCAGTCGCGGCTGTTGCACGAGTTCGGCCACACGCTGCACTACGCGTACACGAAGGAGCCGCGCTTCGAGCTGGCCAAGCTGGGCAACCCCACCGTCACCGAGGCGTACGCGGCCCTCTTCGAGGACCTGACGGAGGACCCGGTGTGGCTGGAGGAGCACGCGGGGCTGACGGGGAAGGACCGGGCCACGTACCTGGCGGCCACGAGCGCCCACAAGCTGTTCCTCATCCGCCGCGCCGCGGGCCGGCTGCTGTACCAGCTCGCGCTGCACCGGCAGGAGGAGGGCGTGGACGCCCGCGAGCTGTACAAGGCCATGCTCGAGCGCGTGGACGAGATGCCCGCGACGAAGGACGACGTGGCGCGCTACCTCATGGAGCAGGAGGACTTCTTCCAGTCCGCGGACAACTTCCGCGCGTGGTTCCTCGCGGGCCAGTTGCAGGGCCAGCTCAAGGCGCGCTTCGGCCCGTCCTGGTGGCACGAGCCGGACGCCGGGAAGTTCCTCCAGGCGCTGTGGGCCCACGGCAACGCGCTCTCCGCGCGCGAGGTGGCCGAGAGCATGGGCGAGAAGAGTATTTCCCCGGACGTGCTGCTGCTGCGGCTGGGCACCACCCTGGGCGTCCCCATCAAGCTGGATGCCCGCGATGAGGGCTCGGCCACGCCCGCGGCCCCTGAGCCCACGGCCCCGGCCTCTCCCGAGAACACCCCGGCGCCCCCCGAGCAGGCCCCCGCCGCCGAGCCCCCTCCGGCCACGCCCGTGACGCCCACCCCCGTCTCCGCCCCCCAGCCCACTCCGGCGGCCACTCGCCCGGCGAAGTCGAAGGCCTCGAAGGTCCGCAAGCCCGAGTCCCGCCAGGCCCGCGCCTCGAAGAAGAGCAAGGCCTCGGCCCCCAGGAAGAAGGACGGCTTCCGTACGGGGCACGGGCACAAGTCCCGGCGGTAGGAACACGAAGGCCTCCGCCCGGAATCACGGACGGAGGCCTCGGGGGACAACTCGGGGTTTCCGGCACCCTCACCCCGTCCCTCTCCCGGGGGGAGAGGGGATTTTGGGGCAAGTGGGGCACCGACAGCCGGGGCTACAGCAGCTTCATCAGCTCCGCGCGCTTGGCGTTGTACTCGTCGTCCGACAGCACGCCCGCGTCCTTCAACTCCTTCAGCTCCTTCAGCCGCTGCGCCGGGGTACGCGTGTCCGCCGGCGCCGCCGCCGCGGGAGGCGGCTGCTGCTGCTGCTGGTGCTGCTGCTGCTGATTCTGCTGCTGCTGGTTCGTGAACATCTGGGCCATGCCGAAGCCCATGCCCATCCCCATGCCCTGCAGCCCGGCCCCGGCGCCGCTGCCGTCGCCGCCCTTGGCCATGCCCTCGGCCGCGCCCAGCATCGCCTGGCCCTGCGCGTACTGCTGGAAGCCGCCCGCCAGACGCGAGTACGCCACGTCCTTCGACAGCTTCTTCAGCGTCGCCTCGTCCTCCTCCTTGATGCTGACGTGGAAGTTGCCCATCCGCACCACGGTCATGCCGTAGGTGTCCACGTGCGGCTTCAGGCCGGCGATCACCTCGTTCTCGATCTCCTCGGTGTACGCGCCGCTCGTCACGTCCAGCAGCGGCCAGCGCTTCTTCACCAGCAGCTCGGCGATACGGTCACGCGTCACCTTGAGCACCTGGTTCTTGAACCAGCCCAGGAAGTCCGCGTTGCTGGTGCGGCCCATGCCCACCAGGCCCACCACGAGCTTCTCCGGCTCCGTCACCCGGACGGAAAAGTCGCCGTACACCATGGTGCCAATGCCCAGCCCCGTCTCCGGATCGCGCACGTCACCGATGGGGCCGCCGAACTTCACGCCCGTGAACTCGCGCGTGGAGACGAAGAAGACCTCGGCCATGAACATGTTGCCGCCGGTGAACCCCTCCACCAGCCGCGACAGGAACGGGATGTTGCTGGTGTCCAACTGGTGCCGCCCCGGCCCCAGCTTGCCCTCCACCTTCCCGTCCTTGACGAAGAGTGCGATCTCGTCCGCATCGACGGTGAGCTGGGTGAGCATCCGGATGTTCTTCTCCGGATACTTGTAGACAATCTCGCCCTTCGCCTCGTCAGCGCGCGCGATGAAGTTACGCTTCGCCTCGTCCTTGATCGTACCGAAGAATCCCATCGTGCTTTCGTCGCCTCCAGAGACCGCGTCGACTACCGGGAGCCACGCCGCCTACCCTTCCAACGCATAGCGACCGGGCCTATTGCATGCCCGCTGATCGCCCTACCCCCGGCTTGTCCTGGGAACATGCCAGAGGTTCCGCACCCTTGGCCAGTCAACCCGGCATTCCCTTGTCCGCCCGGCTACCCCCAGCGGCTGATCAACCGCTCCCGGTCCAGCAGGCGGACACTCGCCCACAGCAGGGCCACGTCCAGCAGCAGCACCACCCCGCCCTGCACCGCGTAGTACACCGGCCCGGCGTGCAGGAAGCCCGCCACCTGGCCGGCCACCAGCCCCACGAGCGGGAGCACGATGAGCGCGGCGATCTGTTGCGCGGTGCGGGCCTCGGCGACGCGCGCGGAGATGAGCACCGCCACCCCGTTGCCGAAGAAGGCGAAGAGCGGCGCCAGCACGAGGATGCCGAAGAGCCACAGCGTGTTGGGCAGCATCGGCCCCTGGCCCAGCGGCCACGCCACCACGTCCACTCCGACGCACAGCAGCACGAAGGCCATCCAGGTGATGATCAGCGCCGGCACCAGCGAGGCCAGGCTCTTGCCCGCCACCAGCTCCATCGCCGTCACCGGCGAGGCCAGCAGCGGCTCCAGGGTGCGCCGCTCCTTCTCCCCCGCCACGCTCTGCGAGGAGATGAGGATGGGGACGAACACCGGCATCACCAGGAACATGCCGAACCAGTCCAGCAGCGTGCGCTCCACCAGGAAGCGCCCGGCGTTGGCGTTCAGGGGCAGGGTCGGGTCGTAGTAGAGGGCGATCACCCGGAGGTTGCTGTCGTTCGGATCCCGCACGTACGTCCAGACGACGATGATGGGCACCACCACCAGCACCAGGGGCAGCGCCGCCATGCCCAGCAGCAGCACCGGGTTCCTGCGCAGATCCAGGAAGTCCTTCCAGAAGACGGCCAGCGCGCGCCGGGAACGGAACGCCATGCTCACACCCTCCCCTCGCGGATGAGCTCCAGGTAGACCTCCTCGAGTGGACGCTGGGCCGGCACCGCGCTGCGCACGCGGGCTCCCGCCCCCACCAGGCACGCCACCACGTCCGGGGCCTGCGCCTCGTCCGCCAGCATCACCCGCAGCCGGGCACCCTCGGCGAGCACGTTGGGCGCGAAGGGCAGCGCGGACAGGGCCTGGACGTAGCGCTCGGCTTCGCCCTCCACCTTCACCTCCAGCGCGCTGCCCGTGCGCCGCAGCTCGTTCACCGGCGCCATGGCCAGCAACCGCCCCTTCACCACCGCCACCCGCGTGCACAACCGCTCCACCTCGGCCAGGTTGTGCGAGCACAGGACGATGGTGCGCCCCTCCGCCGCCAGCTCCGCCACCGCGTCGCGCACCGTGCGCGCCGACTCGGGATCCAGGCCGCTCGTGGGCTCGTCCAGGAAGATGACCTTGGGGTCGTGCACCAGCGTGCGCACGATGGCCAGCTTCTGCCGCATGCCCTTGGAGAAGCCGCCGCAAGGGTCGTTCTCGCGGCCCGCCAGCCCGAAGCGCTCCAGGTACGACCGGGCCCGAGGCCACACCTGGCGCTCGTCCAGCTCGTGCAGCTTCATGAAGAAGCGCAGGTTGTCGCGGGCGCTCAGCCGCTCATAGAGCCCGGGCTGCTCGGTGAGCAGGCCCACCACGCGCCGCAGCGCCTCGCCGTCCGTGCGCACCGAGTGCCCCCAGACGCGAGCCTCCCCCGCCGAGGGCTGGAGCAGGCCGGTGAGCATGCGCACCGTGGTCGTCTTCCCGGCGCCGTTGGGCCCGAGCAGACCGAATACCTCGCCGGGGCGGACGTCGAAGTCCAGCCCCTCCACCGCGGTGCGCGCACCGAAACGCTTGGCCAGTCCCTGGACGGAGATGCCGCTCAATCGATGCTCACCAGGATGAACTTGTTGTTGATGTCGCGGTCGATGACGGTGACGGTCTTGTCGGCGCCCGCGGCCTGCTTGAGCATGGGGAGCCGGTTGTGCTCCACCAGGGCCCACTCGCGGCCGGGCTGGTCCACGAAGGGCTTGAGCTTGGGCGCCTCGCGGATCTGCTTCACCTGGTTGCGCGAGTAGAACGTCTCGCCGCGCCAGTTCATCAGGAAGGCGGTGATGGGCTCGTCCGGCTTGCGCTGGGCGTAGTAGCGCCAGAAGAGGTCGCGCTGCGTCCAGTGGTGGGACAGGTCCACCCAGTGGCCCCAGTTGAACCAGAGGGCGAAGCCGGCCGCGAGCGCCCAGAAGGTGCCGTACAGCATCACCCGCGCGCGCTGCAGCGCCGCCACCACCGCCAGGCCCCCGGCCACGGCGAAGACGAAGCCCATGGCCATCTTCACGTTGATGGGCTGGGACAGGGACTTGAGGAGCGAGTCGCTCTCCGGTGACAGGCGGACGGTGCGCACGAGGCTCATGGCCCCCACCAGCAGCAGGGCCCCGGAGAGCACCCACAGCCCGGTGCGCGACTCCTCGCCGGCCCGGTACGCCTGCCAGGCCACCCAGCCGCCCACGAGGAACAGGGCCCCACCCATCAGGGGGCTGGCGGACACGGCGCCGCGCAGGGCCATGGGCAGGAGGCAGGCGAGCCCCAGCGCCAGGCACAACAGCGCCACGCCGCGCTCGTACACCGAGGACTTGTTCTTGTCGGAGAACGCGCCCACCGCGAGCCAGGAGCCCACCGCGAGCAGCACCAGCGTCAGCAGGTCGCCCATCCACAGCGGACGGGAGACGAACATGGCGATGGGCCGGTTGACGAGGTCGCTGGGGTAGGGCCGGTCGTAGTTGTAGACGAAGAGATCGGTGAAGTTCTTCGGGTTGTTGGCCAGGTCATGGCCCACGAGGATGAAGAGGATGAGCCCGAAGACGAGGCTCATCACATGGGCGGAGATGCCCTCTTCCCAGAGCCGGTCCACGAAGAGGGCGATGAGGACGGCCATGCCCGGGAGCACCGGGAAGACGTAGTGGTGGAACTTGGTGGCCGAGGAGGCCAGCAGGGTGAAGGAGAAGGCCACCCACAGCGTGGCCATGAGGGCCAGCTGGTCCGCCTTGTCGCGCGAGCGCGGCCGCAACCGCGACACCAGCGCGAAGGCACCGGGCACCAGCGCCACCCAGGGGAAGATGGCGAAGCCGCCCTGCTCGATGAAGTAGATGAAGGTGCCACCCGGCGTGGTGGTGTGCACGCCCGCGCTCAGGCGGTTGAGGTGATCGTGGATGAAGAAGCGGTACCAGAAGAGCTTGCTCTCGTCGTCCACGCCATCGAAGAGGCACAGCACGAGGTACCAGGGCACGGCCACCGCGCAGAACACGAGGATGCCGGTGCCCAGCTTCATCTTGTACATCTGCGCCCACAGCACCGGCATGGGGCGCTTGCCCTCGCGCACCTCGGCGCGGAAGGGGGCCTCCAGCAGCCAGCGCAGGTGCGCGTTGAGGCTCGCCGCGTCATAGGGGATGACGGCGAAGAGGGCGTAGAGCACGAGGATGACGGCCGGCAGGCCCACGCCCAGCAGACCCTTGGCCAGGGTGGACAGGCCCGCGAAGACGTAGAAGGCGTACCACCACGCGGCGCGGTGCTTCGTGATGTCGTCGTCCAGCTGGCCGATCATCGCGCACGCCATGGCGCACACCAGCGTGGTGACGAAGGGCGTGTCCGTCACCGTCTGCCGGGTGAGCAGGAAGTAGAGCGGCATGGTGGCCAGCACGAAGCCGGTGGCCAGGCCCGCGCGCCGGCTCACCACCCGCGCCACGGCCAGGGACAGCAGCGACACCGCGGCGATGCTCAGCAGGGCGAAGGGCATCCGCATGCCCCACTCGGTGTAGAGGCCCAGCGCGCCCTCGGTGCGCAGCGTGCCCACCACCTGCATGCCCAACGCCTGCATCCACATGGTGAGCGGCGGCTTGGAGAAGAACCACGCGTTCTCCCAGTAGGGGAACACGTAGTCACGGCGCTGGACCATCTCGCGGCCCACCTCGCCGTAGTGCGTCTCCCAGGGATCCCACAGGCCCACCGCCCCCAGGTAGGGGATGAAGAGCAGCGCCGCGAAGGCGGCTGTCGCCAACGCCACGCGCAGCGTCGGCTCCAGGGCCATCCAGCGCTTCGCCCATGACTCCTGGTGGATGCCCTTGCCGAGGACGGCCTCGGTGAAGGTCCGCGGCTCCTGCTGCTGCTCTCCGTTGCTCGACACGGGGAAAGACGCCTCCGTCCGCATGGGCCCACGCTCCGGACGTGGGTCGCGGCCTTATATCCCCCCCTCCCGCCCCGGTCGACCTCCGCCGGGCCTGATATCGTGTGGTCCGCTGCTCAGTGTGCCGGAGCCTGCACACCCGGGTGCACACCCCACCTCCCCGCCAGGCCGGTCCCCAGGCGGAAGGCATGCGGCTTGAATCCCACGGCTCCGCCTTCCCCGCACGCCGCGGGGCCCCCTCGGAGGCCAGCCCATGATGACGGCCGTGCTCCTCGCCCTCCTGCTCTCGCAGGCCGGGGGCCCTGAAGCCCCCTCGGAGTCAGCCGCTCCGGCCAGCACCGTGACGTTCGCCCCCGCGCCGTCGCCCCTGCCCTCGCTGCTCTATCGAGGAGCCATCTGGTGTGCCTCGCTCGGGCCCTCGCCCCAGGTGCCCTCGGGCCGTTACCGGCTGCAGTGCGATACCTCCACCCGGCGCTGCCTCGCCGTGCCCCAGAACGAGCTGGAGGCGGATGGGACGGAGAGTGAACGTCCCCTCGAGCGTACGTCGTCCTGCCAGGAGCTGCCCCAGGGGGAGCTCCGCCAGCTCCTGGCCGACGGCTACACCTTCGTGCCCGCCATCGCCGAGGCGCCTCCCGGCTGGTACCGCGACGAGCGCGGCCGGGTGATGCAGTTCAACTTCGACCTGCACCGGCGCGTCTGGCTGGGAGGCGCATGGGCACCGCTGTGGCGCACGGGCGAGCCGCGCGCCCTGAGCCGGGGCCGGTTGGACTTCGGCATCATCGCCGAGGTCCCCGACGGGGAGCGGATGATGCGCCGCTTCACCGTGCTGGACACCGAGTTGATCCTCGGGGAGCAGTCGTCGCTCGATGCCACGCTGTTCCGCTACGACACCAACGTCCGGCAGGACAAGCCGCCCATCCGGGTGACCACCTTCCTCGGCAAGCCGCGCCGCTGGGACTTCAACTTCGACATGGGAGCATGGCTGGAGGTGCTGCGTCTGGAGATGCTCCGCCGCGGGGGCCTCGACCACATCTTCTATACCCTCATCTCCGGACACCTGACGCTGGACCTGTGGCACTCGAGGGACCTGGCTTCGTACGTGCGCGTGCGGGCCGGCCCCTCGCTGGAGTACGACCGCACGAACAGCACCTTCGCGCTCATCCCCGGCGCCGCCGCCGAGGGGAACATCACGCTCGACTCGAATGGCTTCCACCACGTCACCTTTGGCGCCGAGGTGGAGAAGCTCCTCTTGGATATGCGGGTGGAGGGGCGGCCACACCACCCGGAGCGGCTGAGGGTGCGCGCCGGCTACGAGCTCATCCTCCTGGCCATCAACGATCAGCCCTTGAGCCTCGTGCTCGAGGGGCGCGGTCAGTGGCGCACGGATCTCCTGGACGAGCGTCCCGTCTGGGAGTGGTCCGCGAACACGGGCCTGCGCTTCTCGCTGTGGGCACCCGCCCGCCGCTCCGCGCCCCTGGCCGCCGCTCGCTGAGGACGGGCCGGAATGCTCGCGCTCACGCTCGCGCTGCTGCTCGCCAGTGCCTCCGGGGAGACCTTTCCCATCTGCTTCGACCCGGGCAACGGGCTGCTCCTCGGAGCCGGACCCGCCCTACAGGGGGGAGCGGTCACGCCCGAGCTCCAGGCCGGCATCCTGTTGCGCACCGAGTGGAAGAGCCGCAGCAAGGGCACCCCCTGGCTCAACACGCACCGGCTGTTCGTCACCCGGGTGCGGAGTGGCACCGCACGCCTGGGACTGACGGCCACGCTCTACGAGGGCAACCTGCGCCGCCACCTGGAGGAAGGATTCATCCTCGTGCCCACCGCGCGTCCCGTGCGCATCCCCTTCCCGTTCGACCTCACCCTGGCGATGCGGTTGGGGCACTACGAGCGGCGCGTCTGGGAGGGGCCGGGCTGGACGCTGGAGACGGGGCGCGCCGCGCTGTTGTTGGACCCGGTGCGCGCGACCACGGCCCGGGTGTGGCTCGGCGTGGGGCCGGCGGCGAGTCATGCGCTGCGCAGCTCGCGCGAGGGCATGGTGCATGAGCTGTCCCCCTTCACCACGCTCCTGCTCGACGCGGGCTACGAGACGGAGAACGGGTGGTGGGCGGCACGCGTCACGGCGCTCGCCGGGTGGGTGGTGGGGCTCGATGGAGGGATGCGCTTCCGGACGCGCGAGGAGGTAGTCCTGGAGCGGCTCCTCATCGCCGTGAATGATCAGCCGGTGTGGCTGCGGCTCTCCGCGGCGCATGCACACGCGGATGCGGGGGGTTCTCGGATGGACGAGTGGTCCGCCGGATTGGGGCTCACCGTGCGGGTCTGGAGTGCACGGTGATGTCCACTACAGCGACAGGCGTAGCGAGGCGAGCACCTGGTCGTTGCGGTTGAAGTAGCCGAAGGCACTGAAGGGCGGGCCACCGTACACCTCGGCCGCGAGCCCCACGTGCACGTGCTCGCTCACGCGCCAGCCCACGCGCGGCGCCACGAGGAAGGAGCGCTGGATGGGCTCGAAGGCCCCACGCATCCCCACCTGCAGCCGTCCCTCCAGCAGCGAATAGCCGACGTCGGCCACCAGCAGGTGGAAGAAGGCCGTGCGCTCCCGTCCGCGCGCCGTGCCCGGCTCCAGCAGGAAGAGCACCTCCTGCGCGCCCACGTCCGGCACCGCGAGCCCGGTATAGGTGACGGAGTAGACGAGCTCCGACGCCTCCGCCTGTGACACCCCCACCACCCACGACACCGCGGCCTTGCGCAACGGGCGCAGCCGGTCGCTGTAGAACGTCCGCGAGGGGCTGAAGCCCACGTCCACATCGAGCTGCGCGGACCCCACCAACGTGCTCGCCTCGGCGGCCACCACATGCTGGCGCGCATACCGGCCGGTGACGAGCGACTCGCCCGCGCTCAGCCGGTCCTGCAAGGAGAGCAGCAGGGCCGCGTCCACCGGCTCTCCGCGCTCCCGGGCGCGCAGCAGCGTCTCCAGTTCCGGGTCGAACGTCACCTGGGGCTGCTTCTCGTTGGCCCACACCCACGAGCCGCCCAGCTTCACCCGGCCCACGTCGCCCGTGACGCGCAGGCCCACATCACCGGGCAAACCCGGCCGCTGCGTCTCCAACAGGTGCGGCTGCAGTCCGTCCTCCACCGACGGGTCCACGGAGACGGGCACCGGCACACCCAACTGCGGCTGCAGCAGCGCCATATCCTGGCCGAACACGTCGTAGCGGTCCGCGAAGAAGAAGGGCGCCCACACGGCGGTAACGGACAGCGGCCCCACCGAGGCGAGCGCCCGCGCGGCGAAGACGGGCAACTTCAAATCCTCCGGCTCGAGCTGCACGAAGCTCTGGCGCAGATCACGCGGGTTGAGCACGTCCGTGGGCGCGAAGAAGGGGTTCGCCCCGAAGGCCAGCGTCTGCTGCCCCACCCGCACGTCCACCCACGGGGTGTACACGTCGAGGAAGGCCTCGCCCACGAAGGGCTCGATGGAGGATTTCGCGCGCTCGAAACCCTTCTGGGCCCCACCGCGCCACAAGGCCCGCCCCTCCACCACCAGCCGCAACGAAGGACCCAGCTTCACGTCCGTGGCGAGCGACGCCCTCCCCCACCCGTCCACCACGTGCTCGCCGAGACCATCCTCGCGGGCCGGCTCGAAGCCGGTGTCCACGCCTCCCATCAGCCGCACATCCCCCCGCACCGTCACCGTGGGCGCCACGGGTGCATCCGAGGAGAACTCCTGCAGCGGCTCGACCTCCTGTGGGGCCGCCAGCGCGAGCGCGGGTACCAGGGCCAGCAGTGTGGGCAACCCGTGTCTCACCCTCGCTCCAGGGCCCGCTCGGTGAAGGCCTCGTCGCCGAGCTGCACCTCTTCCAGCTTCAGCACCTCGAGCGTCGTGCGCGAGCCCGTCTGGAGGTTCTCCATCACCGCCTCCGCGGCGACGAACCGGTCCTTGAACTTCTTGAGCTGCACGGCGCGGTACACCTTGAGCGGCTTGCCCTCGCGGTCCGAGTACTCGGCCTTCACCGGCACATCCGTCTCCTTGTCCACGTAGAGCGTCACCTCACCGTAGGGAGAGTCCGGCCCGGCCTTCCCGCGCAGCACATGGGCGAGCCGATCCAACACCTTCGTCTCGCCCACCAGCCGCAGCGACTCGTCGCGCTCGCCGCCCGAGCCTCCCAGGTCCGCGTAGTTGAAGTCCGTCTCCATGAAGGACTGGCCCCGCTGTCCCTTCGCCACCTTGCGCACCCGCTTCAGCTTGGGCAGGTACAGGGAGATGTCCGCCGGCTCGCCCGGGGCGCCCTCCACGGTGAGCACCGCCACGCCCGCCACCCCCGCCGGCTGCGAGAAGCGCGCGAGCGAATGCAGCCGCCCTCCCACCCGCTTCGCCGTGGACGTGAGCACCTGCTCCTTGCGCCGGCCGTCCTTCAACACCGTGCTGAGCTTCAACTCCGCGCGCAGGCCGAGCAGGTTGAGGGCTCCCCTCTCCCGGCTCCGGCGGGCGATGTCCGCCGCGGTGTCCTCGGCCATCACCGGGGGAGCCAACAGGAGCGCCACCGCCGCGGCGCACAGGAGGGGGGCGAGCTTGTTCCGCATGGCGCGGACTCTAATCCCCTGCTCCCCTCCCGCCAGCCCTTCGGGTGCCCGGCCGCTCATCCCCCCTCTTCCGCCTCCTTATATGCGGGAGGTCTGATCCGGGCTCGCGGCCATCTGTCCGATAGACAACCGACCCACCGAGGCCCCTTCCTGCGGGAAAAGCCCTGTCGTTTGGGGCGGATGCCCTCCTTGAGCTATCCGGGGGCATTCTGCTATAGCTGTAAGGGGACCCGACCCGTGCTGAAGCTCATCATCGAAGACGACGAGGGGCGAAAGACCGTAGTCCCCTTCATGCGCGACGAAATTACGATCGGCCGCCAGGAGGGGAATACGATCCGCCTGACGGAGCGAAACGTATCTCGCCGCCACGCACGCTTGGTGCGCCAGAACGGGCACGTGCTGGTGGAAGATCTGGGTAGCTATAACGGGGTGCGCATCAACGGCGAGCGCATCCAGGGGCAGACCCAGGTCGCCGACGGGGACCTCATCCAGATCGGCGACTACGATCTGGCGCTCCAGAAGGAGGCCGCCGCGCAGGCCCAGCCGCCGGCTCCGCCTCCCTCCCAGGTGGGTGCGCCCACCATCCGGATGCCCTCCTCGGCCCTCCAGGCCGCCCTGGACGAAGCCCAGAGCAGGGCCAAGACGGAGCTGGACGTCCCGGCCCACGAGGAAGAGGAGGAAGAAGAGCAGGAGCAGGAAGAGGACGACGCTCCCACGCCTCCCTCGGCCGAGCAGCGCCGCCACTCCACCGCGGTGATCCGCATGGATCAGGTGGAGATGAACCGGCCGCGCAAGGTCGCGGCGGTGGACGCCGAAGAGGCCCCGCACCTGCTGGTGGTGAGCGCCGAGCTCAAGGGCCAGGAGTTCGCCTGCATCCGCACGGAGATGCGGATCGGCCGCACCGACGACAACGACATCACCATCGACCACCGCTCGCTGTCGCGCACGCACGCGAAGCTCGTCCGCGAGGACACCGGCGAGTGGCGCATCATCGACATGCAGTCGGCCAACGGCATGGCCGTCAACGGCGAGAGCTACGCGCAGGCCCCGCTCGCGCACGGTGACCTCATCGAGCTGGGCCACGTGAAGCTGCGCTTCATCGGCCCCGGCCAGAGCGCCGAGGGACTCACGCACGAGGGCACCGCCGGCCAGGGCTCGAAGAAGGGGCTCGTGCTGGCCCTCGTGGGCGTGCTGGTGCTCGGCGCGGTGGGCGGTGGACTCTGGTTCGTGTTCGGCCAGCAGCCGTCCACCCCCGTGACCCCGCCCCCGCCAGCCGTCGTGGACACGCGGACGCCCGAGCCGAAGCAGCCGGCCACCCCGCAGCCGCAGAACCCGGCCCCGGAGCCCACCGAGCCCGCTGCTCCCGACTTCACGGAGCAGCTCAAGAGCGCCCGGGCCTCCATCGACGCGCGGGACTTCGACACGGCGGTGAAGACGCTCGAGTCCATCCAGGACGCCGACGGCCAGCGCCCCACCGAGGCCCAGGAGCTGCTCAATCAGGCCAAGGCGGAGCAGGAGTCCAAGCAGAACCTCGACCGGGCCCAGAAGGCGTTCGACGAGGGCCGCCACCAGGAGGCCCTGCCCTTCCTGGAGGCCGCCGAGGGCACGCTCGCCTTCGCCGAGGAGCACGCCGCCCTGAAGGAGAAGGTGGACGCCGCCATCGAGGCCGCCAAGGCCGGCACCAACGGCAAGACGCCCGTGGCCGGCACCAAGCCGACGCCGCGCCCCACCCCTCAGGGCCCCAGCACGGAGCAGCAGGCCAAGCAGCTCTTCGACGACGGCTACATGCTGTTGCGCAAGGCCCAGCTGCCCGAGGCCGAGTCCGTCCTCCGCAAGTGCGTCAGTGTCGATCCCACCTATGCCCAGTGCTACCTCGCGCTCGGGACGGTGATGGCCCGGCGCAACCGCCCGGACGAAGGCGCTCAGTACTACCGCGAGTTCCTACGGCTCGCGCCCAATCACGAGATGGCTCCCAACGTCAGGAAGCTCGTCGCTGACTACGACAAGAGTCAGAAACAACCGGGAGGCGGCAAGTAGGCCGACGGCTCCCGCGTACACCGCGCCCCCGCGGCGTGTGCGGAGTCCCGGCCTGCGGGCTTCCCCCCTCACACGAGGAGAAGGTTCGTGCAGATTCGTATCCTGGTGGTCGATGATGAGCAGGACAACTGCGACTACCTCAAGCTCGTCCTGATGCGCGAGGGCTATGACGTCGTCACCACGACGGACCCCACGAAGACGGTGGAGATCCTCCGCAGCGCCGACTTCCACCTCGTCATCCTGGACATGATGATGCCGGTGATGTCCGGCACCGAGGTGCTGGAGCACATCCGCAAGCACGACACGGACGTCGCCGTCATCGTGGCCACCGCCTACCCGACGGTGGACACGGCCGTGGCCTCGCTGAAGAACCAGGCCAGCGACTACGTGAAGAAGCCCATGGAGCCGGACCAGTTCCTCGGCGCCGTGCGCAACGCGCTGGCCAAGAAGGGCCTGTCGCAGGATCCCGAGGCGGACCTGCACCGCGCCATCGGTCGCACCATCCGCGACGCGCGCAAGACGCAGGACCTCACGCTCAAGCAGCTCGCGCGCCGCACCGGCCTGTCCGTGTCGCTGCTCTCGCAGATCGAGCGCGCCGAGTCCTCGGCCTCCATCTCGTCGCTCTACAAGATCGCCTCCGCGCTCCAGCTGCGCATGGGCGAGCTCTTCGGCGACACCTGAGCCCCGGCGGGCGGGCCCGCCTCACTGGCCGCGGAACCGGGGCGTGCGTTTCTCCAGGAACGCCGCCTTGCCCTCCCGGGCATCCTCGCTGGCGAAGGCGCGGGCCCGCACCTCCCGCAGGTGCGCCCGCTCCTCGTCGGACAGGGCCGCCCGCGTGAGCAGACGGAACGTCTCCTTCATCCCCGACACCGCCAGCGGTGCCTGGCCGGCGAGCGTCCGGCACAGCTCCAGCGCCCGGACCTCGGCCTCGGCCGCCGGGAGGCACTCGTCCAACAGGCCCCAGGCCAGCGCGTCCTTCGCGTCCAGCCGGCGGCCGGTGAGGAAGAGGTTCTTGGCACGCGCCACGCCCACCAGCCGGGCCGCGCGCATCAGTCCGTCCGGCGAGTAGACGATGCCCAGCCGGGCCGGAGGCATGCTGAAGAGCGCGTCCTCCGCGCCCACCCGGAAGTCACACGAGGCCGACAGATCGAAGCCCGCCCCGAAGGCAGGCCCCCGCACCAGCGCGACGCTGGGCAGCGGCAGGGCTTCCAGCCTCGCCAGGCACGCCATCAGCGCATCGTCCGGAAGGCGGTCCTCCGTGGGCGCCGCCAGCAGGTTCAGGTCATAGCCCGAGCAGAAGGCACCGCCCTCGCCCTGGATGAGGACGGCGCGCACCTTGCCGGGAGCCGAGGCCAGCGCCTCGTCCAGGCGGGCCACCTGGCTGTCATCGAGCGCGTTGCGCCGCGCCGGGTTGGACAACGTGAGGACGCGGACACCGTCGTCCCGGTCCTCCACATGCAGGGCGGACGGCTGCACCGCGTGCGTCCCGCTACTCGAGCACCACGAGGACGTCGCCCTCGTTGACCGGCTGCGACTCCTTGCAGCGGATCTCCTTCACGGTGCCGTCCTCGGTCGTCTCCACGGGCATCTCCATCTTCATGGACTCGAGGATGACGAGCGTCTCGCCCGCGGAGACCTTCTGACCGACCTTCACCTCGATCTTCCACACCGTCCCGGTGATGTGCGCCGCCACGTCCGCCATCGCTGTGTCCTCCGCAAGGTGCTGCGTGTGATCTGCGTGCCGCGAGATGAGCGGCCCGTCCGCCTACGGCTTCGCGTGGTGCTCCAGGAAGCGCGTGTTCAGGTCTCCCGCGCGGAAGACCGGCTCCTGCAGGATGCGCAGGTGCAGGGGGATGTTCGTCTTGATGCCCTCGACGCGGAAGTTCCGCAGCGCCGCGATGGAGCGCTCGATGGCCTCGGCGCGCGTGGCGCCCGAGACGATGAGCTTGGCGATCATGGGATCGTAGTTCGGCGTAACGGTGTTGCCCTCGGCGTAGCCCGAGTCCAGGCGCACGCCCTCGCCCGTGGGCGCCTGGTACACCTTGAGCGGGCCCGGCGAGGGGAAGAACTTCACGGGGTCCTCCGCGTAGATGCGGAACTCGAGCGCCGCCCCGCGCCGCTTCACGTCCTCCTGCTTCACGGTGAGCTTCTCGCCCGCGGCGATGCGCAGCTGCCAGGCGATGAGATCCAACCCCGTGGTCAGCTCCGTCACCGGGTGCTCCACCTGGAGCCGGGCGTTCATCTCGATGAAGTAGATGCCGCCGTCCGAGTAGAGGAACTCCACCGTGCCCGCGTTGGCGTAGCCGAAGGCCTTGGCCGCGGCGATGGCCGCCGTGAAGAGCTTCTGGGACAGCTCCGCGTTGCGCCCGTCCGCGAACAGCGGCGAGGGAGCCTCCTCCACCACCTTCTGGTGGCGGCGCTGGATGGAGCACTCGCGCTCCAGGCAGTGGATGAGATTCCCGTGGTGGTCACCGAGAATCTGCACCTCGATGTGACGCGGCGCCGGGAAGTAGCGCTCGATGTAGACGCCCTCGCGGCCGAAGGCGGCCTTCGCGCGGTCCGTGCACTGACGGAAGACCTTCTCCAGCTCGGCCGGGTTGTTGGCCGCGGCCATGCCGATGCCCCCCCCACCACCGGCGGCCTTGCAGAGCACCGGGTAGCCGATGCTCTCGGCGGCGGCCAGCGCGGACGGCACGTCCGGGAGCACGTCCTCGGTGCCGGGCACCACGGGCACACCCGCGGCGGCCACCAGCTTGCGCGCCTGGCTCTTGTCCTTCATCCGCAGCATGGCCTCGGGCGGCGGACCCACGAAGGTGATGCCGGCGGCCTTGCACGCGGTGGCGAACTCGGCGTTCTCCGACACGAAGCCATAGCCCGGGTGCACCGCGTCGGCGCCCGTGGACTTCGCCGCTTCCAGGATGGCCGCGATGTTCAGGTAGCTGTCCTTGGCGGGAGCGGGCCCCAGGCGCACCGCCTCGTCCGCCTCGCGGACGAACGGCAGGTCCGCGTCCGCGTCCGAGTACACGGCCACGGTGGCAATCCCCATCCCCTTCGCCACGGCGTTGATCCGACGGGAGATCTCACCCCGGTTCGCGATGAGCAGCTTCTTGAACATGGCCCGCATCCCCTCCACTAGAGGCGCGCGAACCTAAACCTCGCCCCGCGACGTGACAAGGAGACAACGCGCCGCCAGCCGGGAAGTTGCGGGCATGTAGGTAAATGGCGTAGCGTCCTTGCCCGTGAAGCCCTCCACGACAGGAACAGTGGTGGATCTCCAGGGCGCTCGCCACGAGCGGCGGCTGGAGATGTACCGGGCGCGAGTCACCGAGCGCCTTCGCACCAACAGAACGGCCGTCGAGACCCTCTACCAGGGCGGCACGCTCTTCTCGCCCCAGGGCACCCGGGCGGGACGGGCGCTGCTCCGGGCCCATCAGCTGCTACAGCGGGCCAGCTCCCTGCTGGAGCAACTGTCCGGCGACGGACTGGTTCCCGCCCCGCGGCTGCCCGAGCGTATCGACGAGCTCTACCGCGAGGTGGACACGCTGCTGTCTCGCAGCGACGCGCTCTCCGGGCGCAACCACCGGGCGGCGAGCGTGGCCCGCCTCCCGGGGCGCTAGCCCACCTCTACGGCATCTCCGTCTGGCCCTGGCGGCGCAGGAACGTGGGGATGTCGAACTGATCCTCGTCCAGCGGCAGCGCCGCGTCCTTCACCACCGCGGTGCGGTTGGAGAGCGTGCGGCTGTCCACGGCGGGCAGGGAGCGGGAACCAGCCTTGGCGGGCACCAGGCTGGCCACCTCCTCGCGCGCCACGTTCAGCGACACGGGCGAGGGCCGGGTAACAAGGGGCACCTGCACCACCTGAGCCGGCTGACGCACCTTCGCATCGCGCGACACGAAGCCCGTGGCGATGATGGTGATCTTCACCTCGTCGCTGATGTTGTCGTCGATGAGCGAGCCGAAGATGATCTCCGCGTCCGGGTCCGCCGCGTCGTGCACCAGCGTGAGGGCCTCGTTGACCTCCTGGAGGGTCATGTCGCGGCCGCCGGTGATGTTGATGAGCAGGCCGGTGGCGCCGTCGATGGAGATGTCCTCGAGCAGCGGGCTGGAGATGGCCTGCTGCATGGCGTTGAGCGCGCGCTTGTCGCCGGAGGAGTTACCGGTGCCCATGAGCGCCAGGCCCTTGTCGCTCATGATGGTCTTCACGTCGGCGAAGTCCACGTTGATGTAGCCGTGGTACTGGATGAGGTCCGAGATGCCCTGGACGGCGTTGAGGAGCACCTCGTCGGCGCGCTTGAAGGTCTCCAGCAGCGGCATGGGCGCGTTGCTGAGCGTGAGCAGGCGCTGGTTGGGGATGGTGATGAGGGTGTCCACCGCGGCCTTGAGCTCCACCAGGCCCTGCTCCGCCTGCTTGCGGCGCTTGTTGCCCTCGAAGAGGAACGGCTTGGTGACCACGCCCACCGTGAGGCAGCCCAGGCTCTTGGCGATGTCCGCGATGATGGGCGCGGCGCCCGTGCCGGTACCACCGCCCATGCCGGCGGTGACGAACACCATGTCCGCGCCCTCGAGCATGGCGGCGATCTGGTCGCGCGACTCGAGCGCGGCCTCGCGGCCCATCTCCGGGTTGGCGCCAGCGCCCAGGCCCTTGGTCAGGGTCTGACCGATCTGCAGCCGGACCGGCGCCTTGTTCGCCGCGAGCGCCTGCACATCGGTATTCGCGGCAATGAAGTCGACCCGCTCAAGCTTCGCCATGATCATCGTGTTGACGGCGTTACAGCCGGCGCCACCCACGCCGACGACACGAATCTTTGCGGCCTGCTTGTTCTGGTCGAACTGGTCCATGTGGTTCCTTCTTTCGGCGCAGGTCGCACGTGCCCGCGCGCGCCCCTGCAACCGACATCTTCAGCAAGTCGCGCTCTTTGGCAAGTTCTCAGCTACGAACATGTAGCGCTACGTCGCAGTACCAAGTCGTCACAGGCACTTACGCGGAAGCCCCACCGCGCTTCAGTGTGGCGCGGTGGGTGCATCACGCCTCTTGACTCGCGCGATGAGGTCTCATCACTGGACCTTCTCCTGGACTCAAGGAGCCTCGCGCTCCACCTCGATGCCCTTCATCTCGAGGATGGTGAACTCCACCCGGCGGTTGTTCTCCCGGCCCTTCGCCGTGGCGTTGGTGTCCACCGGCTTCGCCTCGCCGAAGCCCACCGAGTCCAGCCGGTCCGGAGAGATCCCCTCCTGCTCGATGAGGCGCTTGCGCACGTTGGCCGCGCGGCGGCGGGACAGGTCCAGGTTCTTCACGTCCGAGCCCTGGTTGTCCGTGTGACCCTCCACGCGCACCAGCTCGATCTGCGGGTTGGCGCGCAGCACCGCCGCCACCTGCTTCAGCAGCGGGAAGGACTTCGACAGGATGATGTCCTTGCTGGTGGCGAAGTAGACCTTGTCCAGGATGACGATCTTGTCGCCCTCGACGAGTACCTTCACCTTGCCCTTGTCCGGGCAACCATCCTCGTCCTTCACCCCGTTGATGACCTCGGGCTCGAGCGGGCACTTGTCGGCCGCGTCCGCGATGCCGTCCTTGTCGTTGTCCGGATCCGGGCAGCCGTCCCCGTCCTCGAAGCCGTCCTTGTCCTCGGCGGCCTGAGGGCAGCGGTCCTCCGGATCCATCAGGCCGTCCCCGTCCGTGTCCACCGGAGGCGGCGGAGGCAGCGTGTCCGGGCAACCGTCCCCATCCTCGAAGCCGTTCTTCGTCTCCGGCTCGTTCGGGCAGCGGTCCGCCGTGTCCGCGAAACCGTCCTGGTCGTTGTCCGGGTCCGCGCAGCCGTCCTCATCCTGGAAGCCGTCCTTGTCCTCCGGGCCCAGCGCGCAGACCGGCGCCGGAGCGGCCTTCACGGGAGCCGGCTCGGAACGAACCGTGGAAACCGGCTCGGGCACCGGCTCGGGACGCGGCTGCGCACGCGCTCCGGCCGTCCACATGATCCCCGCGAAGACGCGGTAGGTCGGCGTGCCATATCCGTGGGTGAGACCGGGGCCACCACCCACGTGGGCCGCGAGCGTGTCCGTCACGCGGTACTTCAGCGCGGCGAGCACCTCCAGCGGCCGCTCCTCGACCTCGGTCTCCCGCAGCCCCAACGCGCCCACCAGCGTGGCCTCGGCGGACAGCCGGTGCTTGCCCAGGGAGAACGGCACCTCGGCGCCGAGCCCGTAGACGAGCTCGTTGCCCAGGTCGAGGTTGTAGACGGTCTCCTCGCGCCGGAGGTTGAGGCCCACGTTGGCCAGCACGCGCACCTTGCCGTTGTCCCACTCGCCGAGCAGCTTCGGCTGCACGGCCACCCCGCTGCCGCCGCGAAACTCCGTGCCTCCCGCGGTGGGAAGGATGACCGGGACCAACAGGCCCAGGTGCAGCCCCCCGTCCGTGGACAGCAGGCGCACCTTGGGAACCAGGCGCAGGTCGCCCACACCCGTTCCCGTCACGCCCCCGGAGAAGAGCGGCGCGACCACCGGGTCCTTCTCCGAGCTCTGGAGCGTCACGGGGAGCGCCACGCCCAGCTCGAAGCGATCGAACAGGGAGATGGAGCCCATCAGGTCCGCCGTGAACTGGTTCTCCACCAACTGGTAGACGAAGTCGTCCGAGCGCGGGTCATAGAAGCCGAGCGGATCCTTCGCGTAGTTCAGCGACAGCCCCAGGTTCCACCCCAGGTGGCGCTCCACTCGCGCGCTGGAGACACCCAGCACGTCCTTCGCACCAGGGCCCGGCTTGTACTGCTGCACGTCGATGGACTGGGACGTGCCCGGGAACCGCTGGGCCGCCGCCGGAGCCGCCGCGAGGACGGCCAGCAGCACCAGCATTCCGGCCGCGGCGCTCACGTGCGCGCGAGCGGCCTCCCGGCGGCGCCTCAGCAGCGGCAGACCGAGCAGCATCATCGCCAGCGGCACGCCCAGACCATTGCCCGAGGCGCCGCAACCGTGGCCCGCGAGAATGTAGTCATCCGTGCCGTCCAGCGGGTTGCTGCCACCCTGCGCCTCGATACCGTCACTCGCCCCACCCTTGTCGGTGTCGGCGTCGTTCGGGTTGGTCTCGTTGCCCTCCGGGTTGAAGGCACCGTTGTGGTCACGGTCCTCGGCACCGTCGGTGAGCCCGTCGCCATCCGTGTCCGCCTCGAGCGGGTTGGTGGGGTTCTGGCCCTTCACCTCGACACCATCGGAGAGCGCGTCACCATCCGTATCCGCCTTGTTCGGATCCGTCTCGGCCGCGTCGACACGGCCATCGTGGTCGGCGTCCTCGGTGCCATCGTCGAGGCCGTCACCATCCGTGTCCGCCTTGCGCGGGTCGGTGGTGGTGGACGGGTCGTCGTCCGCGCGGAAATTGGGCGAGGAGGTGTTGGTCCCCGCCGGCACCGTGGCGAGCGTCACGCCCCGCTCGGTCCCATCGAGCAGACCGTCGTTGTCGCTGTCCGCGTCGAGCGCGTCCACGAGACCGTCCTGGTCGGTGTCGGTGAGACCATCGAGCCCGTCCGGCACGCCGTCGTCGTCACTGTCGCTGTCGAACGGATCGAGCCCGAGCTCCAGCTCCCTCTCGTTGTCCACGCCGTCACCATCCGCATCCGAGTCATCCGCGGGGTTGCGCGGGTCCAGCTCGCGCTCATCGACACGGCCGTTGTGGTTGCGATCCTCGATGCCGTCGAACACACCTCCACCGTCCGTGTCCTTGTCGAGCGGATCCGTGGTGGTGCTCGGATCCTGGTCCGGAGTGAAGCGCGAGGGATCCGTGTCATCACCCTGCGCCTCCGTCAGACCCAGCTCGAGACCATCCGAGAGCCCGTCACCATCCGTGTCGGCCTCGAGCGGATTCGTCTCGCCAGCGTCCACGATGCCGTCATGATCGGCATCCTCGTTGCCGTCGAGCAGACCGTCATCATCCGAGTCGTCGTCGAGCGGATCGGTGCCCGCCGTCTTCGCCTCGATGCCGTCCGTCAGGCCGTCACCGTCCGTATCCGGGTTGTTCGGATCCGTGCCCAGCACGAGCTCCTCCGCGTCGGTCAGACCATCGCCATCCGCATCCGGAGGCAGCACGGTCACGGTCACGTCCACCGTGGTCGAGCCCCCCATGCCGTCCGACACCGTGTACGTGAAGGTCACGGTGCCCACGAAGCCATCGGCCGGCGTGAACTCCACCGCCGAGCCATCCGAGGAGATCGCCACCGTGCCTCCACTGGCCGGCGAGGACACGGCGGTGACGGTGAGCGTCTCGCCGCTGTCCGGAGCGCTCGAGTCATTGGCGAGCACGGGCAGCACGAGGGTCCCGCGCCCGGCATTCACCGTGAACACGTCCGCGTTCCCCGTCGGCGCGTCGTTGACCGGGTTGACGGACACCGTGACGGTGGCCGTGGCCGTGCCGCCATTGCCATCCGACACCGTGTACGTGAACGAGTCCGAGCCGTTGTAGTTCGCGTTCGGCTGGTAGCTCACCACTCCACCCGTCAACGTCACCGTGCCATGAGCCGGCGAAGTGACGGAGATGACGGTGAGCGTCTCGCCCACGTCCGGCGCGCTCGAGTCATTGGCCAGCACGTCCACCACGGTGGCCCCGCTGTCCTCATCCACCACCAGGTCGTCACCGTTCGCCGTGGGCAGGTCGTTCACCGGCGTCACGGTGAGGTCCACCGTGGCACTGGCAGACTTCGCCCCGCCACTGCCGGTGTTCCCCTGGTCATCCACGGTGAGCACGAGGCTGGCCGCACCGTTGTACGAGGCCGTGGGCTGGAAGCGCAGACCCTCCAGCGCGCGCCGCACGTCGTCGAGCGCACCGGTGAAGGTCACCGCCGCGTCGTCCGAGCCGTCACCCGTCGAGAAGCTCAGCCCGCTGGGGCTCGCCAACCAGAGCGTGCCATGGGACACCGAGAGCGTCACACGCAGCGACCCGGCGCCCACGTCCTCATCGGACACCGAGAAGGCATTGCCTCCAGCCGCGGAGAACACGAGGGAGCCATCCTCCGGCAACGTCTGCGGTCCCGGCGCGCCCACCACCGGCGCGTCGTTGACGGCCCCGATGGTGATGCTGACCGTGTCGGTATCTTCCAGCGGACCACCAGCGCCCGCGTTGCCCTGGTCATTGGACGTCAGCGTGATGGAGCCCGAACCCGAGAAGCCCGCGTCCGGCGTGAAGGTGAGATCCACCAGGGCCGCGTTGATGTCCGCGAGCGTGCCCGAGAACGACATCTCCGTGTCCGCCGTCCCGTCCCCGGAAAGGAACGTCAGGCCCGTGGTGCCACTGAGCGTGAGAGTGCCCGCCGTGGCCTCGAGGGTGACGCGCAGCTCGCCCGTCACCGCATCCACATCCGACACCGCCATGGCCCTCAGCGAGGAGAAGACCAGCGCCGTGTCCTCGGACGTCGTCTGCGGACCGGCGACCAGGTTCACGGGCGCGTCGTTCACCGCCGTCACCGTGACATCCACCGTCGCCGTGGCCGTACCGCCCCGGCCATCCGACACCGTGTACGTGAAGCTCGTGGTGCCGGTGAAATCCGGATCCGGCTTGAACCGGACCCGCTCCGCCGTGAACAGCACCGAGCCGTTCGCCGGAGTGGACACCGCCGTCACCGTCAGCGTCTCGCCCGTGTCCGGATCGCTCGAGTCATTGAACAGGACCTCGATGGAGGTGTAGCCGCTGTCCTCCGCCACCGTGAGGCTGTCGTTGGCCGCGGTGGGCGGGTTGTTGGTGTCGATCACCGTCACCGTGACGGTGCCCGTGGCCGTGCCGCCGTTGCCGTCCGACACCGTGTACGTGAAGCTCGTGGTGCCCAGGAAGCCGGAGTCCGGCGTG
>NZ_JPMI01000071.1 GCF_000733295.1 Archangium violaceum Cb vi76 | reverse complement strand
GTGTCCGGCGCGATGGAATCATTGGCCAGCACGTTCACCACCGTGGCCGCGCTGTCCTCCGCCACCGTCAGGCTGTCGTTGGCGGCCGTCGGCGGGTCATTCACCGGCGTCACGGTGATGGCCACCGTATCCGTGTCGCTCAGCGCACCGCCGCCCGTGTTGCCCAGATCATTGCTGGTCATGGTCAGGCTCGCCGCGCCGTTGAAGTTGGCCACGGACGCGAAGCTCAGTCCGTCCAACGCCGCGTTCACGTTGGCCACCGTGCCCCGGAACGTCATCGTGCCGTTGGCCGTGCCCGTGCCCACCGAGAACGTCAGGCCCGTGGTCCGGCTGAGCGTCACCACGCCATTGGCGGCCGTCAGCGTCACCTCGATGCTCGCCGCGCCCGCGTCCACGTCCGCCACCGAGAGGGCATTTCCCCCGGCCGTCGAGAACACCTTCACCGTGTCCTCGAGCATCGCCTGCGCCGCCGGCACCGTGTTCACCGGCGCGTCGTTCACCGCGTTCACGGTGGTGCTCAGCGAGGTGGCGTTGTTGGCGGTCGAGGGGTCTCCCGTCGACGCGCTCACCGAGGCCGTCGCGGAGATCGTCCCGCCCGCGCCTGGCGCCGTCACCCTCACGGCAATGGAGGAGGGCGTCGCGCCGGTGGGATCGAGCGTGGGCCGGGTGCACGTCACCACGCCGCCCGACTGGCCGCACGTCCAGCCGGTGCCACTGGCGCTGACGAAGGTGACGCCCGCGGGCAGGTTCATCGCCGCCGTCACGGTCCTGGCCGTGCTCGGCCCCGCGTTGGAGACAGTGAACGTGTAGTCGAGCGTCGCGTCCTCGTTGACGGGACTGGGCGACGCGGAGAGCGCCACCGCCAGGTCCGCGCTCGGGTTGAGCGTGTCCGTGTCCGTGGCGCTGTTGTTGGCGGTGTTCGGGTCCGAGTAGTTGGCCGGAATCGACAGCGAGGCCGTGTTGACGAGTGTGCCGGTGGCCGCCGGGCTCACCGTGCCCGTCGCCGTGACGGTGACCGACTCCCCTTCCGCCAGGTCCAGCAGGACGCCGATGTTGCCCGTGCCACTGGCCGCCGAGCACGACGCGGCGGGCGCGCACGTCCAGGACATGCCCGTCAGCGTCGCCGGGAAGTTGTCCGTCAGCGCGATGAAGCCCGCCCCCAGCGGACCATTGTTGGTGACGGTGATGGTGTACGTCACCGACGTGCCCGGCACCTCGGTCGTCGCGCCATCCGTCATGGTGATGGACAGGTCCGTCGGGTAGCACATGGGAATGGCCGTCATTCCCGCCGTGGGCTGGCCCGTGGCACCATCGGTCGCGCCGTTGACGGGGAACTCGGTCAGCGAAGAGGAGGTGGTGGTTCCGGCACGGCCACCCGCCGCGCTGCGCGTCACCGTCCCACCCGCGGTCGCGATGTAGCCACCGCCGCCACCGCCGCCCGGGCCCTCGGCCTCGGCGCCGGTGATGAGCTGATTGCCTCCCCTGCCACCCGTGGCCTCGACGCTCACGCCATTGAGGTTGATCGTCCCCAGCATCACCGTGCCACCGGCGCCACCACCCCCCGGAGCATCGTTGTGGGTGTTGAAGGTGTCGGTGCCATTGCCACCGTTGGCCGTCACCTTGCCGGTACCCGTCATCGAATAGGCCGCCACCCACACGAGACCGCCGCCGCGCCCACCCGCGCCACCGGAGTCGTTGTTGGCATCTCCCGCGCCGCCGCCACCGCCGAGGAACAGGCGTCCCGTGGGGTCATTGGGCACGGGCCGGCCACCGAGGCCGCCGTGCTCGTAGCGGTAGTCACCCCCCCACGCCGTGTTTCCCGGCGCCAGGGTCAGCGCGTTCTGGTTGTTGGCGGAGTAGGAGTAGCCCGCGCGCCCGCCACCCGACGAGTTCGTCCGCGCATTGCCGTTGTTGCCGTATCCCGGATCCAGCGCCCAGGCCGACGCACCCGTCACGGTGCCGTTCATCACGCCCTGGCCCGTCCACGTGTTGCCGTTGTTGCCGTTGGCACCACCACCGCCCCCCGTGTTGTGGGCGTTGCCGCCACCGCCGCCGTTGGCCGCCGCGCCACGGCCGTAACGGCCCCCCAGGGAGTCGTAGACCGTCCCGTTCCCCGCGATGCCCTCGCCCTTCTCGCCACCCGTCGTGGCATCCGTCGAGCGGTAGATGACCGCGTTGTTCGAGGTGGTGTTGTCCACCGCGCCGCCCCGGAAGCCGGCCGCGTTCGCGTCCAGCGTCCCGTTGACGGTGAGCACGTTCTGCACCTGGAGCGCGAGCACGCCTCCGCGAGTCCCGTCCCAGGGCGTCGCCACCACGCTCGCCCCGGCATTGACGGTGAGGTTGGAGAACTGGGGCACCCGCACCACCTGGGTCTTCCCCGCGGCCGAGTAGCCGTAGCGCAATCCCGTGATGCACTCACCGCTCGTCTGCAGGGTGATGGTGTTGCCCGAGATGGAGCCCACCGTGAAGAGCTCGTAGCGCCCCGCGTTGTTCAGCGCCGTCACGGTGCCGTAGTTCGCCGTGTCCGTCGTGTTGATGGTGGCGCCCTGCATCTGGATGATCATCAGCAGATCACCCACGGCCAGGCTTCCGAGCTGGCCGATGGGGCTGTTGAGCTCCGCCGCGTTGGTGACCTGGATGCTCGTGGCCCCGGCGGCGGCGTCATTGGCGAGCACCGCGTAGCGGTTGAGCACCGTGTTGGCGGCCGTGACGGTGTAGTTGCCGTCACTGCCCACCAGCGCGTCGCGCGACACGGCGCGTGCGACCGGGGGCGTCTTCACAACGGGAGATGGCGATTCCGTGCCGCAGGCGGCGCTCAGCGCCAGCACCGTGAGGCAGAGCAGAAACCGGGCGGGCAGCGCCCGGAGCGGATTCGAAGATGGGTTCATCGAATGGGGGATTCGAGGAAAGCGAAAGTGAACGGCCAGGATGCACGGCACATCACCGCGCAACCAAATCGACTCACACCTGACCAAGCCCGCCTGTGTGCTCGGGTATCGGCCACGTCTGGGCTACAGGTGGGGCTCGAACTTCAGCCCGGCGGCAGGTGCAACTGCGATGCGCGTGCCACGAGGTGGCCCTCGGCGGCACGCGGCATGGGCACGGAAGGGGCTGTGGCGTTCCGCCTCAGTGCCATGTCACGGCGGAGCGGCGGCCAGGGGCTCCCCGGGGGAGAACGGGGACACGGTCCGTGCTGTGGCGTTTGGGGACAGAGGCGATCCGCCACACACGCTCCGTCACAGGTGGCGCACGCGGAGTCAGGGAGGGCAGGCCTCGGCTCGACGCGGCGCGTGGTGCTTGCACCTCAACCTGAGCGGAGGGAGCAGGCGAGCGGCCGTCACTCTCCGCGAGCGGCCTTGTCCTCGCGCCACCAGTGGCTCATCCGCTCGTGGATCTCCGCCTCGTGGCCCTCCTTGCTCGGCCGGTAGAAGACGGAGCGCTCCAGCGGCTCGGGGAGGTACGTCTGCCCGGGCACGTAGTGGTCCTTGTGGTTCCACGGTGCCTCGTAGCCCTTCTTGTAGCCCAGCTCCTTCATGAGCTCGGTGGGGGCGTTGCGCAGGTGGAGCGGTGGGGCCGCGTTGGGGTTCGCCTCCACGGCCGCCAGCGCCGCGTCCATCGCCTGATAGCCGCGGTTGCTCTTCTTCGCCGTGGCCAGCAGGAGGGTCGCCTGGGCCACGAAGATGCGCCCCTCGGGCATGCCCACGGAGTGGAAGCCCTCCTCACATGCGCGCACGATGCTGATGGCCTCGGGCATGGCCAGCCCCACGTCCTCCACGGCGATGACCTTGAGCCGGCGCCACAGCGCCACGTAGTCGCCCGTCTGCAGCAGCCGCGCCGCCCAGAAGATGGCTCCCTGGGGATTGGAGCCCCGGCACGACTTCTGGAGGGCGCTCAACAGGTCGAAGTGCTCGTCCCCGTCCTTGTTGTGCCGCGCCAGCCGGGTCCCGGTGGCCTGGAGGGCCGTCTCGCGCGAAATCTCCGCGCCCTCCGCGGAGAGCTGGGCCGCGAGCTCCAGCCCACCCAGCGCCTTGCGCACGTCCCCCCCGCTCCCCTCCACCAGGACGGAGAGCGCCTCGTCACTCACGGTCAGCCGCCGGGCGCCGAGTCCCCGCTTCTCATCGGAGAGCGCCCGCAGGAGCGCGGTCCGCAGGTCCGCCGGGGTGAGCTCGCGCAGCAGGAAGACGCGGCACCGGCTGACGAGCGCGGGCCTCACCTCGAAGCTGATGTTCTCCGTCGTCGCTCCGAGGAGGATGAGGAGGCCGCTCTCCACATGGGGCAGGGCCTGCTCCTGGACGTTCTTGGCCCAGCGGTGGATCTCATCCACGAAGACGACGGTGCGCCGGTGGTACTGGTTGCGCAGGCGCTCGGCCTCGGCCACCACCTCGCGGATGCGGGGGATGCCATCGGAGACGGCCGAGAGGATGACGAACTCCGCGTCGACACTGGCCGCCAGCATGCGCGCGAGCGTGGTCTTCCCCACGCCTGGAGGCCCTCCGAAGAGGCAGGAGACGATGGCCTTGCGCTCGATGAGCTGGCGCAGGGGCGCGCCAGGGCCGAGCAGATGCGACTGCCCGATGAACTCCTCGGGGGTGCGCGGGCGCATGCGCTCGGCCAGCGGCGCGAAGCGGTTCACATCGACGGAAGCGGCGAACAGGTCGGGACCAGCGGGCATCGGGAGGCGGCACCCTACCACTTCACGGCCCTCGGAAGGCGGCGCTTCCTGCGCCCTGTTCCGGGAGCACACGGTCCTGTATAGGGACCCATGACGTCGGCACGTGCATGAAGCAGGACTCCTTCTCAGGTCGCGCCACGCAGGGCAGCTTCTTCGAGGGATTGTTCGTCCGATCGCTCCAGGCGAGTGGACCCTTCGCGGAAGAGCTCCGGGCGTGTGGCTACGACCCGCACCACCCCAAGGCCATCTACCCCATCGAGGTGTGGAACGCGGCGCTCGAGGTAGCGTGGCGCCACTGCTACCCCAGGTGGACCCGCGAGGCCGCCTACCGCGAAATGGGCCGCCAGCTCGCGCGGGGCTTCCTGCAGACGTGGATGGGCAAGGTGGTGGACATGGGCCTGCCCATGCTCGGCCCGGAGCGCCTCATGGCGCGTGTCCCCAGCCTCCTGGCGCTCGACACCTTCCGCTACGAGGTGAAGGTGCAGCCACTCGGCTTGCACCAGTACCGCGTCTCCCTCCGGAACGATCCGGATGCCAAGCCCGAGCTCATCGCCGGCCTCCTGGAGGCGGGTCTGGGCAGGACGGGCGTCAACCCCACCGCCACGGTGGTGATGCACTGTGAGCAGGACTTCGACATCGACGTCACCTGGTGAGCCCCATGCCTCCGCCCCCATCCCCTGGTTCGCCCGCCGACGCCATCCTCCACGCCACCCGGCGCTACCTGCGTGCGTACCCCTCGGCCGCGCTGTGCGTGGGCCTCACGCATCACGGCACGCACCACGTGAAGGCCCTCCGCGGTAACGGGCCGCCCCCAGCGGAGGATTCCCTGTACGAGCTGGGTGCACTCACGCAGGTCTTCACGGGCAGCCTGCTCGCGCTGTTGGTGGACCGCGGTGAGGTGAAGCCCGACACGCCGTTGAAGGAGCTGATCCCCCTGCCGCTCCTCCCGGATGAGACCGCCGGCCGCATCACCCTCGAGCAACTGGCGACGCACACCTCGGGCATGCCGCATGTCCCGCCCAACCTGCGGACCCCCCAGCTGAATCCGGCCGATCCCTACGGCCATTACACCGCGGAGCTCTTCGGCGCGTTCATGAGGAGCTACCGCCCCCAACACCCGCCTCCGCGAAAGCACACCGAGTCCATCATCGGCCTGGGCGTGCTCGGTCACGCCCTCTCGCGGCGCATGCGGCTCAACTACGGACACGCCGTGAGGGATCTGCTCTGCACGCCGCTGGGGTTGAGCAACACCACCGCCGTCCGTCTCTCCGAGGAGCAGGAGCGGCGTCTGCTCCCCGGCCACTCCGCTCGGGGCGAGACGATGCCGGGCTGGACCTTCCCGGCGATGCCCGGAGCGGGGGCGGTCCGCTCGACGGTGCCCGACCTGCTGCGCTTCCTCGACGCGAATCTCGGCCACGAGGAGGCCGGGCTCGGCCGGGCCTTGCGGCTCACGCACGAGCCACGCGCGAAAGCCCGCGGCGGGCACGTGGGACTGGGGTGGAAGGTCTCCCAGGTACGTGGCAGACCCGTGGTGTGGCGCTCCGCGGTGACGGGCGGCTACGCCGGCTTCATCGGCTTCTCGGCGGACGCGGACGCGGGGGTCGTCGTCCTGTCGGACCACGCGGGCTCCTTCCTCGCCTCGCTCCTCGGGCGCGTGCCCGTGGAGGCTCCCGGCTTCGAGCTCCTCGCGGGATACCTGCGGTAGCGTCGCCCGGCCCGCTCCTGAAGCACCGGGCAGGCATCCGGGCCCCGGGTCGTCACGCGGACATCCAAGCTAGATGGCGCCCAGTTGAGAGTCATGCGAGACGGCCGGAAGGGCACCCGGCTGCGTCAGCTCGCTCACTCCCCGCGCGAGCTCATGGCCCAGGCGCGCGAGGTGCTCGGCGGAGAGGAGCCGCCGCACCTGGGGGAAGAGGACGGACCGCTCCTCGGCCACGTGCGCCTCCACGGACTCGCGCAAGCTGATCAGGGCGGGCTCGAACTGCATGTCACCGACCTCCAGGTGCAGCAGCTGGGAGATCAGCGCCTTGGCCTCGGCATGGTCGTCGTAGGAGTGCTGGATCAGATCGCTCGTCTCGGCCAGCTTCACTTCCGGGTAGAAGAAGCGCTCCTCGAGCTGGGTGTGCAGGGTGAGCAGGTAGGCGAGACGGCGGAACAGGTGGGTCTTCTCGTCCCCGCTCGCCACCGCCACCTGCTGGAAGAGGGCCTCTGCTTCCTCGTGCTGCCGCGTCAGGAGTTCGATCGGATCCATGAGGAGGACGCTCGGCATTGGCGCGTCCGGGGGCAAGCCGCCCATTCCCCGAACGCCCGGCAGCCGGGCACCATGGCCTGCATATTGCTGAGTTGGGCGCCCGCTTTCCTGGAGGAGTCCCATATGACGAATCGAGCTGCCTTTTTGAACCGAGCCGCCCTGGTGCTGTGCCTCATTCTGTCCACCGCCTGCGGTCCCGAGAACGAACTGGAGCAGAGTCCCCTCACCCGGCAGTTCATCCGCGTGACGAAGGAGGTCCCGGCCTTCGGCGGCGTCGCGCGCGAGAATGGCACGTGGGTCGTCTCCCTGCTCGGCTCCGAGCAGCGTGAGGCCGCGGAGACCAAACTGTGGGACATCTTCAACGAGGAGGCCACGAACATCGCCGTGCGGGTCCGCCCCACACGCGGAAGCGCCTCCGAGGAGATGAAGCTCGCCGCCACGGATGTCCTGAGCGTGGAGGGCGTCGGGACGCTCGACTACGACGAGACGACCGGCTACCTCCGGGTGGGACTCACCGATGTGGAGGCCATCGGGGCCGCGCAGGCGAAGCTCGACACGCTCGACGTCCCGCTGGAGCAGGTCATCTTCCAGGCGGAAGCACCCATCGTGAGTCTGTGACTCACTGCCAGCTGCCGAGGGGCCCGCCGTAGGCCCCCCGGTCCTCTCGCGTCCCGTTCTGCTCGAGGCCCTCGAAGCATCCGGTGTCGAGCAGCGGGGAGTCCCCCGCCGGCTGGAAGTTGCCCGCCTCGGGGGAGACGAAGAGCGGGTCCAGCTCGACGTTGCCGTCCGTGCCGATCTCGAACCGGGGCGGCACGAGGTGGATGTCCGCGCCGTTGACGCCATTCTCGAAGAACAGGTTGCAGCGGATGCGCCCCGTCTGGATGTGCGCGTGCCAGATGCCGATCTCGGAGCGGGCCACCACGTTGTTGAGGATGTCGAGCCAGGCCGCCTGACTGACGATGGCCTCGCGGGTGTTCTCCCAGAAGACGTTGTTCGCCACGAGCGCCACGTCCTGGAAGTGATTGGCCACGAAGCCGTGGGTGTTGCCCACGAAGAGGTTGTTGCGCACCACCGCGCGAGCGTGGAAGTAGAGCATCGCGCCGATGGAGTTGTGGCGGAAGACGTTGTGCATCAGGAGGGCGGACGTGGGCGCCTCTCCCTGGTCCGTGTGGCCATCCGCGTAGACGGCGGCGGAGTACCAGTTGCCGCCACAGTCCATCACGTCCATGGCATCACACAGGTTGCCCGTCCCCACGTTCTGGAAGGTGAAGCCCGCCACCACGACGTCCGAGGCTCCCGAGAAGTCGATGAGCTTCACGGGTGCCCCGCCGCCGTCGAGGATGGTCCACCGCGCGCCACTGCCGAGCAGTTGGATGCCACTCTTCAGGCGCACCGTTTCGAAGTAGGTGCCCGACTTCACGAGCACGGTATCCCCGGCCCGCGCGGCATCCACGGCGGCCTGGATGCGCGGGTAGTCCTGCGGCACCCGGAGGATCCGGGGCCGTGCCTGCTTCGCCGGCCAGACGGAGGAGACCCCGGCCTGCACCATCGCCGACTCGGACAGAGCACCGGCTGAGTCGAGCAGGGACACGGCGAGGACCTCGCCTGGGGTGGCATCAACCTCGAATTCCTGAGACCCCGAGGGCAGTGCCGTCACGAACTCCTGAGCCGGACGGGACTCATGCAGGCGCGAGACCAGGAGAACGGCGCCCGAGTCCCGCAGCCCCTCGGGGACGGGGACGCGGAGGGAAATGGACACGGGAACGGGGCCGGGCGGAGCCTCCCCCGAAAGCGGTTCGGCACAACCAGCCAGGAGGAGACCCACCACCACCGGGGCACACAGCGGGGAGCGCACGGTCATGACTCCAGACCCAAGCAATCCCCACACCACCGAGCCGCTTTTCCTCCCCGACTGCCGGGCCCGGCAAGGCTCGGTTCGCACACTTCGACCCCCACCCTTCGCTACTCCCTGGAGCAGCGATGGAGGGACCGCTCGCCTGCTGGCCCGCCCTGGAGGCACCTTGTCATGCGGGCGGCATGGACAGACCTTGTCCTGTCGAAGCCAAGGTTCTCGGACGGAGGGACGATGAGGGGAGCGCTGATGGGGCTGGCGGGCCTGGTGCTCTGCGTGGGCAGTGCCGAGGCCCAGCAGGAGGCCGGCGGTGGCAAGCGGGGACTCTCGGTGACGGTGGGCGGTGGCGTGGAGGGCTACACCTTCGCGCTGGCTCCGGCGATCGACCTCGGAGCCACCTACGGGGTGACGCTGGGGCTGATGCCAACGCGGAGAGTGGGCCTGGAGTTTGGCTACTCGGGTGCGGTGAACGAGCTCGATACGGGCGGGCCCTCGGGGGCGAGGCCCGGCGTGGACCTGGTGCGCAACGGCGCCTACGCGGCGACGACCGTGGGCCTCACCTCCTCGGCGGTGCAGCCCTACGTGATGGGGGGAGTGGGCTTCAGCCACTACAACGTCCGAGGCGGAGTGCCGGGCTTCAACGACGACATCGTGGGCAACATCCCCGTGGGCGCGGGAATGCGGACGACGTTCGGCAGCATCACCGCCGACGCGCGCCTCCAGTACAACATCCTGTTCAACCAACAGTTCGCCTCCGCGCTGCGCGTGCCCACTCCGGGCGAGTCGATGAACTTCACCATCAGCCCGGGCGGCCGTTACTCCGGCACGCTCAACCTCGGCGTGCTGTGGTGAGCGTGCGCGGTAACACCCAAACCATCCCCACACCCCTATGATGCGAGGATGGGTAAGTCGCGACGCGGACGGAAGAACCCCACTCCACCACCCCAGAAGCGCTCCTCCGGCATATCCCTCCAGGCGGTCATCGCGCTGGTGATGGGGGGAGTGCTCCTCGGGTTCCTCGTGAACTCCTTCCGGGAGGACGGGCAGCCCTCGCGGCCCGCCGCCACGTCGAGGAAGCAGGCCCAGGGCCCCTTCCAGCTCGAAGGGGAGCTGGCGGAACACTGGAAGGCCGCCACGGCCAGGTGGTGCCCGCGCATGGCCGCACTGCAGTGGGGAGACGCCGGGCAGCAGGGAGTGCTCACCGTGGAGCTGACGAGCATTCAGTGTATCGCCCGGATGTGCGAGCAACCCGAGAAGCTCGAGGGAGTGGACCCGGCGGCCCGCGGCCAGATGAAGCGGATGTGCGGTCAGGTGGAGTTGATGTTCGAAGGACAGATGGCGACACTGACGAAGCACTACGGCCGCCTGTGTCCCGAGCTCATCCAGACATGGAGCGGACGCCCCTGGAGCCCGAACAACCACCTCGGGCTCTACGGGGACGTGCGCCAGTGCATGGAGCGCCATTGCGAGGAAGTCGATGGAGGGACGGGCTCGGAGGCGCGTTGCGAGCTCGCCGCGGACCTCGCCGAGGTCTTCGGGGACGCACAGGCCGCCGCGAGGCTGCGGGAGCGGGCCCGGCTCGCGAAGGCGCGCGAGAATCAGTTGTGGGGACCGCTCTCGGAGGAGGAGAAGAAGGAGGAGCGCGAGGACGCGGGCATGAAGGTGATCGCCAGGCGTCTGCTCGCACTCTGCCGGCAGGGAAACCAGCGCTACTGCGCGTCCCTGGCGAAGTACTGCGAGATAGAAGGCCATCCTCCGGACGTGTGCCCGGCGCCGGGGACATCGGACGCGGGCCGCTGAGCCTGGACGGGAAGTCACTGGAGTTTCGAGCGGACTGGTGCTGTAGGGCGCCCATGACACGCTCCGCTCGTCCCCTGGTTCTCGCAGCCCTCCTTCCTACCCTCTGCGCCTGCGCCACGCCCACGGCCTCGCGAGGCGCTCCACGGCAAGCCGTCACGCTGCGCTTCGCCTGGCCCGAGCAGCTCTCCGCCCGCGTCACCCACTCCGTCACGATGAACAGCCCCCTGGGCAACACCCAGGTCCAGCGCCGCTACTGGCTGACCGTGGCGCCGACGGAGGAGGAAGGCCACCGCCAGCTCGTCCCGAGTGAAATCGAGGTATCTCCGCCGCAGTTCGCCGCCATGGTGGACCCGGTGCCCACGGTGCAATTCGACGGCGATGGCTGCTTCCAGGGCATCGACAGCCAGGAAGTGCCAGGCCAGCAGATGTTGGAGGTGCTGCCCATGGAGCCGGAGAGGAAGGCGGAGCTCCTCGAGAACCTGGTGGCCGTACAGGAGGAAGCCGCACTGGAATACTGGGATCGGCTGGTGGCAAGCTGGCGCGGCGTCACCCTGACGCCCGGCGAGCCGGTGCGGCTCGAGGCGCAGATGGTGGTGGGCACGGGCTTCATGGAGAGGAAGGAAGTGGCGGCGGAAGAGCGCACCTCCATCGAGGTGAGCGTCCCCTGCACGCCAGACGCGCAGGAGCGGCGATGCGTGCGATTGATCGTGGATCTCCAGCCGCTCGGCCAGTCCGAGGAGGAGGCAGGTCCCATGGCGCGCAAGCGCTTCGAGCTGGTGACGGACCCGGACACGCTGGTGCCCTATTCCACCCGATTGACGCGCATGGACAGGGTGGACTGGGGCAAGGACGGCGGCGAGCAGCCCCTCAAGGAGTTCCTGCAGGTGGAGGAGTACGTCTACACCTATGGCGCCGAGCGCGTGCCTCCCGGCTCGACGCAGCTCTGAGCCAAAGGCCACGAGACCTCGAAGAATTTCGTTCCTGACTGTGACACATGGAGGCAGCATCTCGGCAATCTCAAGCACGCAGCTGCCTTCATCTGTGTGCAGGAACGCCTGGCCGCGGAGTTTCCCGACCATTTCGCCGTCGAGCCACGCTACCGCATGACGCACCACTATCCCCGAATTCGCCCTTACGGCGTTCATGCACCTGAAAAGGAGGCCGGCGAGCGTCTCCTCGCAAGGGAGGTGATTCATTTCGCATTCTACATGCCACATGATCATCCAGACATCGCCGCCGGCGTATCCCACGCCTTCAACTGCTACATGAACGCAGTGGGTGAAGGCTCAGACACCATCAACGCCTGCGCATTCGGCCACTACAGCCACGGTCCTCTTTCCGTCGAACGTTGGAAACGCATTCGAGAATTGCTGCTCCCCGACCGGCCTTTCCGCTACGCCGAGGATTGCAATGACCCATACCGCCTCAGGGAAATGGAGAAGAGCGGCAATGAGACGTGGATCCACCTGGGCAACGGGCACGACAGGCTCTCGGGCTTCAAGCTCACCTACTCGGCCCGTATTCCGTCTCGAGACCGGGAGCCGTCCGACTACGACGTGAGCTACCTCGAGGGCATGCTGCCAACCGAGTACCTCGAGGAACACGGCCCCGCCGCTGTGAGGGAGCTGGTGCTCGACCTGGCATCAGGCCTTCACTTCGCCAGCGGTCATGCGGGGCTGAGCTTCGATTCACTCATGGGGGACGTGTTCTTCACGCCCCGAATTCGCGCCGAGATCCTCCGCCACCCGGGATTCAGCCTCCATCACGGCTCTACGCCGGATGGGATGGGCACACGTATTGACGGGGTGCACTGGCTCAACTTCCTGGGCCTACCGATCATCCAGGAACTGGGCGGCGTGTCCGCACTTCGTTCCCGCTTGATCTCACCCGGAACCACCGTGCAGGCCATGGATGAGACGAGGGCCGTCGTGACACTGGGGGACTGGCCCGAAGCTGGCGATCTCAATCGAGACAATGCACTCCCCGCCTACCGCGAGTTCAGTCGCGCGCTGGAGCCCTGGCTCGACAAGCCCTTCGAGGCTCCCAACTTCCGCGTCGAAGGATTCACTCAGGAGGAGGCCTTGAATTGGGCCCGGCGATTCCTCGACTGATGTGTCTTACACCGCCTCGACTCACCCCTTCCGAGGTCCGAAGGTCGAGAACCCACCTGAGCACGTCACGGGCCGACTTCTTGCCGCTCGGCTCCGAGCTCCTGGTGGCCGCGCTACATGAGCACCCGGACCGGAGGCATCAGTCGAGGAAGCGGCGCTCCCACCGGCGCATGTCCTCGTCGGAGAAGCCCCCCCAGTTGCCACGGTCCATGTACAGCCAGGGCTCCAGCACGTGAGCCAGCTCGCGGTACTCAGGCAACGTCCGGCCCTGCTCCATGTCCCCCGCCTCCGGCCATGTGCCCAGCGTCACCACGGCCCGCTCGCCATCGAGCTCCTGTACGGTGCTTCCGGGCGAACGCAGGCGCGCGCGCAGGCCCGCGGCGCCCCCGAGCTCGCCCAACACGGGCGGGCCCAGGAAGTTCAGCCAGTGCACCCCCTTCACCCGGGTGCCGATGGAGAGCGAGTCGAAATTCACGCCTGGAATGTCCAGGCCGGGATGGCGCAAGGCCATGTCGCGGATGGCATCGGTCGTACCGACGACGCTCTCCGGGTAGTTGAAGCACAAGCCCCCATGCCCGGAGCAGAAGGGCAACTTCGCCGCCAATTCCAGCGCCAGTTCCCGCACGCGTTCTGGTCCATGCGCTTCCAGGTATTCCGTGGGGAGGATGAAGGACAGCGCGCTTGTCTCCCCCTCATCATCGAGCAACCGGCCATGGTAGAGGACCTCGTACCCCGTGGTGGCACTGGCGGACTCACACAGCCAGAAATAGGTGGCGGGTTCCTTGCGCATCTCGCGCCACAGGAAGGCCCAGCCTTTGTCGTCGAGCTCTTCCCAGTCGCCACTGTACGGGTCTACATACCAACCGAGCACTTGGGGCCCGATGGCACGAATGTACGTCTCCAGGGAGTGCATCACCTGCTGGACGAGTTCCTGGTGGGAGCGCCTCATGTAGAAGGTGATGCTCACGCTCTCCCGGATGTACAGGGAACGTCTTTCACCACCGATGACCGAGTAGAGGCGAACGCGAGGATAATGCTCACTCATTACTGGATCCCCTTGGGCGTGACGAACCTGGGATCAAGCTTTCCTTCAAGAAGCGCCTTTCTGTACATCGTACCTTGATGATTTGGGTAATGAGCTTGACCTTCGGTGAAGGGCCTCCAGGTAGGCCGGTTGTCGGCTGGGCATGGAAACTTGAAGTCGTAGATGCGCCGGACCTGGTTCGGATCGCCCGATACGTGAATCACGATATCGGGCACCAAGGCCCCCCACAGCATGCTGGTCAGCCCGAGCTGCAGCCACTCCTCCACCTGCTTGGGGTCAACCCATCGCCACAGCCCCGTGCTGAAGTCCTTCTGGTAGGTGGGCTCCACCCTGACGTTCTGCGTGAAACGTTCAGCGAAGGCATTCCGCACGCAGTCGAGGGCCACCTTGTGCTTCCTGGCCCCGAGCTCCATGGCGCGCGTCACTTCCTTCCCGCCCTCCATGCGCACCACCTGCCTGCATTGCTCCCTGGTGGGCTCCCGTCCCTGGAGTTCCTCATCCTCCTTGTTGACCTGCTCATTTGCTTTCTGGGCGCAGTCTGTCAGCGCCCACTCGACGACCTTGATATCCGCGTCCTCCAGCATCACCGACATGCTGGTGGCGGCATTGGCGGCGTCCACGGCACGAGACAGCCCAGGAATGATGGCCTCTTCGCCCGGCAGGGTCTTGTAGCAGGCGGGGTTGCGCAGGCAGGCGGCCGTCGCCGAGTCCGTGGATTGTGCGTACCGGCTCGAAGCACCGGTGGGGCCCTGCGTGCTCACCACGGGAAATCCCGTGGCACATCCGGCCAGAACCAGGAGAGTGAACGAGAACGGTGCGCGAGATGTGGGCGAGCGGGTGGACATGCCTCGACATTCTCCTCCAGAAGGGTGGTGCATCAAGTGTAGAGATTACGTCTTCCGGCCATCGTGAGATGCGCATCGACGGATACACACCGCGCCCATCGCATCCGGGCAGGCGGTGCACTGCATCCAGATGAGGCATCAGTCGAGGAAGCGGCGCTCCCACCGGCGCATGTCCTCATCGGAGAAGCCACCCCAGTTCCCACGGTCCATGTACAGCCAGGGTTCCAGCACGTGAGCCAGCTCACGGTACTCGGGCAACGTCCGGCCCTGCTCCATGTCCCCCGCCTCCGGCCATGTGCCCAGCGTCACCACGGCCCGCTCGCCATCGAGCTCCTGTACGGTGGTTCCGGGCGAGCGCAGGCGCGCGCGCAGGCCCGCGGCGCCCCCGAGCTCGCCCAACACAGGCGGGCCCAGGAAGTTCAGCCAGTGCACCCCTTTCACCCGGGTGCCGATGGAGTACGAGTCGAAGTGCACGCCTGGAATGTCCAGGCCGGGATGGCGAAAGGACATGTCGCGGATGGCATCGGTCGTACCGACGACGCTCTCCGGGTAGTTGAAGCACAAGCCCCCATGCCCGGAGCAGAAGGGCAACTTCGCCGCCAATTCCAACGCCAGTTCCCGCACGTGTTCCGGTCCATACGCTTCCAGGTATTCCGTGGGGAGGATGAAGGACAGCGCGCTTGTCACATCCTTCTTGAGCAGCCGGCCTCGGTAGAGCACCTCGTACCCCGTGGTCTCACTGGGGGACTCACTCAGCCAGATCTGGGCGACGGGTTCCTCGATCATCAAGCGCCGGTTATACGCCCAGCCCTTGTCATCGAGCTCCTCCCAGTCGCCACTGTACGGGTCCGCATACCAACCGAGCACCTGAGGCCCGATGGCACGAAGGTACACCTCCAGGCAGTTCATCACCTCCTGGACGATCTCCTGGTGGGAGCGTTTCATGTAGAAGGTGAGACTCACGCTCTCCCGGATGTAGAGGGAACGTCTTTCACCATCGATGCTTGAGTAGAGGCGAACACGCGGATAGTGCTCACTCATTACTGAACCCCCTGGGGTTGACGAATCTGGGATCGAGGGCGCCCTCACCCTGAGTTACGCGACCTCGACGAACTTCGTTCCTGTGATGCCCTCCTCCTCCATGACTTGCTTGAGGCGCTCGGAGACGAGGAGGGCGACAGTCCAGCCCCAGGGACGGAAGACGTGCGAGTCGCCCACCCTGCTCGGGTCGATGCGCATGCCGGCAACGACCCGGTACTGTCCCACCCTATCGGGGTCTCCATCCTCCGGCCGCCAATAGCGCACCTCTTCGCAGCGAGCATCATCGACGCAGCGGATGATCCGAAGCGCATTGAGGATGAAGTACGGCTCGGACAGTCCCTCCACTTGAGCGGGTAGGAACTGCACCTGTGACTGCAAACCCAGACGCTCGAAGAGGGACACGACCCGGCCATGAACCACCGGAATCGTGAGGGTGGTGAAGCTGAAGTCGAGCGCACTTCCTTGGCGAGCCTGGCGCAGCACGAGTTTGCCTTGAACATCAAGGAAACAACCCCTGTCGAACTGCCATGAGTCGACCTCTTGGCCATGCTCATCGACGGGATCCGCGAGAACCCAGCGCCCACGGAGGCGCATGTTGCTGAGCAAATCGTAATACTTCATGAACACCCTCGAGTCTCGACTTCCTGCTCCAGAAGAGGGTATACTTCGAGTGTAGTGGATTCCGGCACGGTGGACCGCAGGCATACCGCGACGATGCCTCAACGAACCCGCCCTCATCGCGGAAGAGCGCACCTGTGTGGTTGGCCATCCCCTGATGCACCGAGTACCTCCTGGAAGTTGGGCCCGGTCCATGACAACAAGAGCATCAGGCCTCCGGCGGACGGAGGACAGGGAGGAGCACGCATGGACGAGCAGGGGCAGACCGAGGCCAGCGAGGAGTATCCGAAGCAGTTGGGCCCGTATCAACTCCATGAGCAGGTGCCGCGGGCCGCTCGCGACCAGAAGGAGGACCTCCATCTGGCCACGCACGAGACGAGCGGGGCAACCGCCCTGGTGCTCAAGCTCAACGCCGGGCAGGACGCGGCGGCTCTGAAGGACCTGCGGGTGAGCCTCATCTCCTCGCCGGCCTCACCTGGATACATCGCCATGCAAGTGGAGCAGACCGCGTGGTCCAGGGCCCCCGACAGACAGTCCGTGGAGTCGCTGGTGTTCACCTTCGAAGGTGTATGCGAGGCGGTGCGGCGCATGGCCCGCGCCGTCCCCGAGGACTATGACGCTCGCCCCCAGTGGCACCTGCGGTTGGGGGTGGCGAGCGCCGCGGTGTGTGCCCTGCTCCTGGCGCTGGTGTGTCTGGCCCCCGAGTCCCGGCCCCCGAACGGCCTGGAGCCGTTGGCGAGCGCTCCGACAGCGACAAGCGCCCAGGACAAGCAGCTCGCGGCCCAGCGTGGGCCGAGTGGGGCCCATGCTCCGCTCAATGCGACCACCCTGGTCCAGACGGAAGACCCGAACTCTTCAGGCATCACCTACCCGCTTCCCGCGAAGCCCTTCGGCAACCAGGCCAAGGCTCCCTGCAAGCCCAGGAAAGGCGAGGTGGAGATCAACGGCGGCTGCTGGGTAGCGCTGGAGAAACGCCCGCCCTGTTACGACGATCAGGCCGAGTACCAGGGCAAGTGCTACCTGCCTGTCGCCGAGCGCCCGAAGCCCGAGCCGAGCGCCATCCAACCGTGA
>NZ_JPMI01000070.1 GCF_000733295.1 Archangium violaceum Cb vi76 | reverse complement strand
CAGGGCTTCGAGAAGCTGCCGGACGTGCAGCTCCCGAAGGACCTCACCGCGACGCCGCGCCCCTACCAGCTCCAGGGCATCAGCTGGCTGACCTTCCTGCGGCAGGCGGGCCTCGGTGGCGTGCTCGCGGACGACATGGGTCTCGGCAAGACGCTGCAGACCATCTGTGTGCTGGGGCCGGGGACGCTGGTGGTGGCGCCCACGAGCGTGCTCCCCAACTGGGTGGCGGAGGTGAAGCGCTTCCGTCCCTCGCTGAAGGTCTCCGTCTACCACGGCCCCGGCCGCACGCTGGACGAGACGGCCGACGTGACGATCACCACCTATGCGCTGATGCGCCTGGACGCGGCGGTGCTCGGGGCGAAGACGTGGGACACGGTGGTGCTGGACGAGGCCCAGGCCATCAAGAACCCGGACAGCCAGGTGGCTCGCGCGGCGTACGGGCTGCAAGCCAACTTCCGGGTGGCCCTGAGCGGCACGCCCATCGAGAACAGGCTCGAGGAGCTGTGGAGCCTGATGCACTTCACCAACCAGGGGTTGCTCGGGGGGCGCAAGGAGTTCGACGAGCGGTGGGCCCGGCCCGTGTCGGACAACCAGAAGGGCGCGGCCGAGCTGTTGCGCGCGCGCATCCGTCCCTTCGTGTTGCGCAGGCTCAAGCGGGACGTGGCGCCCGAGCTCCCGCCGCGCACCGAGTCCGTGCTGCACGTCACCCTCAACGAGCGGGAGCGCGCCGTCTATGACGCGGTGTACGCCGCCACGCGCGAGGAGGTGGTGTCGCAGCTGGAGGAGGGTGGCAGCGTGCTGAAGGCGCTGGAGGCGCTGCTGCGGCTGCGTCAGGCGGCGTGTCACCCGGCGCTCGTGCCGGGGCAGCAGGCGCAGACCTCCTCCAAGGTGCAGGCCCTGCTCGAGGCGCTCGACACGGCGGTGGGGGAGGGGCACAAGGCGCTCGTCTTCTCGCAGTGGACGTCCATGTTGGATCTCATCGAGCCGGCGTTGCGCGAGGCGGGCATCGGGTTCATCCGGTTGGACGGTGGCACGGCCAACCGCGGTGCAGTGGCCGCGTCGTTCCAGGATCCGAAGGGCCCGCCCGTGATGCTCATCTCGCTCAAGGCGGGCGCCACGGGGCTCAATCTCACGGCGGCGGACCACGTCTTCCTCGTGGACCCGTGGTGGAACCCGTCCGTGGAGGCGCAGGCCGCGGATCGCGCGCACCGCATCGGCCAGCAGCAGCCGGTGATGGTGTACCGGATGGTGTCCCAGGGCACGGTGGAGGAGAAGATCCTCACCCTGCAGGAGAAGAAGCGCGCTCTCTTCGAGTCCGCGCTCGGAGGCGCTTCCGGGGCCGCGGCCATCACTCGGGCGGATCTCATGCAGCTGCTCGACTGACCTGACACTCGCTCACGGCTGTTCTGGCGATTTCTTGGAAAACGCGTAAAAGAAGAACCCCCCGAAGTCAGGAGGCGGTTCATGCGGAACTTCAAGACGGCCGTGATCGCGGTGCTCGTCACGCTCACGTGGGTCTCTCCAGCGCTGGCGGGCCAGAGTGGCTTCGCGCGCTGGAAGGCGAGCCAGGGTGGTTTCTCCTCGTGGCAACGCAGCGGTGTGGCCCTGGCGGCGGATGGCTCGCTCCAGGTGGATCCCCAGACGGCCGTGGCCGGGACGGATCCCTACGCGGCCGGTGCCTACAGCGGCGGCAACTTCTACAACGGGGGCAGCTTCCGCGTCGGCGAGGCCATCAGCCCCGTCATGAACTCCGGCTTCGGCTTCCGCGAGGCCGTGCCCTCCTGGGAGGCCGAGACGCCCACCGGCACCTGGGTGGAGACGCAGATGCGCGCCCTCGTCGGGGGCGTATGGACGAAGTGGTACAACCTGGGCGTGTGGGCCGCGGACTACTCGACGGTGCGCCGGCACTCGGCGGGCTCGCAGTCGGACACCCACGGCTACGTGGGCATCGACACGCTGGTCATCTCCAACAAGAAGTCGGCGGCCACGGCCTTCCAGGTGAAGGTGCGGCTCTTCAGCGCGGATGGCATCGCCGTGCCGCGCGTGCGCGCCAGCTCCGTGGCCCTCTCCACCTCGCCGGACAAGAACGCGGTGGTCTCCGCGGGCAACCCGGCCCACTGGAACCAGGTGCTCGCCGTCCCCGAGTGCTCGCAGATGGTCTACTCGGATGGCGGCCAGGTCTGGTGCAGCCCCACGTCCACGTCCATGGTGCTGCGCTACTGGGCGGGGGACACCACCAGCGCCTGTGAGCCGCACGTGCGCGCGGCCGTCAGCGGCGTCTATGACTGGATCTTCCGGGGCCATGGCAACTGGCCCTTCAACACCGCCTATGCGGCCACCCAGGGGCTCCAGTCCCACGTGACGCGCTTCACCAGCCTGGCCCAGCTCGAGCCGTGGATCTCCGCGGGTGTCCCCGCCATCCTCAGCATCTCCTGGGGCAGCGGGCAGCTCACCGGGGCGCCCATCAGCTCGAGCGCCGGCCACCTGATGGTGCTGGTGGGCTTCGACGCGTCCGGCAATCCGATCCTCAACGATCCCGCGGCCTCCACCGACGCCGCCGTCCAGCGCACCTACCTGCGCTCCCAGTTCGAGCCGCTCTGGCTCCAGGCCTCGGCCGGGACGGCGTACCTCAGCTATCCCGCCGGCTGGCCGGTGCCCGCTCTCTAATCCCCAGACGGGGGAGCGGTGCGGACGCGGAGATGCCCGGGTGGAGGGCGGCGAACTCGCCGAGCAGGGGCGCCAGGACCGTTTCGGCGTAGTAGCCGCCCGTGCTCACCCGGATGCGCCCCCGGAGCTGCCGGGCGTTCCGGGCCGAGTCGCGCGCCTCCTCCAGGGCCCCCAGGATGTTCCGGCAGCTCTGATGGAAGGCGCGGCCCTGTTCCGTCAGCACGCTTCCTTCAAGTAGGCCCGAAGGAGTGCTCCTGGGAGCAAGCGCTGACAATGTGGCTATATCCCC
>NZ_JPMI01000069.1 GCF_000733295.1 Archangium violaceum Cb vi76 | reverse complement strand
GNGTGCCACGCATCCCGGGTTGAACCCCTGGTCCACACTCGGGTCCACGGGTTGGAGAACAGGCACAGATACCCTCACCCCGACCCTCTCCCGAGGGGAGAGGGGATATTGGGCTCTCAGGCCACGCCCTTGCCGCGCCGGGCGATCCGCTCGGCGATCTTCGGGGCGGAACGGGCCTCGGCCAGGGCCGGATCCTGGGCGATCTCCTCGTAGTCGTCGTAGCCCGCTTCCAGCGCGCGCGCGAGCCACGCGGAGGCCTGTGCCACCTGGCCGGCTCGCGCGTGAGCCCGGGCGGCCTGGTACGCGTCCTCCGCGTTGCCCCCCGCCTCGAAGGCGCTCGCGTGCAGCGCCGCCGCCGCGCCGAAGTCTCCCCGGGCCACCGCCACGTCCGCCAGCAGCGTGTCCCGCTTCGCCGTCGCCTTCCAGGAGAACTCCCGCGCGGTGCGCTCGGCCTCGTCCAGCCGCTGCGCCTTCACCAACAGGCGCACCGCCAGCGCGGTCACCGCCTCCGTGCGCTCCTTCTCCAGCGCCGCCAGCGCGTGGGGCAGGGCGCGCTCGTGCAGGCCCGCCGCCTCGTACGCCATGGCCAGGCTGTAGGGCCTCGCGGCCTCGGGCGGCTGCACCTTCTCCAGGTGCGACACCGCGGCGCGCGCATTGCCCTCGCTCAGCGCCACCCACGCCAGCAGATCCCTCGCCGCGTTGCTCTCCTCGCCCGGCTTCGCCGCCGACAGCGCCAGGTGCCCCAGCCGGGCCGCCTCGCTCTCATGCCCCGAGCGCAGCGCCTGCCAGCCGCGCGAGAGCGCTTCCGGCTCGATCTCCGCCACCTTCACCGGCTCCAGCGGCTTGATGTCGCGCGCCACCTGGAGCGCCTGCCAGCACTGGTAGCCGAACATGCCGAACATGAAGCCGACGAAGAAGAGCTTGAAGGTCAGCGCCAGGGCCACCACGCCCCCCGCGGTGATGACGCCGATCCACAGGGCGATGCGCTGCCGGGTGGGCCCCAGCACGCCGCGCGCGATGTGCCCTCCGTCCAGCGGCGGCACCGGCAGCAGGTTGATGATGCCCCAGCCGAAGTTCACCCACATCAACTGCCGGAGGATGACGTAGCCCATGTAGCTCTTGGGCGGGACGAACTCGTAGACGGCGAGCATGAGCCCGCCGAAGAGGAAGCCGGTGAGCGGCCCGGCCGCGGAGACCGCCACATCCCTCCAGCGGCTGAGCGTCCGATCGAAGTAGGTCAGGCCTCCGCCCATGTAGAGCCGGATGCCCGCGATGTCGCAGCCCAGGCCCATGGCCATGAGCGCGTGCCCGATCTCGTGCATCAGCACGGAGACGAAGACCACGGCCACCCAGGACACCACGGTCTGCCAGCTCGAGCTCCCCATCAAGCCGAACATGGCCGTCATCACCCAGAAGCTCGGCTCGACGAGGACCGGGATGCGGCCGAGGTTGAACTGCCATGTGAAGGGAGGTGTGGAATCCATGTTCATGAGTCTCGTGAATCAGTTCTTCTGAACCACATCGAAGGCGTTCGACGTGGCGTGATGGCCCTGATCGTCCTCGACGACGACGATGTAGTTGCCGGGCGTATCGATGGTGAGGTCCTGGGTGCCGATGCCCTTGGAGAAACGGCCGGTCCGCGCGGAGATTCCGGTGGGCACGCCCCCCCGGTAGAGCTCCACCGTCACCCGGCCCTCGAATAGCTCCGCGTTGGGGCCCTCGGCATGGATGATGATGGAGAAGCGCTCGTTCACGTACTGCGTCGAGATGGAATCGAACCAATAGCCCTGGACCGGTTGCTCGCTGGGGTTCCTGACCTCGAAGGACCCGGAGAAGGTGGCCTCCCGCCCGTCCCCCAGCTTGACCCGGGCCTCATGCAACCCGATCCCCAGCCCCGGGCCCACCGTGCCCTGGAACTGGCCGTGGCCCAGGTACGTGTCCAGCGGCACCACCAACCGCGAGCCCAGCTCCAGCACCGGCTCCTCGAGCATCCGCACCGACTTGTTGCCGTAGTCCACGAGGAAGCGGGGCTCCTGGTCCAGCCGGACGATGACGCGGGTGGGCTCGTTGGTGAACTGTTCCCGGGGTGAGATCTCGAGGATCTGGAAGGACTCGGGAGTCGTCACGGGCGTCTGGCACGCGCACAGCGCCAAGAGGAAGGGGAGGAGCTTGCTCATAAGGCGTACCTTACGCCCAGGGACGCGGACAGCCCCCCGAGCTGTGCATCGATCTGTTGAGCCTTCACCTCGGCGTAGCTGCCGCGCAGCTCGAGCAGGGCACTCACCGCGCCGAGGCGCCAGGCGGCCTGGGCCGCCACGAAGGCCATGAACGTATGGCCCCGCTGGCTGTGTGGCTCGGGGAAGAGGGTGCTCGTCACGCTCTGGTCGTAATACAGGTCGCCCGCTCCGGCGCGGCCGTGGAGGGAGAGGGGCCCCCGCTCGAACGCCAGCACGCGCACGGCCAGCAGCAGGGGCAGGGCCACCACCCGCGAGTCCAGGACGGGCCCCGCGGGCCCGAGGGTGGGCTGGCTCGACAAATGGCGCAGTCCGCCTTCCACCTCCACCGTGAGACGGCCCCCGAGTGGCGGCAGGCGGTAGCCCAGGCCGAGCGAGAGCAGGGGCCCCCGGTTGTCTCCGCCGGCGAAGAAGCCTCCGGCCATCAGGTGCGGGGACAGGTGGTGCCAGCTCAGGTACTGGCGCCAGTCCACCCTGGGAGCGGGAGGCGCGGGGGGCGGTGCCACCACGGGCGCCTCGGGAGGCGGGACGATGGCCACGATGGGGGCCGCCACCGGAGCCATGACGCGCGCCGCGCCGGTGCCGTCCTTGAGGTGGGCATCCACCACCACGGTCCTGGCCCCGGCTTCCGGCTTCACGCGGAACACGCCCGGGCCCTGCTCCTCCACGCCGCCGCCCTGCACCTGGAGATCCACCTGTGCACGCGGCACGAGCTCCTCGCCCAGCAGCGTCAGCCACCCGGTGCCGTCCACGGGGAACACGTCCGGGCTGAGCACCGCGACCAGGGGCCGCTCGGGAGGCACGTCCAGCGGGGTGGTGCGGCGCGTCTCCTGGCCCTTGGCGGTGGCGAGCACGATGGCCTCGCGCACCCCGGGAGGCACCTCCACGGGCACCCGGGCGCGGCCCTTGCGGTTGGTGGTCACCGGGCCGAAACGCATGTCCGCCACCTGCACCACCACCTGGGCACCCGCGCCCACGTCCGTGGCCACGTCCAGCTCCGTGCGGCCCAGCAGGGGAATGCGCACGGTGGTGATTTCCGGGGGGCCCTCGGCCGCGTCCACCCAGAAGGCGAGCACGGCCAGCAGCGGGTAGCGGATGTCCGGGGGAATCCAGCGGTACGCGTACACGCCCCGGGCGGTGGCGGGCAGCGGCATCAGGTTGCCCGAGGAGGCCACGGCCCGGAGCGAGGGAGTACCGCGCGGCACCTTCACCTGCACCACCACCGCCTTGTCCCGGCCGAGCACCACCTGGGTGGGAGAGGCCGTCGCCGGGAAGGGCGCCGCCTCCACCACCAGGGGCAGGGCGAGCATCAGCAGCAGTGGGAGGACCGGCGCACGCATGAAGGGGGCCTACCGTCCAGCCTCCCTGGCGTCTCTGTCAACCCTCGGCGGGGTTGCCCGGCGGGGAAGCAGGCGCTTCCTCCGCTTCCGCCATCGGCTTGTCCGCTGGGCCCGTAGCTTTCGCGCTGGGCGGGCTGAAGGCGGGCTTCTCGGCCGGGGCTCCGCCGCGTCCGTGGACGAGCGTCTTCGTCTCGGACTTGAAGGTGATGTCCACCTTGTCCCCGCGGACCGCGGTCACGAACCCCAGCCCGAAGGTGGGATGCTGGATGACCTGATCCATCTTGTAGGTGTCCTTGGGGCTGTAGCGGGGGGCATTGGCGATGTCCTTGCCCGCCAATTGCTCCTCGAAGGTGATGATGACCTTGTCCTCGGAGCGGCTGCTGGCCCGGGGGGCCTTGGTGCCGCTGCTCCCGCCGGCACTGGAGCGGGCCGACGGGGCGGGCTTGTCGGTGGTGCCCGGAGCCGAGCGGAAGGCGTGATCTCCGCCGCAGGTGTTGCACCGGACTCGAGCGATCTTCGTGCCCACCATCGCCAGGATGGTGTGGGCCAGCGTGAGCCGGCACCGGGTACAGAACGCGTCGACCTCGCCGCCGACCTTGTGTTGGGTCGCCATGGGTGTTGCTTCTCGCTTCTCTTTTTTGAGGGGGGAGGGAAAAAGGGCGGCGGAACATAACGGCAAGCGCTCCCGGGAGAAACCCCTTTGTCGTGGCGTGTCACGACGGGGGGGTGGGCGCCTGGATGCCTGGGTTGCCTGGAAGCGAAGGGGGGCTCTGGAGCCAGAGCGTTTGCTTGTTCCGGCTGGCGGGAAACGTAGAGTAGGGCCCCACGTGGCATCCGAAAACGCACAGAACGCCGAATCACAGCCCGAACAGCCCTCGGTGCTGACCCGATCCATCGAGGGCGTGGGCCAGAGCGTCATCTCGATGGTGGAGGAGCTGGGGCACCTGATCACCCTCGGGGTGGACGTGGTGCGCTGGGGCGTGCGGCGGCCCTACCGCTGGGTGAACCTCTTCTTCCAGCTGGACTTCGTGGGCGTGGGCAGCGTCTTCATCGTGCTGCTGACGGGCCTGTTCACCGGCATGGTGTTCGCCAACCAGTCCGCGCGGGCCTTCGCCATGTTCGACGCGCAGAGCCTGGTGGGCCCCACGGTGGCGCTCGTCCTCACGCGCGAGCTGGCCCCGGTGTTCTCCGCGCTGATGGTCACCATGCGCGCCGGCTCCGCCATGTGCACCGAGCTGGGCACCATGCGCGTCACCGAGCAGGTGGACGCCCTGGAGACCATGGCCGTCAACCCTATCCAGTACCTCCTGGTGCCCCGGGTGCTGGCCGGCCTCTTCATGGTGCCCCTGCTCACGCTGCTCTTCGACACCTCGGGCATCCTCGGCGCCTATGCCGTGGCGGTGGGCACCCAGGGCGTGTCCGCCGGTACCTTCATCACCCGCACCCAGCAGTGGTTGGATCCCATCGACGTCTACGAGGGCCTCATCAAGGGCGCCGTCTTCGGCCTGGCGGTGACGCTCGTGTGCTGCTTCAAGGGCTTCAACGCCACGGGCGGCGCCAAGGGGGTGGGTCAGGCCACCACCGAGGCCATGGTGACCAGCGCCCTCTCCATCTTCATCCTCGACTTCATCGTCGGGGTGCTCCTGCACTGACATGGCGGACACGAGCTCCCGGCCGATGATCGAGATCTCCGGCCTGCACAAGTCCTTCGGTGTGCACAAGGTCCTCACCGGGATCGATCTCACCGTGCCCGCGGGCAGCACCTGCGTCATCCTCGGCGGCTCGGGCTCGGGCAAGACGGTGATGATGAAGCACATGATCGGCCTGCTCAAGCCGGACGAGGGCAGGGTGGTCATCGACGGCGAGGACATCGTCCCCATGGGCCCCGAGGCCCTGGAGAAGGTGCGCCACAAGTTCGGCATGGTGTTCCAGGCCGCCGCGCTCTTCGACTCCATGGACGTCTACGACAACGTGGCGTTCCCCCTGCGCGAGCACCGGGGCCTCTCCGAGGAGGAGATCCGCAAGCTGGTCCGCTCGAAGCTGGATCTCATGGGCCTGCCGCAGAGCGCCGAGCGCAAGTTCCCGGCGGACCTGTCCGGCGGTATGCGCAAGCGCGTGGGCCTGGCGCGCGCCATCGTGATGAATCCGAAGATCGTCCTCTACGACGAGCCCACCACGGGGCTGGATCCCATCACCACCGACTATGTGGACGAGATGATCCTCGCGGCCCAGCGGGAGCTGGGCATCACCAGCGTGGTCATCAGCCACGACATCGCCTCCGCCTTCAACATCGCGGACCAGATCGCCTTCCTCAACAAGGGGGTGATCCTGGAGCAGGGGCCCCCGGAGCAGCTACGCTCCTCCCAGCACCCCGCCGTGAAGGTCTTCCTCCAGACCTGGTTCGGAAAGAATGATTAGGAGTCACACCCGGTGAAGAAGCTCGTCACACCGTTCCGAGTAGGCCTGCTGGTGCTCGTCGCCGGAGGGTTCCTCTTTGGCTTCATCCTGTTCACCCGCAAGGGGGGGCTGGGTGAGGACGAGGCCCTCCAGGCCCATGCCTACTTCCGGGACGCCTCGGGCCTGGGGCCCAAGAGCCGCATCCAGATCGCCGGTCTCCCCGTGGGCGAGGTGGAGAGCATCAAGCTGGAGGGCACGCGCGCCAAGGTCACCGTGCGCATCCGCCGCGACGTCCCCGTGTTCGAGGACGCCACGCTGGCCAAGCGCTCGGAGTCCCTGCTCGGCGACTACCTGTTGGATCTCAACCCCGGCACGGAGATGGCGCCCCCCCTGAAGGAGGGGGCGGAGATCCGCCGCGTCATCGACGTGCAGGGCATGGAGGCCGTGTTCGCCTCGCTCAGCCAGATCACCTCGGACATCCAGCAGGTGACGGGCGCGCTGCGGGACGTGCTCGGCGGCGACAAGGGCGCCGGCTCCATGGAGCGGATCGTGGAGAACCTCGTGCGCGTGTCCGACGCGGTGGATATGACGGTGCGCGCCAGCTCCGAGCGCCTGGACGCCATCCTGCGCAACGTGGAGGGCGTGAGCTCGGACGTGCGCGGCATCACCGCCTCCAACGAGCAGAGCGTCAACAACATCGTCGACAACATCGAGGTCATCACCCGCGACACCCGCGAGGTGCTGGCCACGGTGAACAAGCTGGTGGGCAACGGTGGGGAAGCGGACCTGAAGGACAGCGTGGCCAGCCTCAAGCAGACGATGAGCCGGCTGGACAAGACGCTGGCCAACCTGGAGGACGTGACCACCAAGGTGAAGAACGGCGAGGGCGCCGTGGGCACGCTGCTCACCGACAAGCGCCTGGGCCAGAAGCTGTCCGAGTCCGTGGAGGACCTGTCGGACTTCTCCTCGCGGCTCACCGGCCTCCAGACGGAAGTGGGCATCCAGGCCACCTACCTCATGGAGCAGGGCTCCTCGAAGAACATGCTGACCCTGCGGCTGGCCCCCAAGCCGGACAAGTACTACCTGCTGGAGCTGGTGGATGATCCCCGCGGCACCACCGAGACGCAGTACGTCCAGGCCAACCCGCCCTCCTCGGGCGAGCCCGTGGTGCAGAAGCAGACCATCACCAAGGAGTCCTTCAAGTTCAGCGCCCAGTTCGCCAAGCGCTACTACTTCACCACGCTGCGCTTCGGCATCATCGAGTCCACCGGCGGCGTGGGCGCGGACTTCCACTTCTTCAAGGACCACCTGAAGCTGTCCGTGGACGCCTTCAACTTCTCCGTGGCCGAGCTGCGCTACCCCCGTATCCGCACCTCGCTCCGGGCCCAGGCGTTCGACCGGCTCTTCGTCGTCGCCGGCATGGATGACATCCTCAATGATCCCCGGCGCGACACCAACACCCGCCGGATGCTCGCCGGCCGCGACTTCTTCTTCGGCGGCGGCGTCTACTTCACGGATGACGACCTGAAGGCCATGCTGCCCGTCCTGCCCACGCCCTGAGTGTGGGTCCGGCACCAGATGGCTTGACCTGACCGGGTCAAAAGTCGTACCTCGCCACGGCACGGGCTGTCCCCTGGGAGCTCCGTGCCTGGTTCTCGAAGGCCTCTCTCCCTGGAAGCCCCATGTCTCTTCTCGTCGTTGGCTCGGTCGCGCTGGACTCGGTGGAAACCCCCTTCGGCCTGAAGGAGGACGTCCTCGGCGGCTCCGCCACCTACTTCTCCACCTCGGCCTCCTTCTTCACCCCCACCCAGGTGGTGGCCGTGGTCGGTGAGGACTTCCCCCAGGCCCACCTGGACTTCCTCAAGGCCCGGGGCGTGGACCTCGAGGGCGTCACCCGCGAGAAGGGCCGCACCTTCCGGTGGAAGGGCCGCTACGGCTTCCAGCTCAACGAGGCCGAGACGCTCGACACCCAGCTCAACGTCTTCCAGACCTTCTCGCCCCGTCTGCCCGAGAAGTATCGCGACGCCCAGTACGTCTTCCTCGGCAACATCCACCCCGAGCTCCAGTCCCAGGTGGTGGATCAGGTGAAGGCGCCCAAGCTGGTGGCCGCCGACACCATGAACTTCTGGATCAACGGCAGCCGGCCCGCGCTCCTCAAGACGCTCGAGCGCGTCAACCTGCTCTTCGTCAACGACGCCGAGGCCCGCCAGCTCACCGGCGAGCACAACATCGTCCGCGCCGCCCGCGCCATCCTCGGCATGGGTCCCGATCGCGTGGTGGTGAAGCGCGGTGAGTACGGCGCGCTCCTCTTCGAGAAGGATCACATCTTCGCCTGCCCGGCCATGCCCATTGCCGACGTGTTCGACCCCACCGGCGCCGGGGACACCTTCGCCGGCGGCTTCATGGGCACGCTCGCCATCGCCAGCCAGCTGAACACCGAGACGCTGCGCCGCGCCATGGTCATGGGCAGCGTCATGGCCTCCTTCACCGTGGAGAAGTTCAGCCTCGAGCGCCTGCGCGAGGTCACCCGCTCGGAGATCCGCGCCCGCTTCTCCGAGTTCAAGCGCCTCACCCACTTCGATGACCTGGGCCCCTTGGAGGGCTGAGTCGGCCGGGCCGGCACCGGTGGGGCAGAATGCCCCTCGTCCGGCTTGACGGAATTTTACGATGTCCCTATCCTTGGTTCCCGCGATTCCCGCCTTCCTGGGGAGCGCTTGGGCCCGCTGGGATTTTCCTGGCGGCCGAGCATCGCGGAGGACGCCGGGGTTGCGGACGGATAACCGAAAGCACGCACGTTTCCCCTCGCGCCTGCGGTGCTGGTGCGAGTCGGAGAACATCACGCTCTACGCGAAGATCGCGAATCTGAGCGAGGGTGGGTTGTTCCTGCAGACGCACACCCCGCTTGCGCTGGGGCGGCGGACGCTGCTGAGGTTGAGCAGCGGCGAGGTGCGCGAGGTCATGGCCGAGGCGACGGTGGTGTGGAGCCGGCCGCAGCGGCAGGACAAGGGGCCGCCGGGGATGGGGCTGAAATTCGAAGTGCTGGATTCTGGCGCGCTGGCACTGCTGCGGCGCATCATCTCCGAAGAGCAACGAGGGACCACGTTCGGAAACTGAAGTCCTCCGGACGTGGGCACCGGTGAGAACCCACCATGCGAATCGCGATCATCTCCGATGTCCACTCCAACATCGAGGCGCTGACGGAGGTGCTCCGCGTCGCGGAAGAACAGAAGGTGGATCGCATCGTCTCCCTGGGAGACATCGTGGGCTACGGGGCCTCGCCCAACGCGTGCTGCGACCTGGTGCGCTCGGTGACCGAGGTGACGCTGCTGGGCAACCACGACGCGGCGGTGGCCGGGCGGATGGACTACTCGTACTACTACGACGCCGCCCGCCACGCGCTGGACTGGTCCGCCGGGGTGCTCTCCGACGAGAACATGGAGTGGCTCAAGAGCCTGCCGTACACGTACCGCATTGGTGACGTGGGCTTCAGCCACGGCTCGCCGGTGGAGCCCAAGGCGTACGAGTACATCTTCGCGCTGGAGCAGGCGCGGGAGCTGGCGCCGTACGTGGAGCACCTGCCGGAGGTGACGTTCATCGGGCACAGCCACCTGTGCAAGGCGTTCGCCATTGGCAACGGCGAGGTGCATGACGTGGTGGCGCAGAAGTTCGGCATCCGCCGGGGCTACAAGTACATCATCTCGGTGGGCAGCGTGGGGCAGCCGCGGGACTACGACAACCGGGCCTGCTTCGTCATCTGCGACACCGGGGCGCGCACGGTGGAGTACCTCCGGGTGGAGTACGACATCGAGTCGGCCGCGCAGAAGATCTTCGACGCCTCGCTGGCGCTGAACTTCGGCAAGCGCCTGTTCCTCGGCGTCTGACCGGGGCCGCCGCGAAAAGGCCTACAGCCGGGGAGGGCGGGTGCTATCACTGGGGCGCCATGTCCCAGTCCCCCGGACCCCTGTTCGCCACCGTCCCCAACGACATCGACTTTCCCGCCGACGAGCGCCGAATCCTCGCCTTCTGGAAGGAGCGGCGGATTTTCGAGCAGTCGCTCCAGGGCCGGGAGGACGCGCCCGCCTTCGTCTTCTACGAGGGCCCGCCCACGGCCAACGGCCTGCCGCACAACGGCCACGTGCTGACCCGCGTCATCAAGGATCTGTTCCCGCGCTACAAGACCATGCGGGGCTACCGGGTCCCCCGCAAGGCGGGCTGGGACACGCACGGCCTGCCCGTGGAAGTCGAGGTGGAGAAGGAGCTGCGCATCCACGGCAAGGCGGAGATCGAACGCTACGGCGTGGAGCCCTTCACCGAGCGCTGCATCGAGTCCGTCTTCCGCTACACCAACGAGTGGGAGCGGCTGACCGAGCGCATCGGCTTCTGGGTGGATCTGCCGGAGGCCTACGTCACCTACCACCGCAGCTACGTGGAGAGCGTGTGGTGGGCGCTGGCCGAGCTGTACCGCAAGGGCCTGCTCTACCAGGGCCACAAGATCGTCTGGTGGTGGCCGCAGGGCGGCACCGCGCTCAGCTCGGGCGAGGTGGGCATGGGCTACCGCACCGTGGACGACCCCAGCGCCTACGTGGCCTTCCCGCTGCGCGACTCGCCCGACACCGCGCTGCTCATCTGGACCACCACGCCCTGGACGCTGCCGTCCAACATGTACGCGGCCGTCAACCCCGGTGTGGACTACGTCACCGTGGACGCGGGCGAGCGCAAGCTCGTCATCGCCGCCGCCCTGCGCGACGAGCTCGCCAAGAAGCTCAAGAAGGACCTGCCCGTGCTCGAGACGCGCAAGGGCAGCGCGTTGGTGGGCCTGCGCTACACCCCGCCCTATGAGGTGTACTTCCAGCGCGTGGGCGGCACGGAGCTGCCGCTCGCGGCGGGCGGTACGGACTCGCCCGCCTGGCGCGTCATCGGCGCCGACTTCGTCACCCTCTCCAGCGGCACGGGCATCGTCCACATCGCCCCGGCCTTCGGCGAGGACGACTACGAGGCCTTCCGCCGCGAGCGCACCCGCTTCGCCTCGCCCGAGTCGCTGGAGCTGTTCTGCGCCATCCGCTCCGACGGAACCTTCTCCGAGGACGTGCCCCAGCTCACCGGCAGGTTCGTCAAGGACGCGGACAAGGACATCCAGCGCGAGCTCAAGGAGCGCGGCCGGATGGTGCTCGTCGAGCAGTACCGCCACGAGTACCCGTTCTGCTGGCGCGCCGATGACGATCCGCTCATCCAGTTCGCCCGTCCCGCCTGGTACATCCGCACCACGTCCGTGAAGGACAAGGCCATCGCGAACAACCGCCAGGTCAACTGGGTGCCCGAGCACATCAAGGAGGGCCGCTTCGGCGACTTCCTGGCCAACAACGTGGACTGGGCGCTCTCGCGCGAGCGGTACTGGGGCACGCCGCTGCCCCTGTGGATCCACTCGGAGACGGGCGAGGTGGAGGCCATCTCCTCGCTCCAGGCCCTGCGCGAGAAACCCGGCAACAACCTGGCCGCCGTGGAGGCCGAGCTCCAGGCGTTCCTCGCCAGGAAGCCCGGTGCCACCAGCGTCGAGCACCTCATCGTCCACAAGCCGTGGGTGGACAAGATCACCTACGAGAAGCCGGGCACCCCCGGCCGCTTCACCCGCGTGCCCGAGGTGGTGGACGTGTGGTTCGACTCGGGCTGCATGCCCTTCGCACAGTGGGGCTACCCGCATGCGCCGGGCTCGCACGAGAAGTTCACCCGGGCCTTCCCCGCGGACTTCATCTCCGAGGCCATCGATCAGACGCGCGGCTGGTTCTACTCGCTGCTGATGATCAGCACGCTGGTGTTCGACGAGGAGACCCAGCGGCGCCAGGGCATCACCCCACGGCGGGACTGGCCGCTCCCGTACAAGAGCTGCATCGTCCTGGGCCACGTCTCCGACAAGGAAGGCAAGAAGGAGTCCAAGTCCAAGGGCAACTACACCCCGCCGGAGATCATCCTCGACGAGGTCCGCATGGACTTCGCCGTGCTCGATGACAAGACGGCCGGGGTGCCCGGGGTGGCCGGCGAGGCGCTCATCGCCCGCGAGGACCTGGAGGGCCTGGACCTGCAGGAGGGCGCGAAGGTGCAGGTGTTCCGCCCGGACAACGCGGGCACGGTGCTGACCCTCACGGTGAAGGCGCACAAGAAGCTCAAGCGGCGCGTGCTGCTGCTGGGCAAGAAGGAGCTGGAGGCGCTGGGCGTGGCGCCGTCGGCGCGCGGCGCGGACGTGATGCCGGTGGAGGTGCCCCGGCTGGCACCCACCGAGCGCGTGGTACTCAAGGATCCAGCCAGCCGGGCTCCCGGCGCGGACGCGTTCCGGTGGTTCTTCTACGCGGCGAGCCCCACGTGGTCCAACACGCGCCACTCGCTGAGCAACGTGCGCCTGCTGCAGAAGGACTTCCAGGTCAAGCTGCGCAACGTCTACTCGTTCTTCACCATCTACGCGAACATCGACGGCTTCTCGCCGGCCCGGGGCAACGCGGACGCCACCGAGGTGCCCTGGCGCGCCATCCGAAAGAGCCAGGGCTGGCGCGAGCCGGGCGCTCGCACGGTGCTGGACAGGTGGATCCTCTCCGAGGTGCAGCTCGCCCTGCGCGACGTGACGCGCCACCTGGACGCGTACCACGTGTACGACGCGGCCCAGCGGATGGTGGTGCTGGTGGACGCGCTGTCCAACTGGTACCTGCGCCGCAGCCGGGACCGGTTCTGGGCGCCGGGCCTGGAGCAGGACAAGCTCGACGCGTACTACACGCTGTACGAGGTGCTCACCACCATCGCGGCCATGTCGGGACCGTTCGTCCCATTCTTCGCCGAGGAGATGTGGAGCAACCTGGTGCGCAGGCCCTGGCCCACGTCCCAACCGGAGAGCGTGCACCTGGGCCGCTTCCCCGAGGCCGACACGGCGCTCATCGACGAGGGGCTCTCGGCGGAGATGGGGGCGGTGCGCGAGCTGGTGTCCCTGGGCCTCAAGGTCCGCACGGACAACCGGCTCAAGGTGCGCCAGCCCCTGGCCCGGGCCGACGTCATCCTGGCCCGCCATGAGTTGCGGGAGCGCGTGGCCGTCTACCAGGAGCTGATCAACGACGAGCTGAACGTGCACGAGGTGCGCTTCCTGGAGTCGGGCCAGGAGGCGGACGTGGTGCGCTACAAGGTCCGGCCCAACCTGAGGGCCATGGGCAGCCGGCTGGGGCCGAAGCTGGCGCCGGTGCGCAAGGCGTTCGACGCCGCCAACGGCCGCGCCCTCCAGCGAGAGCTGGCGCTCGAGGGGAGGGTGGCGCTGACGGTGGACGGGGAGCGCATGGAGTTCCCGTCCGAGGAGCTGGAGGTGCTGGTGGAGGCCAACCCCGGCTATGCGGCCGCGGGCGCGGGCGTGGGCGTGGTGGTGCTGCACACCGAGCTGACGGAGGCGCTGGTGGACGAGGGCCTGGTGCGCGAGCTGCTCGCCCGGGTGCAGGCGGCGCGCAAGGACATGGCGCTCGGGTACACGGACCGCATCCGCCTGTGGGTGGATGGGGAGGCACGGGTGCGCAAGGTGACGGACGAGGCCCGGGCGCTCATCTCACGCGAGACGCTCGCCCTGGAGGTGCACGTGGGTCCAGAGGGGCTCACGGGCCAGGAGGAGGAGTTCAACCTCAACGGCCTGCCCGCGCGGCTCCGGGTGGAACGCGCCTGAATGTCCGGGGCCCTGACATCAGGGGCCCCCTCCCGGTCGAAAAAGGGGTGCGGCGGTCCGGAAATGGCGTAGAAAACCGGACCCGTGCGCCCCTACAGCCCCCCTATCCGGATCGTCGTGGGCCTCCTGTCGGCCCTTCTCGTGGTGGCGGCCCCCGTGGCCTGCCGCAAGCCCGCCCAGCCCTCCGAGGCCTATACCCAGGCGCACACGCGCTTCGGCAAGCTGTACGGAGAGAAGGGTGATGACGCCTTCCTGGACCCGGCGCTCGCCGAGGTGGAGTCGCTGCTGGCCCAGGTGCCCGCGGACAGCCTCGACGCCCCGGCGGCCCAGGAGCTGCGTACCCGCATCCAGGCCGGCAAGCAGCAGGCGGCCGCCCATGAGAAGGCCCGGGAAGACGCCATGGCCCAGGCGCGCGAGCCCGGCCCGGGCTCCACTGGCTTCGGCTCGGATACCGGTTCGTCGGCGCCCGCTCCCTCCGACTCCGAGCCATCCGACGAGGGCTCCAATGACGGCACGGAGGACGCGGGCACGGGCACGGGCGTGCCCGGGGTCGGCACCCCGGAGGCCCAGCTGGCCAGCTCCGGCTGCTTCCAGAAGGGCGAGCCGCTCGAGGTGAAGGGCCGCGGCCGCAGGGATCGCTGGGAATTGGCGGACCGCCCGGCGTGTCGCCAGCAGTATGCCTCGCTCCAGGATCAGGCGTTGATCATCGAAGAGGGCAAGGTGCTCGCGCAGGTGCCGAAGAGCTCCATCCAGGCCATCCCCGTGGATGGCGGCACGGGCCCCACCCCGGATGCCGGCCGCTAGGCGCGCATCCCACTTCCAGACCTTTCACGCTGAACCGTCTCCATGAACGAACAGACCTTCATGAAGTTGATGAACATCCTCCCCAAGTCCGCCCTGTCCACGGCGGTGGGGATGGCCACCCGCCTGCCCGCACCGGCCCCGCTGCACCGGGCCGCCATCCGGACGTTCGCGAAGATGTACAAGGTGGACGTGGCCGAGGCGGAGCACGCCCTGGAGCACTACCCGACGTTCGCCGAGTTCTTCACCCGCGGCCTGAAGACGGGCATGCGTCCCGTGGATCCGGGCGCGAAGGTGGTGGTGTCCCCGGTGGACGGCGCCGTGTCCCAGGTGGGCTACGCCGAGCACGGCCGCGTCATGCAGGCCAAGGGCATCCACTACACCGTGGGCGAGCTGCTCGGTGACGAGGAGGCCGCGAAGCCCTTCCACGGCGGCGCCTGGACCACCATCTACCTGTCCCCGCGCGACTACCACCGCATCCACTCGCCGCTGGGCGGGAAGATCACCGGCTATGCGTACATTCCCGGTGAGTTCTGGCCCGTCAACCCGGCCTCGGTGAAGAACAAGCAGGCGCTCTTCTGCGTCAACGAGCGGCTCGTGACGTACCTGGACACGGTGGCCGGCAAGTGCGCCGTGGTGAAGGTGGGCGCCACCTGTGTGTCGCGGATCAAAGCCGCGTACGAGGACGTCATCACCCACCAGGGCAAGCCGGGCAAGGTGCACCGCTACGACACGGCCATCCCGGTGGAGAAGGGCGGCGAGCTGGGCCGCTTCGAGATGGGCTCCACCGTCATCCTCGTGTTCGAGCCGGGCCGCGTGAAGTGGGACGACAGCTTCCAGCCCGAGGCCGTGGTCCGCATGGGCCGGCGGATTGGAGAGATTCCGTGAGTCAGAAGGTCAGTGGCGTCAAGGGCATGAACGACATCCTCCCCGGCGACGTGGAGGTGTGGCAGCACGTCGAGCGCACCGCCCGGGAGGTGTTCGGCCGCTTCGGCTACGGCGAGGTGCGCACGCCCATCGTGGAGGACACCGCGCTCTTCGTGCGTAGCGTGGGCGAGACGACCGACATCGTCGGCAAGGAGATGTACACCTTCGAGGACAAGGGCGGCCGCAGCCTGTCCCTGCGCCCCGAGGGCACCGCTCCCGCCGCGCGCGCGTACATCGAGCACTCCATCAACAACCAGGAGCCCATCACCCGCTGGTTCTACATGGGCCCCATGTTCCGCTACGAGCGGATGAAGACGGGCCGCTACCGGCAGTTCCACCAGATCGGCGCCGAGGGCTACGGCTCCAAGGAGCCCGCCCACGACGTGGAGATGATGGACATGGTCGTGCAGCTCCTGCAGAAGCTGGGGCTCACCGACGTGTCGCTCAACATCAACTCGCTGGGCGATGACACGTGCCGGCCCGCCTACCAGAGCCGGTTGGTGGAGCACCTGCGCGCCCACGCCGACGAGCTGTGCGCGGACTGCAAGGTGCGCCTGGAGAAGAACCCGCTCCGGGTGCTCGACTGCAAGAACGAGCGCTGCCAGCAGATAGCCAACGCCGCGCCCAACATCACCGAGTCGCTGTGCGAGCCGTGCCGTGCGCACTTCGCCGAGGTGCAGCGCAAGCTGGACGTGCTCGGCATCAAGTACGTGGTCAACCCGCGCATCATGCGCGGCCTGGACTACTACACGCGCACCACCTTCGAGTTCATCGCCGCGCACCCGGCGCTGGGCACCGCCAGCACCGTGGGCGGGGGCGGCCGCTACGACAAGCTGGTGAAGAGCCTCGGCGGGCCGGACGTGCCCGCGGTGGGCTTCGGCCTGGGCCTGGATCGGCTCTGTCTGCTGCTCAAGGAGAGCGGCCAGCAGTTCGCCCCGCCGGTGGAGCTCTTCATCGCCGCGGCGGACGAGGGCTCGGCGGACGTGGCCTTCGGGCTGGTGAGCCGCATGCGCCGCGAGGGACTGCGCGTGGAGTTCGATACGCGCGGCGGCAGCCTCAAGAGCCAGATGAAGCGCGCGGACAAGACGGGCGCCCGCTTCACCCTGGTGCTCGGACAGAACGAGCGCGACAGCGGCCAGGCGCAGCTCAAGCCCATGGCTGGCGGAGACGCCATCCCCGTGCGGCTCGACGACCTGGCCTCCGCCGTTCGCGAGGCGATCGCCCGGCCCGCGGCTCCTCCCGCCTCCTGAGACGCAACTGGTCCAACAGTCGGACCAGTTGGTGAACATCGGGCCCGGAGGGCGTGCAGGCGTCTCGCTCTTCGAGGCCGAGTCATGGGAGTCATGGGGTTCCTCCGAGATGAAGCCCTTCCTCACCGTTATCGCCGGGCCCACCGCGTCTGGGAAGACAGCGCTCGCCATCGAGCTCGCCCGCCGCGAGGGAGGGGAGATCGTCAGCGCGGACTCGCAGCAGGTGTACCGGTATTTCGACATCGGGACGGCGAAGCCCTCGGCGGAGGAGCTGGCCGCCGTGCCGCACCACCTCATCTCCGTGGTGGAGCCGCTCGAGCCCTTCTCGGCCGCCGAGTACCAGCGCCGGGCCGACGCGGCCATCGAGGACATTGTCTCGCGGGGCAAGCGCGTCTTCGTGGTGGGGGGCACGGGCATGTACCTGCGCATCCTGCTGCATGGCCTGGTGGAGGCGCCGGGAGCGGACCCGGAGCTGCGCGCGGAGCTGGAGGCGCTCGCCGCCGCCGAGGGCCGGGAGGCCGTGCACCGCAAGCTCGCCGAGGTGGATCCGGAGACCGCCGCGAAGCTGCCGCCGAAGGATCTGGTGCGCACCATCCGGGCGTTGGAGATCCACAAACAGACGGGCAAGCCGGCCTCCGAGTTCCGCAAGGAGCACGCGTTCGCCGCGGATCGGTATCCCTTCCGGATGCACGTGCTGTCGCCGCCGCGCGAGGAGCTGTACCGGCGCATCGACGCGCGCAGCGCCGCCATGTTCCAGGGCGGGCTGGTGGAGGAGGTGCGTGGGTTGATCTCCCGGGGCTACGGTGAGGCCGCGCCCATGCGCAGCGTGGGGTACGTGCAGGCGAAGGCGGTGGTGGATGGGACGCTCCCGGTGGAGGAGGCCATCCAGCAGGCGGCACAGGAGACGCGCCGTTACGCCAAGCGGCAGCTCACGTGGTTCCGCAAGGAAGCGGGAGCGGGCTTCGTGGAGCCACCGTATGACGTGTTGTTGAAAGAGGGCGGCTCCAGTGGACGGGCCGAGCCCGAGGTGTCCTCGGGCATGCCCAACCCCGAGCCGGGTGCCTACCGCTCCATGAGGGACTGAACCACGAACACGCGGCCATCACCCTGGCCGCGCGGGGCGCCGTAGACCACCAGTCCGTCGGGTGTGGAGATGAGCGCGGTGGCCTGCTGCCGCGTGTTCTGCGGCATGCCGGCTGGAAACTCGATTTCGCTCACCAGGAACTCCGTGTGCGAGCTGACTGACGAGACACGGAGGGTGGGGCAGGGCGCCTGGGCGCACCGGACACCGCTGTCGGAGAGCCGGTACGTGCCGGGGCCGTGGACCTTGCTCGCATCGTGGAAGATGTCATCGAAGATGGAGCCCTCCGGGCCACACGCGGAGACACCGAACACCAGGAACGCGCAGAGGTATTTTCTCATGGTGGACAGTGCGGGTTGCAAAGCACGTTCCCACGCCAGCGCCCCGGGATTTCGCGAGGTTGCGTGCGCACGAGTCCTCAGAATTCCGAGGTAACCGGAGGCGCGTCACCACCGTATGGCAGGGCACTCCGCCGAAAGGATTGCCCGATGCACCCGCGTTCGCTGTTCCTCCTGACCGTGCTCGCCGCCAGCGCCTGTGGTCCCTCGTCGACGGTGGACGAGGGCACGGGCGTCATCCAGGAGCTCGACACCTCCGAAGCCGGCATCACCGCTTTCGTGCGAGAGGGCCGGTACAAGGACTGGCTCGCCGAGCCTGGCGTCCACGAGACGCGAGCGCCGCATGGCAGCAAGGTGCGCGTCTTCTTCAATGACACGGTCGTCCAGTCCCTGCGCGCGGGCAATGCCACGCACCCGGTGGGCAGCATCCTGGTGAAGGAGCTGTACGAGAGCGACGGGAAGACGCTCCGGGGCCATGCCCTGGACGTGAAGATCGCCGAGGGCACCGGCAAGGACACGTGGCTCTTCTACGAGGGCTTCGGGCCGGAGTACTCCAGCAACTACTACGGCCGGGGCCACTCGACCTGCCACGGGTGCCATGCCAGTGGCAGGGACTACGTCACCACCGCGCTGCCCTGAGGCGCACTCAGGAGGCGTAGCGGCCCGACTCGTCGGAGACGACGTCGTCCTGAGCGGAGCGGCCCGGCTGGGCCACCTGCGCGCTGGTGGAGACATGGCCCATGAGCTGGCGCAGCAGGCGCTCGGGGTCCACGGGCTTGGGCAGGAAGGCCTCGGCGCCGGCGTCGAGCGCGCGCTGGCGCACGTGGGGCCGGTTCAACCCGCTCATCACCACCACCCGGGTGTCGCGTGTGAGCGGGTGCTGCTTGAGGCCCTCGCACAGCCGGAGCCCGTCCACCCAGTGCAGCACCACGTCCAGGAGGATGGCCGTGGGCGGGCGGCGCGCCACCGCGCAGAACAGGGCCAGCTCATCGGCGAAGGCCACCACCCGGGCTCCCGTGGACTCCAGGAGCTGCGTCATGGCCTCGCGCTGATCCGGATCGTCATCCACGATGTAGTAGAGGTCCGGCTCGAGCGAGGGAATCGTGGTGGGCATGGGCTCCACGGCGGTGCGGACCCAGGAGGCCATGGTCTCGCGGATGCCGGCCCAGCGGGCGGCGTTGAGCAGGGAGAGCGGAGTGGGGGAGGAGAGCCCCAGCACCCCACCACCGCCCATGCCGCCCGAGGTGCCGCGGTTGCGAGCCGCGAGGAAGGCCTGGGGAGCGCGGCGTCCGGCGCGGCGCAGCCAGGAGATGGAGCGAGCGCCCGCGGCCGAGTCCTCGAGCATCTCATTGAGGCCCTCGCGCACGTAGCGGCGCTCCAGGGCCGTGCCCTCCAGTCCGGCGTCCAGCAGCGCCACGGCGGCGCGGCTGCAGGAGGCCAGCGTCTCGGAGAGCCCGAGCTGCAGCGGGTGGCCGAACGCCACCGCGCCCACCGCGAGCTGCCCGGGGGCGACGATCGTGCGGCCGGGACCATAGGGCAGCCGCGTCGTCTCCAGCGCGGCCAGCTCGAAACCTTCCTCCACGAGCCCATCGCGGGCGGCCATCATCAGCACCTGGCACAGGTCCGCCGGAGTCACCGAGGCCCCGAAGGCGAGCGCGTACACCGAATGCGCGCCGGGCAGCAGGAGCAGCCCATCCACCGAGCCCATGGGCGAGAGCCACAGCCGCGCGAGCGGCGCCACGGACAGCCGGGGCGAGGCGTGCCGCAGCCGCGCCTGCACGGCGGCGATGGTGGGAGCGGGCTTGAAGCCCGGGAAGAAGGCATCGCCCATGGAGGGCCCGGCGCCCGTGGCGAGGGCCACCGCGTGGAAGCGCTCGCCGCTGCCCTGGGCCCTCACGACGAGGGGGCCGCTCTTGCGCACCGCGGCGGGAGCGTCCGGCGCCGAGGGCTGATTCTCCACCCGCTCGACGCGCCGGGGCACGAAGCGCGCGCCCTGCGCGGTCGCCGCGCCCGCGAGCACTTCCCTCACCAGCGCGAGGCCACCCTGGCCCTGGGGCCACGCGTCCACCACCCACAGGCCGCCGGGTGTGGAGGGCAGTACCTCGCGGTTGCCATGGGAGAGGATCTCCACGCCGCGCAGCTCATGGGCGCGCCACTCGGGAGGCACGCGGCAGCCGAGCGCGGCGAGCCGGGAACGGCACTCCGGCGTGAGCAGGGCGGGCGGGGCGATGGCGCCCGGCTCCCCGCTTTCGTACACCCGCACGTCGAGCGCGCAGCCGCGGGCCCGTCCATTGAAGAGCAGCGAGGCGGCCAGTCCCGCACCGGCGATTCCACCCCCCACGATGGCCACCCTCGAACCGCTCGCCAGCTTGCTCCCGTTCATCCGCGCCCTCACTCCACCGTCCATCGGTCCTCTGGGGGTTTCTGGTTGTCAGTGACGCTGAACCTTGGGGGGCGGCAGCTCGGCCGCTCCGTACACCACGACCCGATCGCGGCCCTCGCGCTTGGCCTCGTAGAGCGCCGCGTCCGCCGCCCTCAGCAGGGCCTCGGTGCTCTCCTTGGGCTGGGCGGTCGAGTGATCCGCGATCCCCACGCTCACGCTCAGTCCGAAGGGGGCCGGCCGCCCGTCGCTGCGCGTCACCTTCACGGTACGCAGTCCGGCGCGGATCCGCTCGGCGAAGACCGCGGCCTCGGCCGCCGTCTGGTGGGGCAGCAGCGCGACGAACTCATCGCCACCGAAGCGGGCCGCGAAGTCCACCTCGCGCAGGTTGGTGCGCAGGTGGCTGGCCAGCGCGAGGATCGCCCGGTTGCCCACGTCGTGGCCCATGCCGTCGTTGATGGCCTTGAGGTGATCCAGATCGATCACCACCACGGACATCGGGTACTCGTAGCGGTTGGCGCGCTTGAATTCCTCTTCCAGCCGCATGGACAGCGCCCGGAAGTTGGCCAGGCCCGTGAGGGCGTCCGTCTGGGCCAGCACCTGGAGCCGCTGCTGCTGCTCGCTCTGGCGCAGGGCCCGGTCGATGCGGGCCATCAACTCGCGCGCGCTGGCCGGCTTGTGGACGAAGTCCACCGCGCCCATCTCCAGGCACTTCTCCAGCGTGGCCTCGTCGGAGTCGCCGGTGAGGAAGATGACGGGCACGGACTCGGTCGCCTTGTCGTGCTGCAGCGACTCGAGCACCGCCAGGCCGTCCTCGTGATCCAGGAAGCGATCCAGCAGGACCAGATCCGGGTGACGCTCGCGGGCGAGCACCAGGCCCGACTGGCCGTCGCTGGCGCCCAGCACATCGAACCGGGCGGCGAGCAGCTCCACCAGGCTGTCGCGTGTCCCCGGGTCGTCCTCCACGACCAGGATCAGGGCCCTCTCGCTGGGGCGCTCGTGCCGTTCCATGGTCCGCTCCACTTCCCGCGCTTGCCTGGTAATGGCAGGCCGAAAGTCTCGAGTGCCACGCCCGCTAGAGGGTGAGCCATCCCGCCCGTCCCCGGCCGTCGCCCCTGGCGCACCCACGTCCTCCGCCTCCTTCACCCGAGACCCCCGGCTGCCAAATCCGATCTCCACCACTTCGCCGGGCCGCTCGGGCCCGATCATGTGTCAGCCCAGGAGCAAGGGCCGTGCCCCTCTTCACGGCGACAGAGGGGGGAGTGATTCCAGGGACTTGCAGCATCCGTCTCGGGAGAAGGCGCCCCCGACTAGGCAAGAGTTGCAGCGTTCCCGGTTATCCCACCAGTAGGAATTCCCGGGGAGCGGGATCAGCGTCGGGGGGTGAACTGAACGCGCCGGCCCCCACCGCCGCCCAGAACCTGGGGCGGAGGCGCCTCCAGGCCGAACTGCCACCACCCGGGCTCATACGGCTTCATCTTCAGCTTCTTGTCGTTCTGCAGGGCGGACAGGCTGTTCTTGAGCTTCTCATCGGAGGGGTTGGCCTCCACGCCGCGTCCCAGCACCCGGAGGGCCTCGTCCTTCTCCTTGTTCTGCACGAGGCACCACGCGTACGCGGCCCACAGCAGCGGCTCCTTCTTGCCGGCGGTCACCGCGGTCTCGAAGGAGCGTTTCATCGCGCCGAAGTCCTTGCGCTGGTAGTACAGGGCGCCCTGCATGGCCTTGGCCATGTAGTTGCGGGGGCTGGCCTTGTTGAAGTGCACCTGCGCCCCGTCCAGATCCTTGGACATGTACTTGAGCATGCCCAGCTGCGAGTGGATCTCGGGCCCCACCATGAACTGCCACTTGTCGTAGGCGAGCCCGCCCTCCAGCATCTTGATGGCCCGCTCGACGCGCGCCTGGGCTTCCTTCTGGCTGGTGGGCTGCCCCTGGAGCTCCTTCTGGACGGACTCCATGAGGACCTGGAGCTGGTTGCCGATCCGCCGGGCGAGCAGGAGGTAGGTCGCCACGAAGGCGATGGAGCCTGGGATGATGCCGGCCCAGATGGAACCGACGCCAGAGAGTTTGATACCCAGGGTGATGACGAGACCCACACCCAGGGCGATGAGAAGGTTGTACATGGCGCCCCGTTTATCCATCAGTGTGTAGGACCGCAATCTTCAGATGCGTCCGGGCGGGCATCGCGGTATACGTTCGCTTGTTCCAGCCCCAAGGGGCCCTCTGTCGAAATTGGTAGACGAGGCGGACTCAAAATCCGCTGCGGCTGACCCCGCGTCCCGGTTCGAGTCCGGGGAGGGCCATTCCGGGGAGTTCTCGCCCGATGGGAAGGGGCAACTACTCCCCCCAGGCGTGCAGTGAGACTCCGGAGTCCCAGGCGGGAGGTCCTCTGATGAAGGTGTTGCTGGTGGAGGATGACGCCAGTCTCCGCGAGGGGATGGGGGAGCTGATCGCCGAGCAGGCCGAGGTACGCGAGGCGGGCAGCGTGGCCCAGGCGTTGGAGGCCCTGAAGGAGGAGCGCTTCGCCCTGGTGGTGACGGACCTGCGCATTGGAGACAAGGGCGAGGGCGGGCGGATCATCCTGGAGGCGGCGCGGCAGCGGCTGCAGCCGGTGGCGATCGTCAGCGCGGCCACGGCCGAAGAGGTGGTGAAGGTGCTGCGGCCGCACGAGCCGGACGCGGTGCTGGCCAAGCCCTTCCAGATCGAGGACATCCTGGACCTGGTGGAGCGCTTCGTCACCCTGCGGCAGCAGGTGGAGACGGCGGCGCGGCGCGAGCCACCGCGCGAGGGGTGGACGGAGGAGGCGGCGGGCGTGCGGGTGGTGGAGGAGCCGGGCGGGTGTCTGTGGGTGCGGATGGAGCCCGGGGTGAGCCAGGGCCGGCCGGTGAACCGGGGGCGGGCGGGCTTCATGGTGGTGGAGGGCTCGCTGGAGGTGGAGGGCGAGCGGCGGACGGGGCACCAATATTTCTATCTGGCGGCCGGACCGCGTGAGGTGCGGACCCACGAAGGATGTCTGGCCGTCTCGATGGCGCTTCGCGCGTAGCGGAGCGCTGGCGGTTCGAGCGTGAGCACGACTCTCTGGCCTGGCACATTCGTGGATGAGGATCGCCTGGGGCGTCCCTCGCGGCGCGCGGCGACGGCGGCGCTCGAGGCACACCTGGCGGTGTTGAAGGGCGATCCCCTCAAGGCGGCGCTGGCCAATGCGTTGAAGGACGCGGAGGGCCTGGGCGGCCAGGAGCGGCGCTTCACGGCGCTGGCGGTGCGCGAGCTCTCGAGGCACCAGCGGCTGTTGGACCTGGCGGCGCGCACGTTGGGGCACCCTCCCAGCAAGATCGGCCTGCTCGAGGATCAGACGCTGGTGCGCTACGTGCTCTGGCGTCGGCTGTTCTGCGGGGCGAGCTGGGCGCGCATCGGCCCCGAGGTGAAGCTGCCCGGCCCGGTGCGCCCGCGCACCATCAAGGATGATCTGCTGATCCAGGTGGCGGAGTCGCCGCTGCCGGAGCCGCCGCTGCCGGAGTCGGCCGCGGAGCGGCTGGCCACGCGCTACTCGTTCCCCAACTGGCTGGTGAACCGGCTGGCCGAGCTGCACCCGGAGCCCCTGTTGGAGGCGATGCTGGCGGCGCTGGACGAGGATCCCTCGCTGCACTTCCGGGTGAGGCCCTCGGGGACGCGGGCCGAGGTGGTGGCGCGGCTGGTGGAGGAGGGCGTGGCGGTGGAGCCGGTGGACGTGGCGCTGGACGCGGTGCGCATCACGGAGGCGAGCCACCGCGTCTTCGAGACGAAGGTGATGAAGGAGGGCCGCCTGCAGGTGCAGGACGTGGGCAGCCAGCTGATCGTCGAGGCGTGCCGGCCGCTGGAGGGGACGCTGTCGGGGCGGGTGGTGGCGGACGTGTGCGCGGGGGCGGGCGGCAAGACGCTCGCGCTGGCGGACGAGGTGGGGAGGGCAGGGCGGGTGGTGGCGGGAGACCGCTCCCGTCGGCGGCTGGCGCAGGCGCGCGAGCGGGCGAAGGAGCTGTCCCTGCGGCACGTGTCTTTCCCGCATCCCCTGCCGCTGGAGCAGGCGGACGTGGTGCTGGTGGACGCGCCGTGCAGTGGGACGGGCTCGCTGGCGCGGGAGCCGGATCAGAAGTGGAAGCTCACCGCGAAGTCGGTGCAGGAGTTCCACGACACCCAACTGGGGCTGTTGGAGGAGCTGGCGGGCCAGGTGAAGCCGGGGGCGCTGCTGGTGTACGCCACGTGCTCGCTGCTGCCCGAGGAGAATGACGTGGTGGTGCGCGACTTCCTCGCCAAGGTGCCGGGCTTCACGGTGGAGCCCCTGGCCCCTCTCTTTGGCCCCGAGCGGGCGGCCGTGCTCTGTGACGGCCCCTTCCTCCGGGCGCTGCCGTCGAGGGTGCCGGGTGGGGGCTTCTTCGCGGCCCGGCTGCGCAAGGCCTGAGGGGCGCGGGCGGGCCCGAGGGCAGGCAGGATTGACAGTCCTGGTGGCCGCACGTTACGCAGGAAGGCGATCCTTCTTTCCGCGAGGTCGCATCCGGTGGCAGCCGACCCAAAGCAGTCCGAGACGCTCCGTCAGATCCAGGAGGCGTTCCAGTCCGCCCAGTCGCAGATGACCCAGTTGCGCCAGCAGGTGGAGAAGCACGCCGAGCTGGCCCGGGCGAAGACGCAGAACGACTTCATCCAGAAGGAGAAGGAGCGCGCCCTGCGGGAGCTGGGCGAGGCCGTCTTCAAGCAGGTGCAGAAGGGCAAGCTGGAGCTGTCCTCCACGTTCGCCCCGCTGCTCAAGGCGGTCGAGCAGGCGCAGCAGAAGGCCGAGGCCCAGGCCCGGGAGATCAGCGATCTCCTCCAGGAAGGAGAGGAGACGGCCCAGCGGCTGAAGCAAAAAAACGCGGGTGGGGCGAATTCGGGAGTAGCGTCCCGCACGAAGAAGTTGTAGAAGGGCGCCGCTTTCGACGTTGGCAACCGCTCCCCAGGCGGTTGCACATTGTGGGGCTATAGCTCAGCTGGGAGAGCGCTTGAATGGCATTCAAGAGGTCATCGGTTCGATCCCGATTAGCTCCACTCAGAGAAGAGGCCCGTCAGGAAAAGCTGACGGGCCTCGTCTCTCTCCTTCGAAGGCACAAGTGAATACGGGGCTATAGCTCAGCTGGGAGAGCGCTTGAATGGCATTCAAGAGGTCATCGGTTCGATCCCGATTAGCTCCACAATGAAGAAGGCCCGCCCGGTGCGAACCAGGCGGGCCTTTTCATTTCCGCCGCACCGCTCGAGCGCACGCTCGCGGCCGGTGGCATCCACTGAATCAACGGAATCGGAGTGAAGGGAAGCGCACGCCATCCCCACGGGCGAGGTGTGTCTCGCTCAGCTCGAGGAGAGGGTGACGGGGGAGGGTGTCCGCGGACGGCCGGGGCGACGCTCGGGGCGTCGCCGCTCAGGCCTCGCGGATCATCAGCATCTGGAGCAGATCGCGCAGCATCTGCTTGAGGCCGCCGGCCTCGGGCAGGCTGTGGAGGATGCGGGAGGCGGCGTTGGTGGAGCGCTCGATGAGACGCTCGGTGGCGGCGCGGCCCTCGTGCTGCTCCACGAGCTCACGGGCGCGCTGCAGCATCGTCTCGTCCTTGGGGCCGGGGATGCAGAGCGTCTCCAGCTCCTGGCGGGCCTCGGGCGTGGCGCGCAGGTAGGCGGCCAGCAGCGGGAAGGTGCGCTTGCCCTGCGCGAGGTCCGAGTCCGTCGGCTTGCCCACCACGGAGGACTGCCCGTACAGGCCGAGCAGGTCGTCGCGAAGCTGGTAGGCGGTGCCCACGTAGCGGCCGAAACGCTCCAGCTTGTTGATCAGCTCCGGATCCCCGCCGGAGAGCATCGCCCCGCACACGAGCGGCGCGGTGAAGCCGTAGAGGGCCGTCTTCAGGTAGGCCACGCGCAGCGCGTTGTAGATGGACAGCTCGGCCAGCGGCTGGTGCGGCAGCCGGATGTCCATGTACTGCCCGGCGGCGGTGTAGCGGCACACCTTGAGGAAGTAGCGCGTGGCCACGTCCGCGTCCGGCAGGTTGCAGCCCAGCATCACCTCGAGCGAGCGCCCATAGAGGTGATCTCCGATCACGATCGCCAGGTTCTCCCCGAGCCTGCCCTCGCCGAGCATCTTGTGGAGCGCGGCGCCGCCGCGGCGCGTGTCCGCCTGATCCGCGACGTCATCGTGGATCAGCATGAAGGTGTGCAGCAGCTCGGTGGCCGCCGCGAACCGCCACAGACCCGAGGGCGCCCGCGTGTCGCCGCGCCCCAGCGCGTAGCCCACGAGCACCAGGCCCGGACGGATGCGCTTGGAGGGACGCAGGCTGTAGCTGCGCACCTGCTCCAGCACCTTGTTCCATGCCGGATCCAGGTGCCGCTCGTCCTCGAGCTCCAGGATCTGATGCAGCACCACCTGCGTCTGGTACTGCACCGTCTTGGCCCAGGACACGAAGTCCACGGGCGACGGGGACGCAGACTGTTGCTGCTCTGCCGCCGGAGGCCCGGCCTGTGGAGACTTCCGCTCTTTCATGACGGGGGAGGTGTCACCCGAGGTTCCGCGCGTCGGCATCGTATCCTGGACAGCGGCAACCAACGTCAGCATAGCGAACCTCCGGGGCTGTGCAGCTTGGGGGGTCGGGCAAGCCCCATGGATATTCTTACGGATTTTAATATCAGAAAACTTTTATACAGGCAATCGTGGAATCTCGTGGAGAAATATTGCCGTTTGAGGAGAGACGGAAGCCTCTCAGAGGGAAAAAGACGTAACGGGTCTTGATTTACCCAGATGTCTTTTCTGACTCACCCCCCTGTTTGTACATCCTCATGGAAAAAGAGCGGCCGGTCCAAAAGGACGTCGGCCGCTCGGATCCGCCAGGGGTGGAATTACTTGGCGTTCTTGAAGATGTTCATCACGTCCTTCAGCAGCTTCACCGACTCGTCATGGGGGCGCTGGAAGGCATTGCGGCCCATGATGGAGCCGAAACCGCCGCCCGCGGCGATCTGACGGATCTCCTCCAGGAGGTCCTCGGTGGTCTTGGACTCACCGCCAGAGAAGATGACGATGCGCTTGCCGTTGAAGGCGGACTTCACCACGTCGCGGATGCGGTCGGACATGGTCTTGGTGGGGATGTTGAACTTCTCGTAGACCTTCTTGGCCTCGGCCTGCTCCAGGAAGTCCTTGGGCGGCTTGACCTTGATGACGTGGGCGCCGAGCTGCGCGCTGATCTGCGCCGCGTAGGAGATCACGTCGATGGCCTGCTCACCCTCCTTGGAGATGCTGCCGCGCGGGTAGGCCCAGAGCACCGTGGGGAGGCCGTGATCCTTGGCCTCGGCGATCAGATCGCGCAGGGCCTCGTACTGCTCGTTGCGGTAACCGGAGCCCGGGTAGATGGTGTAGCCGATGGCCACGCAGCCCAGGCGCACCGCGTCCTTCACGGAGCCGGTGACGGCGGACATGGGGTGCTCGGGCTTGCCCAGCGTGTCCGAGTTGTTGAGCTTGAGGATCAGCGGGATCTCACCGGCGTACTTGCCGGCCACGGACTCCAGGAAGCCCAGGGGCGCGGCGTAGGCGTTGCAGCCGGAGTCGATGGCGAGCTGGATGTGGTAGTCCGGATCGTACCCCGCCGGGTTGGGGGCGAAGGAGCGGGCCGGGCCGTGCTCGAAGCCCTGGTCCACCGGGAGGATGACCATCTTGCCGGTGCCGGCGAGCGTACCGGTGTTGAGCAGGCGGGCCAGGTTGGTCAGCGTGCCGGGGTTATCGGAGGGGTACCACGAGAGGATCTGCTTGACGCGGTCGGTATACGCCATGTGCTCCTCGGGTTGGGGGCGGAAGGCCCCCTTGACTTGGCGGGTCGGATTCTGCCCATGCGCGCGCCATGTACCAAGCAGATCATTCGTAGCTTCGTCGCGACGCGAACGCTCGGAGATCACGCGGTGGCCTCGTGAATAAGTTCGCGCCCTGGAGGGTCATCCCTCTGGTCGGTCCCATCATCGTTCCGGAGTCACATCGCCTATGTTCGCTTCCCTGCTCGCCGCCGTGCTGTTCGCCGCGGCACCCGCTCCGCTCGAGGTCGTGAAGTCGGGCAACGCCGAGGTCCAGAAGATCATCACGTCCAAGGGGGGCACCCCGGAGCAGCTCTCCAAGGCGGTGGCTCGCTTCGTGGACTGGGGCGAGCTGTCCAAGAGGGCCCTCGGCGGGACGTGGGACAAGCTGACGCCCGCCCAGCGCAAGGACTTCTCGGAGACGATGCAGGGGCTGTTGCGCGCCTCCTACGCCCAGAAGGCGTTCAGCCAGGGGAGGGCGCTGATCCAGTACGGCCAGGAGTCCATCCAGGGCAACGAGGCCACCGTGGACACCAAGGTCATCATGAGCCGGGATCGGCTGCCCGTGCGCTACAAGCTCTTCCGCGCGAACGACAAGAGCGAGTGGCGCATCTACGACATCGTCACGGATGACATCTCGCTGCTGGAGACGTACCAGGGCCAGTTCCGGAAGATCCTCGCCAACAAGGGCTTCGACGGGCTGTTGACCACCCTGAAGTCCAAGCGGGCGCAGCTCGAGAAGTCCCTCGAGTAGCGCCCGCCCGGGCCGCGTCCACGTGCCCGCCCCTACAGGGGCTTCTCGTAGACGCGGTACCGCTTGGACTGCTTGCCGCCCATGGACTCGATGGCGCGGTTGACGAGGTGGTTGTCCTCGAGCGTCCAGGAGATCTCTCCGCCCTCGTAGCCCAGCTCGCGCGCCTTGTTGAGCGTGTCCAGGTAGAGGATGGCATCCAGGCCGCGGCGCCGGTAGCCCTCGACGGTGCCCAGCAGGACGAGGCGCAGCCGGCGGATGCGGCGCGTGGCCAGCAGCAGCTTCGCGAGCCCGATGGGCAGGCCGAAGGTGGTGAGCCGGCCGTTGGCGGCCTTGATGGCCTCGTTGGCGTCGGGGATGGTGAGCGCGAAGCCCACGGGCTCGCCCTTCACCTCGGCCACCAGCGCCAGCTCCGGCCGCACCATCTGCTTGAGATCGCGCGCCAGGTGGTCGAACTCGCCCTCCGTCATCGGGACGAAGCCCCAGTTCTTCTCCCAGGCCGAGTTGTACATCGTCTTCACCCGGGCCACCTCGGCGTCGAAATCCTTGAGGTTCACCGGGCGCACCGTGACGCCCTCGCGCTGGCGGATCTTCTCCGCGATGCGCGCCACCTTCTCCGGAGGCGGAGTGGAGGAGGAGAGCTCCCAGGCGTACAGATCCTTGGCCTTGGTGAAGCCGTTGGCCTCGATGAGGGCGGCGTACCAGGACGGGTTGTACGTCGTCATGATGGCCGGCGGGGTGTTGAACCCCTCGATGAGCAGGCCCACCTCACCGTTGGTGGAGTAGCTCATCGGGCCGATCACCGAGGTGAAGCCCTTGGCGCGCAGCCACTCGGCGGCCTTCTCGAAGAGGGCGCGGGCCACGCCGGCGTCGTTCACGCACTCGAAGAGGCCGAAGAAGCCGACGTTGGTGCCCTGGAACTCGTTGTAGCGGGGGTTGCTCACCGCCGCGATGCGCCCCACCGTCTTCCCGGCCCGGCGGGCGAGGAAGAACTCCACCTCGCCGAACTCGAAGAAGGGGTGCTTCTTCGGGTCCATGAAGTCCCGGCGCTCCATCTCCAGGTGCGGCACGAAGTTCGGGTCGCCCTCGTAGATGGAGTAGGTGAGGCGGATGAAGGCCGTACGGTCCGCCGAGCTCCGGACGGGAGTCACTTCCACGTCGGAGGGCAGGGGAGGCTGCTTGGAATCGGTGTTCTGCATCTCGGCGGCGGCGGCCATGGGGTGTCCTAGCTCCTGTCCTCGTGCCCGTTGCGGATGAAGAAGTTGGCGCCCTTCTCCAGCAGGATGCCGGGGATGTTCGCGCGCTTCTCCCAGAGCTTCATTGGCATCTGGCCCAGCTTGCGGATGTCTTCCGGCTGGAGGTTGGCGGCGCGCCAGGTGAGCGTCTCCACCGCGTCGAACAGCCTGCCGGCCACCTCGCGCGAGGACATGCGCGAGAGCTGATCCAGCGTGAAGCCGTTGTGGCTGTTGTGGCCCTCACTGGCGGCGGCCCACTTCTCCGAGGCCTTGTTGTTGCGCACCATCGTGCCCGGGCGGGCGATCTGCACCGGGGTGTACGTGGAGGGCCGCGTCTGGGGGATGACGTCCATCTTCTTGCCAATCTGCTCGAAGATGTCGAGCACCCGATCCAGCTGCTCGTCCGTGTGCGTGGCCATGTAGCTGGTGCGGATGAGGGCGTGGCCCGCCTCCACCGCGGGCGGAATCACCGGGTTGGCGAACACACCCGCCTCGTGCAGCGCCTTCCAGAAGCGGAAGCACTTCACCTGATCGCCAATGTGCACCGGCACCACCGGCGTCACCGACACGCCCGTGTCGAAGCCCATGGCCCGGAAGCCGTTGTGCATCTTCTCGGCGATGTCCAGCAGCCGCGCGCGCCGCTGCGGCTCGGCCTCGATGATCTCCAGCGCCTTGAGCGCGGAGGCGATGGAGGCCGGCGTCATGGACGCGGAGAAGATGACCGAGCGCGACTTGTGGCGGATGTAGTTGATGACGTCCGAGGGGCCCGCCAGCACGCCGCCCAGCGAGGCGAAGCTCTTGGAGAACGTCCCCATGACGAGGTCCGTCTCCTTCTCCAGGCCGAAGTACTCCGAGGTGCCGCGGCCCTTCTCGCCCAGCACGCCCATGGCGTGGGCGTCATCCGTCATCACCCGCGCGCCGTACTTCTGCGCCAGCTCCACGATGCGGGGCAGGTTGCAGACGTCTCCCTCCATGGAGAACACGCCGTCGGTGATGATGATCTTCCCGGCCTTGGGCTCCTTCTCGGCGGCCTGCTGCAGCAGCTGCTCGAGGTGCTCCAGGTCGTTGTGACGGAACTTGCGCTCGGTGGCGAAGGACAGCCGGATGCCATCCACCAGCGAGGCGTGGTTCTGCCGGTCCGCGAAGACGATGTCGTGGCGGCCCAGGATGGAGGAGAGCGCCAGGTTCGTCTGGAAGCCGGTGGAGATGACCACCGCGGCCTCGCGGTTGAGGAACTTCGCCAGCCGCTGCTCTAACTCCTCGTGCAGCGCCAGGGTGCCGTTGAGCAGACGCGAGCCGGAGCACGTGGTGCCGTAGCGCTCCACCGCCTTGATGGCCGCTTCCTTCACCCGGGGGTCCGCGCTCAGTCCCAGGTAGTTGTTCGAGCCCACCATGATGATACGGCGACCCTCGATCTGGACCTCGGTGGCACCGTACGACTCCTCGATCGCCCGGTAGTAGGGATAGAGTCCCGTGGCCTTGGCGATGCGGTAGTCCTTCCAGCTCCGGCACTTCTCGAATACGTCACTCATGGCGCTCTTCTCTCATGGGGGAGCTCCGCCTCCGCGGATCTCCAGGGCGCGCTTCTTGCGGTGTTCTCTCCGATCCGGGGCACCACAAGCGCGCGACCTCCTCCTCGGGGGGCTAGGAGTCGCCGTCATTATTGAGTCGACCTTCGAGTGTCAAGACACGGACCGTGGCCCGCGAGCCCCGGGGTTGGCCGGGAATCCCCGGGTAGGAGTTGACACCTGCGGTTATTCCCGATGCAGGGCAGGCGAGTGCGCAACCGGTTGCACAACCGGGATCCGGGTGCCCTGGTTCAGGGGGGGATGTCACACGGATGGCTCCCCCACACGGGGTGGAAGGCTTCCAGGCTGGGGGGTGTTCGTTCCCAGATTCGTTGAGGCCGTGACAGGGGGCGGGAAGTCTGCTTTCTGGCGGGCCTCCTTCCACTGGGGAAATGCGTGGCTGACTCTCTTCGACGGCGTGGGTCCGAGGCCTTCATCCGGGGAACGCTCGCGCGGCCCTGGCGGGTGCTGCTGGCGTTCACGGTGTTGGCGCTCGGCGGCGCGCTGCTGGCTGGACGGCTGGACTTCCGCGGCTCCTTCGTGGAGCTGCTGCCCAGCGAGACCCAGGAGGTCCAGGACCTGAACCGGGTGGCCCAGAAGGCCGGCGGTGACGGCTACCTCGTGGTGCGCGCGCGCGGCGCCGCGCCCGAGAAGCTGCGGGAGCTCTCCAACGCGCTGTCCCGGAAGCTCGAGACGCTTCCCGAGGTCCGCTACGTGGAGAACCACTTCGACGTGGGCTTCTTCGAGGAGCGCGGCCTGCTGCTGCTGCCCACGGAGAAGCTGAAGGAGCTGCGCGCGGACGTGGACGCGCGGCTGCGCTACGAGAAGCAGCAGGCCATCGCGGTGGATCTGCTCGACGAGGCGGACGCGCCGCCGGACTTCGACGCCATCGTCAAGAAGTACAGCCCGGACACGCCCATGCGTGAGTACCTCGGCAGCGCGGACGGCTCCGAGGTGTACCTGATGGTGAAGCCGGGCGGCACCGCGGGCGACATCGTCTTCGCGCAGAAGCTGGTGGAGGACGTGCAGCGCGTGTCCGCCGAGGTGGCCCAGGGCTTCCCCGGAGTGACGCTGGACTACGCTGGCGCCTTCCAGGCCCGCATCGAGGAAGACGTGGTGATGCGCAAGGATCTGTCGCGCGCCGCCATCCTCTCGGCGATCATGGCGGTGGGCATCATCCTGCTGGCCACGCGGCGGCTGTGGGCGCTGGCGGTGGTGGGCGTGCCCGTCGTCTTCGGCGTGTCGCTGACGTTCGCCTTCGCGGAGCTGGCCATCGGCCACCTCAACATCGTCACGGGCTTCCTGGTGGCCATCCTCATCGGCCTGGGCCTGGAGTACGGCATCCACCTGGCCATGCGCTACTGGGAGGAGCGGCGCGAGCACCCGGCCGCCGAGGCGCTGGGCGAGGCCGTGCGGGGCACCTTCGCCGGAGCGCTCACCTCGGCGCTGACGAACGCGGCGGCCTTCTTCGTGCTCGTGTTCGCCCAGTTCGAGGCCTTCAAGCAGTTCGGTCTGCTGGCTGGCGTGGGCGTGCTGATGGCGGTGCTGGTGGCGTACGGGCTGGGCCCGGCGCTGCTGGTGCTCGCCGAGCGTCTGCGTCCGGGTGGGCGCAAGGCGGCCGAGGTCCACGCGCCCGAGGCTCCGGCGAAGCAGGTGCCGCCCACGTCCCACAAGCGCTGGCCCACGTCCGTCATCGCGGGCCTGCTGGTGGCGGTGCTCGGCTTCGCGGCGTACTCCGTCTACGTGCTGCCGCGCATCGGCTTCGAGACGAACATGCGCAAGCTCCGGGGCGAGTCGCCCTCGGTCGTGCTCGATGACCACATCAGCGCGCAGCTCGGCACGCACCTCAATCCGGCCATCCTCCTGGTGGACGACCTGAAGCAGGCCCAGGTGGTCGAGGAAGTCATCACCGAGGTGAAGACGCGGCACGGCGCGGAGTCCACCTTCAAGCAGTACGCCTCGCTCAACGAGCTGCTGCCCCAGGACGTGCCGGGGCATCAGGAGCAGCTCGCCGCCCTGCGCGCGACGCTGGAGAAGTTGCCCGAGGAGGCCCAGAAGGATCCGCGCCTGGAGAACGTGAAGAAGATGCTGGAGGCCCAGCCGTATGGGGCGGAGCAGCTTCCCGTCGAGGTGCGCCGCCGCTTCGAGGCGCAGGACGGCAAGGGCATGTTCCTGTTGCTGTTCCCCTCGGTGTCCAACCACGACACGCGGGAGCTGTCGGCGTGGGCCGCGCAGCTGGACGAGGTCATCACCGGTGCGAAGGCCCGGGGCGTGGATCTCGCGGTGTTGGATAGCAATCGGATCGCCGCCCGCATCTTCTCGATGGTGCGGGGGGACGGCCCCTTCATCCTCTGGGCGGCCGCGTCGGTGGTGTTCTTGACGATCCTCCTCAGCCTGCGCAGCTTCAAGCGTGCCTGCCTGGTGGCGGGCCCTCTGTTCCTGGGCATGTTGTGCCTGGCTGGAGGCATGTACCTCTTCGATGTGCAGCTGAACTTCATCAACGCCGTGGTGCTCCCCAATCTGCTCGCCATCGCCGTGGACAACTCGGTGCACCTCTTCCACCGCTACGAGGAAGAGGGCCCTGGCTCGCTCGGCCATGTGGTGCGCAATACGGGCTTCGCGGCGGTGGTGGCCACGCTGTCCAACGCGGCCGGTTATGGGGCTCTGTTGATCTCCCATCACGCCGGATTGCGGTCCATCGGACAGATTGCACTTCTGGGGGTGATGTGCACCTTCCTGGGTACAACGGTTTTCTTCCCGGCGATGCTCGCCTTGCTGGAGCGTTGGAAGGACCGGAAGAAGGGTGGGGGCATGATTCGGAGCCTGGACATCGGCGTGAAGGAACCCGCCGCGGAACCGGGGGAGCGTAAGTCTGCGTGAACGCTTGGACCTCGTATGAGCGCGCCCGAGCGGGCGTCAGGAACGTCCACCTGCGAGCAGTCGACGTCGTCATCGTCGTCTCGTGCGCATTCGCCGCTCTGACGCTCCTGGGGCCAGCGAGCTGGGCTCCTGGCTCCACGAGGTCCGCCGTTCACTTCGCCATCTTCGCGCTCGGCCCCCTGGTCCTGCGCACCCTGGAGTCCTATTTCCCCCGGCACCGGCTGGTGGCCTTCGCGGCCAACTTCTGGCTGCTGCCGGTGCTCAGCCTCAGCCACGGGGTGCTCAGCCCCCTGGTGACCGCCGTCACCCCGGTGCTGCGCGATGCCCAGCTCGTCGCCTTGGATCAGCGGCTGTTCGGCTTCCAGGCCTCGGTGGTGCTCGGGCACCTGGTGCCGCCCTGGCTCACCGACATCCTGATGATCTGCTACTACGGCCACTTCGTCTGGCCGTTGATGCTGGGCGTGGTGCTGTACTTCACCGGCCGCCGGGAGGGCTTCGACGAGTACCTGCTGGCCCTCAGCCTCTTCTTCACCTTCAACTACCTGTTCTACGCGCTGGTGCCGGCCATCGGCCCGCGCTACTTCCTCTTCTCCGCTTTCGACAAGCCGCTCCAGGGATTGTGGGTGACGTCCTTCCTGGACTCGGTGATGCGCCTGCCGCCCTTCACGCGGGACTGCTTCCCCTCGGGCCATACGGGGACCACGCTGGTGGTGTTCGTGTACGCGCTGCGCTTCGCGCCCCGGTTCTTCCGGGTGATGCTGGTGCCGGGCCTGCTGCTCATCGCCGCCACCCTGGTGGGCCGCTTCCACTACGCCACGGATCTGCTGTGCGCGGTGCCGTTGGTGATCGCCGTGGTGGGCCTGTCCATGGGGTGGAGCCGGACGTTCGCCCGGCGCGATCCCGTAGCGCGCCCGGTGACGATGGACGCTATCGTACGCCCCTGAGCAAGGGAGCGTATGCATGAGCAGGCAGATCCTCGCGGGCCGCGTGGCCCATCTCGGTACCACCGTCTTCTCCGAGTTCAGCGCGCTGGCCCTCGAGCACGGGGCCATGAACCTGGGGCAGGGCTTCCCTGACTTCGACGGACCCGAGGCCGTGAAGGAGGCCGCTCGCAAGGCCATCACCGACGGCGTGAACCAGTACGCTCCCAGCCCCGGCCTGCGGGACTTGCGCGTGGCCATCGCCGAGCACGGCGCGCGCTTCCACGGACACACCGGCATCGATCCGGACACCATGGTGACCGTCACCAGCGGTGCCACCGAGGCCATCCTCTGCGTGATGCTCGGCCTGGTGGATCCGGGCGATGAAGTGGTGCTCTTCGAGCCCTTCTACGACTCGTACGACGCCAACGTCGCCTTCCTCGGGGCGAAGGCGCGCTACGTGCCGCTGCGCCCGCCGGACGGCTCGCACACCACGTGGTGGTTCGAGCGCGAGGAGGTGCGCGCGGCCTTCGGTCCCCGCACGCGGCTGCTCGTCCTCAACTCGCCCCACAACCCCACCGGCAAGGTCTTCACCCGCGAGGAGCTCGAGTTCCTCGGCGGCCTGTGCGCCGAACACGATGTGAAGGTGCTCTCGGACGAGGTGTATGAGCACATCCTCTTCGGCCCGGCGCGTCATGTGCGGCCCGCCCTGGTGCCCTCTCTGGCGGACCGGACGCTGACGGTGAGCAGCGCCGGCAAGTCGTTCAGCCTCACCGGGTGGAAGATTGGATGGGTCATCGCACCGCCGCCCCTGCGTGACGCGGTGCAGCGAGCCCATCAGTTCGTGACGTTCGCCACGGCCTCGCCGCTGCAGGCGGCCACGGCGGCGGCGCTGCGGCTCCCGGACTCGTACTTCCAGGAGCTGAGCGCCATGTACCTGTCCAAGCGGGATCGGCTGCTGGCGGGGCTCGCGGAGGCGGGGCTCGAGGCGTATGCGCCCGAGGGCAGCTACTTCATCATCGCGAACATCGCGGGCAGGGGCTTCGCGGATGACGTGGCCTTCTGCCGGCACCTCGTGACGGAGGTGGGAGTAGCGGCCATCCCTCCGAGTGTTTTCTACAGTCCCGAGCACAAGCACCTGGGGCAGGGGATGGTGCGCTTCGCCTTCTGCAAGACGGAGGCGGTGCTGGATGAGGCGGTGCGCCGGTTGAAGGCGGGGCTGGCTCGGGGCCGCTGACGCCTGGTTGCTCGGGGGCCGGGCGGCTTGCGACCCCTACACCCGGGTGTTACACCCCCGCGCCAACACCGTGAGCTTCTTCGGCGAACTCTACCTCCGCTCCACACTGCCGTTCCTTTCCGAGGAGACGACGGCGAAGGAGGTGGCGTACCTCGCGAGGCGCTTCGAGCAGCTCGAGGTGCCCGGCCCGGTGGTGGATCTGGGCTGTGGCCATGGCCGGCATGCCGCGCGCCTGAATGCCCGGGGCCCCTTGGCGGACCGGATCATCGGCCTGGAGCTGGATGCGCTGTCCCTCCAGGAGCGGCTGCCCGGATTTCCAGCGGTGCGAGCGGACCTCCGCTCCCTTCCATTCCGGACGGGCTCCCTGGCGGGGGCGTACGCCTGGTACTCCACGCTCTTCGTCTTCTCGGACGAGGAGCATGCGGCACTGCTGCGAGAGGTGGCACGGTGCCTGAGGCCCGGCGGCCTGCTGGTGCTGCACACCGTGCCGTACGAGCGCCTGGCGTCACAACCGGAGGCATCCTTCTCTACCCGGTTGCCGGACGGCGGCCTGCTCGAGGAGCGGAGCCGGTTCGACGCAGTGCGTGGTCGCGACGAGGCCACGAGGAGGCTCACGATGCCGGATGGTCGTGTTCTGTCTGGCCACTATGCCATTCGTTACTATCCTCTTGCGGATCTGACGCGGCTGTTGGAAGCCACGGGTTTTTCCGTGTGCTGGGTGCACGGCGGGTTGGAGGAGGAGCGGCCCTCGGACACATCGATGGATCTCATCGTGGGCGCCGGGCTGCGGTTGCACCAGGGATCCGAAACGGTGAATTACAGGAGTGGAAGCTCGACATGAGCGGAAGCTCGACGCGGGACATCGTCCAGTGGACTCGAACGAAAAACGCCGCCCGCGCGTGACCGGGCTCGGCAATCTGCCGGAGAAGGTGGACGTCTACGAGGTGGGGCCTCGGGACGGCTTGCAGAACGAATTGCGCACGCTGCCCACGCGCGACAAGGCACGCCTCATCGAGGCGCTGATCGCGGCGGGGGAGAAGCGCATCGAGGTGACCTCCTTCGTGTCACCCAAGTGGATTCCGCAGCTCGCCGACGCGGAGGAGCTGCTGCGTCTGGTGGGGCGGCGCGAGGGCGTCACCTTCTCGGCGCTGGTGCCCAACCTCAAGGGCCTGACGCGCGCCAAGGAGGCGGGCCTGGAGGAAGCGGCCGTCTTCATCTCCGCGTCCGAGGCCCACTCGAAGAAGAACATCAACAAGACCATCGCCGAGGCGGTGGCCGAGGCTCGGCAGACCACCGAGGCCGCGCTGAAGGCGGGCCTGCGGGTGCGCGGCTACCTGTCCACGGTGTGGGGCTGCCCCTACGAGGGCGAGGTGCCCGTCTCCCGCGTGGTGGAGATCAGCCGCGCCCTGGTGGACGGCGGCATCTACCAGCTCAGCCTGGGTGACACGATCGGGGTGGGGACGCCGCGGCAGACGGAGACCCTGCTGAACGCGCTGCTCGAGCACGTGCCGGTGGAGAAGCTGGCGCTGCACCTGCACGACACGCGCGGCACCGCCCTGGCCAACGCGCTCATCGGCCTGCAACTGGGCGTGACGACCTTCGACGCCAGCATCGGCGGCCTGGGCGGCTGCCCCTATGCCCCGGGTGCGGCCGGAAACCTCGCCACCGAGGATCTCGTCTACATGCTCCATGGCATGGGCGTGAAGACGGGCATCCAGCTCGACAAGCTCGTCGAGGCGGGCATGGTCGCCCAGGAGCTCATCGGCCGGAAGCTCGCGGGCAAGTTCCTCCAAGCGGCCCTGGGCGAGCGCGAGAAGAAGGCGAATCGCCGGGCCACCACCTGACGCCATTCCACATGCGAAACCCCCAACCCAACCCCATCCCCACGCCCTACAAGCCCCGGCATCACGTACGCATCGTGACGGCCGCTTCGCTCTTCGACGGGCATGACGCCGCCATCAACGTGATGCGCCGGCTCATGCAGTCCTCGGGCGCGGAGATCATCCACCTGGGGCACAACCGCTCCGTGGCGGAGATCGTCGACTGCGCCATCCAGGAGGACGCCCAGGGCATCGCCATCACCTCGTACCAGGGCGGGCACGTCGAGTTCTTCAAGTACATGATCGACCTGCTGCGCGAGCGCGGCGCGAACATCAAGGTGTTCGGCGGCGGTGGCGGCACCATCCTCCCCACCGAGATCGAGGAGCTCCACCGCTACGGCGTGACGCGCATCTACTCGCCGGACGACGGGCGCGCGCTCGGCCTGCAGGGGATGATCGACGACCTCATCTCCAAGTGCGACTTCGAGAAGCGCTCGCCGGACTTCGAGCCCGTGCTGTCCTCGCTGCCCCAGCGCGAGCCGTCCAAGGTCGCCTCGCTCATCACCGTCGCGGAGAACTTCGCCTCCGCGGGTGACGCGCTCCGCGAGGCGCTCACGAAGCTCAACGCCAACGCCCAGCGCGTTCCCGTGCTCGGCATCACCGGCACCGGTGGCGCGGGCAAGTCGAGCCTCGTGGACGAGCTGGTCCGGCGCTTCCTCGCGGACTTCCCCGACAAGACGCTCGCGGTGCTCTCCATCGATCCGTCCAAGCGCAAGTCCGGCGGCGCACTGCTCGGCGACCGCATCCGCATGAACGCGATCGACAACCCGCGCGTGTACATGCGCTCCATGGCCACCCGCCAGAGCAACCTCGCCCTGTCCAAGCACGTCGGCGAGTCGATCGAGATCTGCAAGGCCGCCGGGTTCGATCTCATCGTGGTGGAGACGTCCGGCATCGGCCAGTCCGATACGGAGATCACCGAGCACTCGGACATCTCGCTCTACGTGATGACGGCCGAGTACGGCGCGGCGACGCAGCTCGAGAAGATCGACATGCTCGACTTCGCGGACGTGATCGCCATCAACAAGTTCGACAAGCGGGGCTCGCTGGACGCGCTGCGGGACGTGCGCAAGCAGTGGAAGCGCAACCACAACGCGTTCTCCACGCCGGACGACGCGCTGCCCGTCTACGGCACCATCGCCTCGCAGTTCAATGACCCGGGCATGAACCAGCTCTACCGGGCCATCATCGACACGCTCGTCCGGAAGACGGGGGCCCCGCTCCAGTCGCACATGGAGCTCACCCCGGGGATGAGCGAGAAGAAGTGGATCATCCCGCCCGAGCGCACCCGGTACCTCGCGGAGATCGTCGAGACCTGCGAGTCCTACGACAAGTTCGTCCGCGCCCAGGCGGCCATCGCCCGGCGCATGTACCAGCTGCACGGCACCATCGAGACGCTGCGCGCCAACGTGGGCAAGAAGCGGCTGGAGATCGTCGAGCCCCGCGACGCCTCGGACGTGGTGCACGTCACCCAGCGCGTCGAGGGCGAGCCGGCCTTCCTGTCCGAGCTGGTGGAGCTCTACGGGGACCTGGAGTCGCGCCTGCACCCGGAGTGCAAGCGGCTGCTGGACGAGTGGCCGGCCACGAAGCGCCGCTACGCCGCGGCCAAGTACCAGTACCAGGTGCGCGAGAAGGTCATCGAGATCGATCTCTTCACCGAGTCGCTCTCGCACCTGCGCATCCCCAAGATCGCCCTGCCCAGGTACGAGGACTGGGGCGATGTCCTCACGTGGCTCCTGCGCGAGAACGCGCCGGGTGCCTTCCCGTTCACCGCCGGCGTCTTCCCGCTCAAGCGTGAGAACGAGGATCCCGCGCGCATGTTCGCGGGGGAGGGGGGTCCGGAGCGCACCAACAAGCGTTTCCACTACGTCTCGCGTGGGCTGCCCGCCAAGCGCCTGTCCACGGCGTTCGACTCGGTCACGCTCTACGGCGAGGACCCGGATCACCGCCCGGACATCTACGGCAAGGTGGGCAACTCCGGCGTGTCCATCGCCAACGTGGACGATGCGAAGAAGCTCTACTCGGGCTTCGATCTCGCGGATCCGTCCACCTCGGTGTCGATGACCATCAACGGTCCGGCGCCGATGCTGCTCGGCTTCTTCCTCAACGCCGCGGTGGATCAGCAGTGCGAGAAGTGGATCCGCGCCCAGGGCCAGGCCGAGCAGGTGGAGAAGAAGATCGCCGAGCTCTACCAGCGCCGCGGTGTTCCCCGGCCGCGCTACCAGGGCGAGCTGCCCCAGGGCAACGACGGCCTGGGCCTGTTGCTGCTCGGCGTGTCCGGCGACGAGGTCCTCCCGCGCGAGACGTACGAGAAGATCCGCGCCTCCACGCTGCAGGCCGTGCGCGGCACCGTGCAGGCGGACATCCTCAAGGAGGATCAGGCGCAGAACACCTGCATCTTCTCCACGGAGTTCGCCCTGCGGCTGATGGGGGACATCCAGCAGTACTTCATCGAGCAGAAGGTGCGGAACTTCTACTCGGTCTCCATCTCGGGCTACCACATCGCCGAGGCGGGGGCGAACCCCATCTCCCAGCTGGCCTTCACCCTGGCCAACGGCTTCACCTTCGTCGAGTACTACCTCTCGCGAGGCATGCACATCGACGACTTCGCGCCCAACCTGTCGTTCTTCTTCTCCAACGGCATGGACCCCGAGTACACCGTGCTCGGGCGCGTCGCGCGGCGCATCTGGGCCAAGGCCCTCCGTGACAAGTACGGCGGCAACGAGCGCTCGCAGAAGCTCAAGTACCACATCCAGACTTCTGGCCGGAGCCTCCACGCCCAGGAGATCGCCTTCAACGACATCCGCACCACGTTGCAGGCCCTGCTGGCGCTCAACGACAACTGCAACTCGCTGCACACCAACGCCTACGACGAGGCCATCACCACGCCCACCGAGGAGAGCGTGCGGCGGGCCCTCGCCATCCAGCTCGTCATCAACAAGGAGTTCGGTCTCTCCAAGAACGAGAACCCGAACCAGGGCTCCTTCATCGTCGAGGAGCTGACGGACCTGGTCGAGGCGGCCGTGCTGACGGAGTTCCGTTCCATCTCCGAGCGCGGCGGTGTCCTCGGTGCGATGGAGCGCATGTACCAGCGCTCGAAGATCCAGGAGGAGTCGCTCTACTACGAGACGCTCAAGCACGATGGGACGCTGCCCATCATCGGCGTGAACACCTTCCTGGATCCCAAGGGCTCTCCGACGATCATCCCGCCGGAAGTCATCCGCGCCACGAAGGAGGAGAAGGACTACGCCATCAGCTCGCGCGACGCGTTCTGGAAGCGCAACGAGGCGGCCGGTCCCGAGGCGCTGAAGGCCGTGAAGCGCGCCGCGCTCGACAACGGGAACATCTTCGCCGCGCTGATGGACGCTTGTAAGGTCTGCACGCTGGGCCAGATCTCCCGCGCGCTGTACGAGGTGGGCGGGCAGTA
>NZ_JPMI01000068.1 GCF_000733295.1 Archangium violaceum Cb vi76 | reverse complement strand
GTCAACCCGTGGGGAAGACCCTCACCCTGACCCTCTCCCAAAGGGAGAGGGGACAAACACGGACCTACCGCGATGCCGCGGGGCCCATCTGCATGATCGCGGCCGAGGTATTCGCCGGCGAACCCTGCACCGCGGGCTCCTGCTGAGCCGGAACCTCGGGCGCCTGCGTCCCGGTGGCCATGTCCGTGCTCTCCGTCTGCGCGGCCACGGAGGGCCGCGTCTCGGCCGGAGTGGAGGGGACTTCCTGCGTGGCCACGGCGGGGGCCTGCTGCTCGAGCTCGGGAGGCATCCGGCGCGGCGGAAGGACCAGGGGCGGCGGGACTGGGCAGCGGGTGCAGGGGCCCCGCAGGGGCACCGCGAGCACCTGGCCGATGCGCAGGAACACGCCGCGCATCCTGTTGGCCTTCTTGATGGCGTTGATGCTGGAGCCATAGCGCAGGGCGATGCCACCCACCGTGTCGCCCGAGCGCACGCGGTGCATCTGGATGTTCTTGTCCGGCTGCAACGCGAGCAGCGGGGCCACGCGGCGGCCCAGCTCCTGGGCGCGCGGATTGAAGAAGCGCACGTGGAAGTGATCGCGGTGGCCTCGCGCGTGCTTCACCAGCGACTTCGCCCCGGCGTTGAAGAGCGAATCCAGCCACTCCTTGCTCTCGCCCTTGCGCAGCGCGTAATCGTACAGGACCTTCTGCACGCGCTTGTCCACGAGGATCATCTGCGCGTCGGTGTGGATGGCGAGCGCCTTGAGCAGGGCCCAGTTCAGCTCGAGATCGATGTGGTTCTCGCGCGCGCGGACGCGGACGGGCTCGGCGGTGGGGTAGTAGAAGCCCAGGTCCACGTCCCGGCCGTTCTGGTGGCTCTTGTGCGGGCGCAGGTAGCCGCCCTCGCGAGAGCTGAGCTGGTTGACGCGCAGCGGCGGCGCCCTCGGATACTGGGCACGCACCTCGCGGATGGCCGTGGCGATGTAGTCCACCGTCTCCTTCGTGCCCCACGCCAGCTCGGGCGAGACCACGATCCACTCATTGTTCTCCGACGGGGGCACGCGCACGGAGTTCACCATGCGGCCGCTCTCCACGAACCCCACCGAGATGGAGCCCAGCGTGGCCGGATCCTTCTTCCACATCTCCGTCAGCTGCTCGTCCGACAGCTCCGCGGTGTAGAGCGGCCCGTTGGGGGTCACGCCGTTGGCGGCCGTCGCCTCCGAGGCCTCTCCCTCGTCCGCGTCGGGGGTGTCCGCCAGCTCCTCGTCGTCGGCGGCCTCTTCACTCTCGGTGGAGGCCTCGGCGGCCACGAGCGCCGCGTCATTGTGCTCGACGACCTGCGTCACGGCTTCCGGCAGGGGCCCCGGGGTGGCGGCGGCTTCCCGCGAAGCAGCCGACGCCAGTGCGGGCTGGACGGCCGCCTGTCCAGGAGACGTCGACGCCTCCTGCTCCGAGGCCGTCACCTTCGACGGAGAGACAGTGGGAACAACGTGCGCGGTGCAGCCGGCGCACAGCAACAGGATGATCCAGGATGTAGAACGCACTCGGCGCGGAGCATTACCCGAAATTGTTCCAGGCCAAAGGAAACCGTCGGCGCCGGCTCGGATTCCAGGCAGGCGCCGCTCGGGAATTTGACGCGGGGCAGGGAGTTCGTTCCGCCTTTCGTGGCCTGCTCCCTCTCTTGCTCCCCCAGTCAAATCGGGTACTTCGACCCTACCCGCGATGACCCGTCGCGTCAGGGTCTGGTGCCGGGGCGGCGGTTGACGCCCCGGGGGCGGAGTGGGCGAAGTAGGCGGACCCGCAACGTTCATTCATCTCCACCGGGAAGGACATGACCCCTCTCCGTATGATTTCGCGATTCACCGGCGCCCTGATTCTCACCGCGGGAGCCCTCCACGCGCCCGCTTCCAGGGCCGCGCAGGTTCCCGTGACCAATGCCGGCTTCGAGGCGCAGGCCGCCTCGGGGCAGCCCACCGGCTGGAGTGTGACGGGCGGGGGCAAGGTGGCCTCCAGTCCCGAGACCAAGGCCGAGGGGGCGCGGGGGCTCGTCATCGAGAACCCGGCCACCGGGGCCGAGACCACCGTGCAGTCCGAGCCCGTGAAGCTGCAGGTGGGCCGCCTCTACCGCCTCAGTGCGTGGGTGCGGACCCGTGGCGTGCAGGCGGATCCCCAGGCGCGCTACCCGACGGCGCTCGGGGCCTGCCTGTCCATGAAGAGCTTCCCCTTCACCAACTGCTCGCCCACCCTGGGCGCGGACCAGGACGGCCGGGTCTCGGTGCTCTTCTTCGCCATCCAGGGCACGGATCGCGTGCAGCTGCACCTGGGCCGCAACGGCAAGGCCAGCGGCACCGCCTGGGTGGATGACGTGCGCCTGGAGGAGGTGGACGACATCACCGCCTACCTCCCGCTGGAGTCGGTGCGCTGGGCCGGCAAGGGCTTCCGCTATGACGATGGCGGCTGGAAGTACGTCCACATCGAGGGCGAGCCCTACGAGCGCGGCCAGCAGTACGGCGAGCTCCTGGCCGACGACATCGTCCGCTACATGGAGAAGGTGGGCATCCAGAAGAACCGCCAGGACGCGGTGAACGGCTGGAGCCAGGTGCGGCTGCTCACCGACTCGCTCTTCCTGCGCAAGTACGATCCCGAGTACCTCGAGGAGATGAAGGGCATCGCCGACGGCGTCAACAAGGCCGGCGTGAAGTTCAAGGACCGCGAGCTGGATGTGCTCGACGTGGCGGCCCTCAACTCGGTGGTGGACCTGGGGCAGCTCGAGGACGCCAACCGCGTGAGCGCCACGTCCCTGTCCGGCCGCGTCTTCATGAAGGCCGAGGACGAGACGGCGCGGGCAGGCGAGGGTGACCACTGCTCGTCCTTCGTGGCCACGAAGTCCGCGACGAAGGATGGCCAGTTCATCATGGGGCAGATCTTCATGTGGAACGGCTACACGGGCGTGCACTGGGACGTGATCGCCGACGTGCAGCCCACGAAGGGCCACCGCTTCGTCATGCAGACGTTCCCGGGAGGCATCCACAGCGGCGCGGACTGGTTCATCAACGACGCGGGCATCGTCATCGGTGAGACCACGGTGGGCCAGACGCCCTTCAATCCCGATGGCACGCCGCAGAGCAACCGCATCCGCAGGGCGGCCCAGTACGCCAACTCGATCGACGACGTGGCCCGCATCCTCAAGGATCGCAACAACGGCCTCTACACCAACGACTGGACGCTCGCGGACGCCAAGACGGGCGAGGGCGCCTGCCTCACGCTCGGCACGAACAAGACGAAGCTGTGGCGCACGGGCGGCGCGGGCAAGAAGGCCGAGACCCCGGGCAACCTCAAGGACTTCATCTGGGCCAACAACAACAACCGCGACCTGGAGGTGCGCAAGGAGTACCTGTCCAACCCCCAGAACGCCCCGGTGGACCTGGCCTTCAACACGTGGAACCGGGACATCGCCTTCCAGGAGTACTTCGAGCGGCACGGCAAGGGCGGCATCGACCTGGAGAACGCCATCCGCATGATGGCCTCCAGCCCCATCAACCGGCCCCATGCCTGTGACGCCAAGCTCACCACCGGCGAGATGGCCGGCAAGCTCGTGTTCATCGCCCACTACGGCAAGACGACCCTGCGCGAGAAGATGGTGGGTGGCCGGTGGATCCAGGACCTGCCCGGTGCCACGCCCCACCTGACGCTCGGCTACACCACCTTCAGCCCCATCTTCGTGGCGGACAAGCTGAAGGAGGCCCTCGCGAGGTCGAGCACCCTGAAGGAGGAGAAGGCCCCCGCCTCCAAGCGCGATACCTCGAAGGTGAAGGAGGCCCTGGGCTTCGACAAGAAGCTGCTGTGGGCCAACACCCTGTTCCCCGCCACCGACGGTGAGAACTGGCTCGTGAGTGGCACCGCCGCCTACTGGAACCTGCTCAACAAGCTTCCGGACTCGGCGGACAAGGCCTTCGATCAGCAGCGCGATGCCCTGGCGGATCTCAATACCCGGTACCTGTACCTCTCCTCGCGCGAGGGGGATGTGGTGCCCGCGGCCACGCGCACCTCGTACAACCGCTATGGCACGTACGCCATCCCCCGCCTCAAGGGCACCTTCCTGCTGCACCAGCTGCGCCTGATGCTGGGCAACAAGGCTTTCTCCAAGGTGATGAGCACCGTGCACGCGCGCTACGCCAACAAGAACATCACCACCGCGGAGTTCGTGCGCACCGCGTCGGAGGCCGCGGGGAAGAACCTGGCACCCTTCATCGCGCAGTGGGTGGAGCGCGGCGGTCTGCCCGAGCCTCGCATCCGTGCCAGCAGCACGAAGGCCAAGGACGGCTACGACGTGACGGTGAAGGTGGAGCAGGGCGGCAAGCCGTACCACTTCGTCACCACCGTGGAGCTGTTCACGGCGAAGGGCTCGACGCTGGAGCGGGTGGAGGTGAAGGGCGCGAGCGACACCTTCACCTTCCACGTGGCCGAGCGGCCGGTGCGCGTGGTGTTCAACACGACGAATGACATCCCCGTGCCGCGCGAGCACTTCCAGGTGCTGTCCAACGCGATGGACGACTTCAGCCGGCTGCTCTTCGTCCACGGCTCGGCGCGTGGGGTGGAGGCGGATCGCACGCTGACGCTCAACTTCCGTGATGTCGTGGCGGATGCCTTCATGGACGTGCTCGCGCCGCTGAAGCCAGACGCCGAGGTGACGGACCAGGAGCTGGCGAGCCGGGATCTGTTCGTGCTCGGAGGCGCCGAGGACAACGGGCTGGTGGCGCGGCTAGCGGCGGAGAAGGAGCTGCCGGTGGAGATCGGCCGCCGGTTCTTCCGCTGGCAGGGGAAGACGTACGGCCGCTCGGATGACGGGCTCGCGGTGGCGCTGCCCAACCCGTGGAACGCGAAGCGGACGCTCTACCTGTACCTGGCCAACAGCGGCCCGCAGCTGTGGCACATGACGCGCGCCTTCATGCCGGGCCAGCTCCAGGGCTGGGCGCTCTACCGGGGCGGAGAGGTGAGCGCCAAGGGCTACCACGGCCTCGACGCGCTGGCGGTGGAGCTGACGGAGTCCCCGGCCCCCGAGCTCAAGCCCATCGGCTCCGCGGCCGGGGCGAACTGAGCCCGGGCATCACAGGGCAGGGGAGACAGGTTCTCATCCTGTCTCCCGGACGGGCGGCCTACACCGCGAGGCGTGGGGACGAAGCGTCCTCCGCCCGCGGATTCAGGAGCACGAGCCGCGTGGCTTCCCGGGCCCTCACCCGGAGCGGTTGGCCGACCTCCAGGAGCGTGGAGTCCCGCTGGGTCACCACCAGCCCCGCGTGCTCGAAGTCCACCGCGCCCGACAGCACGAACAGGTGGGTGCCCGCCTCGATCTTCTGCCACTCCTGCGGCTTCAGCTCGCGGTGCTCTCCAGAGCGCAGCAGGGAGAGCCGGCGCGTGCGCCCCAGGTGTCCGTAGCCCTCCAGCCCCCGCACCACATCATCGAAGCGCCGCTCGGCGAGCGTCTTCCACATCCGCTCGCGCAGGTGCTCATTCCCCTCGAGCAGCGGCAGGAGCGACGAGCGGGGAATGCGGATGAGCGTCGATGCCGTCGCCGTGCGGACGGTCGCCGTGCGGCGCTCGCGGGTGAGCAGGGCCAGCTCCCCGAACACGGCGCCGCTGCCCAGCTCGTCCATGAGCTTCCCTCCCTCGGCCAGCACATGGACCCTGCCGGTCTCCAGCAGGTACAGCTCGTCACTGGCACTTCCCGCCTGGAAGACCTCCCTGCCCGCGGGCAACACGAGGAGCTCCGCGCGCCCGGCCAGGCCGCGCAGGGTGGCCTCGTCGAGCTGGGCGAAAAGCGGCACGTGGCGCAACGCGTGGACCACCAGGGAGCGGCCCAGGAGCGCCCCGAGCCGCGTGCCCAGCGCCCGGGCCGCCAGTCTCTCCATGGATTGACGCAGCCGCCGCTTCAGCAGGGCGCGGGCCATGCTCAGCACGGTCTCCAGGGTAAGGGGCGCCACCGTCAACAGTCCGTGTCCTTCGGCATGCCCGGTCGCGGTCTCGAGGAAGTAGAGCGCCTCGGGCCTGTCGCACGAGGCCCACGTCTCGCGCTCCACCTCCGAGTCGAAGAGCTGCGCGTGGACGGCGTAGAGGGTGTCGGTGAGCTGGTGCCGCGCCTCGGCGGATAGGGAGGAGGGGAGGATGACCTCGGTGCTCGTGATGCGGGACATGGCGGCCTCGATGCCAGGGCCTCGCGTGTGGGTTTCGCGCCCTGACATGAAGCACTCTGCCCTGGAGGCGGCCGGGGGGCTGTGACGGTGTCGATACCCGGCGAGTGAGCTTCATCACAGAAGAGGAATGTCTCCACCGGTCCGGCTCGCGTTCCGCTCCCGAGTGGCTCGGGTGAGGAGGCCTGATGAACTGGGTTAACCTCCGGCTCCATGGCGGAGAGAAGTACGGGACTCGCGAGGCCTTGGCTGGAGCTCGACATCGGCACGGCGGACTCGGGCCTGCGGGTCACGGTCCGTGGTAGCCGTGGGGAGAGACCCGAGCCCGGAACCCTCGGGCCGGAAGTCACTTCGGAGCGCCTGCGGGCCTTCGCCGACAACCTCCGGGCCATGGCCCGGAGACAGTCGCCGATGGAGGAGCAGCTCGAGCAGGCCCAGGCCTTCCACGGTGCGCTCTTCCAGGGCGCGGTGCAGCAGGTGCTGCTGCCCTTGCGCGAGGCCGCGAAGGACGGCCCGGTGCTCCTGCAACTGGGACTGACCGAGCCTCTCCTCCAAGCCTTCCCATGGGAGGCGCTGTGCGAACCCCGGACGAAGCGCGGCTTCCTGGGCAACTCGACGGACGTGCTGGTGGTGCGCGGCGTGGCCTCGACGCAGCCCTGGCTGCCGCGTGAGGTCCAGGGCGCGGTGCGGGTGCGAGCCCTCGTCCCCCAGGAGACGAACGCGCCCGCGCTCCGCGCGCTCCAGGGGGCCCTGCACGAGAGCATCGCCTCGGGCGAGGTGGAGTGGTTGGAGCCTGTCGTCGGCCCGCGCCTCCAGCCGCGCTACCTCCCCGAGTTGCTGCGCCGCGAGCCCATGCCTCACGTCCTCCACTTCCTGGGGCACGGTGGCGTGAAGGCGGACGGGACGCCCGTGCTGCAACTCGTGGACGCGGAGGGGGAGGAGCGCTGGTTGGAGGTGGAGTCCCTGGTCGAGCAGATCAAGGCCAGCGGGCTCCACAAGCACCTGCGCCTCATCGTCCTGGACGCGTGCGAGGGTGCCCAGCCGGGTGCCTTCGCGAGCGCGGCGGAGCTGCTCGCCCGGACGGGAGTGGCCGCCGTGGTGGCCCACCTGTGGCCCGTGCGCAATGACGTGGCGCGCCTGTGCTCGTCCACCTTCTACCGGTCGCTCACCGGGGCCAACGCTCCCCAGAAGGGTGACGTGGCGCTCAGCCTCCACGAGGCCCGGCGCATGGTGTTGATGGAGCACGGCACCGCCGAGGCCTTCTCCCCCGTGCTGTACCTGCGCGGCCACGACTCCGTCCTCTTCGACTTCAAGCATCGCAAGGAGCTGAAGGCGCCCGCGCCCGCGTCGCGCATGGACAACCCGCTGGCGCTCGCGCTGGAGCGGCTGCTGGAGGGCCCTTTCTCGCTGCTGCTGGGAGACCATGGGGAGCACCAGGGGCCCGCCCGGGACGGCTTCTATCAGCGGCTGCGCGAGGAACTCGCCCACGCGGGAGTGGATCCGCCTCCCGAGCACCTGTCCACGAGCGCGCTGGCCCAGCAGTACCTGCTGCGCCTGGGGGAGAAGGAGCTGGACTTCGTCTTCCAGGAAACGCTCGGAGGGGATGAGACTCCGCCGCCCCTGCTGGAGCAGTTGGCGCGTGGGTTGTGGCCCGGTGTCCACGTCACGCTGCTGCGCCTCCCCCTGCTGGAGTGCGTCCTGGCCGAGCACCGGCCCGAGCTCACGCTGTATGTCATCCAGCCGCCGGAGCCCGGGGGAAAGCGGGCCACGGTGATGCGGCGCGAGGCGGGCGGCAAGCGCTGGGAGCGGCTGGCCCGGCCTCCGGCGTTGCTGGACCTGGAGCGCGAGCTGGTGGTGCTGCGGCTGTACCGGGGCTATCTGCCCCCGAATCTCCATGATCGGCCGTTGCTCACCGAGGATGACTTCCTGCTGGGCGTACACGCGCTGGAGCAGATGCTGCCGCCGGATCTGGCGGATGCCATCCAGAGCGCGCTGCTGCGCAACCCCGCCCTGCTGCTGGGGATGTCGATGCTCAGCTGGGACCACCGGATGCTGCTCTACCGGCTCTTTGGGTCGAACGCCTTGCCGCCGGGGAGCCTCGCGGTGGTGGAGCCCGGTGGGCAGCAGGAGTGCGGGATGTGGGAAGAGGGGCGGGGGTTGCCCGGCAAGGCCCCCTTGCGGAATGTCTTCGAGGCGAGCGCCGAGGTACTCACCGCGTTGCTCGAGGCCCGGGGCTCGGGAGGGCGGACGTCATGAGCGCGGAGATGGACTTCAATCCCTTCCTGGGGCCTCGTCCCTACAGTGGGAGTGATGAGGACCGCAGGCGCTTCACGGGCCGCCACGAGGTAACGCGGCGGTTGATGAACCGCGTCCTCGCCCATGCCTGTGTCACGCTGCACGGGCCCTCCGGGGCGGGCAAGTCCTCGCTGATGCAGGCGGGAGTGATTCCCCGGCTGAAGCAGGAGCACGACTTCCGGGCCGTGTCCGTGGATGGCTGGCCCGCGGGCGAGGCGCCCCTGCCGTGGTTGGTGCGGGCCCTGTTCGCGCAGCTCGATCTGGGCGAGGTGCCCGCGGACCTTCCCGCCGCCGAGGCGCTCGAGCGGGCGGTGGAGCTGGCCGAGGAGCGCTCGGAGCGGCCGGTCCTCATCTTCCTGGATCAGCTCGAGCAGCTCCTCCTGTCAGGGCATGAGATGGAGGCGACGGAGGAGTTCCTGGAGGGAGTGGATGCGCTGGCGAGGAAGACGTCCCAGAAGCTGCGCATCGTCCTGTCGCTGCGCGAGGACTACCTGGGGCGCTTCCGGGACAGGGCGCGAGGGTGGAGGACGCTGCTGGAGGGAGGCTTCCGGCTCGGGCCGCTCACGGTGGGGGAGTTGCTGGAGGTGGTGCTCCACCTGGTGACCCTGGGCCAGCCCTCACAGCGCTGGGACAGGGAGGAGACACGGGAGCTGATGCTGCAGGTGCGGATGCCCGGGCAGCGGGCGACGGACGAGGCCGAGGTGCAGGCGGCGTTCGCCCAGATCGTCTGCCGGGCGCTCTGGGTGGAGCGGGCGGCGGGAAGCCGCGTGCGAGCGGTGGATGCGGAGAACATCCTGCACAGGTACCTGGAGACGACGTTGGCCGAACTGGGTTCCTTGATGCCGGCGGCGCAGCGGCTCCTGGAGGAGCACCTGGTGGCCGCGGATGGTAGCCGGGCCCTGTTGACGGAGCCGGAGGCGAGGGCCGCGCTTCCTCGGGAGCAGGCGGACTCGGTGCTCGGCAGCCTGGAAAGAGCGGCGGTGCTGCGTGCAGAGGAGCACAACGGCAGTCGGTACTTCGAGCTGGGGCATGACTGGCTGGCCCGGAAGGTCTTCGACTCCAAGCAGCAACGTGAGCAAGAGGCGGAACGGAGACGTTTGCTGGTGGAGCGCCGGAGGCTGCGGCTCATCGTCACGGGAGCCGTGGGGCTGGTGGTGTTGATGGGGGCCTTGTTTGTCTGGGGCGTTTTCCAGACAAAGCGGGCGGAAGAGCAGGCACAGCGTGCTCGCGTCCTTGGCATCATGGCGAGTGCGCGAGAGTTGCTCGAGCGTGGGCAGGTCGCGAAGGCGGGCAAGCTGCTCCTTGAGATCATTCAGCCGGAGCAGGTGAGAGAATGGATTGGTCTCTCGCATGAAACGCTGAAACTGAGTGCTCAAGAGGTCTCACGGCCTTGTCCGAGATGTTTCGGTGCTTCTTTCAGTCCAGATGGACAGTTCATTGTGACGGCCTCTGGAGACAAGACGGCGCGGGTGTGGCGAGTGGACGGACAAGGCGAGCCGGTGGTGCTGCGCGGTCATGAGCAAGGGGTGTCGTCCGCCGTGTTTAGCCCCGACGGACAGCGGGTGGTGACAGCCTCCGAGGACAAGACGGCGCGGGTGGTGACAGCCTCCGAGGACAAGACGGCGCGGGTGTGGC
>NZ_JPMI01000067.1 GCF_000733295.1 Archangium violaceum Cb vi76 | reverse complement strand
AGCGCCGAGGTGCAGGAGAGCGCGAGCAGCGTGCCGGCCACGCTGGCCCCGGGCGCCACCACCCCCATCACCCTGCGCGTGAAGAACACCGGCACCACCACCTGGAGGAAGTCCTCCCTTCACCGGCTGGGCGCCCTCTCCTCCAACTCCCTCTCCTGGGTGTCCTTCAGCTCCTGCGGCGGCTACGCCAACAGCCCCACCGACGCCCGCGTGGAGCTGTGCCATGACGTCGCTCCCGGCTCCACGCACGACTTCTCCTTCTCCGTGCGCGCTCCCTCCAGCGGCTCCTCCACCTCCCTCTCCGTCCAGATGGTCCAGGACGGCGTCCAGTGGTTCGGCGAGCAGCAGTCCTGGAGCATCTCCCTCTCCGGCTCCTCCTCCCTTCCCTCCCAGGTCACCGGCATGTCTCCGGATGGCTACGCCAACATGGGCAGTGGCTCCGTCACCCTCTCCTGGAGCCCCTCCTCCGGTGCCACCTCCTACGAGGTGTACATGCTGTCCTGGACGGGCTCTCAGTGGGTGTACTTCAACACCTTCACCACCTCGGCCACCTCGCTCACCCTCACCCCCTCCGTGCGCAACACCACCTATACCTATACGGTGAAGGCCTGGAACTCCCTCGGCCAGGCTCCCCAGTCCGCCTGGGCCTACTTCCAATACCAGTGAG
>NZ_JPMI01000066.1 GCF_000733295.1 Archangium violaceum Cb vi76 | reverse complement strand
ACCGGGACGTATCACGCATAATGCACCCCATGGTGCGAATGGGTTTGAGAATCCATGGAGCCGATAGCGCCGAGCCCTCGGGCCTTGGCCGCGTTGAGCCTCTTGAGCGTTTTACGGTCGAGCTTGAACCAGCAGACATGCCCGCGACCACCGCCCTCCACAGGTTCGAGCCATCCTCTCTTCATCCAATAGCGCACGATGGCCTCGGAGACATTGAAACGTCCGGCTACGCCGCGGACGGAATAGAGCCCATCTGCCCGGCGAGCAGGCTGTTGTCCGGTACCTACAGACATGGGCAGGTGGCGTAGGCCCTGGCGGCTACGCACCCGCGCTACTGTCCTCGTGTTCCAGGGAATGTTGGCGCCCGAGTGCAAGCCGCGTTGGTTGAGCTCCGCCACTATCTGCGCATCCGTCTTCTTCTGCTTGAACAAGCGGTTGATGAGCTCGATGGCCTCGGGTGGATTCTTCCGCGTATGGAATCCCGTGCGGCGCGGCACGGTGAAGTCGCTGACCGCCCCAGTCACCCACACCACTTGGACGCGGGTCATTCCCTTCGGCTCCTCGGTCGGACTCAGCGCTACCTTCTGCACCAGGATGCGTAAGAGATTCTTGCGCTCCGCGTTCGTCGTGCTCGGTGCGTTCCAGACACGCGGCAGGTCCTTGGCCAGTGCGAGAATGCGCGTTCTATCCTCCTCGGTCAGCTCCAGCTTCTGACGGCGCAGCACCTGCTGGTACTCGCTCTCCAGTTCCTGCAGCTCGCGCAGTTTGTCGTTCCACTCGGTTTCGAGTGTGCGGGCCACCACCCGATTGTCCGGGTCCACGGCCTTGTAGCGGCGTTCGGCGAGCTGCGCCTCGTAACGCGTCCGTTCCAGCCGCAGCTTCCACTGCTGATGGAGCTGCTCGGCCTGGCGTTCCACTTCGCGCGCCACAGCCAGTCCGAGCTCCACCTCTGGAGGTTGCACGGCCTCCAGGAACAGCCGGGCGACTGCTTCATCAATGCCCCGGGCTGCCACCATCCAACACAGCTGCTTGCCTTCCACCAGCACGGAGGCACTTCGGCATTCGTAATAGGGGTGGTGCTGGGTGCCGCGGTAGCTGATGCTCATGCGGTGGCCGCACCGTCCACACAGAACCAGGCCTTGCAACAACGCAGCTCCTTCACGAGCGGCGCCATGCTGATGCGGCAGGTGCTTCGTCCGATTGCCCTGGAGCCTCTCCTGGTTGGCCATGAACTCCTCCCAGCTGATGTAGGCCGGGTGGTGGTCGCGCAGACATACCTTCCAGTCCTGGCGCGGCAGGAACGTGGTGTGCCGTTGCTTCAGCTCTCCTTGCACCAACGCCATCCGGACTTCCTTGCGGCCATAGACATAGGCGCCTGCGTACAGAGGGTTGTGGAGCATGTCGAGCACGCCCTTGTGACGCGGGGGCTCCCAATGCAGTTGCCTTCCCCGGAGTTGGTGCGTCGGTAGCTTCAATCCATGGTGGGCAAAGTACCGCACGACCGCGTAGGCACTGCTGTCGAGGCGGAAACGCTCGAAGACCAGCCGCACCGCACGTTGCACTTGCTCGTCTGGGTCCAGGCGTAGCCGGTGCGTCGCTTCGTCCCATTGGTAACCGACAGGAGGCACGAGGAAGAGCTCACCGCGCCGGGCCTTGGACAGCTTTCCACCCTGTAGCCGCAGTCGCATCCAGTATTGCTCGGCCTCGCTCATGGTGCCCTTGAGCCCCAGCAGGAGCCGGTCGTTGTAGTCTCGTGGGGTGTAGACGGCCTGCTCATCCGCGATGAGAACGTCGGCCAGGGCGCACAAGTCCAGCAAGTGCTGCCAGTCCGCGGAGGAACGCGCCAGCCGAGAGACCTCGAGCGCGAAGATGACACCGACGCGTCCGTGGGCGACGTCCTCGGCCAGTCGCTGGAAACCAGAGCGCCAGGCCGTCCCAGCGCCGCTTTGCCCCAGGTCCTCATCAAGGACGTCGATGCGCTCGGCCGGCCAGCCAAGCTCCTGCGCACGCTGTCTCAAGGCATACTGGCGAGCCGTGGACTCACGATGCTCGTGGACCTGCTTGAGCGTGGACTGTCGCAGATAGACGACGGCTCGGCGTTCGAGGTGGGTCGCCTGTATCTTGTCGCTCATGGTCCTCCTCCGCGCCGTCGGCCTCGGCGCGCAGCACCTTGTGCAGCAGGCTGGCCCAGGCTCCCAGCAATGCGCCCCTTGCTGTCGCGGGCAGGTGCGACCAGGGCAGGTCGGCTTCGGGCAACCGCGGCGCTGGCATGAGTGAACCTAGGCTCCCCCTCGGGTTTGAGAGGAGGCTCCAAAGCGGGGGACTTGCCTGGCGCTATGCTGACTGCGCGGGCAAGTTCCAGGAGGGCGCTGGCACTCAGTCGGACCTGCCGACCACCATGAACCGGAACAACCATGGGAATGGAGCGATCCGTCCACTCAACTGGCAGCCGAATGAGCCCTCCACTTGGATGCTCGGCATCAATGTACTGCCGCCCATTCTGGCTACGGACGGTGCGCACCACCGCCAAGCGCATGCCTCGTAATGGGTGCACTGGGAAGATGATGCTCACACATTCTGAACTCGCTGCACCTTGGGGTGCAGTTTGAGCCCTAC
>NZ_JPMI01000065.1 GCF_000733295.1 Archangium violaceum Cb vi76 | reverse complement strand
GATGCGTTTCGCTGCGTCACCTGGTCCACCTGCACCATCGCCCGGTTCATCTGCACCACTCCGCTCGCCTGCTCCCTCGACACCGCCGCCACCTGCTGCACCAGCTCCGCCGTCTTTCGAATCGACGGCACCAGCTCCTTCAGCAACTTCCCCGAGCGCTCCGCCACCTTCACGCTGCTTCCCGCCAGGCTCCCTATCTCCTTGGCCGCCTTCTGGCTCCTCTCCGCCAGCTTCCTCACCTCCGCCGCCACCACCGCGAATCCCCTCCCATGCTCCCCCGCCCTCGCCGCCTCCACCGCCGCGTTCAGCGCCAGCAGGTTCGTCTGGTACGCAATCTCCTCCACGATGGAGATTCGCTCCGCTATCGACGCCATCGCCTCCACCGTCTCGTTCACCGCCAGCCCGCTCTCCTCCGCCTCCGCCGCTCCCCTCAACGCCATCTGCTCCAACTGCTTGCTCGTCTCCGCGTTCTGGCTGATGGACGTGCTCAACTGCTCCAGGCTCGTCGTCGTCTCCTCCACCGACGCCGCCTGCGTGCTCGTCCCCTGTGACAGCGCCTGCGCCGCCGCCGCCACCTGCCCCGACGCTCCCGACAGCGAGCCCACCGCCCCCCTCACCTCTCCCAGCACCCCTCCGAAGCGCTGCACCATCTCCCGCATTCCAGCCAGCATCTGCGCCGTCTCGTCCCGTCCCCTCA
>NZ_JPMI01000064.1 GCF_000733295.1 Archangium violaceum Cb vi76 | reverse complement strand
GCACCACGCCCGCCTCGTGCATGACCGCCAGGGCGCGCACCACCTCCAGCATCCGCTCTACCACCTCGCCCAGGCGGCGCCCCGGCACCCACTCCTCCAGCGTGGGGCCATCCACCCGCTCGAACTTCACCCAGACGAAGCGTGGCTTGTCGTGAGGCCACTGGCCGGCGCCCAGCTGGCGTGCCAGGTTGGGATGGCACAGGCGCGTGCCCAGCGACACCTCGCGCCAGGCACGTGCGGCACGCTCGGGGCCCTGGTCCAGTGGCAGCAGCTTGAGGGCGGACACGTAGCCTTCGGGGCTGCGCACCCGGTACACCGTGGCGAAGCCGCCGCGGCCCAGCACCCCCTCCACCACGTCCCCGCCAATCCGGGTGCCCATGGGCAGTGGTTGCGCATCCCATGGATTCAGGGCGCCCCCGCCGTACGGGGGAATGGGAGGGTGGGGCATGGGGGAAGGAGAGGGTGTGGACATGCGGAGCCTACCTCGTGGGACCTCAACGTAGCAGGTTCACCCGGCAGTGCATGCTCCAGGAATCGGGGGTCCTGTTCGTCTTCGACTCCGCCCTGCTGCCGGACGGGGTGGAGGTGTGGTCACGCGAGTGGTTCTTGGACGTGCCGGTGGGAGCACGCAGCCGAGGGCGAGCTGCGCTACCTCATCCACCGGACGGAGGTCGTGACGGGCTTCGTGCGCCTGTCCCTCCAGGGCTCGAACATGGTGCCCGGGCCCACGGGGGCAGCGTCGAGGTCTCCTCCACCGAGGCGGCTGGGGATGACCTTCACGGTCCGGCTGCCGCGCTCCGCCCCCCCCGGGCGGACGCCCCACGTGCGCACCCGCCGCACTGCCAGCGAAATCCTACTCCGGAGGACGTGGGGGATGGGCCCCCGGCAACAGGGGGGACTCGCATAAGCGGAAAACTGCGCTAGAGTTGCCCGGCTTCCAAGAATCCGATAGCCGTCGCGCCTCCCCCAGCGCCGATTCAGAGTCCGCCTTGTCCAACGCCCCCCTGCCTTCCCAGCCCCCTCCCGACGGGCCGTTCGAACATCAGGAGCCGACCCTCACTGGAACCGCCACCCGTGCGGCGGGCAATACCTCCACGCGGCTCTCCCCGTTCCACCCGGAGATGACGGGCACCATCGTCGCCCCGATGGAGGCCGGTGAGCTGCCCGACGTGGCCGCCATCCGCGGCATGCGGTTGGATCAGCTCCTCTTCGTCACCACCGGCGTGCTGCTGGCCATTGTCGTGGGCCTGCTGGCCTCGGTGGCCTGGGTCTCCGCCCGAGCCCAGTTCGAGGAGACGTCCACCCGCTTCAACGAGCACGTGCGCAACCAGGCCATCGAGCTGGGCCAGACGCTCAGCCATACCCTGTCGCTCACCTCGGCCACCTCCCTGCGCGACAACAACTACGCCTTCCTCGGCGAGGTGGCGCGCTCCATCATCTCCGACAACCCCAACATCCTCCGCGTGCAGATATATGACGCGGACAGCCAGCTCGCGGCGGATTCGGCGGAGGACGCGAAGCTGGGCTCCACCACCGAGCGCAAGCCGGAGCGGCGCTGGGTGACGGCGCTCTACCAGGGCAAGCCCATCATCGAGTACCAGGAGCCCATCGACTACGGCTCCCAGAGCGGCAAGGGCGTGGTGCTCATCAGCTACTCGCTGGAGGGGTTGCAGAAGCAGCTCCACGCGCTGGAGGCCGCCAAGCGCGAGTCGCTGCGCCGCAACGCCACCACCATGGCGGGCCTGGGCCTGGGCTTCCTGCTGCTGGCCGGCGTGCTGGTGGCCATCCAGAGCCGCCGCATCACCCGGCCCCTGGGCGTGCTCACCGGCAAGGTGATGCAGCTGGCCGCCGGAGACCTGGGCGCGCGCACCGAGGAGGTACGGGGCGCCGGCCGCGAGGTGACCACGCTCGGGGTGGTGTTCAACCACATGGCCGAGCGCATCAACGTGCTGCTCGAGGACGTGCGCGCCAAGGCCCAGCTGGAGCGCGACGTGTCGCTCGCGCGCACCGTGCAGGAGACGCTGCTGCCCGGCCGCGAGGGCTTCCAGGCGGGCCCGCTGCGCATCGCCGGCCTCGTCGTCACCGCGGACGCGTGCGGCGGCGACTGGTGGATGCGCGCCTCCCTGGACGAGCGCCGCGTGGTGGTGGGCATCGGCGACGTCACCGGCCATGGCCTCGCCACCGCCCTGGTGGCCACCAGCGCCACCAGCGGCTTCACCGCCGCCATGACCATGCGCCCGCCCGAGGAGATCAACGCCCAGCTCCTCATCTCCTCGCTCAACCTCACCATGGCCCACATGGGCCGCGGCGAGCACCAGATGTCCAGCGCGCTGGCCCTGCTCGACACCCAGACGGGCGTCATCGACTACGCGAGCGGCGGCCACCCCAGTCCCATCGTCTACAGCCGCGCCACCCGCCAGGTGGCCTCGTTGCCGGCCCGCGGCGCGCTGCTGGGCGCCTCGGCGTCCTCCCAGTACGCCTCGCGCCAGGCCCAGCTGCGGCCTGGAGATCTGATCGTCTGGTACACCGACGGCCTCACCGAGTCCCGCGACGCCAGCCAGAAGCAGTACGGCACCCAGCGTCTTGCCGCCGCCATCCAGGCCAACGCCCACCTGTCCGCCGAGGCCCTGCGCGACGCCATCCTGGCCGATGCGCGTGCCTTCAGCGCCGGCCTGCCGGCGCAGGATGACATCACCGTGGTCGTCGCCGAATTCAGCCCCGCCTCCCCATGAGTCGCATGCGCTCTCCCCGTCCCTCCGTCCGCCGCCTCGTCGCGGCACTCGTCCTCGCCCAGTCACTCACCGGCACGGCCGCGTTCGCCCAGTACCGCCCACCCCCCATGACCGAGTCCCAGCGGCTCGTCCGGGAGGGTGAGACGGCCCAGGTGGACGCCAGCACCGCCGCCACCTCCGGTGACAAGAAGCGCGCCGAGACGAAGTACCGCAAGGCCCTGGAGCTCTTCGAGAAGGCGCTCGCCGCCGAGGCCACCTCCGTGCCCGCCGCCGCCGGCCTCGGTGCCGTGGGCCTGGCCCTCAACGAGCACGAGCGCGTGGCCTCCCTCGTGGCCCCCGTGTACGCCGCCAACCCCGAGTCGCTGGAGCTGGCGTACCCGCTCGGCATCTCCCTCTTCAAGCTCAAGCGCTACGAGGAGGCCCTGCCGGTGCTCCAGCAGGTGTCCGTGGCCAACCAGCCCGAGCACCTGCTCGTCCACTACTACCTGGGCAACTACTACGCCCTCGCGCTCCAGGACGGCGAGGCCACCGTGGCCGAGCTGCAGGCCTACCTGGCCCAGCGCCCGGACAAGCTCGCCGGCAACGACTATCAAATCCACGAGCTGCTCGGCCGTGGCCACCTGCTGCGCAATGATCCCGCGGCGGCGCGCCTGTCCTTCGAGCGCGCCCAGGTGGGCCGCACCGAGTCCGTCTCCATCCAGATGGGACTGGGCGTGGTGCTGGAGATGGAAGGGAAGATGGCGGAGGCCATGGCCCTGCTCGAGGGCCTGACGGTGCGCTTCCCCCAGGTGCCCGAGGCCAAGGAGCGCCTGGGCCGGCTGCTGCTGGAGTCCAACGACCTGCCGCGCGCCGAGGTGCAGGCGCTCGCCCTGGTGAAGCTGGGGGGCACGGCGGCCTCGCACATGCTGCTGGGTGACGTGCGCATGGCCCAGGCGCGGCCCGCCGAGGCGGAGACCGAGTACCGCAAGGTGCTGGATCTGGCCCCGGGCGACGTGGGCGCGCAGATCGCCGTGGGCATGGCGCTGCAGAAGCAGGGCCGCAACGAGGAAGCCATCTCCTTCCTGGAGAGCGCCGTGCAGTCGGGCGCCGACAGCCTGTCGCTGTGGTCCACCCTGGGCAGCGTCAACCGCCGCGCCGGCCGCTACGCGCGCGCCGTCGAGGTGCACCGGCGCGTGGTGGAGATGGCCCCCAAGCAGGCGCTCGGCCACGTGTTGCTGGGCGCGGACCACTTCGCCACCGGCCAGTGGGACCTGACCATCGAGGACTACACCCAGGCCCTCAAGCTGGAGCCGGAGCACGCCGACGCGAAGAAGTGGCTGGCCCGCGCGCTGGCCAACCGTGCCCGGGACCGCGCCGGCAACGGCCGCGTGGACGACGCCGTGCGCGACCTGCGCCGCGCCTATGACCTGGAGCGCACCTCGGCCATGGCCCGCCGCCTGGGCGCCGTCCTGCTGCAGCAGGGCTCCCACGCCGAGGCCCGCAAGGTGATGGAGCAGGGCGTGCAACTGCCCGAGGCCGCCTGGCGCGAGCACCTCGTGCTCGGCTACGCGCGGCTGGGCTCGGGCGCTCCCAAGGAGGCGCTCGAGTCCTTCGAGAAGGCCGGGCAGATGGCCCCGGACCTCGCCGCCGTGTCGGACGTGTCCGCCGGCTCGGCCCTCGCGGAAATGGAGCTCGGCCAGGTGGATGCCGCCCTCAAGCGGCTGACCGAGCCGGGCACCTCCAAGCGCGCCCTCGAGGTGACGCGTGCCAACCTCTCGCGCGTCTACCTGCGCCGTGCCTTCGCCCGCCTGGAGGCTGGAGACGGCGCGGGCGCCCGCCAGGACGTGGAGTCCGCGGAGCGCGCCGGCCTCGGCGGCAACCAGTCCGAGCTGGCCCGCCTGTCCGCCTTCGCCAAGGGGCTCGCCCAGACGGAGGAGGGCCGCTTCGGTGACGCGGGCAACCTCTTCAAGCGCGCGCTCACCCCGACGCCCGGCTGGGCCCGGCCCAACACCCGCCAGCTCGTGGATGCCTTCCTGCTCTACCGCGGCGACAAGCTGCCGCAGGCACGCAAGACGCTCACCGCCGCCGCCAGGCGGCCCATCCCCGAGCAGGCCCAGTTCACCGCCACCCTCACCAGCGCCCTCCACCGCCGCGAGGCCGAGCGTGCCTACTCCTCCGGCAACATGCGCGCCGCGGAGAAGGCCTTCAAGGCCGCCCTGGCCCTCTCGCCGGACAGCGTCGCCCTGCAGCACAACCTCGCCTGCGTGGCCTACCGCGGCAAGAAGGCCAATGACGCCGTGGCCGTCTGGAAGAAGCTCGAGGGCACCGTGCCCCAGGCCTCGCTCAACCTCGGCATCGACGCCCAGGAGCGCCGCCGCGACATGACGCAGGCCGTCGACTCCTACCGCCGCTACCTCGCCTCGGGCGCCGCGCCTCGCGCCGCCGCCGTCCGCGAGTGGAAGGAGCGGCTGCAGCAGATCTACGGCCTGGCCGAGCCCGCCACCGCCCCGACCCCCAACCCCGAGCCCTCCAGCGCCACCGCTTCGGATACCACGCCATGATTTCCCCCCGCTCGCTCCTCCTGGGCCTCGCGCTGCTGTGCGCGTGGGTGCCCGCCGCCGGCGCGGCCCCCAAGAAGGCCACCCTGGGCGTCTTCCTGCCCACCACCCTCACGGACGGCCAGCAGCGCTTCCAGTTCGCCGAGGCGCTCGCCGCGAAGCTGTCCGCGGCCACCGGCCGGCCCACCGCCGCCAAGAGCTTCGCCCGCTACGAGGACTTCTCGAAGGCCGTGGGCGAGGGCATCGTCGACTTCGCCGTCCTGGACTCCTGGGCCGCCGTGCAGCTGGGCTCCAAGGCCACCCCGGTGGCGCTCGCGCCGCTCTCCGGTGAGACGGCCCAGCGCTGGGCCATCGTCTCCACCTCGCGCGGCTCGGTGAAGGACCTGGCGGGCAAGCGGCTCGCCATCGTCAAGGGCGCGGGCGCGGCGGATCCCAAGTTCGTCACCAACGTGGTGCTCGCCGGTGACCTGGACGCCAAGAAGCACTTCAAGCTCACCCCGGTGCCCAACGTGGAGTCCGCCCTGAAGATGCTGGAGGCCAAGGGCGCCGAGGCCGCGCTGGTGCCGCTGGCCCACGTCCCCGAGGGTGTGCGCGTCCTCTACCGCAGCAGCAAGGTGCCCGGCGCCGTCCTGGTGGGCATGCGCGGCGACGAGGAGGACCTGACGGAGAACCTCAAGAAGCTCGAGCCGGTGGCTCCCTTCGGCGCCTTCGTCTCCATCCAGGGCAAGGAGCTGGAGGACCTGCGCAAGCTGCTGCAGAGCGGCCCTCCCCGCCGCCAGCCCGTGCTGGTGGAGGTACCCGCACTGCGCGTGGACACCCGGGCCTTCCTGGAGCCCGCCGTCCTCCAGCCGGTGCTGCCGTCCTTCGCGGACGCCCTGGATGTGTCCGCCGAGCAGCCGGATGACTGACAGTGCGGGGGCGACTTTCCCCTCCTGGAACCGCTAAACTCCTTCTCCAATCTCGGGACGTAGAGAACGATGCACTCGACTCGAATCGCTTGGCTCCCCGCTCTCGTCGGGCTCATGTGCGGCCTCACCGCTCACGCCGCTGGAACGCCGCAGACGAAGTCCACCCCGCCGGCGGCCACCAGCAGCAGCTCCGGCTCCAGCTCCGGCACGATGGCGTCGGATGCCCCCAAGGCGCGCAAGCCGCTGCCGCTGCCGCCTCCCTCCTCGTCATCCAACGTCCCGCAGCGCGCGCCCTTCACCGGCCCGGCGAACTCGCGGCCGCTGCCTCCGCCCTCGGCCCTGGCCGGCGTGGACATTCCGGATCCGCTCGCCGCTCCCGAGGCCGCCTCGCTCGAGGAGTCCGTGCAGCAGCTGCTGAGCGAGGCGGTGGTGTCCACGGCCTCCAAGCGCAGCCAGCGCATCGCCGACGTGCCGATGACCATCTCCTGGATTCCCGCCGAGGAGCTGGAGGGCACCGGCCAGTTCTCGCTGTGCGAGGCCATCCAGTACTTCCCCGGCATGGAGTGCCGCCGGGGCGCCATGCGCAAGGCGGCGGTGAGCGCGCGCGGCCTGGGCTCCAACTACCTCTCCAACCGGCTCCTGCTGCTGCAGGACGGCCGCCCGTTGACCGACCCCTGGACGGGCCAGTTCTACGCGGACGAGACCACGCCGCTCACCAACCTCAAGCAGATTGAAGTCATCCGCGGCCCCGGCTCCACGCTGTACGGCTCCAACGCCTTCAGCGGCGTCATCAACATGATCTCCCGCCAGCCCAAGGATCTGATGCAGGACGGGCGTGACTGGGGCTCGGACATGCGGCTGCTGCTGGGCCAGGACCGGACGTGGCGCGCGCAGGCCACCGCGGCCGGACGCGGCGGCCCGGTGGAGGCGCTCATCAGCTACTACGGCTTCGGCTCGGACGGCCCCCAGCTCTTCAATGACCCGAAGATCGGCCGCGTGGACAACAACGAGGACTCGTTGGTGCACCAGGTCACCGGCCGGGTGAACATCAAGAGCCTGACGCTGGACGCCAGCTTCACCAACGGAGAGATCGGCCGCCCGGGTGGCCACCAGCTCGCCACCGTGGGCAACTGCGGCAAGTGCCACTACACGCCCAACGACGTGGAGCGCGTGCAGAACTTCAACGCGAGCGCTCAGGTGGACCAGCAGCTGACGGACAACCTGCGCGTGTTCGCCCAGGCGTACACCTTCTTCAAGCGCCGCGAAGTGGAGATGGAGAACGCCTTCGATCCGGAGAGCCCCCAGACGCCGCTGGGCAAGCGCCGCCGGATCGGCGGTGAGGCCCGCGGCCTGCTCACCCTGGGAGATCTCACCGTCACCTTCGGCGGTGACTACAAGAACGACCTGGTCAACAACCCCAACATCCTCCCCGGCCTGACCATGGAGGACACCACCCAGGACATCCTCGGCGGCTTCCTCGACGCGGAGTACCGGCCCTTCAGCCAGCTCGTGCTCAGCGCGGGCGCCCGCTACGACAAGTACATGATTCCGGAGAAGGTCTGGCAGACGCGCACGGATCAGATCTCCCCGCGCGCCAGCGTGGTGTTCCACGCCCGTCCCGAGCTGACCTTCCGCGCCAACTACGGCCGCGCCTTCCGCGCGCCCACGCTGGCGGAGCTGGCCATCAACCAGCAGATGTACGCGTCCACGCTGCTGGGCAACAGCACCCTGCGCGCCGAGACGCTGGACACCGTCGAGGCCTCGGTGGACTTCTGGCCCTTCGAGCGCACGGTGCGCCTGACGGGCACGGGCTTCTACAACCTGGCCAGGAACTTCATCAACCAGGAGCTCCTCTTCGGCGCCACCTCGCAGTTCAAGAACGTGGGGGATGCGCGCGTGATGGGCTTCGAGGCGGAGGCCGCGGCGCAGGTGGCGGCCATCAACTCCTCGTTCGACGTGTCGTACCAGTTCCTGGACGCGCGGGCGCTCGCCTTCGAGAACCGGCCGGAGCGGCCGCTCGACTACGCGCCCCAGCACCGCGTGTACGCGCGCGGCCGGACGAACTTCGGCAAGCTCGCCTTCGCGGAGATCTACGCGCTGTACGTGGGCGAGCGCCTCGACTCGGGCTCGCTGGAGAACCCGGCCACCGGAAAGTTCGAGCAGGTGAAGCTGCCCGGCTACTTCACCGCCACCGCTCGCGTGGGCGCCAACGTCACCAAGGGCCTCACGGTGTCCGTGGTCGGCTCCAACCTCTTCAACGCGAAGTACGATGAGTCCTTCGGCTTCCCCGCGCCTCCGCTGAGCCTCTTCAGCGAGATCAAGTTCCAGTACTGAGCCGTCATCGTGAGAGTCGCCCACCCGCAGGGGGCCACCACCGGCCTCCACCTCATCGCAGATGCCTCCCTGGCTCCCGCCACGTTGGAGCAGGCCGCCCCCGCGCTCGTGCGCAGCGGCCTGTCCGTGGTGGCGCGAGGGGGAAGCCCGCGAGCCCCGGCCCGCGAGCTGATCCTCTTCGACGGCCGCCTGGGGCCTGCCCACGCGGCGCTGCTGGAGCGTCAGCCTCCGGCGCTGCTGCTGGCCACGCGTGAGCCGGGGGGCCTCCCGTCCGCGTGGGAGATGCGGGTGCTGGGCTCGCTCCTGCGGGGTGAGGTGTTGATGCCCCCGGGGGCTCCCGTCGCGAAGCTGTGGCTGGAGCGGGTGCTGGATTTGAAGGCCGCCTCGTCCGAGGCCGCCGCGCTGGTGGAGGCCTCCAAGGGCAGCCGGAGCGCGGCGAACCTCGCGGCCGAGGTCATGCACGAATTGGCCGCCAACGCGCTGTTGGACGCACCGGTGGATGCCCAGGGCACGCCGCTGTATGCCCACCGGCGGGAGTCGGTGCAGGCGGTGGCGCAGGAGCACGTGTGCCAGGTGTCACTGGCGGTGGGGGAGGGCGGCATCTTCCTGGAGGCGGTGGATCTCTTCGGGCGGCTGACGCCCGGGCCCATCGCGCGGGCGCTGGCCTCGCTGGGTGGACGCATGCAGGTGAATGCCTCGGGCGGTGGGGCGGGCCTGGGCATGCGGCGTATCCTGGAGGCGTGTGACCTGATCGCCGTCCGCGTGACTCCCGGCAAGGAGACGCGGATGCTGGGCGTGGTCGGTTTGGGGGAGGCGCGCCGCCGGGCCGGACTTCCCAAGTCTTTGCTGTACTTCCAGTCGGAATGAGGAGCGGGACGGTGGAGACGCAGGGTTCCAATGCCACTATCAGCCGCGTGCGCGTGGGTACCATCAACCACGTCCGCATCGCCGGCATCATCGACGAGACGTTCCCGCTGACGTCCTCGTCCCCCGACCTGGGCGGGCTGCTCATCGTCGACCTTGGCCAGGTGGAGCGCATCAGCTCCTTCGGTGTGCGGCGGTGGATCGAGTTCGCCAGCAAGCTGCCCGCCGGGGGCATCGCGCTGTACGTGGTCAACGCGCCACCGGTGATGGTGGACCAGCTCAACATGGTGGAGGGCTTCTCCGGCGTGGCGCGGGTGCTGTCCGTCCTGGCGCCCTACACGTGCCGCGCCTGTGGAGAGGACCGGCTGCGCGTGGTGGACCTGCAGGCCGAGGCCCCCATCATCGCCGAGGGCCGCGCCCCCGAGCACTCCTGTCCGGTGTGCGCCGGCAAGCTGGAGTTCGCGGATCTGCCGAGCGAGTTCTTCGACTACGCGACACGCCAGCAGTTCGGCACGGTGGACCCCGTGGTGATGCGCTACCTGCGCGCCACCACGCCCAGCGCGCCCAGCGCGCTCACCGCGCACCTGAAGATCGTCCAGGACGACATCACGTACATCTCCCTGGCCAGCGAGCTGAAGGCGGACCTGAACGTGCGCCGGTTGGCGTCGGGCCTGGAGGGGCGCGTCGCCTTCGACTTCTCCCACGTCCACAAGGTGGAGCCCGAGGCCGTCGCGAAGCTGGAGCAGGTGCTCGCCACGGCGGCGCAGGGCGCCAAGGTGGTGCTGTGCCGCGTGCCGGTGCCGGTGCTCAACGCGCTCACCCGCTTCACCAAACCGCTCGCCGCGCAGATCGGCACCCTGTGGCTGCCCTGCGAGTGCCGCAACTGCGGCCATGAGCACCAGCAGCGCGCCCTGGCCTCCGAGTACCTGGCCAAGCTGCGCGCCAACGCCAGCCCCGAGCGCGAGTGCCCCATCTGCGGCGGCTCCGCGCGCCTTCCCTCCATCCCCCAGCTCGTGCCGCTGCTCAGCCGCTCGTCGCTGGTGGACAAGCCGCTGGACGACATCGAGGCGCTCGAGCCTCGCGCCCTCAGCCAGTACCTCTTCGGCTCCACCAACGTGGATCCGAACGCCAACAAGGGCAGCGGCTCGGAGATCAGCAACTCCATCAGCGCCACCAAGCTGCAGATCATCCGCCGGCTGGGCCAGGGCGGCATGGCCGAGGTGTTCCTCGCCAAGCAGGTGGGCGTGAAGGGGTTCGAGAAGTTCGTGGTGATGAAGAAGATTCTCCCGCAGTTCGCGGAGAACGCTGAATTCGTCGACATGCTCTTCGCCGAGGCGCGGGCCAACGCGCGCCTCACGCACCCCAACGTCGTGCAGACGTTCGACGTGGGCATGAACGACGGCGTGGCGTACATCCTCATGGAGTACGTGCGCGGCCCGGACCTCAAGAAGCTGATGAACGAGCTGCGGCGCAAGGGCCTGGCCCTGCCGCTGGAGCACGCGCTGCGGATCGTCGCCGAGACGTCCGCGGGCCTGCACTACGCGCACAGCTACGTGGACCCGGCCGGCGTGCCCCACCCGGTGGTGCACCGCGACGTCAGCCCCCACAACGTCCTCATCTCGCTGGATGGCGCCATCAAGCTGAGCGACTTCGGCATCGCCAAGGTGCAGGGCGAGGAGAACACCCAGGCCGGCGTGCTCAAGGGGAAGATCTCCTATATCTCCCCCGAGGCCGCCGCGGGCCGCGCCCTGGACGCGCGCAACGACGTGTTCGCCCTGGGCGTGGTGCTCTTCGAGCTGCTCACCGGCACGCTGCCCTTCAAGCGGGACCACGACGCGGCCACGCTCAACGCCATCGTGCGCGAGCCGGCGCCCGTGCCGTCCCAGCTCAAGCCGAACATCCCCCAGGACGTGTCGGACCTCATCCTCCGCGCCCTGGTGAAGGATCCGGCGCGCCGCACGCCCTCCGCCGCGGCCATGCGCGAGGAGATAGAAGCGGTGATGGCCCACCACCGGCTCAACTCGTCGCCGGCGGCGGTGGCCCAGTTCTTCAAGGCCACGCTGGGAGACAGGCTCGCGGAGTTCGGGCCCACCCACAGCTCCCCGACGGGCTCCACCGGCTCGCATCCGAGCATCTCGGGCACGGGCTCGGGCAACGCGACGCGCGTTCCCACGGGTGGAACCGGGGAGATGGTGGCGCCCCCCGGCACCGGCTCGCGGCCCGCCCTCGGCTCCGGCACCGGGCAGTATGGCGCCGCCTCGCCGCCTCCACCGCCGCAGGCCGCGCGTCCTCCGGCTCCTCCTCTTCCCGGCGCTCAGGGCCCCGACGAGCGCACCGAGGTCTACCGGCCCGCGCAGCAGGGTCTCATCGCCCCCAACGCCCTGCCTCCCGAGCCTCCCACGGAGTCCTCTCCGGCGTTGGTGCCAGCACCCGCCCCGGCGCGTGCGTCCCTGTCCGGTGTGCCCACCGTGCCGCCCCCGCCGCCGACCGTGGCGTCCCGTCCCACGTCGCTCTCCGGGACGCCCGCGGTGCCGCCTCGTGCCTCCCTGTCCGGGACACCCGCGGTGCCGCCTCGTGCCTCCGGGCCCACGCCCGCCGCGGTGCCGCCCCGCGCGTCCCTGTCCGGCGCGCTCGGCACCGGCTCCCGGCCCGCGTTGCAGCCCTCGGTGCCGGTGTCCGCCCGGACGTCGACCCAGGTGGCTCCCTCCGCGGCTCCCGGGGGTACTCCCGCCAGGGCCCCGGCCGCTCAGGCTCCGCAGGCCGCCGCGGCCATGTCCGCCGCCAGGCCCGCCGCGCGCTCGTCCGCGGTCAAGTGGGCCCTCCTCGGCGTCGCCGGGCTCCTGGTCGTGGGGGGGGCCGCCGTGCTGGGTCCCAGGCTGCTCTCGGAGCAGGGGGTCGACATCGTCAACCGCGAGCCGGGTGAGCAGATCTACATCGCGGGCCTCCGGGTGGAGGATGCCCAGGGCCTCAGCCTGGAGGGCGTCAGCCAGTTCGTCGTCTCCACGGCGATGAATGGCCGCATGCACCGCTTCGGCATTCCGGTGAGCCAGGACGTCATCGACGTGCGCACCCTGCCCGAGGCCCGGCCGGAGCCGGGCAGCAAGGGCACGCTGCGCATCGGCGGGCAGCCGGGTTGCTTCGTGAAGCTGGGCCCGGACATGCTCCCCGGCGCGACGCCGGTGTCGGCTCCCATCGACGCCGGTGTGGAGTTGCAGGTCATCGTCACCTGTCCCAACCAGCCGGTGTGGTCGCGCTGGGTGATGGCGGTGCCGGGGCAGGAGTTGGAGGTCGTTCCGCTACCGAAGAAGTAGGCCTCTCGGAGGCCCACGGGCCAGGGTGCGTCACGTATGAAGGGCTGGAAGCTGTTTCCTCACCTCGTCGTCCGCACCACCGGCTTTCCCTTCGAGCGGCTGGAGCGGCTGCGCTGTCCCGAGTCGGCGGAGAGCGCCCGGAGGCTGTGGGCCGAGCGGCGTGAGCTGGAGGCGCTGAAGGCCAGCGGCCCGCGTCTGCGGCGGCCTCCGTCCGCGGTGCTGGCCGCGCTGAAGGCGGGGCGCCCGGTGGAGGTGGAGGGGCTGGAGTCCCCCGGGTTCTTCGCCACCTACAACGTCCACGCCCGTGCCGCGCAGGAGGCCAGTGCCGCCTTCGAGGAGGCCTTCACCCGCGAGTCGGCCCGGGTGGAGGAGGCGCTCGCGGCGCTGCGCACCGAGCCCCGCTTCCTGGAGGCGGTGGCCAGCTCCAGCCCTCCGGTGGCGAGGGACCTGGCCGCCGGCCGGGACGGGGCGCGGCTGAAGCGGCAGGTGGCCAGCTACCTGCAGCGGATGTGCGCGAAGAACGAGACGATGAGCTTCTTCGGCCCCATCAACTACGGGCGGGTGGAGCCCGGCGCGCCCACGGGTGTCACCGTGCGCTGGTCCGGCCCCGAGGTGCTGGTGGGGCGCAACACCTTCGCCGCCTCGTGGTTGGTGCTCGGGCTGGTGCGCGCGATCGCCGCCGATCCGGAGGTGGCACCCTGGCTCGTGTTGCGCCGCAAGGCCTTCGCCGCGATGCCTCCGCGCAAGGGAGCCGCGCCCAACCCCGCGAGCGTGGAGGACGTACTCCCGCGGCTGGTGGAGGCGGTGGATGGGACGCGGCCCCTGTCCGCGCTGCGCGAGGTGCTCGGGGTGGAGTGGCCGCTGCTGCTCGAGGCCGTCCGCTTCGGCCTGCAGCGCAACCTGTTCACCCACCCGCTCGAGGTGCCCTCTGCCTCGCACCACCCGCTGGAGGACCTGGCCGAGCGGCTCGCCGGTATTCCTGGCCCGGTGGCCCGCGCGCACCTGCGCGAGCTGGAGGGCCTGCTGGGAGTGATGGCACGCTACGGCGCGGCGGACGCGGCGGGCAAGATGGCGCTCAACGAGGAGCTGGCGAAGCGCGCCCGCGAGCGCTGGGGCGTGGCGCCCGTGGCAGCGGCCTCCACGTCCGACAGCCACAACTTCTACCAGGACCGTCTCCCGATGCGGGAGGAGTGCGGCGGAGACCTGCGCCTTACGCTCGGCGGCGAGCGCGCGGAGGAGCTCACGCGGAAGCTGGAGCCAGCGCTCGGGTTGATGGGCGAGGCGGCGCTGCGCACGCGCGAGTCGTCCCGGTCCGCCGTGGCGGCACTGGTGGGCGCGCGGACGGTGCCCTTCTGGAAGGTGGTGGCGGCGTACGGGGACAGGCCGGTGCCGTACGACACCACGGTGGCCTCGGCGCTCGCGGCGGCCATTTCCGAGCCGGCGGCCCGGTGCGTGGAGTTGGATCCAGCGGCGCTGCCCGCGCCTCGTGCCGAGACGGAGCTGCCGATCGTCACCTCGATCGATCTGCTCGTGGGCGCCCCGGACGTGGAGGCCTGGAGCCGCGGCGAGTACGAGCTGGTGGTGGGAGACGTGCACGACACGGCCCTGGTGTGGGGCTGGGCGTTGCAGTTCCACGAGGAGCGGAGGCGGGTGGAGGGCGAGATGCTGCGGACGCTCGGCTCGCTGCGGCGGCCGATGCCCTTCGTCACCGTGCTGGCCTCGCGGCGCACGGGCCTGCTGCCCTCGGAGTTCCCCGGCCCCGTCGTCGAGCTGGGAGGCGTGAGCGCCCGGGCCTCGGCGTGGCGGCTGCCCTTCGATGACCTCCAGGTGGAGAGTGACGGGCGCACGGCCCGGCTGGTGTCCACGCGGCTGGGCACGGAGGTGTGCCTCTACAACGGGGAGATCGAGAGCCTGGTGCAGACGGCCTTCGCCCTGCCGCGCATCCGTCCCCTGAGGGTGTCCCTGGGCGCGCACACGCCCCGGGTGATGCTGGGAGGCGCGGTGCTTCAGCGCGAGCAGTGGAGGCTGGAGGCAGCGGATGCCGAGGCGCTCGTCGCGTGCAAGGACGACAAGGCGCGGCTCCGGACGGCGGTGGGCATCTGGGCGCGCATGGGCCTGCCGGACCACGTGTTCGCGAAGTTCCCGGGCGAGCGCAAGCCGGTGCTCGTCGACGTGCGCAGCCCCGCGCTGCTGCGCGTCTTCGTCAACCTGCTCGAGCAGAAGGGCGAGGTCATGTTGTCGGAGATGCTCCCCGCGCCCGGGCAGTTGTGGCTGGGCGCCTCGGGCGGGCGGCACACGGCGGAGCTGCGCTGCTGCTTCCTGTGGGGCTCGGCGTCATGAAGCTGCTCGTCCTGCCTCCCCACCGGGATGTGACGTGCGTGCCGGATGCGCCCGAGGGCTGGCGGGTGCTCGACGTGGCGCGCGCCTTCTGCCAGCGGGTGATGGCTCCGGAGCTCCTGTCGCGGGCGGTGGAGACGCGGGAGCGCGAGCCCGCCACGCCCCAGACGATGCGCGAGCTGTTGCTCCTGCGCGCGGCGCTCGTGCTGTGGAAGCGGGGGAGGGCGGACGCGCACCGGCCATTGCGTGCCCTCGGCGCGGTGCTCACGGCCCTCTCGGGTGCACCGTCGGGGGTTCACGTGCGGCTCGATGACATCGAGCTGGAGGGGGGCACCACCGAGCGCTCGGCGGACGTGCTCCGGATCATTCAGGCGCCCGCGCTGTATGACGAGGACCTGGCCCGCGCGGCCGAGCAGTTCCCGGGCGCCGAGCGGGTACGGCTGTGGCTGGAGAAGGACCTGCAACTTCCCGCGGCGGTGAAGCTGGCGGCGGCGTGCCCGGCCTCGGTGCCGCTGGAGGTGGCGGGTCCCTTCGCTGTCACCCATCGCGCGGTCCTGGCGACGATTCCCGCCTTCCAGCGGGCCTCCTTTCCCGAGGACGTGGCACCTCTGCGTTGGCGGGTGGTGGCCCTGGGCGCAACGGAGCCGGAGGCCCTCACCTGGGTTCCCGAGGGGGCTCGTCCCCCGGCGGACGGTGGGCCCTGGGCGGGACACGTGCCGCTGCGGGCTCTGCTCGACACCGAGGCGCTCGTGTCGAGCGGTTGCCGCACGGCGGTGGTGGGATTCTGCTCGGTGGACGAGAGCGGAGTCGTGGGAAGTGACGGGAGCCGCGTGCCGCTGGAGCCACTGGCCGCCGCGGTGGAGCGTCTGCGCGCCGCTGGAGCACGCGTGGTGGCGGAGTGGTGGGTGGGCGCTCCCGGAGTGGACGAGGCCGCGCACGAGCGGACCTTCGCGCTGCTCGGCCAGCGGCCCGTGTTCGACTGGGTGTCGGGAGTGCGGCCATTCCACTGGACGCGCGGGCGCTCGGGCGAGGACTTCGCGGGCCTGGCGGTGCGCTTCCTCGCTCCGCCCGAGGATCGGGACCTGGCGCGCACGGTGCCCTTCGAGGCGCCGGGGACGGTGCCCCATGCCCGGCAGGTGGAGCTGCTCACCTCGCTGGCGGGGAAGCTGTTGCAACGCGCGCCACTCAGCCCGGGCCGGGTCGCTTGGGCCTCGCTGCACCCGCCGGCCCCCGTGGCGACTGGCGGCGAGCGGATCCGGTTGGACGGAGACTGCGCGCTGGTGCGGTTGCCGGCGACGCTGGACGGCGTGGTGAAACCTTCCTGGTACGCGGCGAACCTGCGCACGGGAGGGGTGCTGGCCATGGACGCGCGGCTGGCGCCCCTGGTGGCGGGGGCGGAGCAACCGGTGACGGTGGGAGAGCTCTTCGCGACGCTGCCGGAGGCGCAGCGCGGCAAGGTGGAAGCGGCGCTGGTGGGCCGCGCGGTCCTCGAGAGGGTACACGCATGAGCGAGCGCTGGACGCTGGGCGAGGTCTTCGTACTCCGGCACGCGGGTTTCCCGTTCGACTGGCTGGAGGGCCTGGGTTTCTCGGAGGGGCTGCGCTCCGAGGTGGCGGCGCTGCTCGAGGACGAGCGGGCACTGGTGGAGGCCGTGCGCACCGCCGCGGGCGAGGACGCGGCCCGCTCGGCGCGCGAGGCGCTGGAGAAGGGCAAGGAGCCCTCGCTCAAGGCGAAGTACGGGCCTGACTGTGCCCAGGCACTGGAGCGCTACCGTGCGCACCGCACGGCGCTGTCGGCCCGTTACACGGAGGAGCGGCAGGCGCTGCGGAAACGGCTGCGCGAGCGAGCAGCGGAGCCGGCCATCCAGGAGGCCGTCTTCTTCTCCAACCCGGCGATGTACGAGAACGTCTGGTCGCGCTACCTGGAGGGGGAGCAGCGGCCGGACAACTCGGATGCGCGGCGGGTGGAGCGGCAGGTCTACACGTACCTCCAGCGCTTCTGCGCGAAGAACGAGACGACGAGCTTCTTCGGCCCCATCTCCTACGGCGAGTGCGACGGTGAGGACGGTGAGGACGTGCGGGTGGTGCCGAGCGGGAGCACGCGGCGGCGCACCTTCCTGACGTTCTGGTCCGTCACCGAGCTGGCGAGGGCCGTGGCTCGGGAGCGCGAGGTGCGCCGGCACCTGCCGTTGCGGCTCAACCCCCTCTTCAAGGTGGAGCCGGGCCGGGCGAGCTGCGAGCCGTTGAAGCTGGAGGTGGCGCTGTCGCCGGAGGCGGAGCGGCTGCTCGCGGTGCTGCCCGAGTCGCCGACGTTGAGCGCGGCCTCGAGTGCGTTGGGTCAGCCGGTGGAGGCGGTGGAACGGCTGGTGGTGCCGATGATGAAGTCGGCGCTGGTGCTGCTGGGGCTGCCCTTCGTGGCGAACGACTTCGGCACCTTCTCGAGCCTGCGCGAGGCGGTGGCGGCACTGCCCGCGTCCGAGGCCCGGGAGCGCTGGGGGTCGAGGCTGGATGAGCTGGAGCGCCTGCGCGGCGAGTTCGAGGGCGCCGGGCTGGTCCGCCGCCGGGAGCTGCTGCAAGCGCTGGAGACGCGCTTCACCGAGTACACGGGCAAGCCCGCGCGGCGAGGCGAGGGACAGGTGTACTCGGACCGGCTCATCCTCTACGAGGAGGCGTCCTCGCCCTTCCGGCTGAAGCTGGGGAAGCGCTTCAGCGAGGAGATGGCGGCGAAGCTGTCCGGGGCGTTGGGGCTCTCTGCGGCGTACGGGGACAGCGTGCAGCGCAGCTACCGCGAGCAGGTGCGCGACGCACTGGGCTCGGAGGAGCGCCCGCTGGACTTCCTGGAGTACGCGGTGCGGTTGCGGCCGGACCAGGTGGCGGGGAGCCGCTTCGCACCGGTACCGCCCATCCTGCTCGACGAGGATCTGTCGCGCTCCCGGACGCTGCCCGAGGACTTCCTGGGCACCTCGCGGCCGGGAGGCCGCTACTCGCTGCCGGACGTGTGCCTCGCGGCGACGGACAAGGGCTTCGAGGTGATGTGCGCCCGCGTGCACCACCACTTGATGCTGTGGAGCTGGCTGAGCGCCTTCTACCCGGACCGGGCGCGCTACCAGTCGGTGGCGGGCGAGTGGCTGGAGCGTGAGCCGGAGGCGAAGGGACTGGTGGGACTGGCCATCCGCCGGCGCAACAAGGGCTTCTACGTCTATCCGGGGCGGAAGTTGATGTACTCGGTCTCGGACGTGCTGGACGTGGAGCAGGGGGCGCTCAAGCCGCACGACGTGAAGGTGCTGCCCACGCGCGAGGGGCCGGTGCTGGTGGACGGGGAGGGGAAGCGGCTCTCGCTGTACATGCCGCTGGACGACTTCAACACGTACGCACCGTTCGCGGCGCTGGCGCACCCGCAGGTGCTGCACGCGAAGCTGCGCACCAAGGGCCGGCACCTGCCGAGGCTCCACGTGGGCGGCGCGGTGTACCAGCGGGAGCGGTGGGAGCTGCCGACCACGCTGTTCTCGCAGGTGAGCGGGATGGACCTGTTGCTCGCGGTGGAGCGCGAGCGCCGGGCGAGCGGCTGGCCGCGCTTCGTGTTCATGCGCAGCACGGTGGAGCGCAAGCCGTACCTGATCGATACGGCGTCGCCGTTCGCGCTGGAGCTGCTGCTGTACCTGTCGCGAGGGGCGGAGCAGCTCTCGGTGGAGGAGATGTACCCGGCACCGGAGCAGCTGTGGCTGAAGGACGAGCGGGGCCGCTACACGTGCGAGATGCGGATGCAGGCGGTGCGCTGGAGCGAGGAGCGGGCTGAGCGATGAGTGTGACCCAGGACGTCGTCATTCTCGGGGCCGGAGTGATGGGCCTGTCCGTGGCACGCCGGCTGGCGGCGACGGGGGCGCGGGTGACGGTGTTGGACCCGGTGGAGCCGGGAGGACAGGGCTCACGAGCGGCGGCGGGAGTGGCGATTCCCTCGGTGCGGCTGCTGGATGACCCGGACATGCTCGCCTTCACGCGAGCGGCGCACGGAGCGCTGGCCGAGGAACTGGCCTCCCTGAATGACGGCCCGAGCCTGCGCCGGGGGCAGGGCGTGCTCCGGGTGGCGATGGACGCGAAGGGCCGGGACGCGCTCGGGCAGAAGGCGGTGAACCATCCCGAGTGGCTGGGGACGTGGATGGACGCGGCGCGTGTGGTGGAGCTGGAGCCAGCGCTGGAGGGCACGCCGATCCTCGGGGCCTTCGTGACCGAGCAGGGCTTCATGGTGGACACGGAGGCCTACCTCAACGCGTTGCTGCACGACCTGCACCGGAGGGGCGTGAAGGTGCGGCTGGGCGAGGGCGCGCGCTCGGTGGCCGAGGTGGACGGTGGGGTGGAGGTGCGGACGGAGCAGGAGACGCACCGGGCGGGGAGGTTGGTGGTGTGCGCGGGGGCGTGGTCGGGAGGAATCGCGGGATTGCCGCCGCTGCCAGTGAAGCCCCTGCGAGGGCAGATGCTGACGATCTTCCACCCGGAGGTGAGGCTGACACGGGTGGTGTCGGGGCCCACGTACCTGGCGCCCTGGCGCACGGGGGAGATCGTCGTGGGGGCTACGGAGGAGGACGCGGGGTTCGCGTGCCACGTGACGCCGACGGGCCTGATGCACCTGGGGGCCACGGTGGCGAAGCTGGCGCCGAGGCTGCGCGAGGCGCGCTTCGGGAGGGCGTGGGCGGGACTGCGCTCGGTGACACCGGGGGGCAAGCCGTTGATTGGCCGCTACCCGGGGACGAAGGCGGTGCTGATCGCCAGCGGGCACGCGGGGCAGGGCATCCTCACGAGCGCACTCACGGGCCGGGCAGTGACGGAGCTCATCGAGCACGGGCACAGCGAGATCGCCGCCGCCTTCGATCCGGAGCGCGTACTCCATTCCGGGCAGGACGGCTCCGTACCTACGAAGACACCTTGACCTGCTCGAAGGTCATCACGCTCTCCATCAGTACGGAGAAATCCAGCTCACGTGCGAGCCGCCAGAGCTGCTGCCGGAAGAGGGATTCGGAGGGCAACGGCGTCTGGGTGCCCACCAGGATGAGGTTGCTGTACCGGGAGGCGCCGCGCAGCATCGCGCAGTCCTCGAAGGCCCGGGCGAAGGTCTCGATTCGCGACGCCACGCTCCACTGCTCCTCCAGCGCGATGTTGAGCACCGCGACTCCCCCAGGCTCCAGCCTGCGACGGACGTTCTCGAAGAAGAGTGACTCCTTCAGGTGGTCCGGTGTTCCGTAGTCCCAGAAGGCATCGAGGAAGATGAGGTCGTAGCGGGGCCCCTGCCGCGCCATGAAGTCGGCCCCGTCCTCCACCGAGATGTGGAGCCGGGCATCCTCCCGGACATTGAAGAAGCGCCGGGCCACATCGACGACCACGGGGTTGATCTCCACTACGTCCACCTGTGACCGGCGGGGCAGGAGCCGGTGCATCAGCATGGGAAACGCCCCTCCGCCCAGGCCCACCACCAGGATGCGGGCGCGGCCCTCGGTGAGTGCGAGCCCGGCGGTGGCCACACGCACGTAGCTGGTGGGGACCGCCGTGGGATCGCTCTTGAGGATGGCGCTCTGGAGCGTGCCCTCGGGGCTGTCGAAGCGGAGCGTGCGCTGGTCGCCCACGTCCACCACGTACACGGGCCCGAAGGGAGAGTCGGCCTCGTGGACCACTTTTTCCGAGACACTCACGTCTCCTCGGTAGCACGGACCGGCGGTGACTGTCGAAGCCACATGGGCAATTCCCTTCATCCCCGCTACCTTCTCGGGCGGTTGTTGTTTCAAGGGGCACCCCGTATGGCGAAGGACTACGCAATCGTCGTCCGAAAGCGCCCTGGAGGGGACAGCCTCGGCACCGCCCTGGTGGCCCTGAAGCCCTGGGGAGGTTTCCAGGCTCTCCTGCTCGCGAGCTGTCTCGTGGTCAGCATGAGCGCGGCCGGCGCGGAGTTGAGACGAGTGCGGGTGACGCTCTCGGCCGAAGCGCATTCGCGAGCGGAAGCCCTCAGCCCCCGCCTGGAAGACTGGAAGGACGGCGTACTCGCCCTCCGTGTGGTGGATCCGGGCCGTCTGGTGGTGAAGGCAGGTGCGGAAGTCATCGCCGCAGCGGCGCTCGGTTGGGGCGAGGACCAGCGGCTGCGGGTGGACTCGCTCGATGCCTACCCGCCCGCGGCCTTGCCCCGGGTAGTCAACCGCGAGCGCGGAAGGGAGGAGGTGGAGGTAGACGTCCCGGAGGGAGTTGGCGCCGGAGAGCACCTCACCCTCACGTATGAGTGGGACTGGAAGTACGCGGGAGAGCCCGCTCTGGAGCGCGCCTGGCGCCTCCCCCCTACGGAGGAAATCCCTCCAGAGTGGCTGGAGAACGAGCCGCCAGAGTCCGAGCAGGAGGACACGCTCGAGGACGAGGCCGACGCGTGGGCTGCCCTCTCGCCCGACCTGGCGCCAATCCCTGTTCAAGTGGACCCGGCTCGGCCCGAGTTGCTGTGGGTTCCCGGGTATGCCTCGCGTGAGGAAATAGCCTCGCGACTCTTCGGGGATACCGCGGAGGCAGGCGCTTTCGACATCGAGCCCCGAGCACCCCCCTCCAGCGCTGTGGAGGGCCTCCCCGTCTGCGTGCGCGTGCGCCAACCGTCAGCGCTCGTGCCGGAGTTGCTCGCCACCATGCGCCATGCCCTGGATGCGCAGTTGGAGGCGGATGTCGTTTGGAGCCGCTCCCAGCTTGCGGTGGCCTCCTTGAACAGGGCCGGAGCCGCCGCACTGGTGGAGCGCGGCCTGCGCTGGGCTCAACGCTCGGACATTCTGGACGAGGCCGGGCAGAGCTACTTCGACCGGTATCTTCAGGCGCTTGAGCCCTTGAGGGACGAGTCGCAGCGCGGGCACCTTCTCGGAGACGCCGCCGAGCCCCTGCAGAAGGCCATCGCTCTGCGTTCCAAACGCTTCAAGGCGAGCTACAGCGTCACGGATGGCTCGCCCGTCCTCGCTCCGGGCAGCGTCGTGGGCCGCTTCTATTTCGCCGACAGCTCGAGTGTCCAGGTGCGCACCCTGCTGCTGCTCACCGAGGAAACATCTTTGGAGCGTGCGGAGCTGCGCGTGCGCAACGCTCCTCGTGGAAGCCCGCGCGTCATCATCCCCGGAGAGGACGGGCGCTGGCGGGGCTACAGCGCCGAATTCAACACCGTTGCCGCTGCTCCCGATCCGCTCGAGCACCCCGAGGGCAATGCCTACTGGTACTACCCAGGCACGCTCCTCATTCGACCGGGGCACTGGCGGCCGGGGCTGAGCGCCGGTACGGGCGAGTTGGCGGCCTTGCGACGAGAGCTCCTCCAGACAGCCCTCGCCACGGCGACACCGCAAGCGCCCCAGCCCCTTGTCTCCCTCGACCATGACGTGCTCGCCCTCCTCACTCCGGACGAGCGACTGGGCGTCTTCACTACCATCCTCACGGGCCCCGCGCTTACCTCGGACATGAAGGAGGAGGCAGTGGACCTGCTCGCGCGTGTACTGCTGTCCACGCCTGACCGGGAATTTCCACCCCTGGAGCGCAGGCTCACTTCGAGTGGAGCGCTGGAGAAGCTGCTTGGCACCCAGGCACCGGACAGCAAGGTGTTGTTGGGACGAGCCTTCACCCAGAAGGCACTCGCCTCGTTTCCCCTCGTGTTGGACCTCCTCGAGTCCCTGCCCACCTTCCACCTGGGGCGTGAGGGCGAGAGGACATACCTGCTCAACATCCCCTCTGGGCTGGTGTCCACGGTGTTGGTGGCGCCGGAGGCGTGGGAGGAGCAGCAGGGAGTGCGCCTCGGAGCCGAACCCGCTCTGCCCGGAGAAGCGGTAGGGCCCTCCAGGCGCATGGCGCTTTACTTCCAGCCGGTGCGGCAGGAATTCCAGGCCCGCTACCTGTCCTCGGTGGACGAGGCGCCGCGCAGCCGGGCTCTGCACCCACTGGAATGGGTACGGCTGGAAGTGCATGGGCCACAGCCGCGCACGCACCTGATGACGGCCATGGAGCTGGCCCTGCTCGCCTCCACGCCGGACACGACACTGGTGTGGTCGGCGGTGAGCCGAATCAGTGAGATGCACATGGTGTACGGCGCCGTTTCCGCCCTGACGAAGGCACCGCTGTTGACAGGAGTGCCAGCCACGGTAGCGCAAGGCGGCACGCTGGCGGCGGCACGCGGAACGGCGGTGCGCCTCTTCGTGGGCCGCATCTCGTGGGTGGCGACTCTGGCGGTGGTGGACACGTACCGGGACGAGCTGTCGCAGACGCCAGAGGGACGGGACTTTCTCGCAGTACATGACGCGGCCATGGTGGCGCTGGCCGCCCGGGACATCTACAAACTTGCCACCTCGGGTATAGGACGCGAGCTGGTACACCGGGGAGGGCTGGCGTTGAATGCGGCTGGCGCCCGGGCCTCGTCCGGCATGCGCGAGTCGGTGGAGTCAGTCCAGGCCTTGGTGAAAACGCTGGAGCGGATGCTTGCCCAGGGCAAGGCCGTTGCGACACCGGACGGGCTGAGGTTCTCTCTTCCTGGCGGTGCCGAGGCCTTCAAGCAGGCCTTCTTCGCCATCCGCGGAGAGATCGCCGCTGCACGGGCCCTCGGCGGCATTCGCAGGGCGGGGCTCGCGGCCCAGCAGGCAGAGAAGACATTGGATGCGTTGAAGCTGCTGGCGGCGGAGAGCCAGGAGATGACGCTCGCCTACGGTTCGGTGGCACGGCGAGCGGCGGCGCTGCCGGCCGACAAGGCTCAGGCGTACCTCGCCGCGGTGGAAAACATGCGTGTCGCCACCCGCGGTGCGGCGAAGCCAGCACTCGCGGAACTACTGTGGCGCTCGGGAACTCCGAGCCTGAAGGACCCGCTTGCATTCTTGTCGCAAGCCGAGTGGCTCGTCAGGCACCCTCAATTGGACGTCGAGGCAGTGATTGAGCTGGCGAGGAAGGCGCGCAAGGGCAGCGTGGACCTGGGTTGGCTGCGCGCGACGGGGCTGTCCCTGGAGGATCTCAATGCGATGGCCAGGGACACACGGACGCCTTGGAGGCTGTTCCAGCAGGCAGCAGCGGAGCCAGGGAACCTGGCGAAGCAACTACGGGCGCGTGAGCAACTCCGAGGAATCGCCGCGGAATTATTGACAGAGCGCAATGCGCAAAAGCTCTTCCCAGGCTTTCGTCTGACAGGGCGGCAGGTGCCGTTAGAAGGGGGGCACATCATCGATCGCGAATTGACGTCGATGGGCCGCTCAAGACTTCAACACGGAGTAGAAGTCAAGGGCTGGAATGACAACAAGTGGCGTAAGGCGCTCGACGCCTGGACGGCAATGCAGCGTGCGAAGACGCTCAACAAAGGGCAGCAGGCGCTGACCGAGCAACTCCAGCGCCTACTCGACCAACTCAAGGACGCGGCGAAGGCGCCTAGAGGGACGCCATTCCTCGTCAGCACAGATGGGTTGAGTGGGCCTACCAGAGCGAAACTGGAAGCTTTCCTCCTGAAAAACGCACGAGATACGACTCTCATATGTTTGGAGGAATCGCTGATGTTGGAGAAGACAATGCAGCTGCGAGCGGCACTCAAGCTGCCAGAGAAATTGTCCGGAGGTATACCGTGAGCAAGTGGCCTCTCTGGGCGGTCCTGACTCCAGGCGATCCCGCGCGGCTTGAGGGACACGTTCGTGATGCGTTGATGTTGGAGACGGACGAAGAGGATGGAAAGGAGCCGTCCTTCGACGTCATTTCAGGGAGTGGCCTTTATCATGCCATCGTGGGTACGAATCCCAACGACGTGGGCGCCGAGTTGCAGATCGCTGAAGATTTGTCACTCCAATTCGATGAGCCTGTGTACTCGATCAATCGCGCCACGGATCCGTGGCTGATCATGTCATTTCGAAACGGTGTGGGAGCGGTGGAGGATGTCGGCCCAGAGGCCCTGGCGAAATCTCTCGGCTGTCCGCTGCCAGAGAGCAAGGAACATTCAGACCTGCCGATGGAACAACGGCTGCGGCATGTCGCATTGGTTGAAGGCGTCCGAGCACAGGAGGCGTACGGAATACTAGAAGAGGAGTCTGGCGAGCCCCTCGAGCCAGGGCACTACCGGCTCGAGGACACGCCGCAAGGGCTCCTCATTGCCAGCGACACAGGCGACATAGGCTTCGCGGATATTAACATATCTGAACGGCGCCCCATTGCGACCGCGTATGGGGTAATCGCCTCTCCAAGCCTCGATATATTCTTTGTCAACATTCTCCGAGGAGGCGAGTGCATTGGACAATATGCCCAACCCCCTCGTGAGCATTCGTCTCTGCCGAGAGTCACCGAAATCAAGGGCGAGCGCGTGCCCGAGCGGATTCTCTCCGCGCTGGGCATCCCGGCGAAGTGGTTCCGGAATGAATGACGGGTGACGTACACGGGTCCGTGGACCACCGGGCACCCGCTCTCCTGGGCACGCTCCAGCGCCGAGCCCTCTGGCTTCGCCGTGGTCGTCCCCGTCACCGATGCCTCGGGCGCGGCGGTGTTCCTTCCCGGTCCGGATGGAGTGCCCTACCCGGAGGTGCGCTCCGTCTCGCACACCCCGGAGCTCGCGCGTCTGCGAGACCTGTTCGCCTCGGTCCAGCCGCGGCAGGTGCTCTTCGTTCACCATGCGGCGCGGGCGCTCGTCCGGATGCCCACGAGAGAGGGGCATGGTAGAAATCCGTCCCACTCATGAGCCTGTCGCCTGCGAGAGCTGGGGCCCCCGGGGGGGTGGCCCGTCCACCTGGAATGCGTTGGCGCTTGTCTTTCCTCGGCACTCCCTCACTCTCCGATGGCGTGCGTCAGGTCTCCCTCGCGGACACCGGTGCGATGGTGCTCGCCTATGTGGCGCTGGAGGGACAATGCTCCCGGGCCGTCCTGTCCGCCCTGCTGTGGCCCGGTTCGCCCGAGGCGACGGCCCGCAACAACCTGCGCCAGCTCAAGCGCCGGCTGCGGCTCGCCTGCGACGGAGACGAGCTGCTCGAGGGCGAGGAGTCCCTCCAGCTCTCCGGCCACGTGCTGGTGGACGCGCTGCAACTGCGGGACTCCGTCCTTCCGGCTGGGACCTCCGAGGGAGAGCTGCTCGCCGGCCTGCAATTCGACGACAGCCCCGAGCTGGCGCGTTGGCTCGACGGGGCCCGGGCCAGGGTGGAGGGCTGGTGGCGGAAGGCGCGCGTCGCGGAGCTCGCCCGGCGCGAGGCGGCGGGAGACCTGGCGGGTGCGCTCGCGCTCGCCGAGGCCTGGGCCAGCCGCGAGCCCGAGTCCGAGGAAGCCGGCCGCCACCTCATGCGGCTCCTCTACCTCCAGGGACAGCGCGGCGCCGCCCTGAAGGTCTTCGAGCGGCTCGAGCGCACCCTGGAGCGCGAGCTGGGCGTGAAGCCCCTGCCGGAGACGCTCGCGCTCGCCAGACTCCTCGAGCAGGGCACCCAGCTTCCCGGCGCCACCGCCACGCGCAGGCCCCTGCCGATGAACATCCTGCGCCCTCCCGTCCTCGCCGGGCGCGAGGCGGAGTGGCAGGTGCTCCTGGAGGCCTGGGAGGCGGGCCAGGTGCTCGTCATCATCGGAGAGCCGGGCGTGGGCAAGAGCCGGCTCATCACCGACTTCGCCGAGTCGCGTGGGCGCTGGGTCCGCTGTGAGGGGCGCCCGGGAGACAGGGAGGTGCCCTTCGCCACCACGGTGCGCTCGCTGCGGGAATGGCGAGCGGTACGCCCGGACGTCCAGATTCCAGAGTGGGCTCGCCGTGAGTTGTCGCGGCTGCTCCCCGAGTTGGCCGAGCCGGGCGAGGCGCTGCCTCCGGTGAGCAGCGAACCGGACCGGATGCGTCTCTTCGACGCCATCACCGAGATGTCCACGCGGTTGATGGGCACCTACGACACGCTCGTCTCGGACGACATGCACTACTTCTCCGAGGCGGACCTGGCCCTGACCCGCTACTCCTTCGGCCGCATGTACCCCACGAATGGCGCGGGTCTCCCCCGGTGCATCCAGGGCCTGCGCAAGGGAGAGGGCTCGGAGAGCTTGTGGAGCCTGGTGCGCGGCCTGGAGGACGCGGGGGTGGCCCGGGTGGTGGAGTTGCGGCCGCTCGGGCCCGAAGGTGTGCGCTCCCTGCTGGCCGGGCTGGGCCTGGGCGGCGCGGAGCGGCACGCCGAGCGCATCGCCCGCTACACCGGCGGAAATCCCCTCTACGTGGTGGAGACGGTGAAGCACCTGGTGGAGACGGGCGCGCTGGAGGGGGACTGGCCCGAGCGGCTGCCTCCTCCTGGCAGGGTGGGGCGGCTCATCCAGCGGCGGCTGGAGGCGCTGTCTCCCTCGGCGCTCCGGCTGGCGCGCGTGGCGGCCCTGGCCCGCACGTGGTTCTCCTATGCGCTGGCGTCCGCGGTGCTGGAGGTGGGCGCGCTGCAGGTGGGCGAGGCCGCCGTGGAGCTGGAGGCGGCCCAGGTGATGGCGGGCGAGCGCTTCACGCACGATCTCGTCCACGAGGCGGTGGCGGGGGCCATCCCCGAGCCCCTGCGCCGCATGCTCCACGTGCGTCTGGGAGAGGTGCTCGAGCGCATGAAGGCACCGCCCGAGGTGGTGGCGCACCACTGGTTCGAGGCGGGCGAGCCCTGACAGGGGCCACGCCTCACTCGAGCGCCAGCATCTCGCGGACGTTGCCGCGCCAGGGCGCCCGCGTGAAGCGCCGATCCTGGGCGTGCACCGTCATGGGCATGCCGTGCTTGGGGCTGAGGGTGATCAACACCTCGCGATCGATGCGGGAGCCGGGCACCAGGGCGAGCCTGTAGCGTTGCAGCATCATGGCCAGGGCCAGCTTGAGCTCCATCATCGCCAGGGTGGCGCCGATGCAGCGGCGGGGCCCGTTGGCGAACGGGATGTAGGCATACACGGGCGGATCCAACGTCTTCCAGCGCTCGGGAAGGAAGCGCGCGGGCTCGGGGTAGAGCTCGGGCATGCGGTGGGTGACGTAGGGGCTGTAGATGAGCTCCGTGCCCGCGTCGAAGGAGTAGCCGCCCATCTCGAACGGGGCCGCCGCCACCCGCTGGCTCAGCGGCACGGGAGGCAGGAGCCGCATGCTCTCCTTGATGACCCGGTCCAGCAGCGGCAACCGCTCCAGTTGCTCGAGCGCCGGGGCCTCGCCCCGCAGGGTGCCCTGGAGCTCGTCCACCAGGGCGGCGTGGACCTCGGGGTGCTGATCCAACAGGAACAGGGTCCAGGTGAGCGCGTTCGCGGTGGTCTCGTGGCCGGCGATGAAGAGGATGGTGATGTGGCCCACCAGCTCCTCGTCGGAGAGCGAGCCCCCGTCCTCGTCACGCGCCTCGAGCAGCAGCGAGAGCACGTCATTGCCTCCGCCGCCCTCGCGCCGCTTGCGGGCGATGAGGTCGCGGATGGCGGCCTCGCCCCGCTCGGAGATCCGCATCACCCGGCGGTAGGGCAGCAGCGGCCAGTCGTGCTGGAGCAACTGCACCGAGGCGCTGCCGAACAGGCGGAACCACTCCGAGAGCAGCTCGCCATGGGCGAGGCACTCCTGTTCATCCTCCAGTCCGAAGAGCACCTTCGTCACCACCAGCAGGGTGACGCGCCGCATGTTCGCGGAGACGTCGCGCGTCTCGCCGGGCCGCCAGCCGTCGAGCATGCGCTGGAACAGGGAGACCATGTCGTCGCGGTAGCCCTCCACGCGTTTCTTGTGGAAGGCGGGCAGCATCAGCCGGCGCCCCTTCTTGTGCACCTCGCCGTTGGTGGTGCCGAGCCCCGTCCACAGGCGCCGCAGGGACGAGCCCGGGGGCGCGTTCTTCGCCGGCTCGAGCGAGAGGAAGAGGCCCGGGTTGCCGAGCACCTGCTGGACGTACTCGGGAGCGAACACGAGGATGTGCCGGCCGGAGCCACGGGCCAGACTGACGAGCGGACCATGGCGTTGCAGCTCGGAGAGCCCGCCGATGAAGTCGCTGAAGAGGCGGAACTGGCTGCCGAACTCGCCGAGCAGCGGCATGGGCGGCGGCCCCGGTGGGGTGCGGCGGATGGGCGTGGGCTGCAAGGTGGGTATCCTCCGGAAAGGGTCGTGCGCGGAGAGATGCCGCACGGCGGTGATTCCCGGGTGACCGCCCCGGGCGCGAGGGGCCGGCCGGGCCGTCACGCCCCGGTCACTCCGGCGGAGGAGGAGCGGGTAGAGTCCACGCCGTCTCATGAACGTCCGGGAGCCTGGTGTGTCGCGCCTGTTGGCATCAGTGGTGGTGGGAGTCCTCGTGCTCGGGGCCGCGGGCTGTGCGCACGAGACCGGTGCGCTTCCGTCCTCCGGAGAATCCGCTCCCCAGCGGCCGGCCGGGCCTTCCCGGGAGCCGCTTCCCAGCGGGCCGCTCGTCCTCCGGGGCGTGGTGACCTGGGAGGGCAAGCCCGCGGGGGGCGTGACGGTGAGCGCCGTCCCCCATGCCGATGTGCCCCTGTCCGCGCGGGCCTGCTCCTCCGGGGTGCCCGGGATGACCATGCTCGACCCCGGGTGCGGCGCGATGAAGGGGGAGCTCGCGCGGACCGCGGAGTGGCTCGGCCTCGAGGCGCCCATGGCCCGGACCGTGACCGGGGCCGATGGTTGGTTCGAGTTCTCCCAGCTCCGGGAGTCCACCTATGACCTCTGGGTCAGTGGTCCGCGGGGAACCGCCTTCCTGGCCGCCGTTCCCGCCGGGGCCAACGTGGTCGGGGTGTTGCTGGAGAAGGGCAGGAGCATCCAGGTGGCCGTGGAGGATGGGAACTCGGGGCGGCCCCTGCCCGGGGCCCGGGTCGCGCTGCTGCCCCAGGTGGGAGGCCAGGCCTTCCTGACGGTCTCGGACGACGGAGGACAGGCCACGTTTCCATCAGTGCCCACGGGCGAGTACCACGTGGTCGCCTCGCTTCCCGGGCGCCTCGCGGACGCGGGCCCGGCGGGGGCCGAGGGCACCACCCTTCACCTCCACGTGCCCCGGAGCCTCTCGGGCCGCGTGCTCCGCTCGGGTGGGAATGGCGAGGCCGGCCTCCGCGTCCGGCTCGAGGGGCAGGGGTTGCAAGGGCTCATCCAGACCCGCGAGCAGGGCGACTTCCACCTGGCGGGACTCCCGCCTGGCTCCTACGCCTTGACGGTGCGCGAGGGGCGGGAGCTCGCGATGGCCACGGTCCTCATCCCCGAGGACCGGGACGCCACGGACGTCCGGCTCACCCTGGAGCCCTGCGCCGAAGTGGCCGGGCGTGTCTCGCGCCCCACCGGGGAGCCCATCCCCCGGGCGGAGGTGGAGCTGCTGCTCGGCAGAGGGGGCACCTGGCGGAAGATGCTCGCCACCACCTCCGCGGAGGGGCGCTTCCGCTTCGAGTGCATGGAGCGGGGCCAGGTGCGGCTCTCCTTCAAGGCCCGTGGCCACGTCTCCCCACCCGAGCCCCTCGCCGGAGAGCTGAACGCGGGAGGCACCTTCCCGGCCGATGCCGTCCTCCCTCCAGCCGCGCCCGCGCGAGGGCGCATCGTGAATCCCGGGGGTCGCGGGGTGGGCGGGGTCCGCATCGTCCTGACCGCGCTCGATGGACGGAGTGGGGGCAGCGCCACGACGGCCGAGGATGGGAGCTTCGAGGTGGATGGCCTGGCGCCGGGCCGCTATGCGTACGAGCTCTCGCCGGGTGAGCGGTTCCAGGCGGCCAGGGGAGAGGTACGCCTGCCGGCGGCGAACCTGCGGCTCAAGCTGCTTCGGGGGCCCGCGGTGGAGGACCGCCGCCCGTGAGGGTTGGACGAACCGTGCCTGTTCAACCCGGGGCAGCCCTGGTAGATCCGCCCTCGACCCAGGGGGGGAGACCCGCCCCGCGCACCCGAGAGGGGGCCTCGTGGCCGAGCAAGTACCATTTGGAGCCTTGTCGTTCGCCGAGAACCCGGAGCCGCGCTGCCCGTGCGTGCTGCTGCTGGACACCTCCGGTTCCATGAATGGGCGCCCCATCGAGGCGCTCAACGCGGGACTGCTCCAGTACCGTGACGAGCTGGCCGCGGACAGCCTCGCCTCCAAGCGGGTGGAGGTGGCGGTGGTCACCTTCGGGGGCCAGGTGCAGACGCTGCACGACTTCTCCACCGCCGAGGCCTTCTTCCCCACCGCGCTGACGGCCGAGGGCAACACCCCCATGGGCGAGGCCATCGTCCGCGCCACGGACCTGCTGTCGGCGCGCAAGAGCCTCTACCGGCAGAACGGCATCCTCTTCTACCGGCCATGGATCTTCCTCATCACGGATGGAGGCCCCACGGACGCGTGGCAGGCCGCCGCCGAGCGCGTGCGCCAGGGCGAGGCCAGCAAGGCCTTCTCCTTCTTCTCCGTGGGCGTGGAGGGAGCCAACCTGGACGTGCTCAAGCAGATCTCCGTGCGCGAGCCGCTCAAGCTGGACGGGCTGCGCTTCAGGGATTTGTTCCAGTGGCTGTCCAACTCGCAGAAGGCCGTCTCGCGCTCGCAGACGACCGACGAGGTGCGGCTGGTCAACCCGGCGGCACCCGGCGGCTGGGCCTCCGTGTAGGGCGGGGAGTATCGCGATGTGGAGGCTGCTCCAGCAGTCCCTGGAGGGAACCTCGCACCGGCGCCTGGCCACGCCCTGCCAGGACAGCTGCGACGGGACGGTGACGAGCCCCGGGCAGGAGACCTTCCTGGTGGTGGCCTGCGCGGATGGGGCGGGCAGCGTCGGGCTGAGCCAGGAGGGCTCGGCGCTGGCGTGCCGGCGCTTCGTGCAGGTGGCCTGCGAGGCGCTCGAGCGCGAGGGCCCGGAGGCCGTGCGGGATCCAGAGCGCATCCGTGACTGGTACCGGCAGGTGCGGCGGGCGCTGGAGGAGGAGGCCGCCCGGCGGGAGGTGCCGCTGCGCGAGCTGTCCTGCACGCTGCTGACGGCGGTGGTGGGCGAGCACGCCGCCGTCTTCGCGCAGGTAGGGGATGGAGCCATCGTCGTGCGCGAGGGCGAGGGTTACGTGCCCATCTTCTGGCCGCAGGCGGGTGAGTACGCCAACACCACGTGGTTCCTCACCTCGGCGGACCTGGAGCAGGTGCTGCAGGTGGTGAGCCGGGAGTCCGTGGACGAGGTGGCCCTGTTCACCGATGGTTTGCAGATGCTGGCGCTGCACTTCGCCTCGCGCTCGGTGCACCGTCCCTTTTTCGAGCCCCTGTTCACCGCGCTGCGTGGCGCCGCGAATCCGGACGATCTGGTGGTGCCCCTGCGCTCGTTCCTGGACTCGCCCGCGGTGAACGAGCGCACGGATGACGACAAGACGCTCGTGCTCGCCGTGCGCGAGTCCTCGCCAGAAGCCGGGTAGCACGTGTCCCAGCCCGTCCTCTTCAATTCGCGGGGTGAGCGGGTGGCCCTGGGCCCCGAGGTGGGGCGCGGAGGCGAGGGCGTGGTGTACGTGCTGCCGAAGGACGCCTCGCGCGTGGCGAAGGTGTACCTGACGGCGCCGCCGGCCGAGCAGGGCCAGAAGCTGACGTGGATGGCGGCCCATGCACCGCCGGGCGTGGAGAAGCTGGCGGCCTGGCCGCAGGAGGTGCTGCACGAGGGCCGGGCGGGTGGTCCGGTGCGGGGCTTCACCATGCCCCGGGTGAGCGGCCTCAAGCCCATCCACCTGCTGTACTCCACGGCCAGCCGCCGCAAGGAGTTCCCCACCGCGGACTGGTCCTTCCTCGTCCAGACGGCGCTCAACTGCGCCAGCGTCTTCGAGGAGCTGCACGCGGTCGGCCACCTGGTGGGGGACGTCAACGAGAGCAACCTGCTGGTGTCGCCGCGGGACGCCACGGTGCGGTTGATCGACTGCGACTCGTTCCAGATTCGCGCGGACAAGCGGGTGTTCCGCTGCGAGGTGGGCGTGCCGCTCTTCACGCCTCCCGAGCTGCAGGGCCAGGCCTTCGGGGGGCTGGAGCGGACGCCCTCGCACGAGGGCTTCAGCCTGGGGGTGTTGCTCTTCCACCTGTTGTTCCTGGGGCGCCATCCCTTCACGGGCGTCTTCACGGGGCAGGGGGAGATGACGCCGGAGCGGGCCATCCGCGAGTTCCGCTTCGCCTATGGCCGCAACGCGCGGGCGCTGCAGATGACGCCGCCGGCCATCCACCTGCCCCTGGGGACGCTGACACCGGAGCTGGGCCGGCTCTTCGAGGATGCCTTCGCGCCGGATGCCCCGAGGGTGGGCCGGCCGGGCGCCACCGAGTGGTACCGGGCCCTGCAAGCCCTGGCGCGCTCGCTGCGCAGCTGTGCCCAGGAGCCCACGCACAAGTATCCGCAGCACCTGCAGACCTGCCCGTGGTGCCAGATGATGGCCACGCGCGGGGTGGCCTTCTTCGGCGCGCCGCGGAACACGGCCCCGGGGCCCCAGGGCTTCACGTGCACCTTCCAGGAGTTGGAGCCGCTGTGGACCGAGTCGCAACGGTTGCTGGCGCCGAACCTCATTTCGCCCGTGGCGCCGCCGCCGATGCCCGCGCTTCCGGACCGGCTGCCGGCGGAGCTCCAGGCCGAGGTGGAGCGGGTGCGGCAGGCCAGCGTGGCCATGCTGGTGGGCGGGGTGCTGGCCACGGTGGGCTGGTGGCTGGTGATGCTGGTCTCCGCCAGGGTGGGCGGATTGCTGCTGGTGCCGGGCGGCACGCTGCTGGGCAGTGCCGCGGTCGTGTGGTGGCTGAGCCGGAAGCACCAGCGGCTCCCGGTGGAGGTGGCCGAGCAGCAGGGGTTGTTGCGGCAGGCGGAGGCGGGCATGGCCGCGGCGCAGGCCGAGTCCGAGCGGTTCAAGGACGAGCTCCAGCGGATGGCGGATCGGGCGCGCCAGCTGTTGCACGGGTTGCGCGCGGAGTACGGCAAGCTGCAACCGGAGTTCGAGGCCGAGCAGCGGCGGCAGCTCCAGCACCGCGAGGCGATGCAGCGCGAGCAGTTCCTGCGCGGAGCGCTCATCGAGGACCATGAGATCGACGGCATCAAGCAGGTGCTGAAGGCGAACCTGGTGCGCTGGGGCATCGAGTCCGCGTACGACGTGCTGAAGGAGGACGTGAGGCAGGTGCCGGGCTTCGGTGAGGTGCGGACGACGAAGCTGCTCGCGTGGGCGAAGGAGGTGGAGAAGGGCTTCCGGTTCGATCCGGGGCTGGCGGTGAGCGAAGCGGAGCGGCGGGCGCTGGTGTCGCACTTCCTGCAGCGCAAGGCGTCGTTGCGCTCGCGGCTGGAGGCGGAGGTGGCGCCGCTGCGGGCGTGGTCGCGGGAGATGACGAAGCGCTCGGGCGAGCTGGCGGCGAAGCTGGAGGAGGCCTGGCAGGGCGTGATGCGGGCCAACCTGGGAATGCCCGCGACGCGTCCAGCGGTGGAGGCGGCGCTGAAGCCTCCGGTGTGGGAGGACCGGCGCGTCCTGTTGGCCATGGTCCTGGCGGTGATGCTGGGCGGAGTGGTGGGGCTGGTGAACCGGGCCACGACGGGGACGGTGGAGCAGGTGAAGGTGGCACCGCCTCCCGTGGCGCGGGATTCCGAGGAGCCCGCCGAGGCGGAGGTGTTGCCAACGGACTGCCTGGCGCGGGAGGAGGCCACCACGGGAGCGCCGGTGGTGGAGCGGCTGACGGCGGGAAGCCTGCTGGAGGTGGTGGCGAAGGAGGGCGGGTGGCGCAAGGTGGTGCTCGCGGGAGGCCGCGAGGGGTGGACGGGTCCAGGCTGCTGGTCACCTCCGTGAGCCCTTCGGGTACGCTCGTACCGGGAGGGAGCGCGTGGAGACTCCGCAGCAACGGTGGTTACGGGAGAGCCGCGAGGTGGAGCAGGCCCTGCGGGGCCTCTTCGCGATGGACCTGGATGACGGACAGTTGCGGCAGGGGATGGAGGAGATGGCCACGCGCTGGCCCTTCCCGGGGCTGATCGCCCTCTGGGGTCCCGGGCTCTACTACCGCAACCGCACCGTCTTCCGTCCCTTCATCCTCGCCCGCTTCCCGCAGTTCACCTTCGACACGCGAGGCCGCCCAAAATCCGTCTTCGAGGGGCCCACCGCGGAGCTCTTCGAGCGGTGGCTCCAGGATGTCGAGCGCTCCGGAGACGTGGAGCTGTTCCGCCGGTTGTACCGGCTCCAGTTCCAGGACGATGATGGGGAGGTGCGCCGCAAGCGCTGGCTCGGGGATCTGCTGGCCCGCTACGGCGCGGCCTCCACCCGGGCCCAGCGCCAGCTCGTGCTGACACAGTTCGACTTCCCCTTCGAGCTCGACGAGCCGGCGGCCATCACCCTCTACACCGCGGACGCCGTGGTCTCGCGCGGCTTCATCCTCGCGCACCTGCCCTGGAGGCGGTGGCACGGCTTCGGCCGGAGCTCCCCCTGGCAGAAGCTGCCCGCCCTGGCGCGCGAGCGCGGCGACGAGGCGCTCGCCCTCGACCTCTACCGCCGGCAGGTGCCGGAGGAGACCTGGAAGCAGGACGTGCTGGCGCTGTGCGGCAGCGTCCGGGAGCCTGGCGCGTTGGTGGAGGCGCTCGAGCAGCGGCACCCGGCGCAATGGCTCAAGGACGCGGCCACGACGTTCCTCGCACTCGCTCGCGAGCGCGGCCGGGATGTCGTGCCCTACCTGCTGCGCCACGTGCGCGACGTCCGCCAGCCCTGGGTGCCCCTGAACCGGAGCTTCTCCCAACTGGTGGAGCTGGCGCGCGAGCGGGAATGGTTGGATCTGTGGTCCGCGCTGATGTGCACCTCGGCGGCTCCCGACACCTATGCCCGCGAGGTGCTCGGCCTCCTCCAGCGCTCGCGGTTGTCCGGAGACGAGGTGCGGAGGCGGCTCCTGCTGCTCGCGGGAGTGGGCCGGGAGCTCAACTTCCCCGGCCTTGGCCTCGTCCAGGTGCAGCCGCTCGAGGACGAGACGGCGGTGCTGCTGTACGAGCGTTTCCCGGACCTGGTGCGCGGCCCCTTCCTGCGGCACGTCTCTCCCGGGTGGAATGGCACCTATCCGAAGCTCACCACCCGCGCCATCGAGCGGGATGACGCGCCACTGGTGGACTACCTCGCCAGCCGCGTGGCGCTCCAGAGCGTTCATTACGGCGCCTCGCGGCAGCCCTCTCCGTGGGCCGAGAGCATCGAGCGGCTCTCGGCCTCCTACGAGGCGTTGCTGGCACGCTCGCCCGAGACGTTCGTTTCCCGGGCGGCCACCGTGCTGGGGAAGATGCCGGCCTTCGCCATTGGCGACTACGGCCTGTTGGTCCGCCACAACCGGCTGGCCCGGCTCCTCTTCGAACGGGCCCACGCGCACTACGCGGCGGATGCACGCGCGGTGAGGGATCTGCTCGAGTCGCCGCAGATCCACGTGCAGGCGCTCGCCTTCCGGGTGCTCGGCCGGGACGACGAGCGGGCCCGGACCCTGGCCGCGCGGAACGTGGATCTGCTCCAGGCCACCCTCCTGCGTCCCTTGCATCGCAAGACGCGGTTGATGGCCTTGGGGGCTCTGCGCAACGCCGTCCGGGACGAGGCCGCAGCGCGCCAGCTCGTGGGCCGCATCCGGGATGCCCTGGACCTGCCGGACCAGCGGTACCCGAAGGAGGCGCTGCTCGGGATACTCGCCGACATCCTCCACCGCTGGCCCGCGCTCCGGGGCCCCTCCGAGCAGCCGGTGGTGTACGGAGGTGCCGCGTGATTCCGCTCCTCGTCGACTACGCCATCCCCAGCGCCTTCACCTCGGACTGGGACCGGGCGCAGCTCGGCCTGTCTCCCAATCTCCGCCGCCCGCTGCGCTTCCACGGCCGCATCCGCGAGCACGTCCTCTCGGTGAGGCTCGCGCTCCAGGCGCTCGGCGAGCTCATCTGGTCCGATGACTCCTGGGCGTCCACGGAGGAATACCTCTGGGGCGTGCTCGACCCGGTCGTCACCGTGCATCGCGACCGTGTCTTCTTCGAGGCCTTCAGCCAGGATCAGAGCGCCTACGGTCTGGTCATCATCGACCGGGAGCTGTTCGAGACCGAAGGGGAGGTGGAGTGCGGCACCACGAACGTCGACTTCACGGCGTGGCTGTGGGCGGCGCTGGGGGAGATGCGCTCCTCGCGTGACACGTGGTTGCGCATCGAGAAGCCCGGCCTCGAGGTGCGAACGGAAGGCGCTGGAGGCCGCTTCGAGAAGAAGGTGGAATTGCCCGAGGCGTGGGTGCGCGGCTTCCTCCAGCTCCAGGGCGCCATGGCGCTGCCGGGGACACGGCTCACGGTGCGTCCGGTGGATCTGGTCGCGGCCCTGCGATTCCTGCGCTTCAGCCATGCGAAGGTATCGCCGCGAGCGCTGCGCTACGTCTTCGAGCCCGGCCAGCCCGCGGCGCTGGTGCTGGAGCCATGGGAGGAGCGCATCGTCCTGCGGGGAGCGGAACACGGCTACGACGAGCCCCGCACCGTGCGGACCTGGGGCCGCCGCCGGCTGCGGCTGCTCGAGCCGTTGCTGCCCTACGCGAACAAGGTGGACGTCTTCCTCAAGGGCCGGGCCCTGCCGAGCTTCTACGCGGTGGAGCTGCCCGGGGTGACGTGGGTGCTGGGGCTCACCGGGTGGAGCGCCCAGCGCTTCAGCGGCACGGGGAGCTTCGATCTGCTCACGCCGGACGCACCGGTGACTCCGGGAGTGAAGGAGCGGGTGCTCGCCGTGTTGCGCGAGCGGCAGGCCGCCAGTGTGGAGGCACTTGCCCAGGCTGTGGGGGCGGACAAACCGGACACGAGCCGGGCCCTGTTCCACCTGTGCCGGGCGGGCATGACCATCTTCGACGTGCAGCGCCGCGAGTACCGTCACCGCGAGCTCTTCGAGACACCGGTGGACGAGGAGCGCCTCTTCCCTCCGGACCTCCGGCGCGAGCGGGCCAACGCGCTGCTCCAGGAGGGCCGGGTGAAGGTGGAGTCCGTCACGCCGCGCGAGACGCGGAAGCTCAAGTCGCTGCACACGCCCGAGGGGACGGTGCGCCGGGAGATCATCCATCGAGACCAGGTGGTGGCGGGGGCCGTGGCGGAGCAGTCCCGGGTGGAGCTCGTCCTCAACGACGAGGAGCGGCTCATCTTCGCCACCTGTGGCTGTGACTTCTTCCTGGAGAACATCCTCAACCAGGGGCCGTGTGAGCACATGTTGGCGTTGCTGACGGCGAGCGCGGGAGCACGCCGGGACATGGCGACCTCGGCCGCCGTGTCGCCGGAGGCCGAGGCGCTGTCGAAGCCTCCCCGTGCCACGGAGGAGGGCGGGAGCGGCGGAGCGGGAGAGGAGCTTGACGGTGAAGAGACGTAGGACGATAAGGGCCGAGCTTCATCCGGGGGAGCCGTTCGCCCGGGAGTCAGCCATTCGTGCCGTGGTGTTTCGCCGCGGCGGTGTCATGTTGCCTTCACCTCGCCACGGGACCCAGCGTACGGAACGCCGGGACCCATGGGTCCAGAGCTTCGAGAGTGACGCGCGACCGGCTCCCTCGGATGCAGGCGTTCGAGCCAGAGGAGGGGAGGCTCATGGGCTTCGTTGACTGGCTCAAGGGGCTCTTGCGTCCCAAGCTGGTGCGGGACGTCTCGCGTCTGGAGCGGGAGAGCGGCTCGCTCGATACGGTGCAGGAGGTGGTGCGGCCCGAATCCGGCCCGCTCAAGCCTGGGCACCGCCGCACGGTCCGGCGAGATCCCCGGCTGTTGCCCAAGCCGAAGCCGAAGGCGCCGCTGATCGGGAAGCGCAAGAAGTGGATGGAGGCGAGCGAGGCCCGCCGGCTCTTCGCCGGGACGCTGCGCACGCGCAACCGGCACATCAGTGATCTCCTGCCGGACGAGGCGCAGTTGCAGCGGCTCGGCTTGCCTGTGTGGCGGGACGAGGGAGAAGTGGCGGTGGCGTTGGGCATCTCCGTGAGGGAGCTGCGCTTCTTCTCCATCCACCGGGAGGCCGAGCGCGTTCCGCACTACGTCACCTTCTCCATTCCCAAGCGGAATGGGGGGAGGCGGCTCATCATGGCGCCCAAGCGCCGGTTGAAGGCGCTGCAGCGCAAGCTCCTGCCGCTGCTGGTGGACAAGCTGCCGGTGAGTGGGCACGCGCACGGATTCCGGGCGGGGCGCTCCATCCGTACCGGAGCCGAGCCCCACGTGGGCAAGGCGGTGGTGTTGAAGATGGATCTCGCCGACTTCTTCCCCTCGGTCACGTACGTGCGGGTGAGGGGTCTGTTGATCTCACTGGGCTATGGCTACACGGTGGCGGCCACACTCGCCGCGCTGATGACGGAGGCCGAGCGCCAGCCGGTGGAGATGAACGGAGTCCGGCTGCACGTGCCGGTAGGTCCGCGCGCCTGTGTTCAGGGGGCTCCCACGAGCCCGGGCCTGTGCAACGCGGTGGTGAGGAGATTGGACCTGCGGCTCGCGGGGCTCGCGCGCAAGCACGGATTTTCCTTCACGCGCTACGCGGATGACCTGTGCTTTTCGGGAGGCTCGCTGGAGGCACTGAAGGATCTGCGCGCAGGGGCGAAGCGCCTCATCGAGACCGAGGGCTTCCGGGTGAACGAGGCCAAGACGCGAGTGGCCCGGCGAGGGCGCCGGCAACAGGTGACGGGGGTGGTGGTGAACGAGACGCTCGGCCTGTCGCGCCAGGAGCGCCGGAAGCTGCGCGCCGCCATCCACCAGGCCCGGAAGGAGGGCACTGGTCCCGAGGCCGCCGCGCGCATCGAGGGCAAGCTGGCCTACCTCTCCATGCTCAATCCCGAGCAGGCCGCCGTCCTGCGCAAACGGTGGAAGCCGTCCAGGTAGGTGAAGCTCAGCCCAGTACTATGTATTTACCGTCGGGCATGAAGAGGTTACGCGGGCGGGTTCTCGCCGTCATGCAGGCGGGCCATGAAGTCCGTGAAGCTGTCCGCTACGGGGTAGATGAACATCTCCACGGTGACCAGGGTGACCTTGGGTTGCTCCGATGATTCTCTGTAGTCGAAGCACAAGTACTCACCGCCGGGAGTGAGCGCGAAGGGAAAGATCCCCGCTGGAACATGCGGTTCCAGTACGCGACGCGCCTGTTTGACGGAGTACGCCTCCTTTTCTCTGTCAGCGCTGACGATCAACAAGACGCTGAACGCGTCATTGCCTGTGCCAACATCGAAGGCGCAAGGTTCAGGACCCATTCCCTGGTGTTCGAGGACGAGTTCCCTGTACTGCTGAGGTAGCTTGACGTTCCATTGGTGCTCGAGTTGGTCGAGAACCTGTGAGTCCACTGGATGGGGTTCGGCCCACAAGTAGGGCTTCCATTGAATCCCCATGGCTACCTAGTCATGCAGCATCTCCAGGAACTCGGAGAAGCTGTTCGCGATGGGGTAGATATCCATCTCGACGGTGACGAGGACGATTGTGGGCTGTGCAGGTGTGTTCCGATAGTCAAAGCATATGTACTGGCCACCAGGAGTGTCGGCGAATGGGAATATCCCTGTGGGAACATGGGGTTTCAGCGCTTCAAATACCCTCCTCGCGGAATACTCCTGCCATTTCTCCTCTTCGTGGATCGTCAAGAGCGTGTTGAAGACATCGGTTCCTTGGTCCACATCGAAGACGGGAAACTCTGGAGTCATGCCTTGACGAGTGGAGATGATTCTCTTGAATTCGTCGGGAAGCAGCACATCCCATTCGTGCTCGAGGACTCCGATCTCATCTGGAGTGGCCGGGTGAGGTTCTTCCCAGAGATAATTCATCCATCGAACAGTCATTGCTCTTGACTCCTGCCAGCGCATCCCATCCGTTGCGCACTCGGTCAGCAGCAGGCATGCCACCAACTTGCGCTCCGTCACCTGTCTCATCCCGAGGGATACCCAGCGAATAACGCCACGTGTACTCCTGGGGGACGGTCTATCCGCTGTAGAGGCCATTCATGAACGACTTGAAATTGTCCGCGACAGGGTGGATGGACATTTCCGCCGTCACCAGGACAACCCTGGGCTGCTCTGGTGAGTCTCTGTAGTCGAAGCACAAGTACTCACCACCAGGGGTACTGGCGAACGGGTAGATGCCACTGGGGATGTGAGGTTTCACTGCCTCATATGCACGCATGACGGAGTATGTGCGCCACTCGCTGTCTTCGATGATCGTCAAGAGCACATTGATGACATTGGTGCCTCTGCCCACGTTGAAGACAGCTGGATGAGGCGTCATTCCCTGATACTGCGCGGCTACTTCCTTGTAGGCCTCGGGAAAAATAATGCCCAGCCGGTGCTCGAGTTGCTCGAACTCTCTGGATGCGGCTGGGCGGGACTCGTCCCAGACGTAGGGTATCCAGTTCAATGTCGTCATCAGTGCCCTCCTCCCCAAATGGCCATGCCACCCGTGTGTGGACGCGAGAGGATGTGCGCTTCCTCTTGTACGAGTTGCATCCTGCAGACATCTTGATGGTGGTGCCAGATGTATCCTCTTGGAGCTCTGTCTAGAGTCAAGAGTTGCTCGATGCTTGTTCTGCTCAATCCGAGTTCCTTGGCTAAGCCCGGAGCCGACTTGATTGCATCGAAAAGTCTTCGATTGGCTGCTCGCATATGCTGTTCGGAGCGCCCACTGCCAATGTGGATGTCATCTAGAATGGTCTCGAACTTCGTTTCGAACTCCGCAAATCCATCCTTGTCGAATCGGACGTTGTTCTTGCCATCCGTGATGGTTTGTCCCGCCCGGTTGCGGCCCAGGTTCGTGATGGGCTTGGGCGGATTCCTGGTGCCGGGGTAGGGCAGGATCTTCCCATCCTCGGTGAACCTCGGTTTGCGCCATGACTCGATGGATGGCAGGCGGTGGTTGCTCGGAGCGTCTCCGCCCCCGTCCGTGCCCTGGGCGGCCATGGCGAGGGCGCCCGGAGCCAGAGTCAGGGTGAGGCTGCTTTGGCCCACCAGCACCTGCCGCACTTGCCCTACCGCCGCCAGCTCCAGGCCCATCTGCGTCCTGGCCATGAGAGAGGCCTGCGCGTAACCCGGCAGCCCTGGCCCCTTCATGAGCAGGCTCGTCGTCGAGCCGAGGGCCGCTGTCGCCAGCATCACCAACAGGCGCCCCACCTGCGCGCCCATCACCCGGCCGAAGCGCTCACCGGCCTCGCGCACCTCGGCGAAGGTGCGCGCTTGCTGGGTCTCCAGCTCCAACTGCCTCCAGCCCTGCAACAGGCTCCACACCGTGTCCACGCCCAGCCAGGCCACCATGAAGCAGCCGAAGGAGACAGCGGCCGCCTGGGTCACCGGATTGGGAAACGCGAGCATGGCGAGGTAACCGGCCAGGGCGGTCATCACCATGGATTGCAGTGCCACCGGGTCCACCATGCTGGCCCAGACATCCACCGAGCCTTCCCAGACAGAACCCAGGGCAATGGTCAGCGCCAGGGTGCGCCGTGCCTCGGCTCCCAGGGAGCGCGCGTTGCCCAGCAGTGACAGGCAATCGCCCGGGGTACCCCGACGCTCGCACCAGAACCGATAGCCCTGCGTCACTGCCGCGCCTTCATCCTCCTGCCCAGGCTGGCCACATGAGGTGAGCGCCAGCCGATGACGGGAAGGGGAGGGCAACTCCAATCCGGCCACCAGCCGCGCCATGGCCGAGTCGAACTGCGCTGCGGTCACCTGCACGGGCATCACGCGCGGAGGGGCGAAGGTCCGCGAGGGGCCTTCCTCCGTCTCCAGTCGGACCTGGACGCGGCCGTGTGCGTCGGCCACCCGTGTTCCATCCGTCGCGCAGGCGGCCAGCAGCAGGCTCGCCACCAACAGGCGTACCGCCACCTGGCTCGTTCCGAAAATGCTCCTGCGAAGGGTGTCCGGCATGGCGGCGCGGCAGCTTACGAGCCTTCTCTCGTCGCCGTGAACGGCCGCTGATGTCACCTCCCACGTCTTGCCATCTGGCATGACTTGCGAGGAATACCCCTTGACTCGGAGTGCTGGGCATGGCACCACAGCGGCAAGAGAATGATAATGATAACCATTCTCAACTTCTGAAGCTCGCGCGGACCGGGCGTTCCGGGCCGTGGGAGGGAGCACATGGGAACAACCACCAGAGTGGCCCTGGTCACCGGGGCCGCGCAGGGCATCGGTGCGGCCGTGGCACGGGCGCTGGCCGGCGAGGCGTCGATCGCGGCGCTCGACAGGCGGGAGGAGGGACTGTCCTCCCTGGTCGCGGAGTTGCGCGAGCGCGGCTGCCGCGCCGCCGCCTTCCCGGCCGATGTGAGTGATAGCGCCGCGGTGGAAGCGGCGGTCGAGCGGATCGAGCGCGAGCTGGGGCCGATCGGCATCCTGGTCAACGTGGCCGGCGTGCTGCGGATGTCCCCGGTCGTGTCGCTCAGCGATGAGGACTGGGCGGCCACCTTCGCGGTCAACACCCACGGCGTCTTCCACGTCTCCCGCGCCGTCGCCCGCCGCATGGTGCCGCGCCAGTCGGGCTCCATCGTCACCGTCGGCTCGAACGCCGCGGGCGTGCCCCGCATGCAGATGGCCGCCTATGCCGCCTCCAAGGCCGCTTCCACCATGTTCACCAAGTGCCTGGGGCTCGAGCTGGCCCAGCACGGCATCCGCTGCAACGTGGTCTCCCCCGGCTCCACCGACACGGCCATGCAGCGCGCGCTCTGGGCCGACGATAACGGCGCCCAGGCGGTGATCGCCGGCTCGCCCGAGACCTTCCGCGTGGGCATCCCGCTGCGCCGGATCGCCACCCCGGCCGATATCGCCGAGGCGGTGGCGTTCCTCGTCTCGGACCGCGCCCGCCACATCACCCTCCATGACCTCTGTGTCGACGGGGGCGCGACCCTGGGCGCGTAGCGCCTCGGTGTCTCCAGATTCTGCGATTGGTTGTCATTTTCAATTTCAAGAGGTGATTGAGATGGTCGGAAACTCCTGTGCGTCGCGGATGCTGGCGGCGCAGTTGCTCGAGAGCTACGAGGCGGGCTCGTCGTTCTTCTTCGCCTCGCCCAAGCGGACGCTGTTGGCGAGGGGCACGTTCGCCACGGTGCCGCACTCCGGAGGCACCAACGGAGGCACCAACGCGCTGGCGCGCCTGCCCGAGCGCGTGGCGGCGGTGCTCAACGAGGCCCGCGAGGCCGACCACGACATCCCCGTGGCCGTTGGCGCGGTGCCCTTCGACAGCTCGATTCCCGCCCAGCTGGTGGTGCCCATGACGCTCCAGCGCGCGGGGCCGCTCGAGTTCGGCTCGGACGTTCCCGCGCAGCGCCCGCTGGCCGAGCGCTACACGGTCCAGCCGGTGCCCGAGCCCGCGGCGTATCTCAACGGTGTGAGCCGGGCGCTGGAGCTGATGGGAAGCGGGCCGCTGCGCAAGGTGGTGCTGTCCCGTGCGCTCCAGCTCAGCACCGCCACGCCGATCGACCTGCGCCAGTTGCTGCGCAACCTGGCCCGGCGCAATCCCTCGGGCTACACCTTCGCGGTGGACCTGCCCCCGCTGAAGGGCTCCGCGCCCGAAGCGGGGCGGCGCACGCTGATTGGCGCCAGTCCCGAGCTGCTGGTCTCCCGCTCGGGGTTCCAGGTGGTGGCCAACCCGCTGGCGGGTACGACTCCCCGGAGCGCGGACCCCGTCGAGGATCAGGAGCGGGCCGCCGCGCTGCGGGTGTCGCCCAAGGATCTCCACGAGCATGCCGTGGTGATCGACTCGGTCGCGGAGGCCCTGCGTCCGTACTGCAAGAACCTGGTGGTGCCCAAGGAGCCGTCGCTCGTCAGCACGCCGACGCTGTGGCACCTGTCGACCCGGATCAGCGGTGAGCTGTTGGATCCGTCCATCTCGTCGCTGACGCTGGCCGTGGCGATGCATCCCACGCCGGCGGTGTGTGGCTACCCGGCCGAGCTGGCCCACGAGGCGATCGGTTCGATCGAGCCCTTCGAGCGGGGCTTCTACACGGGCACGGTGGGGTGGTGCGACGCGAATGGTGACGGCCAGTGGGCCGTGACCATCCGCTGCGCCGAGGCCGGCGAGAACTCGCTGCGGCTGTTCGCGGGGGCGGGAATCGTGGCGGGCTCGAAGCCCGAGTCCGAGCTGGCCGAGACCGAGGCCAAGTTCCGCACCATGCTCCAGGCGATGGGGCTGGGGCAGGGCGTCGAGGTGCAGCGATGACGGCGCCTCTGGAAACCGTTCCACTTCCGGGCTGCCCCATGTGGCCCGAGGAGTTCGCCAGGCGCTACCGGCGGGCCGGCTACTGGTGCGGCGAGACCTTCGGACAGCTGCTGCGCGATCGGGCCCGGCGCCACGGTGCGCGCACGGCGCTCGTCGCCGGGGCCCAGCGCTGGAGCTACCGCGAGCTCGACGAGCGGGCGGACCGGCTGGCCGCCGGGCTCCAGGCACTGGGAATCAAGCCGAGGGACCGGGTGGTGGTGCAACTGCCCAACATCGCCGAGTTCTTCGAGGTCATCTTCGCGCTGTTCCGGCTGGGCGCGTTGCCGGTGTTCGCGCTGCCCGCGCACCGGAGCGCGGAGATCAGCTACTTCTGCGCGTTCACCGAGGCGGCCGCCTACATCATCCCGGACAAGCACGGGGGATTCGACTACCGCACGCTGGCCGAGCAGGTCCGCGACAGGGTGCCGGGTCTGCGGCACGTGCTCGTCGCAGGTGAGGCCGGTCCGTTCACCTCGTTGAGCAGTTTGTACGCCGAGCCAGTCGAGCTGCAGGGGCCGAGCCCCAGTGACGTGGCGTTCTTCCAACTGTCGGGTGGCAGCACCGGCATCCCCAAGCTCATTCCGAGGACGCACGACGACTACATCTACAGCCTGCGTGGCAGCGTGGAGATCTGCCAGCTCGATGGGTCGAGCGTGTACCTGTGCGTGCTTCCCGCCGCGCACAACTTCCCGCTCAGCTCGCCGGGGGTGCTCGGCACGCTGTACGCGGGAGGCACGGCGGTGCTGTCGCCGTATCCCAGCCCCGACGTGGCGTTCCCGCTGATCGAGAAGGAGCGCGTCACCATCGCCGCGCTGGTGCCTCCGCTGGCGATGATCTGGCTGGAGGCCGCAGCGGCCCGGCGGCACGACCTGTCGAGCCTGCGGGTGTTGCAGGTGGGTGGGGCGAAGTTCAGCGAGGAGGCCGCGCGGCGGGTGCGCCCCACGCTCGGGTGCACGCTGCAGCAGGTCTTCGGAATGGCCGAGGGTCTGGTCAACTACACCCGGCTGGATGACCCCGAGGAGATCATCGTCAGCACCCAGGGCAGGCCGATCTCCCCGGATGATGAGATCCGGGTGGTGGACGAGGACGGCCGCGAGGTCGCTCCCGGTGAAACGGGCCTGCTCCTGACGCGCGGCCCCTACACCATCCGTGGCTACTACAAGGCCGAGACGCACAACGTGCGGGCGTTCACCCCCGACGGCTTCTACAGCACCGGAGACGTGGTGCGGGTGACGCCCGAGGGCTACCTGGTGGTGGAGGGCCGCGAGAAGGATCAGATCAACCGGGGCGGCGACAAGGTCGCGGCCGAGGAGATCGAGAACCACCTGCTGGCCCATCCCGCCGTCCACGACGCGGCGGTGGTCGCCATCCCGGATCCGTTCCTCGGCGAGCGCACCTGCGCGTTCGTCATTCCCCGCGAAGCACCGCCGCCCACCACGGCGCTCACCACCTTCCTGCGCGAGCGCGGACTGGCCGCCTTCAAGATTCCCGACCGGGTCGAGTTCGTCGACGCGTTCCCGAAAACGGGAGTCGGGAAGGTCAGCAAGAAGGCCCTGCGCGAAACGCTCACCCGGCGGAATACCGCCTCCACCCCCTGAAAGGAGTCACTTCATGGCACTCCCCGCCATTGCCCCCTATTCCATGCCCGGCACGGCCGACCTTCCCAAGAACAAGGTCTCGTGGACGCCGGATCCCCAGCGCGCCGTGCTGCTGATCCACGACATGCAGCGCTACTTCGTCAACGCCTTCACCGCCGGGCAGTCCCCGGTGCCGGAGTTGATCGCCAACATCCAGCGGCTGCGGCAGCACTGTGCCTCGCTGGGAATCCCCGTGGTGTACTCGGCCCAGCCCGGCGGCCAGACGCCCGAGCAGCGGGGCCTGCAGCTGGACCTGTGGGGGCCGGGCATCAACGGCGGTCCGGACCAGAAGCAGATCATCGACGCGCTCACCCCGAGCGAGGGCGACATCCTCCTCACCAAGTGGCGCTATAGCGCGTTCGTCAAGACCGGGCTGCTGGAGATGCTGCGTGAGCGCGGGCGCGACCAGTTGATCATCACCGGCATCTACGCCCACATCGGCTGTCTGCAGACCGCCAGCCACGCCTTCATGCACGATGTGAAGGCCTTCCTGGTCGCCGATGCGCTGGGCGACTTCTCGCGCGAGCAGCACATGCTGGCGCTGAACTACGCGGCGAAGCTGTGCGCCGTCACCACCACCACCCAGCAGGTCATCGATGTGCTGCGGCCCGTGGCCTCGAGGGAAGACGGTCTCCTGAGCCGCCAGCAGGTGCGCTCGGATGTCGCCGAGCTGCTCCAGGAGGCGGCCTCCATCGGTGACGACGAGAACCTGCTGGAGCGGGGGCTCGATTCGATCCGGCTCATGAGCCTGGTCGAGCGCTGGCGGCGCACCGGAGCGGAGATCTCCTTCGTGGAGCTCGCCGAGCGCCCGACCCTGACCGACTGGTACGCGCTGCTGTCCCCGGCGGCCCCCCAGCGTCCTTCCCATCACGTTTCGTAGTCCGCGGTACACGGAGTCCCGAGCGATGCACGATCCACAGAATGTCCGCTGGCCTCTGTCAGCGGCCCAGCACGGAATCTGGCTGGGCCAACAGTTCGACCGCACGAGCCCGGTGTACAACGCCGGTGAATGCATCGAGATCCGCGGTCCCGTCGACCCGGCGCTCTTCGAGGCCGCGGTGCGGCAGGCCGTCTCGGAGGCCGAGGTGCTGCACGCTCGCTTCGTGACGGAAGGGGAGCGGCCCGTGCAACTCCTCGAGCCGCGACAGGACTGGACACTTCATGTGGCCGATCTGAGCGGGACTCCGGATCCGTGGGAGGCCGCGCGGGCGTGGATGCGCGACGACCTGGCGCGGCCCGTGGATCTCAGCCAGGGACCCCTCTTCGCGCAGGCGCTGTTCAAGGCCGCGCCCGACCGGTACTTCTGGTACCAGCGGGCCCACCACATCGCCCTGGATGGTTTTGGCTTCTCGCTGATGGCGAGGCGGGTGGCCGAGCTCTACACCGCGCGGGCCGCGGGACGGCCTGTCACGGGCGGCTTCGGCTCGCTGCGTGCCGTGCTGGACGAGGACGCGGCCTACCGGGCCGGCCCGCAGTTCGAGCTCGACCGGACCTTCTGGACGGAGCGTTTCGCCGACCGGCCCACCCCGGTGGGCCTCGCGGAGCCCGCGCCCATGTCGGCCAGCTTCGTGCGGCAGACGCGCCACCTGTCACCCGGTGACATGGAGCGGCTGCAGGCGGCCGCGCGCCAGGCGAACCTGGGCTGGTCGGATCTCGTGCTCGCGGCCACGGCGGCCTGGCTGCACCGGCGGACCGATGCGCCGGAGGTGGTGCTCGGCCTGCCGGTGATGTCGCGGCTGGGCTCGGCCGCGCTGCGAGTGCCGTGCATGGCGATGAACATCGTGCCCTTGCGCATCTCGGTGCGTCCGGGGGCCGGGTTGATCGACCTGGCCCGCGAGGTGGCCTCGGAGCTCCGCACCGTGAGGCCCCATCTGCGCTACCGCTACGAGCAGCTCCGGCGGGATCTGCGGCTGGTCGGTGGGCAGCGCCGGCTGTTCGGCCCGGTGGTCAACATCATGCCGTTCGACTACGCGCTGCGCTTCGCGGGCATGCCGGCCATCGCGCACAACCTCTCCGCGGGCCCGGTCGAGGATCTGTCGATCGGCCTGTACGCCAGGTCCGACGGCGGCGGACCGCGAATCGACTTCGACGCCAACCCGGTCTGCTACAGCGCCGATACACTGGACTCCCATCAACGCGAGTTCCTCCAGCTCCTGGAGTCGTGGGTCGCCGCGCCCGAGAAGGCGGTGGGCCGCTCCAGCCCGCTCTCGTCCATTCTCGATGGCGGGCCACTCCCCGTGCCCGCGCGTCCGGTCCTGAATCTGATCACCGAGCAAGCCCACGCGCATCCCGACGCGATCGCGGTGGAGCACGGCCCGCACCGGCTGAGCTACCGCGAGCTGCTCGAGGCTTCCCACACGCTGGCGGGCCGGCTCGTCGCGGCGGGTGTCGAGGCCGACACTCCCGTGGCGGTGATGGTTCCGCGAGGAATCGATGCGATCGTCGCGAGCCTGGGCGTGCTGTTCTCCGGGGCCGGTTACCTGCCGATCGATCCCTTCGGCCCCTCGTCCCGGACCACCGCGATCCTCGAGGATGCCGCGCCCGGGTTGATCATCACCTCTTCCCAGGGCGCGACGCCCGGTGCCGGCCCGGTGGCGCCGGGTCATCTGGCCGTGAGCAGGAATGAGAAGGCCACCCCCCGTGTGTCCGGTGAGGCGCCACGGAAGGCGGACGAGCAGCTGGCCTATGTCATCTACACGTCCGGCTCGACCGGTCAGCCCAACGGGGTGCAGATCTCCCGGGGCGCGCTGGCCCACTTCGTGGCGGGGGCGACGCAGCGCTACGGCGTGAACCGCGAGGACCGGATGCTTCAGTTCGCGCCGCTGCACTTCGACGCCAGCGTCGAGGAGATCTTCCTCACCCTGTGCGCGGGCGCGAGGCTGGTGCTGCGCACCGATGAGATGCTCCAGTCGGTGCCGCGGTTGCTCGGGGCCTGCGCGGCGCATGGCATCACCGTGTTGGACCTGCCCACGGCGTTCTGGCACGAGCTGGCCTACAGCGTCTCGACGGACGCGGCCCGCCTTCCTTCCTCCCTCCGACTGGTGATCATCGGAGGCGAGGCCGCGCTGCCCGAGCGTGTCGCACGCTGGCGCGCCGCCGTGGGGCCCGAGGTGCTGTTGCTCAACACCTATGGCCCCACCGAGGCCACCGTGGTGGCCACCGCCGCCACGCTCAGCGGTGGCACCAGCACCGCGTCCACCCACGAGGAGGTGCCCATCGGCTGCCCGCTTCCCGGCGTGCGCGCGGCGGTCCTCGACTCGCATGGCCGGCTCGCCGCTCCGGGCACAGAGGGAGAGCTCTACCTGCTGGGCGGTGCTCTGGCGCGAGGCTACCTGGGCCGTCCGGAGCGGGATGCGGCGCGCTTCATCCCCCTCGAGGCCCTGCCCGGCAGCCCACGCGCCTACCGCACCGGTGACAAGGTCCGGCTTCGCGGGGATGGGCAGTTGGTGTTCGCCGGCCGCGTGGATGACGAGTTCAAGATCAGCGGCCACCGGATAGACCCGGCCGAGGTCGAGACCACGCTGCTCGGTCACCCGGGGGTGCGCGAGGCCGCCGTGGTCGGGCAGGTGCTGCCCGGAGGCTCGCGGCGGCTGTGCGCGCACATCGTCGCGGCCGAGCCTGTTCCCTCGGCGGCGGAGCTGCGCCGGTTCCTCCTGTCCGAGCTGCCAGCGCCCATGGTCCCCAGTGCCTTCGTGTTCACCGAGCGGTTGCCTCGGACCAGCACGGGCAAGCTCGATCGGGCCGCGCTGCGTCACGTGTCACCCGCCGGTGAGTCCGCTTCGGTGACCACCGCGGCTACGGAGCTCGAGCGCGTGGTGTTGAACGCCTGGGAGCAGGTGCTGGGCGTGAGCGGGGTGTCGGCGCAGGACGACTTCTTCGAGCTCGGAGGCCAGTCGCTCCAGGGCATCCAGGTGGCCAACCGGCTCGGCGTCGCGCTGGGCCGCGAGGTGCCCGTGGCCACGGTGTTCCGTTACCCCACCGCCGCCGCGCTGGCGCAGGCGCTCGAGCGTGGCGCGGAGTCCGGCTCGGACGGTGGCGGTCTCACGCCCGCCATGCTCGTGGATGCCGAGCTCCCCGAGGAGATCGTTCCCCGCCAGGTGGGGAAGGGGCAGGGGACGGACGCCTGGGCACCGCGGCAGGTCCTGCTGACCGGTGCCACCGGCTTCGTTGGCGCGTATCTGCTCGACCAGTTGTTGCGCCAGACGGATGCGCGGGTGGTCTGCCCCGTGCGTGCCCGTGATGAGGCGCATGCGATGGAGCGGATTCGCGCGGCCATGAAGGCCTGGCGGCTCCCGGACACGGGCCTCGCCGAGCGGGTGCTGGCACTGCCGGCCGATCTGACCCAGCCCTGGCTGGGGCTGGGTTCCGCGCGCTTCCACGGACTGGCCGCCGAGTGCGATGCCATCTACCACAACGCCGCGGTGGTCAGCGTCGTGCGCGAGTACGGCAGCCTGCGGGCCGTCAATGTGCATGGGACTCGCGAGCTGCTCCGGTTGGCCGCCGCCGTGCGGCCCAAGCCGTTGCACTACGTCTCCACCCTGGCGGTGGCTCCGCCGGCGAATCTCGCCCCCGAGGTTCCCGAGGAGTTCGTGCCAGCCCACGCGGGGCTGCGCGATGGTTATCAGCAGAGCAAGTGGATCGCCGAGCGGCTGGTGCAACAGGCAGCGGAGCGCGGCCTGCCGGTGTCTGTCTACCGGCTGGGGCGGGTCGTGGGCGCTCCCGGTACCGGCACCATCAATCCGCAGGATCTCGTCTGGCGCATCCTGTTGGCCGGCATCCCCGCGGGGGCGTTGCCCCAGCTCGACGTGAGCGAGGCGTGGACGCCGGTGGACTACGTGGCGCGGGCGCTCGTCCGGCTCTCGTTGGTGCCCCAGCCCGGTGCGGTGTTCAACCTCACGCCCGCGCCGGAGGTGCGGCTGAGCGAGCTGTTCCGCCAGGTCCGTGACTACGGCTACCCGGTGGAGCTGCTTCCGGTCCCCGAGTGGTGCGCCCGCGTGGCGGAAAGCAAGGACGGCGCGGCGCACAAGGCCACGCTGGCGTTCTTCGAGCTGCGCTCGGGCTCCTCGGAGCCCACCTTCGGCCTGGGGCCCACCCGCTGCGAACGTTTGACTCGAGCGCTCGCGGGGACCGGCATCTCCTGCCCGCCCGCCGACCGCCAGCTTCTGTTCCGCTACCTGGATTCCTGCGTGGAGCAGGGGCTGTTGCCCGCTCCCTGATCCCTTCCATTCCCCCCATCTCGAAGAGCCCTACCGTGATGACCCGAAACTGGACCCCCCGTTCCTGGCGGGAGATGCCTGTCAGGCACATGCCCGAGGACTACCCCGATCCTCGAGCGCTCGCCCGCGTCGAGGAGGAGCTGTCGCGTCTGCCTTCCCTGGTGTTCGCGGCGGAGACGCGCCGCCTGACCACCGCGCTCGGCCTGGTTTCCCAAGGCAAGGCCTTCCTGTTGCAGGGCGGTGATTGCGCGGAGAGCTTCAAGGAGTTCACCGCCGACAACATCCGCGACACCTTCCGGCTCATCCTCCAGATGGCGGTGGTGCTCACCTTCGCGGGCGGACGCCCGGTGGTGAAGGTGGGCCGCATCGCCGGCCAGTTCGCCAAGCCCCGCTCCAGCGCCGTCGAGACCATCGGCGGTGTCACCCTGCCTGCCTACCGCGGCGACAACATCAACGGCATGGAGTTCGATCCGGCCGAGCGCACGCCCGATCCGAAGCGGTTGATCAAGGCCTATCACCAGTCCTCGGCCACGCTGAACCTCCTGCGCTCCTACGCGCAGAGCGGCTACGCGGACCTCTGCAACCTCCACCGGTGGACGCTCGACTTCGTCGCGGGTAGCCCCCAGGGAGAGCGCTACCGCCGGCTGGCGGATCAGATCTTCGAGTCCCTGACCTTCATGAGCGCCCTCCATGTGCACCCCGAGCCGCAGTCCTCGCCGGTCCCGGTGGATCTCTTCACCAGCCACGAGGCCCTGCTCCTGAACTTCGAGGAGACCATGACCCGCGCGGACCCCGTGTCGGGCGAGTGGTTCGACGCTTCGGCCCACATGCTGTGGATTGGCGAGCGGACCCGCCAGCCCGATGGGGGCCATGTGGAGTTCGTGCGCGGCATCCAGAATCCCATCGGCCTCAAGTGCGGCCCGACCATGGAGCCCGACGAGCTGTTGCGGCTGATCGACATCCTGAACCCCAAGGGCATTCCTGGACGGCTGACGCTCATCGGCCGTTTCGGCGCGGACAAGGCCGCCGAGTGTCTGCCCCGGCTGATGGCCGCCACCCGGCGCGATGGCCGCCCCGTGGTCTGGTCGAGTGATCCCATGCATGGCAACACGCAGAAGGCGGGCAACGGCTACAAGACCCGGCCCTTCGACCGCATCCTGTCGGAGGTGAAGACCTTCACCCTGGTGGCCGAGGCGGAAGGCGTCCATCCCGGTGGCCTGCACCTGGAGATGACCGGACAGAACGTCACCGAGTGTCTGGGGGGGGCCCGGGCGGTGACCGAGGACGACCTCTCCAGCCGGTACCACACGCACTGCGATCCCCGGCTCAACGCCGACCAGGCGCTGCAGCTCGCCTTCATGGTGGCCGAGAAGCTCCGCGCCGAGCGCCTTCCCCAGGAGGCCCGGGCGGCCTGATCCGAGTTCCTCCTTGACGACGCGGCCCCTCAAGGGCTAGACGCCTTGTGAAAATGAGAATGCGAACCATTTTCATAATCTTTTACACGTGGCTTCTCGTCGTCAGGGGGGCTCAGGCGCAAGAGCTTCCGTCCGAGGGGGCGGGTGAGGCCGCGGTGGCGCCAGCGCCGGTGGTGGCGCCAGCGCCGGTGGTGGTGCAGCCGAAGCTGCTGGATTTCGTCGAGGCGGACTACCCGGCCCAGGCGAAGAGCGCGGGCCTCGAGGCGCGGGTGCGGCTCCGCCTGCGGATCGACACCCAGGGCCAGGTCACCGAGGCCGAGGTGATGGAGCCGGTGGGGCATGGTTTCGACGAGGCGGCGCGAGAGGCGGCCCTCCGCTTCCGCTTCGAGCCGGCGAGGCGCGATGGGGTGGTGAAGCCCTCGCGGCTCGTCTACGTCTATGAATTCCGCCTGCCCCAGCAGAGCCCGAAGGAACCCGCGTCCAGTCCCGAGGAGCTGGGGCCCATCGAGATCAGCGTCCAGGGCGAGACCGAGGCGGAGCGCCGCCGCCAGTCCGCCGCGTCGGTGAAGGTGGTCGAGACGGAGCGCCTCCAGCGGGAGACCGCCGATCTGGGCGAGGCCCTGGCGCGCACCGAGGGCGTGGGGGTGCGCCGCTCGGGAGGGCTCGGCAGCCGCGCGCGCTTCTCGCTCGCCGGGCTCACGGATGATCAGATCCGGTTCTTCATCGATGGCATTCCGCTGGAACTGGCGGGCTTCGGGCCAGTGCTGGCCAACGTCCCCGTCAACCTCGTCGAGCGCGTGGAGCTCTACCAGGGTGTCGTCCCCATCCGCTTCGGGACCGATGCGTTGGGGGGCGCGGTCCAACTCCTCACCGACCGCTCGGTGTATGGGACGGGCGCTGCCGCGTCCTACGAGCTCGGGTCCTTCGACACGCATCGCCTCACGGCGGGTGTCCGGCACCTCCATGGGCCCACCGGGTTCCTCGTCCGGGCCAACGGCTTCCTGGACGACACCAGCAATGACTATCGCATCAACGTCCAGGCCGCCGACTCACAGGGGCGGCTCGTGCCCACGCGCATCCATCGCTTCCATGATGCCTACCGGACCCGGGGGGCGGGGGTGGAGATGGGCTTCGTGGATCGGCCCTGGGCCCGGCGCCTGCTCTTGCGCGTCTTCGGCAGCGGGTTCGAGAAGGAGCTCCAGCACAACCCCACCATGACCGTGCCCTATGGCGAGGTGGACCAGGGGGAGGCCTCGGGTGGCGCCTCCCTCCGGTTCGAGCGGACCTTCCTCGAGCGGCTCTCGGTGGACGCGGTCGCTGGCTACACCTTGCGCAAGACGCGCTTCACGGACGTGGGGGAGTGCGCCTACGACTGGTTCGGCCGGTGCCTCCTGAAGCTCCCGCAGCCGGGAGAGATCGAGTCCCGGGCCGTCGAGCGGTACGTGGATCAGCACACGGGTTTCGCACGGCTCAACCTGGAGTGGAACCTCTCCGCCCTCCACACGTTCCGCCTCGCGGTGGCCCCCACCGTCGTGGTCCGGAGTGGCGAGGACCTCCGCATGCGAGCCCGTAACGAGCCGGATCCGCTCATGGGCGAGCGCAACCTGTTCTCCCTGGTGGGTGGCCTCGAATACGAGCTCGATGCGCTCGACGGGCGCCTGGAGAACATCGCCTTCTTCAAGGACTACGTTCAGCTCGCGCGCGCGGAGAAGCTCCAGCCGGGCGGGAGCTTCGCGCGGAGCGATCAGGACACGCATGGCGTGGGGGTGGGCAACAGCACCCGTTTCCGCCTCTCCCAGGCGCTCTACGCGAAGGCCTCCTACGAGTGGGCCACGCGCCTGCCGCGTCCGGACGAGCTCTTCGGCGATGGGGTGCTCACCGAGGAGAACCTCGCGTTGAAGCCCGAGACCAGCCACAACCTCAACCTCGGGCTCGAGCTGGAGTCCTGGCGGACGCCGGCGGGGGACTTCCGGGCCAACGTGACGGGCTTCGGGCGTTTCGCGGATCAGCTCTTCCTCCTCATCGGGCAGGAGAACTACTTCATCTGGCAGAACGTCTACGCGGCCCGTTCCCTGGGGGTCGCCGCCGCGGCCGGGTGGACCTCTCCGGGGCAGTACCTCGTTCTCGACGGCAATGTCACCTGGCAGGACTTCCGCAATGTCTCCAACGAGGGCGGCTTTGGTGCCTTCGAAGGGCAGCGCATTCCGAACCGTCCCTACCTGCAGGCCTATGGCAGCGCTCGTTTCCAGCTCAAGGACCTGATGCGTCCCGGTGACGAGCTCTCGCTCGCGTGGCACTCCCGCTACGTCCACGCCTTCTTCCGCTCCTGGGAAAGACTGGGACAGGCGGAGGGCAAGCGGGTGATTCCTTCCCAACTCCTGCACTCGATCGGCCTCACCTACGTCATCCGCAACGCGCCCACCACGCTGAGCTGGACGATCGACGTGCAGAACCTCACCGATGCGCTCTCGTTCGATTTCTACGGCGTCCAGCGCCCCGGGCGGAGCCTCTTCGCGAAACTCACGGTGGACTTCGGAGGCTGAGCCCGTAGCCAGCCATTGCAACTGTAGACAGCAGAAAGGCAAATCACATGAGACTCTCGACTCCCCTTCGTTCGCTCGCCGTCACGGCGCTCGCCCTTCCCCTGTTCGCCGGCTGCGATCCCGACAAGCCGGGTCCCACCGGTCCGGACAATGAGGGGCCGGTGTATGCCATCACCACGCAGGTCCTCACGAGCGATGATCCCCAGAGCTACGTCGTCCTGACGGACAAGATGGACCACACCGAGCCGCTGTCGTTGGATCAGGCCATCGAGCTTCCGGGGCGCTCGCTCGGGGTGGGCATTCCGAAGTCGGGTGCGCTCTTCGTGGCCGGAAACGAGGGTCCCACCGTCACCCGCTACAACCTGACGGATGACGGCCGCCTGGTGGCGGGCGCCACCGTGAGCTTCGCGGGCGAGGGTGTGGCGTCGATCGGCGAGTACCAGCACCAGTTCCAATTCATCTCGGAGAGCAAGGCGTACTACTTCGATGGCCGCACCGCGAAGGCCATCATCTGGAATCCCAAGGAGATGACGGTCACGGGGAGCATCAGCCTCAACGGGATCGCCATCGAGGGTGCGATCCAGACCTTCGCGACGCTGCCCGTGCGCCTCGAGAACCAGGTGATCATGCCCCTGGGCTGGCGCCCGGCCGCGGGGATTGGCATCACGAAGCAGGCGGGTGTCGTCGTCATCGACACGAGGAACGACACGGCGACGGTCGTGAAGGACGATCGCTGCGGCTACGTGCGCGATGGGGTCATGGGCCCTGATGGGAAGCTGTACCTCGCGACGGAGGTGTACGGCGCGGCGGTGTACCGGGTCGCCGGGGGCGAGACGCCCAAGCCGTGCCTGCTCCGCTTCGACCCGCGGACGCTCGAGTTCGATTCTTCCTTCTACGTCGAGCTCAACACGCTCGCCAACGGAGGCACCGTCGGCACGCTGCTCCCCGGCCCCCAGGGGACCGCCTACCTGCGCGTCCTCGATGAGGGCGTCTACTCGGTGACGGCGGGGGTCCACCCCCGGACGGTGGCGAGCGCGGCCGCGTGGAAGTGGTGGCAGCTGCGGTTCGACAACCTGACGGCCACGCCCGTCGCTGGGCTGCCGGCGACCACGGGCAGCACCTTCATCTACGAAGCCGGTGACCGGACGCTCTACACCGAGTTCGCCAACGGCTCGACGGCGACGAGCTTCCGCGATCTGACGGATCAGAGTGGAACGGTGAAGGCGAACCTGCCCGGAGTCAGCTTCTCCTTCGTGCAGCTGCGCTGAGCCCTTCAGGTCCGGCAACGGCCTCCCTGGTTGCCAGGGAGGTCGCTGCTCGGCTGAACAGCAGGCCCATTCTTCTCAGTAGAGGTTCACCGCGTCGAAGGGGCGGTTGAGCTTGCTGCGCGCGCGGGGCAGGGCCTTGCGCACGGCCTCGGCGTCACCGCGTGAGAGTGCCTGTACCAGCGGCTCCGTCTCCGCTGGCGTCGTGGTGCTCGCCTGGGCGCAGCGCAGTGCCTCCGTCCAATCCCCGCTGCCCTCGGCCAGTGCCCGTCCCGCGAGGCTCTGCGCCGCCCGCAGCGGATCTCCGATGACCCGCGCCTGCTCCGCCGCCCGTGAGAACCACTGCGCCGCGGTGGCCGGCTCCGTGCCCAGCAGGTGCAGCCCCAGGTCCGCGGCGATCACCTGCTGGTGCAGCGGATCTCCCAGCTCCCCAGCGCACGTGAAGGCCTCGGTGTAGCTGGCCACGGCCGCCTCCCGCTCCCCATTGGCCATCTGCAGCGCGGCCAGCCGGTAACGGTGGTGCTTGGCGAAGTTGGCGCCCCAGTTCTCGCTGATCTTCTCGAAGCGCCTCCAGATGGCGATGGACTCCGCGAAGTTCCTCGCCGTCTCCTGCAGGTAGCTGGCGTTGGAGATGAGGTTGATCTTCAGGTGCGTGGCGCTCGCGTCGTGCAGGTCTCCCACGCACCGCATGGCCAGCTTCTCCTGCTCCTGCGCCAGGGGCAGCTTCTTCTCCAGGAAGTACGTGAGCGCGTACACGTTGCGCAGCCACGCCTCGTGCAGCTTGCGCAGCGGCGTGTCCAGCCCCGCCATCAGCGCGATTCCCGCCTCCACCTCGGCGCGGGCATCCGGAAGCTGCGCCAGCCGCTTGGTCCGCGTGAGCGCCCGGAACATGCGCATGTGCGCCAGCCGCTCCGGCGGCGCCTTCCGCTCCAGCGCCCGGCCGAACGCCTCCAGGGCCTCGTCGTGCTGGCCCGTGAAGACGTGCACCACGCCGATGCCGCGCTCGAAGAGCACGCGCAGCTCCTCCGCGTCCCCCAGGCTGCTCTTGTCGATCTCGATGGCCGGCGTGGAGAAGCCCGTGTCGAGCGCGTCCCAGCCCTCGGCCACGCGCGCGGTGGAGAGTCCCGGCCCCGCCGCGTCGAGCAGCGCCAGCCCGCGCTCGGCGGCGAGCATCGCGCCCTCGTAGTTGGTGGTGAAGAAGCAGCTGCGGATGGCGAGCACCGCCGCGGCGATGCGGTGCTCCAGCGGCGCGTCGTCGTCCACCACGGCGCCCAGGTAGCGGCCCTCCAGGTCCACCGCCGGCTCCAGCGCCCGGCCGGACACGGGGCCCACTCCGCCCCCCGGCGGCGTGGTGCGCATGCGCTCGCACAGCGAGCCCAGGAAGTCCCTCCGCCGCTGCTCGAAGAAGGCCGCGTAGTGCGGCCGGCGCGCGTTCCAGCCGGTGAGCAGGATGCGGCCCTCCAACTGCTCCAGCCGGCCCCACTCGGCCGCGCGCATCACCGCGCGCAGGCTGACCAGATCGCACTCGCCCGCGCCGTGGATGACGAGCGGCCGTCCACTCACCCGCAGCGTCTCCACGATGGCGCGCGCCGCCAGGTTGAGCACCCAGAACATCTGCTCGGACTCGCGGTGGAGCCGGCGCTCGGACGGGGTGAGCGCCAGGTCCGTCAAGTCTGGCGCGCCCTGGATGGAGCCGGGGAAGAGCCGGTTCCACTCCGCCGGGCGCTGGAGCGCCAGGGGCCGCACGGCCTCGGGTGCCGCGTCCTCGCAGGCCCGGAGGATCTTCCTCAGTCCTCCGAACGCCACGGGCAGCGCCACGCCGGCATCCACTTCGATGGCCCTGCCCGGCACCACGGCGGGCGAGCCTCCATCGACCAACACCGCGATTGCGCTTCGCTGACTCACAGCCACCTCGGGGGGGGTAGGGACCGTGCAGGGGCAACAGCCCTTTGCAGCCCTATTGTCCCAATTTTCTTGGATTACAGCAATCCGTCAAACCCCCCCGAGGGCTGCTACAGTGTGGGCGTCCATGAGCACTTTGGCTCCGGGAGAGTCCCCGGTCCTGTCCTTCCGGCACATGCTGTCGGATGCGGTCTGTTCGTTCCTCCATGAGACGGGGTTGAGCCCCGAGGACGTGGGAGATCCCCTCGGCGAGCTCATCGTGACGCTCTCGCGCTACCGCGAGGAGGGCGAGCCGCTCTTCCCCGTGGCGTTCCTCGGGGACGATCTGGAGGGGATGCTGCGGGTGCTGGGGGGCCGGGAGCCGGTGGCCATCGGCCGGGGGCCTCGGACGCGGGAGACGATCCAACGGGCGCTCAAGCAGTGCGCGCCGCTGGGGCAGGGGCGGTGGTGGTCGCTCTACATGCTGCTGGTGCCGGAGGGCTTCGCCTACGGGGTGTTCCGGACGGAGCCCTTCCCGCTGGTGGAGACGCCGCTGGAGCGCATGCGCCGCGCGGGAGACCGCTCGTTGCGCATGGTGGGGGTGTTGCAGCTCGCGGAGAACGTCATCGAGCTGAGGGCCATGGGCGGCCTCTACCGGCACGTCTTCCTGTCGGGTGCGCGGGTGGAGTCGACGCTGCCCACGGTGGCCATGGACGAGCTGGCGCTGGGGCTGACGGCGGACGTGCCGGAGCCGGCGCGCGGCTACACGCGGGACTTCTACCGGCGCGTCCTCTTCGAGGCGATGCAGGCCTCGCACGGCACCCTGGTGGCGGTGTTGCCCCGGAGGAGCGAGGGCTCGCCGCTGTTCGTGGACGGCGTGTTGCTGGAGGAGCCCATCGACATGGTGGCGCGGGTGATGCGCTACCACGAGACGCGGGAGGTGGAGGCGGCGTCGGCGGTGAGCTCGGCGGCGCAGCTGCTGCGCGGGATGATGGCCACGGATGGCATCACCGTGCTGCGCTCGGACGGCTTCATCCTCGGCTACAACGTCTTCATCCGGCACCCCGAGTCGCTCATCCGCGAGCCCGCGCGCGTGGGCGGCGCGCGGCGGCGGACCTACGAGGTGCTATGCGCCTGGGTGGGACGGGAGCTGACCACCGCCTTCTTCCGCTCGCAGGACGGCGCCATTGCCTGTTGCCGGGACTGAGGCCTCCGGCGGCTTCCAGCCCGGCCCGCGGAACACCAGCCCCAGGCGCACGCGCAGCGGGTTGGGGCGCAGCACGTCGCGCAGGATGGCCGCGTACTCGTGGAAGGCGATGCGCAGCGGGTTGTACGTGTGGATGTTCTTGGTGAGCCCGTAGATGGGGCGCTCGTCCTCCGCCTGGAAGGTGCCGAAGAGCCGATCCCAGATGATGAGGATGCCCGCGTAGTTCTTGTCCAGGTAGCGCGGGTTGGCGCCGTGGTGCACGCGGTGGTGCGAGGGCGTGTTGAGCACCCACTCGAGTGGCCCCATGCGGCCGATGGCCTCGGTGTGGATCCAGAACTGGTAGAGCAGGCTGATGGCATGGGCCAGGAGCACCATGGCCGGGTGGAAGCCGAGCAGCGGCAGGGGCGCCCAGAAGAGCAGACCCGACATGGGCGTCCACGTCTGCCGCAGGGCGGTGGAGAGGTTGTAGTGCTCGCTGGAGTGGTGCACCACGTGCGAGGCCCAGAAGAGGCGGGACTCGTGATGGACGCGGTGGAACCAGTAGTAGCAGAGGTCCTCGGCGAAGAAGAGCAGCACCCAGGCCAGCAGCCCAGAGCCCATCCTCAGCGGCGTGAGCTCGTAGAGCACGGAGTAGAAGGCGTACTCCACGCCCTTCCAGAGCATGTAGATGAGGGAGTAGACGGTGCCCATGGTGAGGCTGGCCGCCGAGTCCTTGACGGTGTAGCCGGCGTAGCCCTCCTGGCGGTGCCGGGCGAGCCAGAGGATCTCCACGCCCATGAGGAAGATGAACGCCGGCGTGGCGAGCTGGGTGGGATCCAGGGACTGGAGATCGGCCATGGTGCGGCTCCCTAGGGTGGGGGTGGAGAGGAGAACGCCCCGCGGGCGAGCTGGACGAGCAGGGCGAGCATCCGCCGGTGATCCGGATTGGCGGGGAGGGCGACACCGCCCACGGCGGCGCCCTGCACGGCGTTGAGGATGAGCTCGATGATGGCGTCGAAGCCGGGGTGGGTGGCGGCCACGTCGGGGAAGAGCTCGCGGGCGACGCGGTGGAGGTGGCGGCGGTGGGGCGGGTCCACGGTGCTCAGCGCGGAGGCGAGCTCGGGATCCGTGCGGGCGGCGACGTACAGCTCGATGGCGGCGAGGAGCTCGGGGCGCTGGTAGATGGACCAGAGGCGTTCGATCGCCTGGGCGACGCGGTCTCCGGGGGAGGGGACGGTGGCGTCGAGGGTGGAGCGGTACTCGTCGATGATGCGCGGGAAGAGGTGCTCGACGGCGGCGCCGAGCAGGGCGGCCTTGGTGGGGAAGTGCTTGAAGAGGGCCCCGTGGGAGATGCCGGCGCGCTGGGCCACGGCGAGCGTGGTGGCGCGGGCATAGCCGAGCTCCACGAGACACTCGACGGTGGCCTCGAGCAGCTTGAGGCGGGTGGAGTCCCGCCGCTCCTGCTGGGTACGCCGGACGCGAGGTGCCGCCTCCAGCCCCGGGGACGAATCAGACATGGAGGAAGTGTAGCGCCCGAGATTTTAAAAAGAAAGTGAGTGCTCACTCTCCAAGTTGACCGAGAACCAAGAGCCCCTGTGTCCCCAGGGAGGAGAGCGAGCCCCCCACCCCTCGCCCCCCGGGAGAGGGACGGGGTGAGGGTATCGAGGGCCTGTGTTCAGCCCTCGGTCAGGGCGCGCTCGGGGTGGGCCTCGGCGGAGGAGCGGGTGGCCTGGTACAGCCGGTGGGCCTCCTCGGCGGACACGCCGCGCAGGAAGTACGCGCGGGCGGCGGTGCCGATGGCGAGCGTGCCGGCGAAGGCGACGGCGCCGGAGACGACATTGCCGGCGCCGGGGAAGACGAACTTGACGAGGGCGCGGGCGGCCTCGCGCAGGGCGAAGGCGGCGCCCACGTTGACGCCGAGGGCGGTGAGGAACTCCCCGGAGGCCTTGAGGTCGAGCTGGCGGCCGGAGATCCACCCGATGCCGGCGATGAGGCTGAGCTGGGCGGAGGTGATGGGGATGATGTCGGCGACGGGGAGGGGGACGGCGGCGACGCCCATGCAGAGCGAGGCCATGGCACGGGTGAGGGTGGTGGCGAGCTCCTCCTGGAGGGAGCGCACGCGCGTCACGCGGGCGAGGACGAGCCGACCCTGCTCGGGCAGCTCGCGAAAGAGCACCTGGGCGAGCTCACCCAGCCTCCATCGCTCATCCGAGCGGATCGTCCCATCCGGGCGCCAGGACAGGTAGGTGGAGACGCCGAGGACGTTCACGAGCTCGCCGCGCAGCTCGGGGCGGGAGCGGAGCTTGTCGCGCACCTGGCGCTCGGCGGCCTCGACGTGGCGGAGCTTCTCCTGGAGCTCGGCGGGGTCCTGCGCGTCGGAGAGGTGGAGGTCGGTGCGCTTGGGCTCGAGCAGATCGCAGTGGGTGACGACGCCGATGAGGGGAGGGCGGAAGCCGTGGGCCTGCTCGACGGCGGAGGCGAGCTGCGTGAGGACATCGAGGTCGGCGTCGATGGCGGAGTCGACCTCGGAGGCCTTGATGAGGAAGAGGAGGGCGTCGGGGGCCTTGCGGCGGACCTCGGCGAGGATGGAGTCGAAGGGGGTAGCGGCGGCGTCGGCCTCTTTGGGGCGGGAGCCCTCCTGGAGGCCGCGTGTGTCGAGGATGGAGAGGGTGCCGAGCTCGCCCTGGACATCGAACCAGCGGCCCTGGCCGGTCTGGGATTTGACGTGACCGACCTCGGCGACGCGGGCGCCGAAGAAGGCGTTGATGAGGGAGGACTTGCCGGCGCCGCGGCGGCCCACGAGGACGAGGTTGGGCGAGCGCTGTTCGAGCAGCAGGGCGCGCAGGTGGGTGATCTTCTGGCGGATGTCCCGGGCGAGCGGATCCGGGACGCGGTCGAGCATCTCCTCGAGGCGGCGGACCGTCTCGGAGATTTCGAGGAACGTGGGTTGGGTGGGGTCGGCCATGGGGGCTCCTCGGAGATGAACATGACATACGGAGGAGGGGAGTCCCCTGCAATGGACCCATCCTTCTTTTCGGCGAAGTCCTGGTAAAGAAGGCGGCTCTCACGCCCCCCCATCATGCAGACACGTCCGAAAACCCTTGAAGGAGAAGCCTGATGCTCTCGAGTCTGCTGTTGATGGTGCTGTCGCAGCTCGTCGTCTGCACGCCCGGAGAGATGTCGGCGGTGTGTCACTGCAAGCACGGCATGGTGAGTGCGTGCGTGACACTCGTCACGGACGACGCGGTGAGGGCCGCGCGGGTACTGGTGGAGGTTCAGGACGAGTTGGAGGCGCTGGAGCAGTCCTCTCGGATGGCGGGGAAGGCAGACGAGAAGAAGCAACAGAAGCAGCGGGAGCTTCATGCGGCGGCGGAGTCCTTGTCCCAGGCGCTGGGATCCTCCGAGCCGCCCCAGTGCAAGGGCCAGGAGCACCACCTCATCTCCCGGCCCATTGCCAAGGCGCTCGATCGGCACCCCATTCTCAAGGGGCTCTACAAACCTCGGGACCCGCGTTTCAGGGCGCGGGCCAAGGACGAGCAGTCGCACTGCGGCTATCAGCAGTGGCACCGCGACGTGGACGATGAAGTCGTTGACTGGCTCGACAAGACCCCCGATGCAACACCCGGGGCGTTCATGGACAAGTTGCGCGAGATCTACAGCCGCCCTGAGATGCTAGCGAGGTTCCCCGATGGTCTCCGAATCCTCTGAGTCTCCGCGCTTCTTCGTGCTGACAGAGGGGGCACTCAGGTCCCGCTACGATGCCGATGTCGACACGGTCGAGCCCGTCAACCTCGGGGAGGCTCCTCGCTGCCCACAATGCGGCACCTTCATCGGGCTGTTGAAGTGGCTTCCTCCCTACCGGGTCGAGTTGGAACTGCATGGAGAGGAACTCGGGGACTTCATCAAGAACTCGGCGTATGACCTGCTCATCTCCGAGCGATTCGCCGAGGCCTTCCGGGCGGAGGGGCTCACCGGGCTGGAGGGCTTTCACCCCGTGGAGGTCGTCCGGGTGCGCCGCAGGGGAAAGCGGGCGCTCAAACCCATCAAAGTGCCTCGCTATCATGTCGTTTCGTCCCGTTTCGGCCGGGCGGCGGTGGATCTGGTGCTCAACCGTGTCCGCACGCACAGGACTCCCACCTGCCCGGAGTGCCGTTCCGGGGGGATCAGTGCCATCAACGGCTTCGTCCTGGAGCCGGAGACGTGGAGCGGAGAGGACATCTTCCGCCCTCGCGGCATGCCGGGAGAAATCGTCGTCTCCGAGCGCTTCAAGTCCTTCGTGGAGCGGCATGGGCTGACGAACATGGTGCTCACGCCCACCGAGCAGTTCGTGTGGGATCCCGGCAAGCGCGGACCCGCCCCCCTGCCCACGTAATCGGGGCAAGCCCACTCGGCTGGAATGTGCCGACTACCGGACCGGGCGGCCTGGCGGGGGCTTGCTTCCGCTGGACGAGGGGAGTCACAACGGGTTGCCAGGGATTCCGTACAAGGAACCTGTCTTTTCCCGAAGGAGTGGGATCATGTTGGACTCGCGGATTGATCAACGCTTCAAGCGGACGTGGGACTTCTTCCTGGCCAATGTGGAGGGGTTGTTGCTCGGGACGCTGGTGGTGCTCGTGGGCTCGCTCCTCGTCATTCCCGCTCCCTGGCTCGCCCTCAACCTGCTGCAGGAGACGCTCGAGTGTTACCGCGGCGGCCGTCGCGTCCGTTGGCAGGCAGCCTATGACCGGCAGGGCAACTTCCTGAAGAGCTGGGGAATCACCCTGGCCATGGGGATTCCCATCACCATCGGATACATGTTGCTCATCGTGCCGGGGGTGCTCCTGTCGCTCTACTGGTTCCATGCGCCGATGCTCGTCGCCGATGGCCGGAGTGTGGGTGATGCGCTCTCCGAGAGTGGCCGCATCTTCCGCGCCCGCAGCGACTGGGCGAGCTACTTCCTCAACTGGCTCGTCCTGGCGGTGCTCGGAGCGGTGGCTGGGCTGACCGCCTTCGCCACCATCCTCACCCTGCCGCTCACGCTCGTCTACCTCGCCCTCTGCTACGCCGACGAGACCGGACCGGTGTCGCTCACCGCCCTGCCAAAGCGGGAGATCGTGGTGTGAGCCTCGCCGCGCGAAGGCACGGGAGTCCAGGGTTTGTCCAGGACTGTTCCTTGGGGTTCTTCCTGGCTGGACGCACTCTCGGAAGAGGAGGGGGGCACTTGCGGTCAAATCCCCGGTAGGCGTTAACGTACAAGGATTGTCGAGGCTGGAGCGGCGCGTTCCACCCTCTGACAACCTGACCGGGGGGGCGCGACATGCGCACGGAAGAGGAGTTCGCATTGCTGGACGAGGTCCGCGCGTTCGTCGTGGTGTTGGATGAGCTGGGCGCGGTGCACTGGTGGAACGCGGCCTGTGGGGTGTTCACCGGCTGCCGGCTCGAGGAGGTGCGGGGCATGCCCCTGTGGCGCACCCCCCTGGCGGCCGACGACTCCGCGCCCCTGCGCGAGGCCTTCACCACGGCGCGTGCGGGAGCGCCCACCCGGGTGGAGGAGGCCACCGCCCGCATGCACCATGGCGAGCGGTGTTGGATTGCCTGGTCGTGTGGAGCGCTGGCGCCGCTCGGCGGGCGGGACCCCCGCATGGTGTGGACGGGCAGCGACATCACCGAGCGCAAGCGCCGCGAGGATGGACTGCTCCTGGACACCCATGCCCTGAGGCGCAGCGACGAGCGCTTCCGCGCCATCTTCAACCACACCTTCCAGTTCATCGGCCTGCTGTCGCCCGACGGGACGCTGCTCGAGGCCAACGCCAGCGCCCTGGACTTTGGCGGCCTGGAGCGCTCGGACGTGGTGGGGCGCCCCTTCTGGGAGGCACGCTGGTGGACGCTGACGCCCCGCACGCAGGAGCGGCTGCGCCAGGCCATCGCCGAGGCCAGTCAGGGCCGCTTCGTGCGCTATGAGGCCGAGGTGCTCGGAGATGGCGGCCAGGTGGCCACCATCGACTTCTCGCTCAACCCCGTCTTCGAGAATGGCCAGGTGACGTACATCGTCCCGGAAGGGCGCGACATCACCGACCGCCTGCGCATGGAGGAGGCCCTGCGCCGCTCCGAGGCGCGCTTCGCGGGCATCTTCTCCCTCGCCGCGGACGCCACGCTCGTCGTGGACGAGCACCAGCACATCCTCCTCTTCAACGACGGGGCGGAGGCCACCTTCGGCTATTCGCGCTCGGAGGTGGTGGGGGCTCCGCTGGACATGTTGCTGCCCGAGCACCACCGGCCGATGGGCGCGGGGCGCGAGGTGTTCGGCCGGCGCAAGAACGGAGAGGAGTTCCCCGCCGAGGCCTCCATCGCCGAGCTCGGCGACGGCCCGGAGCGCCTCTCCATCGTCTCGCTGAGGGACGTGACGGAACGCCACCGCATCGAGCGCGAGCAACGCTTCCTCGCCGCCGCCGGCGCGCTGCTGGCCGAGTCCATCGACTACGAGGCCACGCTCCGGCAGGTGGCCCGCCTGACGGTGCCGGACCTGGCGGACGCCTGCGTGGTGTACCTGCGCACCCCGGAGGACCAGGTGGGGATCGCCGCCGTCGAGCACGTGGATCCCCACATGACCGCGTTCGTCCGGGAGATCCGGCAACGCTACCCCGTGCGGCTCGACGCACCGTCGGGCGTGGGCCACGTCATCCGCACCGGGCAGAGCGAGCTGGTGCGCGAGCTCTCCCCGGAGCAGGTGCGCGCCCTCGCCCACGACGAGGAGCACCACCGCATGCTCCTGCGCCTGGGCATGCGCTCGTACCTGTGCGTTCCCCTCTGCGCGCGGGGGGAGGTGGTGGGCGCCATCCTGATGATCATGGTGGAGCAGTCCAAGCGGCGGCAGGGCCCGGAGAGCCTGGCGCTCGCGCAGGAGCTGGCGCGGCGCGCGGCGCTGGCCATCGACAACGCGCGCCTGTACCGCACGGCCCGGGAGGCCACGCGCGCTCGCAACGAGATGCTGGGCGTGGTGGCGCATGATCTCCGCAACCCGCTGCACGCCATCCTCCTGCAGGCCCACAGCCTCGGACTCAAGCTGAAGGCCGCGACGCTCCCCGACTCGATGCAGAACGTGGTGTCGAACATCGAGACCTCGGTGCGGCGCATGGACCGGCTGGTGGAGGATCTGCTCACCGTGACGCGCATGGAGGCGGGAAGGCTGTCGGTGCAGCCGACCCGGGAGAGCCCCGAGACGCTGGTGAACGAGGCGCTCGGCGGGGTCCGGCCGCTGGCGGAGCGGCACGCGCTGCGCGGGGCGGTGGGGATGGACCTGCCCCAGGTGCTGGCGGACAGGGACAGGGTGCTCCAGGTCTTCTCCAACCTGCTGGGCAATGCCCTCAAGTTCACGCCGCTGGAAGGCCTGGTGGAGGTGGGGGCGGCGCTCGAGGGGACCCACGTGTGTTTCTGGGTGCGGGACTCCGGCCCGGGCCTCTCCTCCGCGCAGCAGGGGCGCGTGTTCGATCGCTTCTGGCAGGCGGATGCCCGGGACCAGAGGGGGGCGGGCCTCGGGCTGACCATCTGCAAGGGGCTGGTGGAGGCACATGGTGGGCGCATCTGGGTGGAGAGCACCCCGGGCGGGGGCTCCACCTTCCGCTTCACGCTTCCGGTGGCCGCGGCGCCTCCCGAGCGGCGTGAGGCCATGGCCGGGCAGCCCTAGGCACTCAAGGAATCGGCGGCGTGAGCCGCCGGAACCGTGAAGAAGAACGTCGCTCCGGCGCCCACCCGGCTCTCGGCCCAGATGTGCCCCCCATGGGAGTCGATGATGCCCCGGGCGATGGTGAGCCCGAGCCCCGCTCCACGCTTGTCCGTCCGGTTGGCCTGCCAGAACCGATCGAAGAGGTGGGGCAGGTGCTCGGCGGGAATGCCGGGCCCGCTGTCGGTGATCCAGAAAAGGATCTCACCTCCCCGGGTTCCGGCGCCGGCCCGGATGTGTCCCCCCCGGGGAGTGAACTTGATGGCATTGCCAATGAGGTTCTCCAGCACCTGGGCGAGCCGATCCCGATCACCCCATAGCTCCGGTGGCTCGCCCTGCACGTCGAGCCGGAGGTCCAGGGATTGCTCCGAGGCGAGGGGCCTCTGGGTCTCGAGCACCTCGGCCAGGAGCCTCCGCGGGGAGACACGGGCACGTTGGAGGGAGAGCGACCCGGCCTCCATCCGCCCGACATCGAGCAGATCCTGGATGAGCCGGTTCATCCGGTTCGCGTTGCGCTGGATGGCATCGAGCGCGGGGAGCTCCCGGAGCTCGAGGGGTTGGCCCCGGCGGCGCAGGAGTTGAAGTTGCAGGAGGATGCCATTGAGTGGATTCCGGAGATCGTGGGCGACGATGCCCAGGATGTCGTCGCGTGAGCGCACCGCGCGGCGAAGGGCCTCTTCCGTTTCCTTCAAGTCCGTCACGTCCGCATCCACCGCGATGGCTCCCGAGGGCCTGCCCTGCGCGTCATGGAGCGGCAGCGCGGACTTCATGAGGACCTTCCGGCTGCCATCGGGACACTCGATCCGGATCAGCTCTCCGAGGCAGGTCTCCCCCTTCGTCAGTGCGCGGGTGAGGGGCCAGTCGTCCGCGCCGAGGGGCTCGCAGGTATCGGCGTGCCAGCCCTTGTATTCGCGCATGTCGGATGTGCGCGCGCCGCTCGCCCCCCAGATCCGCGTGGCGGCGGGGTTGGTGCGGATGATGCGTCCAGTGATGTCCGCGACGCGGATCCCCACCGGGATGAGCTCGAAGATACCGCTCAAGAGTTGCTCGCGCGTCCGGAGGGCCTCCTGCGCCTTCATGCGTTCGCTCACGTCCTGGAGCACGCCAATGGCGCCGATGATGCGTCCCTCGGAATTGCGGATGGGGGCCGCGCTCCCGAGGATGGGGAAGCGCGTGCCATCGGGGCGCTCGACGATGAATTCCGCGCCAATGACGGTCTCTCCGGTTCGAAGCACGCGGGAAGAGACGAGCTGCTCGCGCGGCACGGGGGTGCCGTCGGGAAAGAGGACGAGGTTGGCGTATTGGGTGGTGCCACGCTCGGGCGAGAGCTTGATGCCGAAGAGCTCGTCGGTCCGGGGATTGGAGAGGACGTTCCCCTCCGGCCCGATCAGGATGATGCCGAGGGGCACGGTGTCGAGCACCGTGCGAAGCCAGCGCCGCTCCTCGTCGAGCTGTGCATGGAGCCGCTCCCGCTCCTCTTCCCGCGCCTTGCGCTCGGAGATGTCGCGGATGAACATGCTCGTCCACTCCGCGCCGTGGTCGTCGCGGAAGATGGAGGAGGAGAGCTCCACCGGGAAGCGCGAGCCATCCTTGCGCTTCATGGTGATCTCACCGCGGAATCGCCCGCTGCGGCGCCGCTCCTCGAGCGCGGCCTGGAGCCGTGGGTCGGAGGGCTCGACCACGGCCCGCCGGTCCAGCCTCCTCAACTCCTCCTCGGTGTAGCCGAACATCTCGGTGGCGGCCCGGTTCGCCATGAAGATGCGCCCATCCGGCGCCGTCAGGAGCACTCCATCCATGCTGTGGTCGAAGATCGCCCTGTAGCGGAGCTCGCTCTCGCGCAGCGCTTCGCGCATCCGCCTGTGCTCGGTCACGTCATGGAAGTACACCGAGAGCGATTGCGGCGTGGGATACACGTGGACCTGGATCCACCTGTTGAGAACGGTGGAGAAGGACTCGAACTCGACTGGCTTCTGCTCCTGCATGGCCCGGCGGTACTCCCGGCCGATGGAGGAGTCCCACGTCTCGGGGAACACGTCCCAGAGCACCTTGCCCACCAGCTGCTCGCGGCCACGCCCGAGGTGCTCCTCCGTGCGCCGGTTGACGTAGGTGAAGCGCCACTGGTCATCCACGGCGAAGAACGCGTCGGTGATGCTCTCGAGGACGCCCGCGATGCGCTCCTCGGAGTCCTCGGCGCGGGCCCGATGCCTCGCGAGCTCCTCATTCGCCTCGCGGAGCTGGCGATTGGCCTCCTGCAGTTGCTGCGCGCGCTGGTAGATCTCCACCTCCATTTCGCCCGTGCGCGTGCGCAGGGCATCCATCACCGCCGTCTGCTCGAGCCCCTGCCGCTGGATGTGGACGAGCTCCGTCACGTCCTCGACGCGGTGGATGATGCTGGTGACCTCGCCCCGCGCGTTCAGCACCGGCGTGTTCAGCGGGCTCCAGTACCGCTCCTCGAAGCCGCCTTCCCGCCGGCGGATGTCGTACTTCTGCACCGCCATGGCATCCGGTGCACGGCCGTGGAGCACGCGCTCGAGCGAGCTCCGGAGGTTGCGCACACCGGTGGCCGAGGGATCGGCGGGATTGTCGGGAAACACCTCGAACAGACCGCGGCCGAGGATGTCCTGGCGGCGTGTCATGGTCGCGCGGAGGTAGGCCTCGCTCACCGCGATGATCGTGAAGCGCGGTGGATCCGGGGAGAGGATGAGGAAGGGGACCGGGGCCGCCTCGAAAGCTGCTTGGAAGTCAGGAGCACGGCCATCAGGCTCGGACATCGCAGGGACCTCCCCCAGTCTGGAATCCGCCGGGCTGGCCGCTCGTCCGCCCCGTACCCCGCTGTCCTCCTTCGCTCACCCCGCCTGCTTCCCCGCGGAGGCGGTGTAGGACGCCAGGATGTCCCCCCAGTCGGCGTAGGCCTCCACCGGGGCGCCGCGCTTGAAGAAATCGCGCAGGGCTTGTTTCAGGTTCTGCCAGAAGCTGCCCACCGTCGCGGTCAGCCAGTGCATGTCGCTGTAGGCCTCCAGGTAGCCCGCGGCGTGGAGGGGAGGGGCGCCCTGCTTCACTTCCAGCACCACCGAGAGTTGATGGCTCTCCACCCCCACACGTTCGGGCGAGCTCGTGTCATCCAGCCGCCAGCGCGCGCTGATGCCCTCGACTATCTCCGTCTCCACGCAGGTGCGGCGTGCTTCGTAGATGAACGGGCCGAGCTCGGTCTTGCCGTAGACCCGTGCGGCCACCTTGTCCGTGAGGACCAGCCCCGGCATCACGGGCAGCGGCACGCCCACCTTCGCGCCCATGTCCACCGCCAGCGCGGCGCCCATCTCCGCGTGCGCCTGGACCGTGCTCCGCTCCTCGGGGAAGAGCCTGAGGACTCGGAAGCAGTCCGTGCGCTCGTTGTCCGTGCGGAACTCCACCAGGCACTCCAGCCGGGAGAAGCCCTGATCCCTCTTGGGAAAGAGCGTCAGCGGAATGTCCACCCGCCACAGCGCGCATCCCGGTGCGCACGGCATGTCCCCCGCGGTGTAGGGGGTGATGCGCAGCCGCTGGTGGAACGCGATGAGCTCCCCGTGCAGCCGCTCGCGCAGCCGGGCCACGCGCTCTCCCGGGAGCTCCTTCTCCCCCCGGGAGGCGGGCATCTTCCAGGCAGCCTCGGAGATCTCATTCCAGAGCCGCTCGGTGTCCATGGGTGGATGCCTCGCCACGAGGCTCCTCAGCGCCGGGGTCATCTGCTCGTTGGCCATGCGGCCTCCCTTCGGATGGGGTCTGCTCACGCCGGGGCGGGGACGGGCTCTGGTCGCGTGGCATTCCGTCTGCCCACCCGCGCCGAGACCTGCTCCATGTAGGTGATGGTCGAGCGCAGCGTCGCCTCGTCGTCGTCGAAGCCGCCATGGCTCTTGGCGCGGGACGCACCGGGCTGGTCGTGCGCCACGTCATTGGGGGAGAGCACCCACCGGGCCTTGTCCTGGAACAGCGCGCGGAGTGTCTCGTCGCGCTGGATGAAGGTGGCCATGCCCAGCAGCGGCTCGCCTCGGGCATGGGCGTTGCGGGAGATGCGGGGGATCGTCTCGAAGGCGTTGGAGACCAGGTAGAGCAGCGACTTGCGATAGAGGCCCAGGCACGTGTCGTCGCACTCGGCCTCCTCGGTCAGGGTGAACACCGTGAGCTGGTCGATGCCGCCGCTCTCGAGGAGCGGCAGGTACGTTTCCTTGAAGAGTTGGGTGGTGCAGGCGGGGGCCCAGAGCGTGCAGGAGGCGATGGGCAGCCCATGGCCCGTCTCGCCCTCCATGGGGCCGTGGTCGATCCGCCCCTGGCTCGCCAGCAGTTGCACCAGCGGGGCCTGGAAGACCGCGCCCGCGCTGTGTCCGACGAGGTGGAGCTCGATCGAGGGATCCTTCCCGAGCAGCTCCGCGAGGAGCCCGGCGAGGAACCGGGCCCCGCCACGCGCCGAGGTCGTCGCCCGCGTGGCGTTCTCCTTCATCTCCTCCCACTGCGCCCTTCCTCCGAGCCGGCGCGCCAGCGGCTCGAGCATGTCGTCGAACCGGTCCTCCATGAGCTCCTTCAGCCCGTGAGGCATCCGCTCGGGCGAGCGCCGGCCGTAGGCGTCCCGCATGATGTTGTGCAGCGTCGTCAGGAAGCCGCTCTTCCAGACGAATTCCAGCGGATAGATGTGTCTGCTCAGCAGCGTTTCCCGGTGAAGCGCCACCCGGTGCACCGCCGCGGACTCGTCCACCAATCCGCCGTGTGCGTAGAGCATCAGCCGCTTCCGGGACCAGTGCCGGGTGATGCGTGGGAAGTCCTGCTCGAGGATCTGCTGGACGTCGGCCCGGCTCGTTCCGTAGGTACCGCCCGAGCGCAGGGTGCCGTTGTTGCCGAGGCTGATGATGTGCGGGCGCAGCTCGGCGAAGGCATAGCTCTCATGGCTACCCGCGGCCGCGGTGCGGGTCTTCCCGGTGACCCGTGCCGCGGCCTGGCGGCTGATGGGGACGCCCAGGCGCACCGCCCAGACGTCCGAACCGTTGGCCAGCCAGTCGTCGTAGGTGAGGTGGCAGAACCCCTGTCTGCCGTACCCCGGGCCCCAGGAGTTCTGGATCCAGAAGCCCTCCGCGTCGTAGCCGACGATGGCGAACGCATGCCCGCCCTCGAGCTGGGTGCTGCGATGGATGTGCCCGTCGCCGCCGACCGTCATCCAGCCCGAGTGCACCGCGCAGGAGGCGTAGAGGATGCCCACCTCCGCGAGCGCGCTGTGCATGCAGACCAGGTCCTTGTGGTTGACGCGGTAGTAGGCGCCCAACGGGCGCATCATGGCGTCGGCCGCGCGCTCATCCGTCAGCACGCCGGGTTGCGCGCAGGGGGCCTCGTACGTCCACCGCTGCTCCGTGCAGACGCCGTGCTTGTGCCAGCCCTTGAGGGCCCCTCGACAACTGGAGCCGTCGTACTTCTCTCCCGGCCACTCGTCGTACCGGCGGGCCATCTCGTAGAACATCCTCGGGCTCACGCACGGCGGCTCGGGCCGGGAGCCGTTGCCCTGCCTGCGCCCCAGCTTGCGGAACAGGTAGTTGGCGGTCGTGGCCAGGCCGAAGCCCGTGCACGCGCCCTCCTGGCCCTGATCCAGGATGGGCACGCCGTACGCCTGGTATTCCTCCAACGAAAGGACGGGGGGCACCTCCACCAGGGTGGCCTCATAGAGACGGTCCCGGAAGTCGGGAGTATCCCTGCGGGCATTCAGGATGGGCCTGGTGTCGCCGCTCGGCCGGTCCATGTGCGCTCCTTTCGTCTCCATGGACGATGCGGATGCGAGGCACGGTCCGCCCTGCCTTCCACATCACCCGCTCCCGGACCAGGGGGTCACCCTGGCGCAGGCGGTGCTCCCCCGTCCTTCAGCCAGCACGCGGGGACTACGTTGTCTGGCATGAGGAGTTCCTGGTTCAGGAGCGCGGGGCCGCTGGGGGTATCGGCCGGAGGGCTGCTGGTGGGGGGCCTGGCGTGGTGGCTCGGTCAGCCCCGGCTCATGGAGCTCGCCTGGGCGGCCGGCACCGTGCCGGTGCTGCTCGTGGTGGCGGTGTCCATCGTCGATGACCTGCGCCGGGGCCGCACCGGAGTGGACATCGTCGCCCTGCTGTCCATGGGGGGAGCCCTGGCGCTCGGCCAGTACCTCGCGGGCATCATCATCGCCCTCATGTTCTCCTCGGGAAGGGCCCTGGAGGAGCATGCCCGCGCCCGTGCGCGGCGGGAGTTGACGGCGCTGCTCGGCCGGGCGCCCAAGGTGGCCACCCGCTTCGAGAATGGCGGGCTCGTGCAGGTGCCGGTGGACGCGCTGCGGCCCGGCGAGCGCCTGCTCATCAAGGGGGGCGAGGTGATTCCGGTGGATGGGCTGGTGCTCTCCGCCGAGGCGGTGCTCGACGAGTCGGCCCTCACGGGCGAGTCGCTCCCCGTGTCGCACCCGCGGGGCGAGCGGGTGCGCAGTGGCCCCGTCAACGCCGGTCCGCCCTTCGAGCTGCGTGTCCTCACCTCCGCGGCCGAGAGCACCTACGCGGGGGTGGTGCGGCTGGTGCAATCCGCCCAGGCCTCCAAGGCCCCCTTCGTGCGCATGGCCGATCGCTACGCGCTGCTCTTCGTTCCGCTCACGCTCGTCCTGGCCGCGCTGGCCTGGGTGTTGTCGGGGGATCCGGTGCGCGCGCTCGCCGTGCTGGTGGTGGCCACCCCCTGTCCCCTCATCCTCGCGGCCCCGGTGGCCATCGTCTCCGGCATCTCCCGGGCCGCCCGGCGCGGCGTGCTCATCAAGGACGGGGCCGCCCTGGAGACGCTCGCCCGCGCCCGTGTCCTGCTGTTCGACAAGACGGGCACCCTCACCACCGGGCAGGCCCGGCTGGTGGCCATCGAGGCCACGGGAGACGCGGAGCCGGAGGCGCTGCTGCGGCTGAGCGCCTCGCTGGAGCAGGTCTCCCAGCACGTCATGGCCGGTGCCATCGTCTCCGCCGCGCGAGAGCGGGGACTGGCCCTGTCGCTGCCCACGGAGTCCGCGGAGACTCCAGGCGCCGGCATGAGCGGCGTGGTGGACGGCCATCGGCTGAAGCTCGGCACCCATGCCTGGGTGGAGGACGCGGGGCCTCCCTCGCCGTGGGCGCGCGCGGTGCTGCGGCGCATGGGCTACGAGGGGTGCTCGGGCGTCTTCGTCTCCCTCGACGGGAAGCTGGCCGGGGCGCTGCTGCTCGCCGATGAAATCCGCCCCGAGACGCCCCGGGCGCTGCGCCTGCTGCGCAAGGCGGGGGTGAGCCGGCTCGTCATGGTGAGTGGGGATCGGGCGGAGGTGGCTGGCATCATCGCCTCGGCGCTGGGCGTGGACGGGGTGCTCGCCGAGCGCAGTCCCCAGGAGAAGGTCCAGGCCGTGCTCACCGAGCGCACGGCGGGCGTCACCCTCATGGTGGGAGATGGCATCAACGACGCGCCCGCGCTGGCGGCGGCCGACCTGGGCGTGGCCATGGGCGCGCGCGGCTCCGGCGCGTCCTCGGAGGCCGCGGACGTGGTGGTGCTGGTGGACCGGTTGGATCGGCTCGTGGAGGCGCTGCTCATGGCCCGCCGGGTGCGCGCCATCGCGTTGCAGAGCGTGCTGATGGGGATGGGCCTGTCCCTGGTGGCCATGGGGGTCGCGGCCGTGGGCCTGCTGGGTCCGGTGGCGGGGGCGATCCTCCAGGAGGGCATCGACGCGGCGGCCATCCTCAACGCCCTGCGAGCATTGCGCGGGGGCGGCCTGCTCCCATCGCACCACGTGCTCCCGGCCGAAACGGTGGCCCGGCTCAAGGCCGAGCACCAGGAGCTGCGCCCCGTGCTCGAGCACATCCAGTCCCTGGCGGATCGGCTGGAGGTGTTGGAGCCACGGCGGCAGAGGGCCGAGCTGCTGGCACTGGAAGGGTTGCTGGAGGCGCGGTTGCTCCCCCACGAGCGCCGGGACGAGACCGAGCTCTATCCCACCCTGGCCCGGCTGCTGGGCGGGGAGGATCCGCTGGGCAGCATGAGCCACACCCACCGGGAGATCGCCCACCTGGGCCGGCTCCTCGAACGGCGGGTGTCGGACGTGTCCGAGGACGGGCCGGATGCCGCCGAGCAGCGCGAGTTGCGCCGGCTCCTCTATGGCCTGAGCGCCATCCTCCAGCTCCACTTCGCCCAGGAGGAGGAGCTCTTCGAGGCCGTCTCCTGAGCGAGCTTCCCATGGACACCACGCCCTGGCCGGCCAGGAAGAGGCCCTCCACCGGCGGTTCCCAGGTACGAAATAGCATGGAGGTGCCTCCTCTGATTAGAAGGTGAGCCACTGGGGGCGGAGCAGCAGCAGCAACCCCAGCAGCACCATCACCGAGCCGCTGAGCAGCTTGAGCCAGCGCCCGGCGCGCTCCTGGAGCTTGTGGTGCCCGAGCGTCACCACGGCGAGGAGGACCATCACCGAGTCGTCGAGGATGTAGGCCACGTTGTAGAGGGCGAGGTACGCGTAGTACCGCCAGCCAGGCAGGTGCTGGAGGACGAGCAGCTCGGTGTAGATGGCGGGGAGGCCCGCGGTGCAGGCCAGCTCGACGAGGTTGACGAGGAAGGCGAGTGCCACCACGCCGCCCATGGCGGGCAGCAGGGACCTCGCCTGGAGGAGCCTCCGCACGCGGGCATACAAGCCCGGCTTCGCGCTCTCGGGGATGGAGAGCGAGGGCCCGTGCTTGAACGCCAGGAAGTCCTTCATGTTGAGCGCGCCGATGACGAGCGCCACCCCGCCCAGCACCACCTGGGTGATGCGCGAGAGGCCCAGGTACAGGAAGACGTTGAGCCACGCCGCCATGAAGGCGAAGTAGACGAGCCCGCTGGTGAGCACGAAGGTGCCCGCCACGGCGAGCATCTTCCGCCGGCTGCGCAGGTTGACGAGCAGCGAGAGCAGGAACAGCAGCACCCACATGGCGCACGGGTTGAAGCCGTCCAGCAGCCCGATGACGACGGTGAAGGCGGGCAGGCCCCAGTCCCTCAGGCTCACCCGGCCCACCCACGGCGCTTCGATGGAATCCAGGGGTGCTCCAGGCGGACACTCGGGGGACTCTCCACCCACCGGACACACGGCCGCGTCCGGCGCTCCGGGGGCCTGTCCCTCGAGGAGGGCCACGAGCTGACGGCCCGTCGTCTCGGGACCGTTGAAGCCGACGAGGAGCCGCCCCGCCACGTGGAAGGCGGGCACGCCGAGCGCACCCGCGGTCCGCCGTCCGGCCAACTCCTGGAGCCGGGCGAGCGCCTCGGGTTCCCGCCCCACGTCGCGGTAATACACCTGGAGCGCGGGCCTCTGGGCCTGGAGCTGGGTGAGGAATCGCTTCGCCTCCTCGCAGCGCGGACAGCCCTCGCGGACGAAGACCTCCATTTCCACGGGCACGGAAGGCGCCTCGGCCCGGGCGCTGGAGGCGGCGAGCAGCCCCGCCGCGAGCAGTCCGAACACCCGGGCCCGCCTGGTTGGAGGGCACGGCACGGGGCGCGCGGTCCTGCTCTCCCCGGCCGTGAGGTGGTGGATCTTCATGCACGTCAGGTATGCATGGGACGTGGGGCCGGAGCGGCCATCCCGCCTGGGAGGGCTCCCTGCTGCCTCGCTCCTCCGGGTCGCGCTCAGCGCTCGCCGAGCAACCTGCTCCGCCGGATCCCCGCGCGCAGGAGCTCTGGTCTGATCTCCACGCATGCATGGATGTGCTCGGCCGCTTCCTCCACCGAGTCCGTGACGACCAGCCGCTTCAGGTCCTCCTCGGCGATGGCCCCCGCGGCCAGCATCGTCCCGCGCAGGAAGTCCAACAGCGGCTGCCAGTAGTCCCGGCCCATCAACACCAGCGGGAAGCCGCGGATCTTCCCTGTCTGGATGAGCACCGCCGTCTCGAAGATCTCATCCATCGTCCCGAAGCCGCCCGGGAAGGCCACGAACGCGTACGAGTACTTCACCAGCATCAGCTTGCGGATGAAGAAGTAACGGAACTCGACGAAGGTATCGAGGTACGCGTTGGGCTTCTCCTCATGGGGCAGTTGGATGTTGCACCCCACCGAGCGGCCTCCGGCTTCGCGCGCGCCCCGGTTCGCGGCCTCCATGATGCCGGGTCCGCCGCCCGTCATCACCGTGAAGCCCTGCCGGGCCATCTCCGCCCCCAGGCGCCGCGCCTGCTCGTAGGCACCATGGTCGGGGCCGAAGCGGGCCGAGCCGAACACCGTCACACACGGGCCCACGAAGTGCAGTGTCCGGAAGCCCTTGATGCACTCGCTGAAGATGCGCAGCGCCCGGGCCAGCTCCGAACCCCGGGGCCGAGCTCCTTCCAGGAAGATGCGCTCCTCGTGGGCTCGTGTTCCCTTGCCCCACTGCGCGTCGGGTGACGCCGTGGGCCCTGGTTTCCGGTTGTCGTCCGCTGGCACGGCGGGCAAGTGTAGTCCGGTTGTGCACCACCAGTGGCCCTCATGTTCCTGGGCGCTCTACAACCCTAGTGAGGCGCGAGCGGCTCGCCCCCCTCCCGCTCCCGTGCCCGTACGTCACCCAGTTGAGCTCGCAGCCAGCGCAGCAGATCGATGTACGAGAGGATTCCCAACACCCGCTGGTCCTCGTCCACCACCGGAAGCGCACCCACCCGCTCGTCGGTGAAGAGCTCCAGGGCCTGGGACAGGGAGGCACCGGAGCGCAGGACGAGCGGCTCCAACGTCATCACCTCGCCCACCCGCTCCTCCAGTACTTCGCGAGCGGCACGGGGCCACTCCCGGGCCGTCCCACCCAGCCGTTGACGCAGGTCGCGTTCGGAGATGATGCCCACCAGCCGATCCTCCTCATCCACCACGGGCAGGTGCCGCACGCCCCCGTAGATGAGCGTCCAGGCCGCCTCGTCCAGCCGCGCATCCGGTCCGAGCGCGAGCGGAGCGGGTGTCATCAGCGCGTCGACGGGCAGCTCCCACGGGCCGCTGGGGGAGGGCACCTGCTCGCCCGCCATGGCGGAGAGCAGATCTCCATCGGTCAGGATGCCCACCATGAACCCGTTCGCATCGACCACCACGAGCGAGTGGAGGTGGGCTCCACGCATCGTCCGCGCGGCCGCGGGAAGGTCCTCATTCTCGGAGATGCTCTGCACCGGGCAGGACATCAGCTTCCTCACCCGGACCCAGCGCTCCTTCCCCGAGTGGACCGCCTCCTCGAGGACATCCATCCGCGTCAGCATGCCCATGAGGCGGTTGTTCGCACCGACGACGGGAAGGTGCTGGACATGGCGGAACTTCTTGAGCAGCTCCTCCACGGACAACTCCTCGCTCGCCCGGAGGGTGGACACCTTCCGGCTCATCACGTCGCGCACGCGCAGACGGGCGGACCAGGGGACGCCGCCGTGCTCCCCGGGCTCGGGAA
>NZ_JPMI01000063.1 GCF_000733295.1 Archangium violaceum Cb vi76 | reverse complement strand
GCTCGCGGGAGTCCTCGCGGGAGTCTTCCGTCCGGTCCGTGCCGGACGCGGGCGGCTCTGGCGGGTGGTGCGACATGGTGCCCCTCCTTCGGCGGTGGGCCTCTGCCCTCTCTCGAAGTTCGGGGTGCCGGGCACGCGAGGCAATCCATCCAGGGGCCTCTCGTGCGAGCACGGCGCATGCCCGCTCCGTCTCCGGGCTCGTTCCCCGGGGACAGAACTCACCCCGCGACCCGTCTCCCGGCACCTCAGGCATAGGCCTGGATGAAGTCGTCCCAGTGCGTCTTCTTCGCGAAGGCGAGGCGGTCATAGACGACCGACACCGAGCTGCGCGGGGTAGGGCAGTAGATGGTGACTCCCGTCGAGCGCGCCACCGTCTTTCCCTTGTGGGCCTCGGCGACGACGAACGAGCGGAGGAGGTCGGGCCCCTTCTTCAGCAGCGCGAGGGTGTGTTCTTCCATCGCCGGGCTGACTTTCTTCAGCTCCTTGAGGAGCTGATTGACCAGATCGCCCAGGTCGATGAAGTCCGGGAAGGCATAGGCCTGGGTGGCCTTGATGGCGCGATGCACCGCGACGAACCCCATGGGATTCTTGATGAGCGTCAACATCACGGAGGCGAGCGCGTCCACCGCCTCCGCCATCTTGGGCGCCTGCCGCAGGTCCAGCAGCGATTGGGTCACCTCCTCGCGCGCGTACGACTCCACGTAGCGCTTGACGATGGTGGAGCCCAACTCCTGCGCGGACATCCCCGGCTTCGCCACGAGGTCCGCCAGGATGGTGTCGTAGGGCCAGCCATCCCCTGGCTCGCTCTCCTCGGAGCCGACGACGAAGTCCGTCACCCCGCGCAGCTCGTACGCCAGCTCGAGCATGTTCATGAGGCAGGCGTCGAAGCCGACCAGGTCGATCTTCCTCCGCGTCCGCTTCTTGACCTCCGACAGGACCTGCTTCAGCTCCATGTTGTCGAGGAAGTCCCGGGAGGTGTCGTCGTAGGCGATGGCCCTGTCCTGGAGCGCGGAGAGCACCGTCGTGCCGAAGAGCGCGCGGTGGTAGCCATGGGCCATGGCGCCGTGGACGCGGCCCAGGGGCACGGTGTCCCGGGTGGGCCTGGCGCGGCGCTCGATCTTCACGCCGAGCCGTGACGCCAGCCGGTACACGTTGCTCTCATCGATGCCCGAGCCGTGGTTCCACAGCACGGTGAGGTAGTGGTTCGCCGGGCTGCGCTGGATGCCCCATCTGAAGAAGTCGATGGCGCACTGGGGATCGCCGGTGTTCGTCTCCCCGAGCTCCTCGACGATGTCCTCATCCGCCGTGGTCCCCTTGCGGACATGGTAGCGGCGCGTCTGCTGGTCGCCCATCTTGTCGAGCTGGACGAGGATGTCGACGTCATCCGTCGAGCCGACCTGTTTGAGCTCCTGGAGATCATCCAGGGCCGCGTCCTCGAGGTTGTTGTCACCGGCCATCCAGACCATGACCGTCCATTGCTTCTTGCCCTGTGGCGCTGGCATGTGCGCCCCCCTTGTCCTTGAGTCCAGCCTGAAGGTGGCGTCTGGGGTGTTTCACGGTACAGGGGCTGGAACGTGTCGAGCCGGGACTGGCCGCGAGAAGGAAGGCCGAGTCAGCGGATGCCTACCCACACGCATGGACGAGACTACGCCGGGACGGTGCGGCGCGGGGCCCGTGTGCGACGGGGCGGCTGGGACTCGCGTTGGCCAGCGCGTCCATGCCGGCTCCACACGTCGGTCATCAAGGAGAGGACCAACCCCACGACGGGCCAGAGCGTCCACTGCCCGCCGAACCAGTGCTGCACGGCCGAGTACCAGAGCAGGGTGGTGGGCAGGAAGATGAAGCCGAGGATGGGCCAGAGCAGCGTGTCGAACATGCCCCGGAACCAGCCGGTGAAGAACCACAGGATGAGCGTCAACAGCCGGGGGATGACGAGGGCGCCAAGCGCGAACAGGACGGGCATGTTCGTCTCCAATGGAGGTGCGAAGGGAGGGGACGGATGTCCGATCTACAAGCTGGGGAAGAGCCCGGGCGTCCGCCAGTCGTTGGGATGGAACCGGAGGGGGAGCGCCCCATCGTCAGACAGGAACGCGAGCGGCCCTCAGACGTAGCGGCGGAAGAACCAGCGCTTGAGGAGCTCGGCCGACAGCAGGTAGCCCACCACGAGCACCGCGAGCACTCCCAGCAGCGCCGGCGGAGGGGGCTCGAAGCCGAACCAGCGCCCCAGAGAGGTGAAGGGCAGCACGTTCGCCACCAGCACCGCCCCCAGCGAGCTGGCCACCAGCCACGGTGAGGGCCGGCTGCGCAGGGGATGGCGGCGGGTGCGGATGACGAAGATGACCAGCACCTGCGTGGTGAGCGACTCCATGAACCAGCTGGTCTGGAAGAGCGCCGGGCCCGCGTGGAAGAAGAGCAACAGCACGCCGAAGGTGGCCGCGTCGAACACGGAGCTGAGCGTGCCGAGCACCGCCATGAAGAGCCGGACGAAGCGCAGATCCCACCGGGTGGGCCGCTCCAGCTGCTCTGGATCCACCTCGTCCAGGGGGATGGCCAGCTCCGACACGTCGTAGAGGAGGTTGTTGAGCAGGATTTGAATGGGGCGCATGGGGAGGAACGGCAGCAGCACCGAGGCCCCGGCCATGCTCAGCATGTTGCCGAAGTTGGAGCTGGTCCCCATGCGGATGTACTTCATCACGTTGCCGAAGGTGCGCCGGCCCTCGAGGACGCCGTCGTACAGCACGGCCAGGTCATGGCGCAGCAGCAACAGGTCCGCTGCCTCGCGGGCCACGTCCACCGCGCTGTCCACCGAGATGCCCACATCCGCCGCGTGCAGCGAGGGGGCGTCGTTGATGCCGTCACCCAGGTAGCCCACCACGTGCCCGCGCCCGCGCAGCGCGTGGATGACGCGGCTCTTCTGTCCCGGAGAGACGCGGGCGAAGAGCGTGGTGCGCTCGGCGCGCACCCGGAGGGCGGGCTCGTCCATCGTCCCCACCTCCGCGCCGGTGAGCACCCCCTCCACCTCCAGCCCGAGCTGGCGGCAGACGTGTAACGCCACCCGCTCGTTGTCGCCCGTCACCACCTTCACCTTCACCCCCGCGCGGACGAGGGCCTCCAACGCGGGCCGCGCGCTCTCCTTGGGCGGATCCAGGAAGGAGGCGAAGCCCGCGAGCACCAGCTCCGTCTCGTCGTCCAGGTGGGCCACCTGCATGTCCGGGGCCTCCTCGCGCCAGGCCACCGCCAGCACCCGGAAGCCCTCCGCGCCCAGGGCCTCGAAGCGCGCCCGCACCCGCGTCCGGGCCTGGGCATCCAGCTCGCGCGGCACCCCGTCCAGCTCGTACCGGGTGCAGCGGGCCAGCATGTCCTCGGGCGCTCCCTTCACCACCAGCACCCGGCGGCCCTCGTGCTCCAGCAGTACGGACACCCGCCGCCGCTCGAAGTCGAAGGGCACCTCGTCCACCTTGCGCCAGCCGCGTGCCTCCACCTCCGAGTGGGCGAGGATGGCCTCGTCCATGGGGCTGCGCAGCCCGGACTCGAAGTGGCTGTTGAGCCAGGCCCACCGCAGCACCTGCTCGCTCTCGCGCCCCGTGGCGTCCTCGTGCCGCTCCAGGCGGATGCGGGCCTCGGTGAGGGTGCCCGTCTTGTCCGTGCACAGCACGTCCATGCTGCCCAGGTCGTGCACCGCGCTCAGCCGCTTGACGATGACCTGCCGCGCCGCCATCCGCATGGCCCCGCGCGAGAGCGTCACCGACAGCACCATGGGCAGCAGCTCGGGCGTCAGCCCCACCGCCAGCGCCACCGCGAAGAGGAAGGACTCCAGCAGCGGCCGGTGCGCCTGGACGGCCACCAGCAGGACGAAGAGCACCAGCAGCACCGTCAGCCGCATCAGCATCAGGCCGAAGTGGCGCGTCTCCCGCTCGAAGGTGGTGGAGGGCACGGGCTCGGCGAGCGCCCGGGCGATGTCCCCCACCGTGGTACGCGCCCCCGTGGCGAAGACGAGCGCCCGCCCCGTGCCGCTGATGATGGAGGTGCCCATGAAGATGGCGTTGCGCGCCTCGGAGGGCTCCGTCCCTGGTGGTTCGTCTCCCGGCTGCTTCTCCACCGGGTAGGGCTCGCCGGTGAGCAGGGCCTGGTTGACGAAGAGATCCCTCGCCTCCAGCAGCCGGGCGTCCGCCGGCACCAGGCTGCCCGCCGACAGCAGCACCACGTCGCCCGGGACGAGCTCCCCCGCGGGCACCTCCCGCTCGGCGCCGTCCCGGAGCACGGTGGCCTTCAGGGCCACGGAGGTGCGCAGGCGCTCCGCCGCGTTGTCCGCGCGCCGCTCCTGGACGAAGTCCAGCGTCACGCTCATCAGCACGATGCTGGCGATGATGGCGGAGCTCGTCAGCTCATGCGTGAGGAACGCCACCCCGCTGGCCACCAGCAGCACCAGCACGAGCGGGTTGGCGAAGCGCCGGAGGAACTCCACCCAGACCGGGCGCCGGGCGGGCCGCCCCGGGGTGTTGGGCCCATACCGGACGAGCCGCTCCGTGGCCTCGTCCTGGGACAGGCCTCCGGACGCGCACGCCAGCCGTGACAGCAGGGCCTCCCGTGTTCCGCACCAGGCCGGCGCTTCCTCCAGGCGTGCCGTGGGACGCCTCTGCTTCACCGGCCCGGGCGCCCGACCCATCGTTCCGCCATGGCAACACCCTCCCTCGCCGGAAGGTGTGCTCCGCCCGCGCGGGGACAAGCCGCCCCCGGGTGCCACTGGACGCGGGCGGGCACCGCTCCCCAGCTTTGAAGGTGGAGGCGCCCCCATGCCAGACCTCGAGAATGACAAGCAGGCATACGAGCGCGCGCACAAGCGCGTCACGGCCTTACGCGATTTCTACATGCACTTCCTGTGGTACCTCGTGGTGAACCTCGGCTTGTTCGTCATCGACGCGGTGACCCCCGGCGGGCCCTGGTTCTTCTGGCCGCTCATCGGCTGGGGCATCGTGGTGATGATGCATGCGCTCGCCGTGCTCCTGGAGGGGACCGTCCTCAGCGAGCGGTGGGAGGAGCGCAAGACCCGCCAGTACATGGAGCGGGACAGGGACCGCCTGGGCGGCCCTCCGCGGCCTCCCCGGCCCCTGGCACCCTGACACCCCGGCGGGAAGGCGCCGGAATGGGCCGGGAGGGAGGGGGACGCGTCCTCACGTCAACCCTTCGTCCACCAATGAGCCAATGGTCTCCGGGCCCACGTGCCCCATCTTCCCCGCCAACAAGGGAGGGAGGAATGGCAATGATTGCCAGGAATCGAGCAAGAATGTTCGCCGGGGGAGTGGTGGGGTGTCTGGGCTTGCTGGCGGGTCCGGCCCGTGCCGACTTCAACGAGACGAAGGCGGACTATTCCCTGCAGTTCTCTCAACACCAGATGTTCTGGACGGCCGCGCAGGGCACGCCGGGCCAGTACCCCAAGACGAGCCCGCTGAACTCCGGGCGCTGGACGACCGTCGCCGCCAATGACCTCGCCGGATGGACGCAGGGGTTCTTCCCCGGTCTGCTCTGGCAGATGTACGACAAGACCCGGGACCCCGCCTGGCGGACGCGGGCGGAAGCCTGGACCACGCCCCTGGCGGTGCAGCAGAACAACACCACCACGCATGACATGGGCTTCAAGTTCTTCACCAGCTATGGCCAGGGCTACCGCCTGACGGGCAATGCCACCTACTCGGGCGTCCTGGTCACCGCCGCGCGCTCGCTGGCCACCCGCTACAACCCGACAGTGGGCATCATCGACTGCTGCGATTGGAACTCGCAGTGGGACGTCCCCATGGTCACCGACACCATGATGAATCTGGAGCTGCTCTTCTGGGCGGCCCGGAACGGGGGCGACGCGAACATGAACGACAAGGCGCTCAGCCATGCCCGCAAGACCATGAACGACATGGTCCGCCCGGACGGCAGCACCTGGCACGTGGTGGATTACTCCCGCACGGGCGCCATCCGCTCCAAGGGCACGTTCCAGGGCTGTTCGCGGTGTGCGGACCAGTCGAAGGCCACCTGGGCCCGAGGCCATGCCTGGGCCATGTATGGCTTCACCATGGCCTACCGGTACACGACGGATCCGCAGATGCTGGCCACCGCGCAGAAGGTCACCGACTTCTACCTGAACAATCTGCCCGCGGACTTCATCCCCAACTGGGACTTCCATCCCCAGGCACCCCAGCAGAAGGACTCCTCCGCCGCCGCCATCGCCGCCTCGGCGATGATGGAGTTGAGCGCGTATGTCCGGGATCCGGTCATCTCCCAGCGCTACCGGAACGCGGCCCTCGCCACGCTGGATGCCCTCAGCGCTCCGGGCTACCTGGTCATGGGCACCAGCAACAGCCCCGGTGTCATCAAGGGGGGCGTGGGGTTCTTCGAGAGGGGGGAGGATGTCAACGCGAGCCTCATCTACACGGACTACTACTTCACCGAGGCGCTGCAGCGTTACAAGATGCGGGCCCCGGGCGGGTGGGTGGCGTCCATCTCCTTCGGCCCCAGCGTGCAGAGCCTGGGCACCGCCAACACCGGCGTCCGGGTGGTGGAGTTCGACGTGACGCCGCTCACCGAGCCCGTCGATGCCGTCATCGGCTACACGGACACCTCCACCAACGCCACCACCTACAACGAGCTGCCGCTCTCCATCCGCCTGAATCGGAATGGCACCTTCGACGTGCGCCGGGGTGCTGTCTACGAGGCCCTCGCCCGGGTGGAGTACGATCCCTACAAGAGCTACCACATCCGGATGCGGGCCGATCTCAACGCCAGGAACTACAGCGTTTGGATTACCCCGCCGGGAGGAGCGCCCATCCTCGTGGCGGATCGCTACGCCTTCCGGACCGGTGCGCCGGCCATCGATGATCTGGGCAAGGTGGTGCTCAAGAGCGGCATCTTCGACAACGAGATCCGGGTGCTGAACCACACCGTGAGACCGGAGGCGGCCGCTGCCCAGGCCCCGGCCGCTCAGCCCGCCGCGAAGGCGCGCACGCCGCGGCCCGAGCGGCCCGCGAGCCGGCCTCCGCCTTCGGACAAGAAGTAGGGCGGCTCCCGGGTGGGACGCCCCGGCGTGCGCTCCAATGTCTGCTTGGAATTCGAGACATGAGCGCGCCGTGGAGCTGTTGTCGGCGTGGCGCTCTCCGGCACCGTCGACCGATGGATGGGTGGCGCGAAATGGCTCATAACGCGTGAACCCAAAGAAAGGTCAAACCTCACCATCCATCGCAATGCCAGCCGCTCTTTCTCGAGCGGCGAGGGAGAGTCATGTCCAGGCTGAGAATCTCGTTCCTCGATGTCCGATGGAGTGCACGGCTGCTCGCACTCTTCATGTCGTTGGCCGTGCTCCTGCAAGCGTGCAAACCAGACACCCCTCCAGGTACGCCGGACCCAGCACCGCCCACCCCGGCCCGCACCGCCTGGGTCGTCCTCCGTCAGCAGGCGGACTTGAGCCCGGCCTTCGGGATGAAGGACTGGAATGCCCGCGGACGCTTCGTCATGGAGCAGCTCCAGTCCGTGGCCCGGAGCAGCCAGGGTGATCTCCGCAACCAACTGCGGAGCAACGGTGTGGACCACCAGCCGTTCTGGCTCGTCAACGCCATCCGCGTGAAGGCGGACGATGCGACCCTCAAGGCGCTGGCCAGCCGGCCGGATGTCGAGCGCGTCCTCCAGGAGGAGGAGTACCGCATCCCGACGCCGATCCCCGGCACGCGGCTGCCGACCCCTTCCGACATCGAGTGGAACATCTCCCGTATCCGCGCTCCCGAGGTCTGGTCCACCTTCGGCACCCGCGGCGAGGGCATCGTCATCGCCAGCATCGACACCGGCGTCCAGTTCGATCACCCCGCGCTGGCACGGCAGTACCGCGGACGGCTCCCGGACGGCACCCTCGACCACAACTACAACTGGTTCGATCCCTCCAGCATCTGCGGCAGCCCCTCGCTGGCGCCCTGCGACAACGTCGGCCACGGCACGCACACCATGGGCACCATGGCGGGCGATGATGACAGCGGCAATCAGATTGGCGTGGCGCCGGGCGTGCGGTGGATCACCGCCAAGGGATGCGAGGACCTGAGCTGCACGACCGAGGCCCTGCTGGCCGCCGGCCAGTGGATGCTCGCCCCCACCGACCTGAGTGGCAACAACCCGCGGCCGGATCTACGGCCGCACATCGTCAGCAACTCGTGGGGAGACGGGCCGACGGACCCCTTCTTCCGGCCCATCGTGCAGGCCTGGGTCGCCGCGGGCATCTTCCCCGCCTTCGCCGTGGGCAACGCCTTCGATGTGGCTTCCTGCAATAGCGCGAGCGTGCCGGGCGCGTACCCCGAGAGCTACGCGGTGGGCGCCTTCGACATCAACGGGTTCATCGCCCCCTTCTCCCTCCGGGGCCCCTCGGCGTTCGACGGTCTCATCAAGCCAGACATCGCGGCGCCCGGCGTGAACGTGCGCAGCAGCGTCCCGGGCAATGGCTATGATGTCTTCAGTGGCACCTCCATGGCCACGCCCCACGCGGCGGCCACGGTGGCGCTGATGTGGTCCGCGGCTCCCTCGCTGATGGGAGACGTGGCGGGCACCCGCACCCTGCTGGACGCGTCGGCGGTGGACCGGGAGGACCTGAGCTGCGGCGGCACCCCGGCGGACAACAACGTCTGGGGCGAGGGCCAGCTCGACGCCTTCGCCGCCGTGGAGCGCTCTCCCACGGGCCCCACCGGCATCCTGCGCGGTGTGGTGACCGATGTCTCCACCGGCGATCCCATTGTCGGTGCGCGCGTCCTGGCCGAGGGTCCCATCACGCGGGAGGCGTTCACGGATGAGGAGGGCCGGTATTCCCTGACGCTCTCCACGGGGACGTACAACGTCTCCGCTTCCTTCTTCGGTTATGGGCGCCAGGTCGTGGCGGATGTGGAGGTGACGGAGGGCGATGTCACCCCCCTGGACTTCTCGCTGGTCCCGGTGCCCGCGCATACCGTCTCGGGCCGGGTGCTCGACTCTTCCGGGTCTCCCATCGCCTTCGCCCGCGTCACCCTCCTGGGCACCCCCCTTCCCACCACCCTCACCGACGCGGCCGGCGCCTGGCGTTTCGAGCGCGTGCCGGAAGGTGAGTACGACGTGCGGGTGGAAGCGGACGGCTGCTTCCTGCCACGCACCGAGCACCTGGTCGTGGATGGCGACGAGTCGCTGGACCTGGTGCTGGAGTCCCGGACGGATGCCTATGGCTACTCCTGCCGGTACGAGGCGTCCACCTATGTCGAGGCCACCACGCCGCTCCCGCTGAGCGGTGACGACAGCGTGGTCCTGGTGTCGCTGCCCTTCCCCTTCACCTTGTATGGCCGGACGTACGGCTCCGCCTACATCTCCACCAACGGCAACCTGAACTTCCTCGCGCCCAACGCGAACTTCTTCAACGAGTCCATCCCCAACCCGAATCCGCCGAACGCGGCGGTCTATGCCCTCTGGGATGATCTCTTCGTCGACGGGGAGTCCAGCGTCCTGACGCTGACGCGTGGCACGGCGCCGGAGCGCGAGTTCATCGTCGAGTGGCGCAACGTGGCCTTCCTCGCCGACACGTCCCAGCGCATCGACCTCGAGATCATCCTCACCGAGCGGGGACAGATCCTCATGCAGTACCGGAACATCGGGGGCACCGGGCTGGACAGGGGCGAGTCGGCCACGGTGGGCATCGAGAACGAGACGGGCACCGACGCGCTGCAGTACTCGTTCGATACCGCCTCGCTGCGCGATGAGCGGGCCATCCGCTTCACCCTGCCGCCCAACGGCTTCGTCGAGGGCGTGGTGACCGACGCCAACGACGGCCTGCCCATCGCGGGTGCCACCGTGCGCGCTCTCTCCGGGGGCACGGTGGTTCGCGAGACGACCACCGGCGCGGACGGCCGCTACCGCATGCAGCTCTTCCTGGGCACGTACACGCTGGAGGCCTCCGCGCCCAACTACGTCACCGAGACGGACACGGTGACGCTCTCCACGGATGGCGAGGTGGTGACGCGGAACTGGGTGTTGCGCACGGCGAATGCCGTCCTCTCACCCACCGTGCTCGAGTTCATCGTGCCGAGGGGCGAGCGGCGGACCCAGTTCCTGACCCTGCGTAACACCGGCTCCGCGCCCCTGGAGTGGAGGTTTCGCGAGACGGGTGGAGCGCGGGCGAGCGTCGTCCCCCGGCGCGGGCTCACCCGTGGCCTGAAGTTCGACCCGCTCAGCCACACCACGCGGGAGGTCTTCGGCGGCGAGCCGCTTCCCGGCTGGAGTCCAACGCTGGTGGGAGACGTCCTGCACAGCTGGCCGACGGGACTCGAGCAGCCCTGGGGCGTGGGCTTCACGGGCAACGTCTGGCTCTCGAATCTCTTCAACGTGAGCAACCACGAGTTCACCGTGGATGGGGCGATCACGGGGCGCAGCTGGCTGGCACCGTGGGCGGGGGCGTGGCCGGGTGACATGGCCTACGACGAGGGCCGCGGCCTGATGTGCCAGGTCAACGTTGGCGGTGACAACGGCATCTACTGCTGGGATCCCGCCACCGGCAACGTGGTGGACTCCATCACGGGCGCGTTCCCCTGGACGGGGATCTCGCAGCGTGGTCTGGCCTACCGGCCCGATGACGACACCTTCTACATCGGTGGTTGGAACGAGGGCATCATCTACCACGTCAAGGGCCTGTCCCATCCGGACCGCGGCACCGTCATCGGCCAGTGCAACCCGGCGGATGGAAGCATCTCCGGTCTGGCGTGGAACCCGGCCTTCAACGTGCTCTGGATGGCCACCAACAGCCCGACCGACACCATTTACGAACTCAACCCGGACACCTGCACGGTGCTGGCGACCCTGGCGCACCCGGACGCCGGCTTCAGTGGTGCGGGCCTGGAGCTGGATGATCAGGGCAACCTGTGGACGATCGGCCAGAACAGCCGCCAGGCGTACCTCATCGAGAGCGGCGTGCCGCTCTTCACGGACGTGCCCTGGATCTCGGAGAGCCCCGAGAGCGGGACGTTGGCCGCGGGCGGCAGCCAGCGGATCACCGTCACGGTCGATGCCACCGGCCTGGAGCCGGGCGTCTACCACGCCACGTTGCACCTCCAGAGCAACAGCGGGCGCACGCCCAGGCAGCAGGTCCGCGTCGTGATGATCGTCCCGGAGTATTACCAGGGGGTGAACGCGGGCGATGGCGCCTACGTCGATCGCGCGGGCAACGCCTGGGCGGCCGACCAGCGGTTCAGCGCCGGACGCTGGGGGTATGTCGACTCGTCACGCACGGCGCGGACCAGCTCCTCCATTGCCGGCACGGAGGACGATCCGCTCTACCAGACGGGACGCAAGGGCTTCTTCGAGTACCGCTTCGATGGCCTGTCGCCGGGCGTGTATCAGATCGATCTGCGCTTCGCGGAGATCCAGAACGAGGATCGTCTGGAGCGCGTCTTCGACGTGGTGGGCGAGCAGACCCTCCTGCTGCCGGCGCATGACATCGCCGGAGAGGTGGGCCGGCGGACGGCGGATGACCACAGCTTCTTCCTCGAGGTCACCGACGGTCAGCTCAACCTCCGGTTCGTCCCACGCGAGGGCTACGGCGATCCGCTCGTCAACGCCCTGCGCGTCTTCCAGCGGCCGGATCGGTAGGCGTCACCGGCGCGGGGGGCAGGCCGTCGCGCTGCCTCCACCGCGCCTCCTTCAAGGCAGGGCCCGCCGCTGGACGCCTTCCCCCGCGGGGAGCGTCTGGCGCTGGGCTTCCAGCCGCCGCTCGTACAAGCGGTACCAGAGCGCGATCCCGGCATCCGCCCGCACCAGATGGAAGTCCTCGCGGGCGGGGTGCCGGGGCTCACTGTCCCGAAGCACCGCGTGGTCTTCCGGCTGGATGAGCCGCACCTCCGTCTGCACGAGGAACCACGCCACGAGCCCGCCCAGGAGCGGGAGGCCGCTGCGGTAGCGGAAGACCACCCAGGTGTTCTCCGCGTCGATGGGCGTGGCCACCGCCATGGCCCGGGTGAGCGCACCGAAGTGGAGGAGCACCAGGTGGGGAAACAGCACCCGGAGCTCCGCCACGAATCCGCTCCGGCCGTTCCACGGTTTGCCGTCATCCGCACGCAGGACACCGCGGGTGTGGATGACGTCACCCTCGAGGCGCGCCGTGTAGGGATCCAACAAGGTTCCCATTCCAGGGGCCCACCGGCGGTGAGCGAAGGGGAAGTGGTGGAGGTCCAGGTTCCCCTCCATCACGCGGGGGAAGGGGACGTTCCAGGTCAGCGTGGCGGTACATGCGCCCGCTCCCGCCTCCGGAAGCTCCTGGCTCCAGGGCAGCGGGGGGAGTTCCTCCCGCTCCTCGCCCCACCAGAGCCACACCAGGCCGAGCCCCTCGCGGACCCCGTACCCCTTCACCCGCAGGTCCGCCCGGATGGGGCGCGCGTCACCGTCGCAGGGGACGCGCACGCACGCTCCTTCCGCCGCGAAGCGCAGGCCGTGGTAGGGGCACTCCAGGCATCCGTTCACCACCCGGCCCCTGGAGAGGTCGGCGCCCCGGTGGGGACAGGCCGCTTCCTGGACCACGGGCCGGCCCTGGGCGTCCCGCCACAGCACGAGCCGGCGGCCGAGCCGGGTGACTCCCACGGGCCGGCGGCCCAGCCTCTTCGATTCCAGCACCGGGTACCACGTGTCCCGCACGAAGTCCTCTCGTGCTCCCGGTCTCCGCGTCTGCCTATCCTCATCCATTCCCATCAGCCAGGGGCCTCCTCTGTCTTCAATGTAGAAAGGCCCCACCGGACGTGAGTGATGCCACGCGCCAGAAGGAATGCTCCCACGCGCCAACCGCGCCCGGCACCCGCGGGCCCCACCGTCTGGGCCGGGCTGGCGCTCCGGGTGCTCGATTCCGCCGAGGCCCGAGGGCTTCCCCGCCATGTCCTGCTGGAGGCTTCCGGGCTCGAGCACGCGCGGCTCTCCGCACCCGAGGCGCGCGTCTCCCTGCTCTCCGTCTACACCCTCCTGGAGGAGGCGGCGGACCGGCTGCGAGATGGATGTCTCGGGCTGCACCTGGGCGCGGCCCTGCGCGTGGATGACCTCGATGCGCTCGGTTTCCTCATGGTGAGCAGCCGCACGCTCGGCGACGCACTGGAGCACGTGCTGCGCTACCAGCGTCTCTGGAGCGAGGGAGAGCGCTTCTCGCTGGAGCGGAACGCCGGGCGGGTGACGGTGACGTACCATCCCCACGGGCCCGAACGCCTCGCACACCGGCTGATGGCCCAGCTCGTCTTCGCGGACCTCATCGTGAATGGCGGGCGGCTGGTGGGCGGTCTGCCCGGGGCCCGCCTGCGGCTGCGGGGGCCACGCCCCGTGGAGGCGCCCGAGTATGCGCGCGTGCTCGGCGTGCCCGTCTCCTTCCGCGCGCCGCAGGACGTCCTGGTGATGCCCGCGGCCCTTCTCGCGCGTCCCCTGCCTGGAGCCGACGCTGGCTTGTCGGGAGTGCTCGCGCGTGCCACGGATCGGATGATGGCCGGGCTCCCCGCCTCGTCCCGTGTGGCGGACCAGGTCCGGGCCCTGCTGCCCGAGCTGCTGCCCGAATCCGGCGCGAGCCTCGCGCACCTGGCCGCCCGCCTCCGGATGAGTCCCCGCACGCTGCAGCGCCGTCTGCGCGACGAGGGCACCTCGCTGGAGGCCGAGCGCGAGGCCTTCCGCCGGCAACAGGCGCACGTCCTCCTCGAGGCGGAGACCCCCATCGCCGAGGTGGCCTGGCGGCTCGGCTACTCGGCGCCGAGTGCCTTCCACCACGCCTTCCGCCGTTGGACAGGCCGGTCTCCCCGGACGTTCAGCTGAAGGCAGTCCACTCGTAGGTGCCGGGGTGCGCGGTGCCCTCGGCTTGACGGTGGGTTCCCGGGCATGTGAAGAACCTGCGAATGCGAATCGTTATCAATATTGCGGCATATGGTCTGGCGGGTGTGCTGACCCTGGGGACGGGGGGCTGTGCGACGACGCAGTCCGCCGGAGCCTCGAGTGGGGCGCCTCCGCCGGAGTTGGCGGGGGACGCGGACTTCGCGCGGGGACGGGAGGCCCTGTCGAGGATGGGGGGCTGCTTCCTGGTGGACTACAACTTCCACGAGACGAAGGCGTTGGCGCAGGGGTACACGCGCGACGAGCGCGTCTACGACGTCAACCAGAAGAAGACGGTGCTGGAGTGGATCTACCCGGTGGAGGAGGGGAGGAAGATCCGCGTGCAGCACGTGCTCTTCGCGCTGGATGAGCAGGGCCAGTTCATGGAGGGCTCGATGCTGCGCCACCAGGCGGAGGACTGGGAGTACGCGCCGGCCTTCTATTTCGAGTACCAGGGACAGTCGCGGTGGAAGAAGGTGCGGGTCGAGAAGCCCCAGGGACAGTGGGCGCGGCGGGTGACGAACCTGGACGATGGGCTGCGCTACCAGTGCGTGGGCGCCTGGGTGGGTCAGGGGCAGCGGCTGGAGTGGGAGTGCGGAGACAACTTCGCTCCCATCCCGGGACGGGAGACGCGGGACATGAAGCGCTCGGACTACCAGGCGCTGGTGCGCGGTACGCGCCTGGTCACGTTCCCCTCGCACTTCGTGGAGCGGCAGAAGAACGTGAAGACGGTGCTGGCGGGCGAGGAGCGCAAGCCGCTGGCGGAGGAAGTGGGCCGCAACTGGTACCTGCGGATGCCGGAGAAGGATTGCCAGCAGGCGATGGACTTCGTGAAGGCGAGGGGCGCCTACTGGCGGCTCCTGCAGGAGACCTGGGCGGAGGTGTTCGAGCAGGTGGATGACTTCACCGAGGCCACTCCACCCGAGGCCCCTCCGCGTTTCATGAAGATCATGGAGCTGGAGGACGAGGTGCTGCCCCGCCTGGCGGATCCAGCGGGGAAGGCCGAGGCCAAGAAGCGGATCCTGGAGATCATCCAGACCTATCGCCCCACTGCCGCACCCAAGGTTCCCTGACAGGGAGGCTGGTGGTGAGATACTGGTAGCGTCAACCGGGGTCCCACCGAGGTGCCGTAGCCAAAGACAACCCTCACGGCCAACGGTTCCATGATGCCTCCACCACACGTTGGGGGCAGCTCCACCCCTACACAGGAAACTAGAAGGTGAAGACAACGTATAAACCAGGGTCGTTCTTGATGATTTCCCTCGCCGATGGCTCATTCGGCTATGCGAGGACGCTCGAACCACCGTTTGACGCCTTCTACGAGTACAGAACCGCCGAGCCGGACGCGGATCTGGACCGGATCGCATCAAAGCCAATCCTCTTCAGGATAGTCGTCAGCCTCCCCTATTCAGACTCCTGGAGGTGCATTGGGTGGAAAAAGCTCGAAGAGTGTTTCAATCAACCTATCGTCCAATATAGGCAAGCAGTGGGCCCCTTCGGCCGCTGCACGATTTTCGACAACCTTGGAATGGTGCGACAGGCGGAGCCTCACGAGTGTCTCGGACTCGAGCCCTCGGCCGTCTGGGAGCCGCGGGGCGTCGAGGAGCGCCTGCTGGACGCCTTCATGGGACGGCCCAACGCGGCGGTGGAACACATGAAATCAGAGCTGCGAAACAGGATACCCAAGGCTCCCTGACCGGGATGCTGGTGGTGAGGGGCCGGAGGCAGGCTCCGGCCCCTGAGACAGGGCGAGGCGGTCAGGCCTGGAGGGCCCGGCGCTGTGACTCCTGGGCGTCTGACGCCAGAGCCTCGCGCAGGATCTCGGCGAGCTGCTGCACGAGAGGCTCACGCAGCAACGCATGGTGGTTTCCGGGCAGCACGTGGCGCTCGAGGTTGCTGCCGCTCATCGCCGTCCACCCCCCGTCCTCGGGTTGGCCCGTGACCTCGCCTGCCTTCACCAGCAGCAGCCGCTGATCGGAAGTACAAGGCGTGTAGCGCTGGCCGGCGCGCAGGTTGCTCTCGAAGACGCGCAGCAGGATGCGGAGCTGATCCATCCCGGCACCGGGCGGCAGGGCTCCGCTGCGCTCACCCACCTCCAGCACCCGTGCCAGCACCGCCTCCGGCTCCAGGGCCTCGAGCTGCTCCCACTCCGGCATCAGCTCCGCTCCGAAGCTGCCCAGCAGATCTCGCAGGAACAGCGCCGCCGCCTCGGCGGGCTTCAGCTCCGGCCAGGCCTCTTCCCGAGGAACGTACGAGTCGATGAGGGCCACGAGCGCGACCTCCTCTCCGCGTTGACGGAGCTGGCAAGCCATCTCGTACGCGATGACGCCACCCAGCGACCAGCCGCCCAGCAGGTAGGGGCCGGAGGGCTGCACCGTGCGGATCGTCTCCACGTAGAGGGCCGCCATCTCCTCCACCGAGGACAGCGGAGCACCGAGCCCATCCAACCCCTGGGCTTGCAGGCCGAACACGGGGCGCTCGGAGCCGAGCTGGCGCGCCAGCCCGGTGTAGCTGAAGACGTTGCCTCCCACGGGGTGCACCAGGAAGAGGGGCGTCTTCTCGCCACCACCACTCAAGGGGACGAGCGGGGACCAGGGCAGCGGGGACTCCTGCCGCAGCAGCGCGGCGAGCTGCTCCACCGTGGGCGCCCTGAAGAGGGTGGCCAGGGGTAGCTCGCGGCCCGTGGCCTCTCGTATGCGCGCCATGAGCCGCACGGCCAGCAACGAGTGGCCGCCCAGCTCGAAGAAGTTGCTGCGCACTCCGACCGGCCGCACCCCCAGCGTCTCCTCGAAGACGCGGGCCACCACCAGCTCCAGCGCATCCCGAGGCGGGATGAAGGTCTGCTCCAGCCCCCCGTGCGAAGCCTCCGGCGCTGGCAGGGCCTTGCGATCGAGCTTGCCGTTGGGCGTCAGGGGCAGCGCCTCCAGGGCCACGAAGGCCGAGGGCACCATGTACTCGGGCAGGGACCGCAGGAGGTGGGCGCGCAGGACGGAGGCGTCGGGCGAGTCGCCGGTGACGTAGGCCACCAGCCGCTTGTCGCCGGGCACGTCCTCGCGCACCAGGGCCAGGGCCTGTCGCACCGAGGCATGGCGCGCGAGCACCGCCTCGATTTCACCCAGCTCGATGCGGAAGCCGCGCAGCTTCACCTGTTGATCCAGGCGCCCCAGGTATTCCAGACGCCCGTCCGGCAGGTAACGCACCAGATCGCCCGTCTTGTACATGC
>NZ_JPMI01000062.1 GCF_000733295.1 Archangium violaceum Cb vi76 | reverse complement strand
CCAACGGCATCTCGGCCCTGCACGACGGGGACATGCCGCAGAGGCCCGACACGCTGACGCTGGTCCGCTACGGCGCGGATCGGCGCACCGTGCTGGTCACCCCGCTCGCCTCGGACCGGGTGAGCGTGGCACCGGATGGGCGGCTGACGACGACGCCCGGCGTCCAGGCGGAGATCTTCCAGGACGGGGAGAGCGCGCTGATCACCAACTTCCAGCGCGCCATGCTGGTGCCCATCCAGACGAAGAACCTCACCATGGATGGCTCCGTGGCGAGGAACGTCGTCCAGTTGGACATGCCCGGCACCGTCAATCCCCTGCAGCTGCAGGATCCGCTGATCCCCATCCAGCCCGGAGCCACCGTGTTCCCGGTCCGGGTCGTCCGCTTCCACGTGATGTACGTGGACGCGGTGGGCAAGACCCCGGCACGGGCGGACCTGGTGATGGAGACGTTGAATCCGCGGACGCTCGCGCCGCTCATGCCTCCGGAGCGGACGGTGCTGGCCAAGGACATCGAGGACTTCCAGGTGCAGTGGGGCTACGACCGCAACGACGATGGCGTGGCGGATGACGGCTTCAGCGACCAGGGGCCCACGGAGACCCTGCTGGACCCGGGGCTCACCTTCGCCCGGATCTCCATCTCGGCGCGCACGAGCAGCACCCTGGTCAGCGACGAGGGGGAGTACGTCGTGCAGGAGGACACCCCGTTCGAGCGGGGAATCGACCTCGGAGGAGCCCCCCGGCCCGAGGCCAGCGGACACCGCCGCCGGGTGCTCAGCACCGTGGTCCTGCTCAAGAACGTCGCCGCAACCCGTATCTGATGGTTGGAGAGCGTGCCATGAAGCCCCGAGTCCCTCGTCGTGGTTCCACCCTGTTGACGGCCCTGGGCGTGACGTTGCTGATCGCCCTGATCATCCTCGGCGCCCTCGCGTACACGGGGGCGGAGCAGGAGCGCAGCGGCCGCTCCGTGCGCGACATCGACGCGCAGACGTGCTCCGAGTCCGCCGCCCAGTGGGGCCGCAAGTTCTACGGGGAGAAGTACCACGAGTGGAACCTGATGCTGTCGGCGACCTCCGGGGCCCGCTACAACAACCCGGAGTCCAAGGTGGAGGACCTCGTTGACGAGTGGGGCGCGGGCTCCTACGGCCGCATCGACGGGCAGCCGGTCGTCATGCCGGGCCGTCCCCCCGACTTCCGGGTCACCATCTCCGACAACATCGACGAGTTCCCGCCGAACGATCCCAACCCCACCCGGGACAATGATCTCCAGGTGGTGATCCGGGCGGAGTGTCTGATTCCCCGGCTCGCCATCGCGACGCCGAAGCTGGTGGAGAACCTGGAGAAGAAGGCCGAGGAAGACCCGAACCACTGGCGCGGCCCGGTGCTCGCCGAGACGAACGAGACGCGCAAGAACAAGGTCGTGGAGATCGTCCTCATCCACACGCCCGGCAACGAGTACCGGGCGGGTCAACGCGGCGGCGGCTCCAGCGGCGACCAGAACATCTACAACTGATCCCCCTCCCCGCGCGCCTGGCGGCCGCGAGCGGCGGGCAGCGCCGAGGCCCCACGCACCGCCGCCCCCGCCTCCAGCGCTTCGATGCGCTTGCGCTGGCGGTGGCGGAGGATCTTCTCGTAGGCCAGGTTCAGCTCGCGCATCTTCGCCTCGGAGCCACCGCGGTCCGGGTGGCGCACCAGCGCCAGCTCATGGAAGCGGGCCCGCACCACCTCGGGGGAGTCCGAGGGCGACACCCCCAGCACCCGGTAGGGATCCTGGTCGTCGATGGCGGCCAGCCACGCCTCCAGCCGATCCTTCACGGCGAGGAACTGGGCGTCCCCGTCCGTCTTCTCCTTCACCGGGTGGGTGCGCATCTTCGCGTCCGCGCGGAAGACGTCCGTGTAGACGCTGGAGACCCAGCGGTGGCACGAGCCGCAGCGGAAGTACTTGATCCGTGGCCCCGAGTGGCCGCTCATGCGCACACCGCAGTGGGTGCACTCGACCTCCACGTTCTCCAGGGTCCGCCAGTTCCAGTTCGTCGCAGCCGCCGCGCTCATGGTGCTCTCGACCTCTCCCGTGCAGGCGCTACAGGCCTGTTGTGGGTGTCAAGGTCCCACGATCCGATCGCCCGTCAAGAAATCTGCAACCAGACGGTCGCGCTGGTAGAAGCGGGCGGATGCTCGAACAGACGATCGCCTTCCTCGGCGCCGGCAACATGGCCGAGGCGCTCATCAAGGGCCTGCTGCGCGCCGGCAACGCGAAGCCCGGGTCCCTCATCGCCACCGGGCGCCGGAAGGAGCGGCTGGAGACGCTCGAGCGCACCTACGGGGTGCGGACGACGCAGGACAACCTGGCCGCGGTGCGCGAAGCGGACGTGGTGGTGCTCTCCGTGAAGCCGCAGGCGCTGGACAAGGTGCTCGTCCAGGTGGCCACGGCGGTGGATCCGCACAAGCTCATCATCTCCGTGGCGGCCGGCGTGCCCATCGCGGCCATGGAGCGGCGGCTGGGGGCCGGGGCGCGCATCATCCGCACCATGCCCAACACCCCGTCCCTGGTGGGCATGGGCGCCTGCGCGCTGTCCCCGGGCGAGCACGCCAGCGAGGAGGACCTGGCGGTGGCCACCCGCATCTTCCAGTCCGTGGGCACCACCACCGTGGTGGACGAGAACCTCCTGGACGCCGTCACCGGCCTGTCCGGCAGCGGCCCCGCCTACATCTTCCTCATCATCGAGGCCCTGTCGGACGCGGGCGTGAAGGTGGGACTGCCCCGCTACACCGCGCTCAAGCTGGCCGCGCAGACGGTGTTGGGCAGCGCCCAGCTGCTCATCGAGACGGGGGCCCACCCCGGACAGCTCAAGGATCAGGTGACGAGCCCCGGGGGCACGGCGATCGCCGGCTTGCATACCCTGGAGGCAGGCGGGCTGCGGACCACCCTCATCAACGCGGTGGAGGCCGCCACCCGGCGGGCCAGGGAGTTGGGGGAGCAGTTCCTGGAGAAGTCCTAGGGCTGGCTTATACTGGGGGCATGAAGATCACCCCGCTCGACATCCGGCAGAAGCGCTTCGAGACGGCCCTGCGCGGCTTCTCGAAGCGGGAGGTGGAAGCGTTCCTGGAGCTCATCGCCGGAGAGTTCGAGGAGGTGGTGAAGGAGAACATCGGCCTGAAGGAGGAGCTCAAGCGCACCCAGCTCAAGCTGGAGCAGCATGTGGAGCGCGAGCGCACCCTGCAGGAGACGATGGTCACCGCGCAGCGCATCAGCGAGGACATGAAGGCCGCGGCCAAGAAGGAAGCGGAGATCATCCTCGCGGACGCCGAGCACCAGGCGGAGAAGATCGTCCACGGCGCGCACCAGCGGCTGGTGCAGGTGGTGGAGGACATCAACGAGCTGAAGCGCCAGCGCGCCCAGTTCGAGTCCCAGGTGAAGTCGGTGGTGGAGGCGCACCAGAAGCTGCTGGAGACGTTCAGCGGCCGCACCTTCGCCGACAAGGACTACGCCCGCGTGGAGGACAACGTGGCGTACCTCACGCAGAAGAAGGCGCAGAACGCCGAGTAGCCCATGGCGGCCCCCTGGGTGAAGGAAGTGCCCGGCGCGGTGGAGCTGGCCCTGGTGGTGCAGCCGAGGGCCTCGCGCACGCGCGTGGTGGGCGAGCACGACGGCCTGCTGAAAATCCAGCTCGCCGCCCCCCCGGTGGATGGCGAGGCCAACGCGGCCCTGCTGGAGTTCCTGGCGAAGCAGCTGGGGGTGCCCAGGCGGCAGGTGAGCCTGGTGTCGGGTGACACCTCGCGTCGTAAACGGGTGCGAGTCGAGGGGCTTGGCGCGGCACACGCCGAGGCTGTTATGTCTGGAGCCACGTGAGGCTCCCATGCGCCACCTGCTCCTGCTCCTGATGCTGTTGCTGGCCCCGCTCGCGCGGGCGCAGGAGCTCACCCTCCCCACCCCGGAGGCTGGCCACGCCAATGGAGGCGTGGAGCCGGCGATGGTGCCCATGCCCCGCCCCGCGCTGGTGGTGGGAGAGGTGTCCACCCCCCGCTTCCGCCTGCTCTACACGGCGAGGTCCGAGGGTTCCGCGCGCCAGCTGGCCGGGAGCATCGAGTCCATCCGGGACGCCTTCGTGGGCGTGCTGGGGCGGGACTGGCCGGGGGTGACGGAGATCCGCGTGGGCGTGGGCCGCGAGGAGTTCGAGGCGCTGGCGCTGCCCGGGGGAGCGCCTCCGGGCTGGGCGGTGGCGCTGGCGTACCCGTCGCACCGGATCGTCCTGCTCAACGCGCTGACCCTGGCGGGGGCCGAGGGCATGGTGACGCTGCGGCACGAGCTGGCGCACGTGGCGCTGGGGCAACTGGCGCGCGGCTGGCCGCGGTGGTTCCAGGAGGGCCTGGCGCAGAACCTGACGGGCGAGAACTGGTCCATGACGCACTACGCGGCGCTCTTCCGGGCGGTGAAGCAGGAGAAGGTGTTCCGCTTCGAGCACCTGCACAGCGCGTGGCCGGACCTGCCGTCGGACGTGGAGATCGCCTACGCGCAGAGCGCGGCCTTCGTGGCGTGGCTGTCGGCGAAGTACGGCCCGGAGGGCATGGGCCGGCTGGTGGACGAGGTGGCCACGGGCCAACCCTTCGAGCAGGCCTTCGGCAAGGCGTTCAAGTCGTCGCTGTGGGTGGAGGAGATGGCGTGGCGCGAGGGGCTGGCGGCGCGCTACGGCTGGCTGCCGCTGACGACGAGCTCCTCGCTGCTGTGGCTGGGGATGACGGGGCTGGTGGTGGCGGCGTACGTGCGGCGGCGCAAGCAGAAGGAAGAGCACCTGGCCGAGATGGAGGAGCGGGACGTGGCCGAGGAGGCGGAGCTGCGCGCGGCCCTCGAGGCGGAGCTGGCCCAGCAGCGCGCCCTGTACCCGCCCCCGCCGCAGCCAGTGGACGGGGGCAACGGAGCGGACACGCCGAAGCCGGCGGATGCGCTGGCCTCCGAGTGGAACGAGCCCGGAGAGCCGCTCGTGACGAACGGCCAGGAATTCGAGGACGACGAGGAAGGCGAGCCGCGTCCGCCCAAGCCGACAGTGCACTGAAACGGGAATCACGCCGTGTCCCTCCGGTGGGAAAAAACCTGCCCACGGAGGAGACCGCGCGACCCATGCCCTCACCCTTTCTCCGGGCGCGGCGAAAAAACTACAGCCCGTTGGAACGCTCAGCGCCCAGGCGCCGAGGCAAACGGCTGATTTCACTGTCCACCCGCGACGAGCGGACGTTGGCAACCGGCTTGCTTTAGACGGCGCCACGAGAGCGGAGGGCGGCGGAATGATGGAACGGGCGCGGCGGGGAGCAGGGGTGGCGAGGGTGTTCGCGGGGCAGCCGGAGCGGCTGGCCGCGGCATGGCGCCGGGTGCGCTTCGCCGAGGCTCGTAAGGATGGGGGACCGCCGCGCAACCAATTGGACAGCGTGGTGGAGCCTTTCATCCGCGAGGTGGGGAAGAAGCTGGAGGGCAAGGAAGGCAGCCCGTGGAGCCGGACGCGCGCGGTGCTGAGACTGGCACCGGGGCGTGGGGCGCGCGCGCTGCACGAGGAATTCGCGGCGCTGCGCCGCTGCCTGGTGGACGCGGTGGAGACCCTGGGTGGGGGCGACGCGGAGCGGGCGGTGGTGAACCAGGCGCTGGACGAGGCGGTGGACTCGTCGGTGGCGCTGATGGAGCGCCTGGGCAATCCGCTGGCGCCGAGGCCGCGGGTGCATTTCGCGGGACTGGTGGTGCAGCTCTTCGAGAAGCAGCCGGTGGCGATTCACGAGCGGCCGGCGCTGAACGAGGAGCACGAGCGGCTGGCGATGCATTGAGTTCGAGGGGGTGCCGACCCGTCCGGCTTGACTGCTCCAATGCTGGGAGGAGTCCGAGAGCCGAGGCGGTTGAAGGGGGCGCGCTGACGGGCGAATTGGGGGGCCCGAGGCGCGAAAAGGGGGCGTGTTCCCGCGCGGGGGTGCGGTGAGCGCGCAAGGAGTGGCCGCTGGAGGCCGCGTGAATGGGGGTTCACGCGCCTCGACGGCCGGACGGGTCGGCGTTGTTCTCCGGGCGGACGCGTACGTCGGTATGCGTCCGCCCTGGTTTTTTTCAGACTTCACTCACGTCAGGCTTCCCTGAACCGGGTACCGGTAATTTCCGCGCTCTCCATGGCCAGTTTGATGCGCTCGGTGACGATGAGGGCTCCCGTCCAGCCCCAGGGACGGCAGATTCTGACGTTTCCCATCCTGGCTGGATCCACCTTCAACCCCCTGACATTCTGATATTTGCCTACCAGTTCTGGCTCTCCATCTTCGGGTGTCCAGTACGACACATGCTCGCATCGGGCGTCGTCGATACACCGGATGACATGCAAAGCATTGAGGATGAAGAACGGCTCAGACTGCCCTTCCACCTGAGCTGGAATGAATTGGACTTCCTCTCCAAGATCCAGTCTCTCGAAGAGTGAGACGACGCGCCCGGTCACCACGGGTGTGGCAAGCTCGGTCAGGCTGAAATCCAATGCACGACCAGGATGGGCGATACCAAGGACAGGGCGTCCCTCCAATTGGACCAGCCTACCTTTATCAAACAACCAGGGCTCCACTCTATTCCCGTATTCATCAATGTCCTTCTGATACAACACCCAACGGCCCGGAACATTCATCTTGTCCCACAACTCGAAATAACGCTGAGGTGTGCTCATGGCGTTCTCGTGGCGAGCTTGTTGAGGTCCGAGCCGGACGTGCATACTTCACCGGCAATCCTATTGAGCGTATTGGTCAGCCGATTTCGGCAGTCCGCCGGAGCCTTACAGTCACCAAGCGCGGCTCGGATCCGACTGAATACTTCCTCGTGATACGCCTCGGGGTGTGGACCTACGTGGCCCACGAGATAGACGATGTTCGCTGGATCGTCGAGGCTCATCCCTGCTCGGTCGAAGAGGCGCTTGAACAGCGGGGTCCACGGCCCACCGTTGACGTCTGAGATGTCATTTTTGTTGGTCGCGAGGTGGTGACGCTTGGCGTCTCCCTTGTCGGACGCATCCCGGCAGGCCCCTGACGTCCGAGCGGAAGTGACTGCCGAGGTCATTGCGGAGGCCGCCGTATTCACGGACACGCCCATGAGCACCACCGTGCCATGCGCCACATTCACGTGGGCACGCGAGCCCGCACCGACGGAGAAGCCACCTCGACTGCCTCCTCCTGCGAAAGCGAAGCGTGGAGGAGAAAGGCGCGCCCACATCCCGCCCTTCGGCGCCTCCGGCAGACCCTTGGCCAGCTTTGCCCCAGCCACCGTCACCAGTACGCGCAACCCCACGCCACCGATCGCCCTGCCAAAGCGCTCGGCGGCTGCTTCGAGTTGCGCCTGCGTCCTCGCCGCCTCCGCCTCCTGGTAGAGATTCAGGCACGCCTGACCCACGGTGTAGAGCTCCGCCGCGCTGTAGGTCATCAACAACCCGAGGGTTACCGCCGCGGCCCATGCCTTGCTGAACACTGGCTCGGGCGCGGCCCATGCCGCCATGTAAAGCATCATCGACAACGCCATGGAATACGCGACGGTCGGCGAGCTGAGCAGTTCCATGGCCGCATCACGTACGCCGTCGTCCATGTAGCGAGGTGAGAGTTTGAGTGCCAGGAACCACCGGCTGCGCTCGAGCTCGGACAGCAACGGCCTGGGCGGAGGACCGTACATCTGCACGTATGCCTCACGCACACGCCTCTCCAGATCAGACAAACGTGCGCCTGGCGATGGTTCCGAGAAAAGGTCCACCGTCACCGTGGCCCGAGGGAGTCCCGACTGCCAGGACCTGACCGACCGTGGCATGGGCGTCTGGAATGCCGTCTCCAGGGCCTCCACGAATGCCCCTGCATCCTCCACGGAGAACCGTGCCAGGGCCGGGTCCGGCTCGAGCTGCTTGAAGGTGAGCTCGAGCCCATGACCGTACGTGGGGCTGTGGTGCTCTCTGACCAACACGCCCTCCAGCACGGGAAGGCGTGATTCGGATTCAGCTCGGGCCCATTGCGGCACCAGCAGCAACAGGCCCAGAGCGAGGACCGCACGCGGAAGCATCAGTGCGCGTCCGCCCACGTCCTCCCCGCCCCCACTTCCACCTTGAGGGGCACCTTGAGCTGCATCACCGCGTTCATGCACCGGCGCGCCAGCTCCTTCACCTGCTCCACCTCGGACTCCGGCGCCTCGAAGAGCAATTCGTCGTGCACCTGCAGCAGCATCTGCGTGCGCAGCCCCTGCTTCTTCAGCTCCTCGTCCACCGCCAGCATCGCCTTCTTGATGAGGTCCGCCGCCGTGCCCTGGATCGGCATGTTGATGGCGGCGCGCTCGGCCGCCTGCACCACCTGCCGGTTCTTCGCGCGCAGATCCGCCATCGGCCGGCGCCGCCCGAAGAGCGTCTCCACGTAGCCCCGCTCCCGCGCCACCCGCACCGTCTCCTCCAGGTAGCGTTTGATGCCCGCGTAGCGTTTGAAGTAGCGCTCGATGATGTCGCGCGCCTCCTCGTCCGGGATGTTCAGGCGCGTGGACAAGCCGTAGGAGCTCAGGCCGTAGGCGATGCCGAAGTTCACCGTCTTCGCCACCCGGCGCTGATCCCTCGTCACCTGGTCCTGCGCCACGCCGAAGATCTCCGCCGCCGTGCGGCTGTGGATGTCCTCGTCCCGCGCGAAGGCGTCGATGAGCACCGGATCCTCCGCGATGTGCGCCAGCAACCGCAGCTCGATCTGGCTGTAGTCCGCCGAGACGAGCTGGTTCCCCTCCTCCGCGATGAAGGCGCGGCGGATCTCCATTCCCAGCTCGGTGCGGATGGGGATGTTCTGCAGGTTGGGATCCGACGAGGACAACCGCCCCGTGGCGGTGGCCGCCTGGTGGAAGGTGGTGTGGATGCGCCCGTTCCTCGCCAGCTCCGGCAGCGTGTCCAGGTAGGTGCTCTTGAGCTTGGACAGCGAGCGGTACTCGATGATGGCGCGCGGCAACTTGTGCACCTCGGCCAGCTTCTCCAGCACCTCCTGGTCCGTGGAGGGGCCCGTCTTCCCGCGCTTGAGGACCGGCAGCTCCAGCTTCTTGTAGAGCACCTCCGCCAGCTGCGGATTGGAGCCCACGTTGAACTCGGTGCCCGCGAGCTCGTGGATCTCCTTCACCTTCGCCTCACACTCCGCCCCCACCTTGTCGGAGATCTGCCGCAGCACCTTCACGTCCACCTTCACGCCGCGCGACTCCATCCGTGCGAGCAGCGGCACCAGCGGCAGCTCCAGCTCCCGCGCGAGCTTCGCCAGCCCCAGCGGCTCCAGCTCCTCCCACAGCCCGGGGGCCAGTTGCCGCGCCGCCTCCGCGCGGACCGCGTACGCCAGTGCCACCTCCTCGGGCGCGTGCTCCTTCAGCGCACGGGCCTTGCGGCCACTCGTGGTGGGCAGCTCGGGCAGGTCCACCTGGAGCCGCTCGCGGGAGAGGAACTCCACGCTGTGATCCCTCCGCGACGCATCCAGCAGGTAGCTGAGCAGCTCGACGTCGTCCTCCCCTCCCCTCAGCTGGATTCCCTCGCGGTTGAGCAGCAGCCAGAGGGCCTTGAGGTCATGCCCGCCCTTCTTCACCGCCTCGTCCTCCAGCACGCCCTGGAGCGCCGCCTTGAAGTCCGCGGGCCGTACCTGCTGCACGAGCCCCTCATGGGCCAGCGGCACATAGCGCGTGGTGCCGTCCTTCAGCGCCACCCCCAGGCCCACCAGTGACGAGGCGAAGGGCAGGCCCTCGTACGCGGGCACCAGCGTCACCGCGCCCGCCTCGCGGATCGCCGTGGCCAACGCCTCGAGCGTCTCCTTCGTGGTGACGAGCTCCGTCTTCGCCGGCAGCGTCGCGGCCGTCCTCGGGGCCTCGCTCGCGCCCGTGCCCTCCCCCGAGACCTCGCCGCCCGTGGCCGCCTTCGGCGGCAGCTCGCGCAGCAGCGCGGAGAACTCCAGCTCGGTGAAGAGCTGGCGCATCTGCTCGTCATGCGGCGGCTGGCGCTTCAACTGCTCGATGGACACGTCCAGCTGCAGGTCCGTGCGGAACGTCACCAGGTCGCGCGCGCGCAGCAGGCTCTCGCGGTGCGCCGCGATGGCCTCGCGCATCTTCGGCTTCTTCACCTCCGAGAGCCGCTCGAGCAGCGCATCCACGGAGCCGAACTGCGTCAGCAGCTCCACCGCCGACTTCGGACCGATGCCCGGCACCTTGGGGACGTTGTCCACGGCGTCGCCGATGAGCGCCAGGTAGTCGCGCATCTGCCCGGGCTCGATGCCCAACCGCTCCTTCACTCCAGCGGGGTCCGTGTAGCGCTCGTTCTGCGGATCGTACAGGTGCACGTCCTTGTCGACGATCTGCACGAAGTCCTTGTCGCCGGTGACCACCAGGACGCAGAAGCCCTCGGCCGTGGCGCGCCGGGCCAGGGTGCCAATCACGTCGTCCGCTTCCCAACCGGCCACCTCCAGCACGGGCAGGTTCAGGGCCTCCACCACCTGGCGGATGAAGGGGAACTGCTGCGCCAGGTCCTCCGGCGTCTCCTTCCGGTTGGCCTTGTAGTTGGGGTCGATCTTCTGGCGCTCGGTGCGGCTCTCCTTGTCGAAGGCGAGCGCCACGTGGGTGGGGTTCAGCTCCTTGAGCGCCTTGAGCACCTGCCGGGTGAAGCCCAGCGTGGCATTGGTGGGCACCCCCTTGCGGTTCGTCAGGGGAGGAATGGCGTGATAGGCGCGGAAGATGAAGCTGGAGGCGTCGATCAGGACGAGGCGGGGCGAGCCGCTCGGAGGGCTGGGAACCATAGGTCCCCGGCCATAATCGAGCCCCCTGCCCCCTGTCCATGGTGGGGACGCACGCCGGGAGCACCCGTCAACGCTCCCGGGGCGCCCCGGGGCTCAGCAGTTGTTCTCCTTCTTCAGGGCCGCCACCTTCTCCTCGAGCCCGTCACCCGGCACGGCGAGATCCAGCACGGCATCCAGCTCCGCGCAGCTCCCGGCCACCTTGAAGGCCTTGAGGCCACGCGTGGAGCAGCGGCCCACCTGGAAGTTCAGGTCCGTGTTGCCCGCGTAGAAGCGGAAGCCCAGCTTCCAGATGCGGCAGGCGCGGCGCGGATCTCCACGGTCATCCCAGTACGTGCCCCGGGTGATGGCCTTGGCCGCCATGTCCTGCTGGATGTTGCGCTTGTAGAAGGACGGCCGGGTGTCGGCCAGATCGCCCATCAGCCGCTTGTCCACCTCCAGCGCCTCCATCAGCGGGTCGGCGGCCTTCTCCACGTCCTCGTTCTGCAGGTGGCCCTGGCCGATCTTGAAGAGCTGATCCACGTTGCTCACGGCCGTGAGCAGCTCGTCCGCCGTGCCGTGGTACTGGGCCAGCTCGTAGTTGGAGCGCAGCTTCTGCAGGGTGGCGAACGACTCGTTCCCGCGTCCGCCCCAGTAGTCCATCATCGCCGCGACGAGGAACTTGTTGGGCAGACGCTGCTTGAAGGTCTCCTCCACCAGCTTCTTGGGATCCGGCGCGGCCTCGTCCTCGAAGAAGATGTCGGACACCGGGCAGTGCCACGGCGGGGCGTTGGGCTCCACCCGCTTCCGGGCGATGAGGAAGTCCAGGTAGATCTTGTGCTTGGGCCGCCACTCGGTGCGCCTCAGCCGCCTGTTCTTCTCCAGCACCAGGGTGTAGCCGATGGGCGGCTCCAGCTCCTCGCGGGACATCTTCTGGCAGGCGAAGCCCATGTAGCGGCCGCACGTCTGCACCGCGGGAGACCACTGGGAGTCGCGCAGGTAGCGCTTGCAGTCGTCCTCGGCGCGCTTCACCACCTGGGCCACCGCCTCCTGCACCTTGGGCTTGGCGCGGCGGAAGTAGGCGCTCTCCTTGGGAATCTTCTTGAAGAGATCCAGCGCCTCCTCCTCCTTGAGGCGCCCGAGGGCCTTCTGGCCCAGCACGTAGAGGTCCGCGGACTCCTTCTCCAGCTTGATGCGGCGCATCAGCGTGTTGGCTTCGGCGTTGATCGGATCGATGTCCAGCGCCTTGGAGCAGGCGGCCTCCGCCTTCACCCAATCCGGCTCGCCGCCCTCCATGGAGGCGTAGGAGCGGCACTGGCTGAGCGACTCCTGCACCAGCTCGGTGGGGCTCGGAGGCGGAGGTGCCAGCTTGCCGGACGAATTGCCCCCGGCCGTGCCGCTGCCCTGGGTGCTCTTGACGATCCCCGCCACCAGCAGCAGGCCCACCACGCTGGCCACCACCACCAGTATCCGCTTGCGCGACGCCGGAGCCCCCTCGGCCGGGGCCGCCTCGGCCGGTGGCGCGCCCTCCGCGCCCGTGCCACGCCGCGAGGGTACGTCCCGCCCGCGCCGCGCGGGAAGGTTGGAGCTCCCGACGGCGCCCTCGACCTCCACCTCCACCATGCCGAAGGTGATGATGTCACCGGGCTGCAGCACCACCGGCTCCGTGCCCGTGGGCTCGCCGTTGATCAACGTGCCGTTGGCGCTGCCCAGGTCGCGCAGCACCGCGCCATCGGGCGTCTGCGCCACCTCGGCGTGCTTGCGGCTCACCGAGTCGTCTTCCAGCACCACCGTGGCGGGCGCCTGACGGCCCACCAACAGCTTGCCCTTCACGGGGTAGCGCTTGTTGGCCCAGGGACCGGTGAGGCCCTTGAGCACCAGCCCCTCCGGCTCCGCGCCCGCGCCCGCCGCGCCGGGGCTCCCGGGCCGGGGACGCTTCGCCAGGGCCGAGGGGCCTCCGGCGCCCGGCGCGGGCCGCTTGATGGCGGGCATGGCCCGGGTGGCCGAGCGAGGCATGGGCACGCCTCCGCCCTCCGCGGGCGCCGCCCCCTCGTCCGAGGGCTTCACCTGCTTGCGAACACCGGTGGAGCGCGGACCCGCGGGCGCCTTGAGCCGCAGCTCGTAGTCGCCCAGCAGCACCTGGGACTTGGACGTGAGCACCGTCATGCCGGTGATGCGCTGGCCATCCACGAAGGTGCCGTTGGCGCTGCCCACGTCCTCCACCATCACCTTGCCGCCCTCCACCACGAAGCGGGAGTGGCGGCGCGACACACCGCCCTCGGCAAGGACCAGATCATTCTGGCCTTCCTGGCGGCCGATCTTCAGCTCACCGGAAAGCTCGTGCTCACTCTCGCTGCCGTCGGGGTGACGGACGACCAGGGTAGGCATGGGGCGTCAGTCCTCGCGGAAGATGCTCATGTTGACGGGGATGCCCTTGCGCTGCAGGTCATCGTAGAACTTCGGCACGAAGCCGCTGGCCACGTAGCGCCCGCGCACCTTCCCGTCTTCCGTGAAGCCTTCCTGCTTGAAATAGAAGATGTCCTGGAGGGTGACGATGTCCACCTCCATGCCGGCGATCTCGGTGATGTAGCAGATCTTCCGGGTGCCATCCGAGAAGCGCGTCTGCTGCACGATGATGTGCACGGCGCTGGCGATCTGCTCGCGGATGGCCTTCACCGGCAGCTCCATGCCGCTCATCAGCACCATCGTCTCCAGCCGGGCGATGGCGTCACGAGGCGTATTCGCATGCAGCGTGGTGAGCGAGCCGTCGTGGCCCGTGTTCATCGCCTGGAGCATGTCCAGCGTCTCGCCCGCGCGGCACTCTCCCACGACGATGCGGTCCGGCCGCATGCGCAGGCAGTTCTTCACCAGGTCGCGGATGGTGATGGCGCCCTTGCCTTCCAGGTTGGGCGGGCGGCTCTCCAGCTGCACCCAGTGATCCTGGGGCAGCTGAAGCTCGGCGGCGTCCTCCACCGTGACGATGCGCTCGTCCTCGGGGATGAAGGAGCTGATGATGTTGAGCGTCGTCGTCTTGCCCGAGCCCGTTCCGCCCGAGATGACGATGTTCTTGCGCGCCTTGACGCACATCTCCAGGAACTCGGCCATCTGCGCCGTGACGGTCTTGTACTTGATGAGATCCTGGATCTTCAGCGAGTCCTTCTTGAACTTGCGGATGGTGATGCAGGGTCCCTTGAGCGCCAGCGGCGGGATGATGGCGTTCACGCGGCTGCCGTCCTTGAGGCGCGCGTCCACCAGCGGGCTGGACTCGTCGATGCGCCGGCCGATGGGCGCGACGATCCGTTCGATCACGCCGAGCACCGCCTGGTTCGAGCTGAACGTCTTCTCGGACAGGACGAGCTTGCCCTTGCGCTCGATGTAGATCTGGTTGGCGTGGTTCACCATGATCTCGCTGATCTCATCCGACGCGAGGAACGCCTCGAGGGGCCCCAGGCCCAGCGCCTCGTTGATGACGTCGGTGAGCAGCTCTTCCCGGTCCACCTCGGGCGGGAGCTCTCCGTCCGCTTCCATCTGATCGATGATGTCGCGGATGGCCTTCTCGGTGCGCCGCCACAGCTCGTCGTCGCCGAGCCGGTCCATGTCCATGCGGCGCAAGTCGAGGTACTCGATCAACCGGTCGTGGATCTCCTTCTGGAGCCGGGTATAGGCCTCCAGCCGGGGGTCCACGCGCTTCTTGTTCTTCGCCAGCGCCGAGGCCAGCGAGGCCGGCATGCGCGCGTTGGCGGCCGGGGCCTGGGGCGGCGGAGGCTCCTCGTACGGCTCCTCCTCGTAGGCGCCCTGGCCGCCGTCGTCGTACCCCTCCTCCTCCTCGTAGTACTCCTCCTCGGGAGGCGCGGTGCGCGTCATGGAGCCCTGCTCCTCCAGGGGCTCCACGTTGATGATGTAATCGCCGATGAAGATCTGATCGGCCGGCTTCACCACCTGCGGCCCGGCGATCTTCTTGCCGTTCACGAAGGTGCCGTTCGTGGACTTCATGTCCACGACGATGAGCTTGCCGTCCTTCTCGACGATCTTCGAGTGGTACTTGGAGACGTTGCCCTTGGCGAGGACGATGTCATTGCCTGCGAGGCGGCCGATGGTGATCTCGTTCTTCTCGAACTCGATCTGCTCGGTACCTCCGCCCTTCTCCTCGAGCGTGACGAGAAACATGGCGCGGATGCTACCAAGCGCGCACGTCCCCTCAAAGAGGAGGCAACGCGTCGGGCCATGAAACAGCGGCCGGACGGCCCCGGAAAGCGGCGAGGCCGGCGCCCATCCCCTGGGGGACGAGGCCGGCCTCGAGCAGCCGAGCAGCCGGGCGGGCGCTCAGTCGAAGATGTTGAAGTTGACCTCGGAGCGGGCCTGCTTGTAGCGGCTCTTCACGTCCTCGATGATCGTCCGGATCTTGTCCGAGTCCGGGTTGACGATGCGGGGCGTGACGAAGATGACCAGCTCGCGCTTGGTGGAGTCGAAGGCGCGGCTCTTGAAGAGCTCGCCGATGATGGGGATGTGACCCAGGCCCGGCAGCTTGGAGACGGCCTTCTGCTCGTCGTGGCTGAAGACGCCCGACAGGACGATCGTCTCACCGTGGCGCACGGTGACGTTCGTCTTCACCTTGCGGGAGCGGAAGCCGGGGATGGCGGCGGAGCTGCCGAAGGACACGGCCACCGAGGTGTCGAGCTCGCTCGCCTCGGCCTCGATCTCCGTCTGGATGTTGCCGTTGCGGTCCGCGGTGGGGCGCAGGTTGAGGATGACGCCGTAGGGCTTGTACTCCACCGAGAACTGGTTCTGGGTGATGAGGGGGATGGGCACCTCACCGCCGGCGAGGAACTCGGCCTTCTCGCCGCTGGCGCACACCAGCTTGGGCTGCGCCAGGAGCCGGCCGTAGCCGTCGTTGCCCTGGAAGCCGATGGAGAAGTCCGAGTTGCCCACCACGCCCATCAGGCCGCTGCCCGTGCCGAAGGTGCCGGGATAGAGGCCCTGGGTGAAGGAGGCCGTGGCGGACACGCTGCCGGTGATGTCGGTGGGATACTTGATGCCGTAACGATCGCGCGAGTTGCGGCGGATCTCCACGAACTGCACCTCGGAGAGGATCATCCGCTTGATGCCGACGACGAGCAGGTTCTCCACCTTCTCGCCCACCGCCTTGACGATGAGCTCGGACTTCTGCAGGTCCTGCTGGCTCTCCACCGAGCCCTCCAGGAAGATGGTGGAGCCCACCACGTTCACCTGCACGTTGCGCAGGCCCGCCTTCTGGAAGGCCGCGGTGAGGTTCTGCGCCACCAGCTTCTTGGCGTTGGGCGCCACCTTCACGAAGCTCTTCACGTTCGGGTAGAGCGACACCACCTGATCGATGCGCTCGGCGTCACCCGCGGTGTACGCCTGACCTTCCAGGTAGATGCGGTCACCCACCATGCGCACGGACACGCCCTCGATCTCCCCGAGCAGCTTCTTGAGCTCGGAGATGACCTCGTTGGGGTCCTGCTTGCGCACGGTGACCAGGTAGCTCACGCGCTGGCCGGAGCTCTTCCAGACGAGCAGCGTCGTCTTTCCCTCGGCCTGGCCCTGCAGGAGGATCTGGTTGTTACCGATGACCTTCACCTCGGCCACGCTCGGATCACCCAGCGCGATGCGGGTGGTGCCGGGCACGGTGATCACCTTCTGGGTGCCCACGCCGAGGTTGATGGTGCTGCTATCCTGGGCCCAGGCGGAGCCCGCGGCGAACAGGGCCAGCAGGGTGCCGAGCGCGGCCACCTGCGTGAAGCGTCCAAGCATCGTGAGAGTCCCTTCGCGTCGCATCCGAACTACCCCAGTTTGTCGTGCTGCCAGTACATGGCCCAGAAAGTTCCCAGGGCAATCGCCACGCCGTAGGGGATGTGGCGCCCCGGTGTGCTGCTCGCGCTCTCGTCCATCAGCCGGACCCGGACCGCCCACCGCCGCACCATGTGGCCCAGCGTCTCCCAGACGGCGCCATGCCACAGCAGCGTCACCACCGCCTGCAGCGCACCCGCCAGGGAGATGAAGGCCGCCGCCGCCATCACCGTGGGAAAGCCCAGCACCGCCCCGACCCCCGCCATCAACTTCACGTCGCCCCACCCCATCTTCCCGCCCGTCGCCGCCGGCACCAGCAGCAGCGCCAGCCCCAGCCCGGACACCACCCCACTCACCAGCCCCGTCTCCAGGTCACCCACGCCCTCGCTCCACCAGCGCATCCCCAGGGCCACCGCCATCAAGGGATAGGTGACGACGTCCAGGATCCGGCGGCTCAGTACGTCCGTGGCCACCGAGATCACCAGCGCCACTCCCAGGACGATCCAGAGCGCGATGTGAGAGGAAGTCATGTCCAATCCGCCCCTCAATCCGGAAAGAGGCGGATTTGGGAACTAAATCAGGGAGGGCCGCTCTCCGTCAATTGGCCAACAGCCCGGTCCCCGACGTACGGGCAGGCACTCAGGCGTAGGAGAGCCGGACGCGCTCGCTGCAGATGAAGTACTCGTCGCCGTCCTCGACCTTGCGGCGTTTGATCCGCTGCTTGTTGAACCAGGTGCCGTTGGAGGAGCCCAGGTCCTCGATGAAGAAGTCGTCGCCCTCGCGGACGATGACGGCGTGCTCGCGCGAGACCTTGCCGGAGTTGATCATCAGGTCGCAGTGCTTGCCGCGGCCGATGACGAAGCGCTCCTTGGTGATGGTCTGGGGCTCGGCGTTGTCCATGGCGAGGATGAGCGCGGCACCACCCGGCTCCTCGTCCATGGGCTCGTCCTGGTCCATGGGCTCGTCCTGGTCCATGGGCTCGTCCTGGTCCATGGGCTCGTCGGCGGCCATGTCCATGCCGGAGTCGTCCTGATCGTCGTCGGGCAGCGGCTCCTCGTCGATCTCCTCACGGGGCTCGTTGCTCTTGCCCTTGATGAGGCGCTCGAGCTCGGCGGCGGTCTCCAGGACGCGCTCGGCGACCTCGCGGCGGGCGGGGTCGTTGTCCAGGGCGTTGGCGGGAGCACGCTCCTCGACGGCGGCGGAGCGGGAGGACCGCTGGGGAGGCGGGGCGGGCAGCGGGGTGTCATCGCGGGGAGGAGGCGCCGCCTTGGCGGACGCGCCCCCGGAGACGGGCTGCAGCACGGGCGGAGCGGACTTGCCGGAGACCGGGGCCGCGGCGGCGACACGTGGAGCAGGGGCCTCGGCGGACCGGGCCACCTCGATGAAGCCGTTGAGACGGGCGAACATGAACAGCGCCTGGTTGATGAGCGCGTCACGATCCGAGCCCATCTGGCGGGCCATGTCTTCGTAGGTCTCCCACAAATGGTCGGCGATGCCGACCTTACGGGCGGGGCGGGTGTTCTGATCGATCATCTGTCTTGACTCTCGAATCCTGGACCCCGGGACTCTACCAGAGCCGCCCAGGGACGCGAAATCTCACAGGTACGTGACCAGGCCATTGCTGTTGGCCGTACCCGCGGTGATGGCCGTCAGGTCCACCTCGAGCACGCCGTTGGCCGAGGGATAGGCGAGGTAGGCGTAGTCCTTGTTGCCCACCGTCGTCTGCACCACGGGTCCCGGCAGCCGGAAGTTGGTCAGATCCTGCACCTGCGACACCGAGACCAGGTACGGGAAGAAGTGGGAATCGGTCGAGATGACGTAGCGCTCCCCACGAAGGAGGCCTCCGTTCGGGTCGTCCAGGTTGGACCGGGTGACGCGGAAGCGCAGCGCCACCCCATCGGTCTGCCCCTGGTAGCCCGGGGGGTGGAAGAAGTACGGCCCGCGGATCTCATAGGTGTCACCCGAGCCCACCCGGGCGATGTAGTCCTCGCTGGCGCTGGACAACACGAGCGGCTTGGGGCCCGCGGCGCGGACCTGGAAGTACGAGTACTGGCTCGTGGGGCAGTCGGCCGGGAGCGCTCCCGAGGGAATCAGGGTGGCCAGGGTGCCTCCACCCGTTGGCGCCTGGACCGAAAGCACCGGCACGGGCGTGGCACATGCCTGCCCGCCCGTGCGCGCCGTCAACAGGATGATGAGGTCCCCGGGGAACACCACCTGCCCCTTGCCCGTTCGCGGCACGAAGGGGACCTGGAAGGAGTCATTGGCCCTGATGGCCACGGCCGACATCTCGGGCAGGATTCCCTGGTACGTCAGCAGGTACGTCTGGTCCCGGGTGACACCGAACGTCAAATCCTCCTGGGGCGCCGGATCGTCCTTCTGCGCGTGCTGCTCGATCCGGATGTCCAACGAGCCATCCGTGGAGGTGCCCAGGGCGTTGATGAACGCGATGGACGCGGTGGCGATGTTCTGCTTCTGCGTCTCGCTCCAGATGGCGTCGGTGTTGAGGTGCGTCAGCCTCGCCGCGTCGAAGAACAGGATGGTGCCGTTGGAGAGCGGCACGATGCCCAGCACGGGCAGGGTGAGGCCGCGTTGCCTCCGGGCGGTCACGGTGGGGTCCGGGTCCAGGCGATCCAGGGGCTCCCCCGCGGCGACCTGCAGGTTCCTGTCCGTGGCCACGGACAGGCCGGTGGGCAACCCGGTACCCGCGCTGATGGGCAGCATGTCATACAGGCGCACGGGGTTGCCCAGCTCGTCCCAGCTCGAGAATTCCTTGGCCACCCGGCCCGAGGCCACGTCCACGGCCAGCACTCCCGTGCACTGGAGCAGCACGCCACAGTTGGAGGGGTCGAGGACGCCGAAGAGGCGCGAGCCCGCTTCCACGACCAGGGGCGGCTCCGTGGTCCGCGTGCCGTCGGCGAGCTGCCGGACCTCGCGGTACTCCACGCGCCCATGGGTGGCGAGCTGGAGCACCTGTGCACCCCCGAAGTCCAGCTCTTGAATGACCGTCGGGCCGCCCTCCGTCCCCAGGTCCATCCTGTACACGGTACCGGCCGCGCCACGCGTGGCCACGGCGAGCACTCCGCGATGGGACACGCCCACCGGATTGGGCAGCACGACGAGGGAGTTGACGGCCACGTTGGCGGGCAGCTCCACCCCTGGCAGAGGCGTCGCCGTGATGGCCGCGCCGGAGCCCAGCTCATTCCGGGCCGGCAGCTGCGCCAACCACAGCCGGGCGCCGGCGATCTCCTGGGTCGCGAAGTAGAGCGTGGTGCTGCCGCCCTCCTGCTCGGGGGCCCTGGCCGCGAAGGCCGTCACCGGTCCCGCGGCGGGGACCACCGGGGAACCCTCCACCCGGGTGATCTCCCGGGTGTCCAGCCGCCGCACCTCCTCGAGGACCTCGCGGTCCGCGTCCACGACGGAGATCAGCGTCGTGCCGCTGCTGCGCGCGAACACGAGACGGCCGGACTGCTCCACGCCGCTCGCGTCGTAGCGCACGTCTTGCGTGAGCGCCTGGGGCCGGGGCAGCACCGGGATGGAGAGCGGCTGCAACGGGTTGGGAGCGCGCAGGAATCGCCGCTCGGCCACCTCCTCCGTGAGCGAGAGGACGCGCAGTTCGTTGGCGTCCGTCGAGGTGACGAACAGGAGCCGCGTCGGCTCATCCTCGCCCTGCTGGGGCGGATAGGTCACCAGGGCCACGTCATACGTGCCCGCGAGGCCCACCCGCTGCTCGAACTGCGCCTCCTCGGTGCAGGCGGACGACAGCGCCCCGGCCACCACCATCAACGACACGATCAAGCGCTTCACAGCTGCTCCTCCTGGCACTGCGCCGACTGGCCCACGTCCTGACGGACTCCCAGATGAGCCACCAGCCGGGCCAGCTGCGGGCTGCCGAGATCCGCGATGTCGATCACCGAGATGCGCCCATCCCCGAAGTTGCTGGCGAAGATGCGCCGCCCCCCCCCCTGCTGCTGCACGGCGAGCCCGAAGGGCTGGGGCGACTGCGTGCCGCTGACCTCGCCCACCGACACCTGCGCCACGACCTGACCCACCTCCGGGTCATAGATGGCCACCACGCCCGCGTCGCTGCAGGACACCAACGCCAGCTCGCTGCGCGACTCGCCACGGGACACCAGCTCCACCTCGGTGGGACCGTTGGGCAGGGGCACCGCGCCCACCACGGTGAACCGGGGCGTGGCGGACTCCTTCTCGATGCCCTCCACGTTGACGATGAGCAACGTGTCCGGGTCGCGCACCGCCACGTACAGCCGCCGGGGCGCCGAGGGCGTCAGCGTGGAGCGCGGCGTCAGCGCGAGCCCCCGCGCCTCCGAGCCGGCGAAGCCCAGATCCACGCCAGGATCGATGAGCTGGTTCTCCTCCAGGTTCTCCTTGTCCAGCACGCGCAGCAGGAACCGCCGGGCCAGCGAGGTGTCCGAGATGAAGTTGTTGAGCCGGCCCGTGACGAAGACGTACCGCTCATCGGCGACCACCGAACTGGTGCCACCCACGGGGAAGCCGGACACGTTCATGGGGTGGAAGTCCAAGCTGGACACGCCGGGGTCCCGCGCGGGCACGTCCACCAGATACGAGGCGTAGTTCGTCTGAGACCGCGCGGGCGAGTCCACGGGGTTCAGGTGCGTCACCCACACGCGAACCCCCTCCTTCCCCGGCTGGGGCTCGATGATGCCGGAGGTATCCACGAAGGCGCCGAAGGGAGCGTCCGCGCGCGGCTGCCCCGCCTGGGACCCCGGCACTCCCGAGGCGAGCGACAGGGCACCAGCGGTGCAGTCGTTGCTCTCCGGACTGTTCACGCAGGACAGCTGCGTGGGCGCCGTGATGTCGATGTAGTGGAGATAGTTTCCGTCCCCACGGGCGGGGATGAAGAGCCGGGGCGCGGCGTCCGTGCGCTCCCAGAGCGCCATCTCTCCCGCGAAGTTCTCGATGTAGCGGAACGACTCCGGGGCGACGTTGAGCTGCCCGAGCTCCGCCGTCTCGGCGGTGGCCGGATAGGTGCCAAGGGGCAGCAGGGGCTCGTTGCCGGCACCGGAGACCCGATCCAGGTCCACCGCCATCACCGTGCCCTGGTCGAAGCACCGGTCGAAGTTGGCGCTCGCCACATAGAGGACGCCGTTGGTGGAGCCGGGCACCGAGCGGTGCACGAGACCGCTCGGATAGACGAAGCGATCCGTGGGCGGGAGCCGCGCGTCGGTTCGTGAGCACGCAGCGGCGGAAAGGAGCGCGAGACTGAGGAAAAGGGGGCGCATGGAAGGGGGGCGGAGTGTAGGAACCGCCCCAACGCCGGGCAACTACAAAGGTCCCCGGCTATTCCCTACCTGCCATATGCCCCCCCGGTGGAGGGCCGCCTACCCTCCAGCCGAGATCAGGCCTCGGACTGGATCTTCGAGAAGTCGGCCACCTGATTGAACAGGGTGCCAATCTCCACGAGGAGCCGGATACGGTTCTCGCGCAGGTCCTTGTCCTCGGCCATCACCATGACCTTGTCGAAGAAGGTGTCCACGGAGGGCTTGAGGCCGGTGATCTCCTTGAGGGCGCCGGAGAAGTCATCGGCCTTCACCTGGTCGGTGACGCGGGAGCGCGCCTGGACGTAGGCCGAGTGGAGCTGACGCTCGGCCTCGTCGGTGAGGCGGTTGGAGTCCACGCCGCCGCGGGACACGTCCTTGCCCTGCTTCTCGACGATGTTGGCCACGCGCTTGAAGGCGGCCGCCAGGGGCGCGAAGTCCGCCTGGCCCACGATGCTGGCGAGCGCCTGCAGCCGCTTGTGGGCGGCCACCAGGTCGTCGTAGCCGGCGGACAGCACGGCCTCCACCACGTCGGTGCGGTACTGCTCCGTCCACAGTGCCTTGAGGCGGCCGCGGAAGAACTCGAGCACCTGCTCGCGAGGCGCGGGCTCCCCGGCCTTGCGCTTGACGTTGGCGATCTTCGGCCCGAGCTGCTCCAGCGCCGCGTCCACCGCCTGGGAGAGGGAGAAGCGGTAGCCGCGGCCCAGGACGATGCGGATGACGGACAGGCAGGCGCGCCGCAGGGCGAACGGGTCCGCCGCGCCGCTGGGGCCCTTGCCGATGGCGAAGATGCCGCACAGCGTGTCCAGCCGGTCCGCCAGGCCGATGAGGGCACCGGGGTCCTGCGTGGGCAGCGAGTCCTCGGCGGTGCGAGGCAGGTAGTGCTCGAAGATGGCCAGGGCCACCGCCTCCGGCTCACCGCCGGCGCGGGCGTACTCGCGGCCCATGACGCCCTGGAGCTCGGGGAACTCGCCCACCATGCCGGTGACGAGGTCCGCCTTGGCCAGGGTGGCGGCGCGCTCGAGGGTGGACTGGAGGCCACCGTGGCCCGTCCACCCGGCCAGCTTCACGGACAGGGAGCGGAAACGCTCCACCTTCTCGGCGTAGCTGCCGAGCTGGCCCTGCCACACCACGCGCGCCAGCTTCTCGGTGCGGTTCTCGAGCGGCGTCTTGCGATCCTCGTCGAAGAAGAAGCGTCCGTCGGCGAGGCGGGCGCGCAGCACGCGCTGATAGCCGCGCAGCGAGAGGTTCACGTCACGCACCGGCGTGTTGGACACGGCGATGAAGCGCGGCATCAGCTTGCCGTTGCCGTCCACCACGGAGAAGTAGCGCTGGTGGCTCTTCATCTCCTGCACCAGCACCTCGGGAGGCAGCTCCAGGTGCCGCTCCTCGAAGGAGCCCACCACCGGGTTGGGCAGCTCCACGAGGTTGGTCACCTGATCCACCAGGGACTCGTCCTCCATGAGCTTGCCGCCCGCCTGCTGGGCCGCCGCGCGCACCTTCTCCAGGAGCTGAGCACGCCGCTTGGAGATGTCCGCCACCACGTTCGCCTTCTCCAGGGCCGCCTCGTAGTCCGAGGGCTTGGAGATCTCGATGGCCGCGGGCGACAGGAAGCGGTGTCCGTACGTGGTACGGCCACTCTTCACGTCACCGAGCACCACCGGCAGCACCTCGCCGCCCAGCAACGTCACCAGCCACTGCACGGGCCGCGCGAAGGCCTGGTCCACGTCGCCCCAGCGCATCGTCTTGCGGAAGTTGATGCCGTGTACCGCCGCGTGGAGCACGTCCTTGAAGATGTCCGCCGCCGGGCGGCCCTTCTCCTCCACCTTCGCGCCCAGGTACTCGCCCTTGGGCGTCTGCACCCGCAGCAGCGCGTCCACGGAGAGCTTCTGGCTCTCGGCGAACTTCTCCGCCGCCTTGGTGGGCTTGCCGTCCTTGTCGAAGGCCGCCTTCGCGCTCGGGCCGAGCACCTCGCGGGTGATGTCCTCGCCCCGCTCCGCCACGTCCTTCACCCACACCGCCAGCCGCCGCGGCGTGCCGTAGGTGCGCACCTCGCCGTGCTTCAGCCGCGCCTCGGCCGCGCGCTCCGTGATGATGCGCTTGAGATCCTCGAGCGCCGGAAGGATGAACGACGCGGGGATCTCCTCGGCGCCGATCTCCAGCAGCAGATCACTTGCCACGGGCCACCTCCGCCTCGGCGGGCTTGTTGAACGTCACCGTCTTCCAGTACTCGCTGGCGGCCTTGCCCTCGAGCACCGGCGGCTGCTCGCCCACCGTCCACGGCGTCTTGAGCAGCGGGTAGCCGAGCTTCTCGCGCATCTTGAGGTAGCCCTCGGCGCACAGCCGCGCGTTGTCGCGCACGCGCTTGATGAAGTTGGCGCGCTCCGTCACCGAGATGGCGCCGCGCGCGTCCAGCAGGTTGAAGGCGTGCGAGCACTTGAGCGCGTAGTCATACGCGGGCAGCGGCACCTCGCGCTCGATGAGGCGCTTGCACTCCTTCTCGTAGGCGTCGAACAGGCCGAACAGCATCTGCGGGTCCGACTCCTGGAAGGCGTACCGGCTCATCTCCACTTCGTTGGCGTGGAAGATCTCGCGGTACTTGACGCCCTTGACCCACTCGATGTCGTAGATGTTCTCCACGTTCTGCAGGTACATGGCGATGCGCTCGAGGCCGTACGTCAGCTCCGCCGCCACGGGCCGGCACTCGAAACCCCCGCACTGCTGGAAGTAGGTGAACTGGGTGATCTCCATCCCGTCACACCACACCTCCCAGCCCAGACCCCAGGCGCCCAGGGTGGGAGACTCCCAGTCGTCCTCGACGAAGCGGATGTCGTGCTCGAGGGGGTCGATGCCGAACGCGCGGATGGAGTCCAGGTAGAGCTGCTGGACGTTCTTGGGCGCGGGCTTGAGGATGACCTGGAACTGGTGGTGCTGGAACAGGCGGTTGGGGTTCTCGCCGAACCGGCCGTCGGCGGGCCGCCGCGAGGGCTGCACGTAGGCCACGTTCCAGGGCTCGGGGCCCAGGGCGCGGAGGAAGGTGGCCGGGTGCATGGTGCCCGCACCCACTTCGAGATCATAGGGCTGGGTGATGATGCACCCTTGCTTCGCCCAGTGATTCTGGAGCGTGAGGATGAGATCCTGGAAGTACATGGCGGCGCGGACCCTAGTGACGGGGTCCGGGAGCGTCAAGGACAGCCGTGACGCTCACTGCGCCTGCCAGTCGGGAAGATCGGAGACACGCACCGTCATGTCCGTCACCTGACCCGGCTTGATGGGGACGGAGATCATCTTGTTGACGCCATCCGGGTCCACCACCAGCAGCCGGTAGGTGTCCACGGGCAGCGGAACCTTGCGCAGCGGCGTGGTGCCGAGCTGATTCTCACCATCGAACACCGCGGCGCGGGGGATGGTGCGGAGCGTGAGCCAGCCGAGCTCCGCCTTCGCCGCGCCCTTGGCGGTGCGCGTGTCGATGATCTCGGGCTCGCCGTCGACCGGCGGCTCGGCCTCGGCGGTGGCCGGTTTCGCCAGGGCAGTGGCCGGTTTCGCCGGCGCGGCGGCTTTCGGCTTGGGCTCCGGCACGGTCTCGGCCGGGGCGAGGGTGGCCGGCTTGCGCGTCCGCTTGGAAACGGCACGGGTGGGCTCCGGCGCGGGTTCCGAAGCCTGGGCCACCACGGGCTCCGGGGCCGCCACCGGCTCCTGCTGCGCCGCGGGCTTCTGCGGGGGCTGTTGGGCCTGGGTCCCCTCCCCCGCCGCCTGCTCCGTGGGGGTCTGAGGCACGGGCAACGGCTCCGCCGGGGGTGGCCCGTGAGGCAGCTCCTCCCCCTTCAGACGCTCGAGCGCGGTGGCGAACAGCGGGGTCATCAGGGCCCGCGTCGGCGGGTGGTAGAAGGCGACGCCCACGGCCACGAGCAGCAGCAACAGGAAGAGCAACCCGCCCCAGCCCCTTCGCTGCTTCGCCAGCTCCGCCTGGGCCTCCGGGGACAGCCGGGCGCGCGCGGGCGGAGGGAGCACCTCGCGCTCCTCGGTCCCGGCGGCCTCGGCCTCGGTCTCCTCCGGGATGGCCACGGGCCGGAACCCTCCGGGGGCCCTGCGGACCGGCTGCGTCTTGTCGAGCGGATCCTCCTCGTCCTCCTCGGGCTCGGGCTCGACGGCCACGGGGCGGGAGAACGCTCCCCGGGAGGGAGAGCGCACGGGGGTGGCCACGGAAGAGGCCCGGCGCGGAATGGGAGCGGGCGTCTTCGCCGGAGGGGCCACCAGGGGGGCCACCTGCCCCGAGGGGGACTTCACGACACGCGTCGTGCCAGCCGCAACCGGAGGAGAAACCCGGCGCACCCGCTCCGTGGGATCTTCCTTGTCGGGAGCACCGAGCGGCACGGCGGGCTTCGCGACTCCCGTGTCCCGATCGATCTCGTTGGCGCTCTCCAGCAGCGCGCGCGTCTTCTGGAGCTTGTCCTCGAAGAGCTGGCGCATCACCGTGGCCATCTGCTCCTCGTGGAAGAACTCCGGCCCACATGCGGCCTCGATGGCACGGGCCAGCTCCCGGCCCGTGGCGAAGCGCCGCTCCGGCTCCCGGGCCAACGCGCGCATCACCACCTGGGACAGCGCCTCGGGCACGCGGGGGTTGAGGCCCGAGGGCGGGGGCACCTCCGCCGCGGCGATCTTCAGCATCACCGCCCCCTCATGGGCGCCGGAGAACAACCGGCGTCCGCACAGCAGCTCGTGCAGGATGATGCCGGCGCAGAAGAGGTCGCTGCGGCCGTCGAGCTGCTCGGAGCCCTTCACCTGCTCGGGGGACATGTAGCCGGTGGTGCCCTTCACCATGCCCACCTGCGTGCGGCCGAGCCGGCCCTTCGCCTTGGCGATGCCGAAGTCGATCACCTTCACCTGGCCTTCGAAGGTGACCATCACGTTCTTGGGTGACACGTCCCGGTGCACCACCGGCCGGGGCTTGCCCGAGGGGTCGGTGAAGTGGTGCGCGTAGTGGAGCCCGAGGCACGCGTCCCTCACGGCGCGGGCCGCGAAGCCCAGGGGCAGCGGGCGCTGCTGCTTGAGCGAGGCCTGGAGGATCTGCTCGAGGTTCTGCCCGGCGAGGAACTCCATGGCCAGGTACAGCTCCTCGTCCTCCTGGCCGAGATCGAAGACCTGGCCGATGTTGGCGTGCGCGAGGGCGGCGGTGATGCGGGCCTCGTCCAGGAACATGCGGACGAAGTGCTCGTCCTTCTGGACGTCCGGGAGGATCTGCTTCAGCGCGACGAACTTGCGGAACCCACCGGGCCCGGCGGTGAAGGCGAGGAACAGTTCGGCCATCCCGCCGACGGACAGGCGGGTGACGATCTCGTACTTGCCGATGCGGCGTCCGCGATCGGGGTCGAGACCCGCGATTCCTGGGTCCCCTGGGTTGGCCATTGCGGGGGCATTCTAGCGGTTGGGTCGCACCGGGTCGACAACGTGACTCAGGCCGGGTCCCGTAGCCAGGGGGGCAACACGCCGCCCATCGCCTCCCTGCCGGGCAAGCCCGCCACGGCCCCGAGATGCTCCACCACCCGGGAGCCCACGGCACAGCCGAAGGTGGCCAGAGCCTCCAGGTCCTCGCGCGAGGCCTCCGCGAGCGCCGCGTCATCCGCGTAGCGCCGCGAGAGCCCATGGAGGAAGGCCGCCGTGAAACCATCCCCCGCCCCGGTGGTGTCCACCACGCGGACCCGGGGTGCCGGAACGCGCACCACCTCACCGCGCCACAGGAGGACGGCGCCGGCCTCGCCTCGCGTCACCACGGGCAGCGCCACGCCCAGCCCCGAGAGGTGACGCAGTGCATCTTCCGGCTCCGTGCGGCCGGTGGCGAAGGCGATCTCCTCCTCGGAGAGCTTCACCACCGAGCACCGGGGCAGGAGAATCCGGAGCTGCTCGCGCAGCACCTCCAGGTCTTCCCACGCGTGGAGCCGGAGGTTGGGATCACAGCTCACGATGCGTCCCGCGGAGCGCGCGGCCTCCACGGTGCGCAGCATGGCCGCCCGGGCCTCGGGCAGCTTCAGCGAGTTGGTCCCGAAGTGCACCACGCGCGCGCTCCCGAGGAAGGCCGGGTCCACGTCCCGCTCGCTCAAGAGGAACTCGGCCGAGTTCGTGCGGAAATACGTGAAGCTGCGCTCGCCGCGCGCGTCGATGGAGATGAAGACGAGCCCCGTCCTGGCCTCGGCGGTCTGGCGCACGTGGCTGACGTCCACGCCCTCGGCGGCGAGGCGCTCGCGCAGGAAGTGGCCGAACTCGTCCTGGCCCACCACGCCCACGTAGGCCGAGCGGCCGCCCAACCGCGCCACGCCCACGGAGACGTTGGCCAGCGAGCCGCCGATGCTCGGCTTCCACGCCGTCACGTCGCGCACGCGCTGAGCGGACTCCGCGGGGAGGAAATCCACCAGACTCTCCCCGACACACACCACGTCCATGAGCCGTCTCCTGGAAGCCGCCCGTCAGTCCAGCCCCACCTGGGCCATGAAGTCCACGCTCTTGAGGCGGCGGCCCAGGTGGTGGGAGATGAAGACGTTGAGCACCCCGCGCGCCCGGGCCCGGAGCTCGGCCGGCAACGGGGTGCGCTGGCCCTCCTGCAGCGCGCGGAGCCCGGACAGCAGCTCCGCGGGGACGGCCACCGCGTCGCGTGCCCGGAAGCCGCAGGGCTCGCACACGGCGCCGCCATGGGCCTGATCGAACCGGGGCCGCTCCCCTGGAGGGCCACCACACAGCGAGCACGAGTCGAAGCGGGGCATCAACCCGGCCTGGGCCAGGGCGGACAGCTCGAAGGCCAGCAGCGAGGTGGGCCCGGCCTCCTTCGCGTCCAGCTTGCCCAGGTACGCCTCCAACAGCTCGAAGAGCTCCAGGTGCGGCTCGTGGTCACGCGTCAGCTCGCGGCACAGCTCCACGGCGTAGAGGGCGCGGGCGATGAGGGCCAGGTCCTCGCGGGCCCCGTAGTAGCCGGCCACGATGTCGGCCGAGTCCAACCGCACGGTGGAGCCGCGCGTCTCCACGAGTTGCACGCGCAGCCGCATGTAGGGCTCCAGCGCGCCGGCGAAGCGCCGCTTGCTCTTGCGGGCGCCGGCCGCGAAGGCCGTCAGCTTGCCGTGCTCGCGCGTGAGGAGGGTGACCAGCCGGTCGGACTCTCCGTAGTCCACCGTGGAGAGGACCAGCGCCTCATCGACGAAACGCTCCATGAATCCCCTTCAACGCGCGAGGGGGTTGGGTGCCTTCCCGGTCATCACCAGGGCCACGTACCCCCCCACGCCGAGCACCACCACCAGCAGCACCGCGAGCGCCACCCAGGCCCGCCTCCGCCGCTCGCGCTCCAGCACCACGGGGCTCGGCTCCGGCGTCGCCTTGTCCACCTCCTCGTAACGGAGGATGGCCTCTTCCGGCGCCAGACCGATGACGGTCGCGTAGGCGCGGATGTAGTTGACGACGAAGACGCGCGAGGGCAGCCGCTCCATCTGCCCTTCCTCGAGGGCGGCAATGAGGCTCGGGGAGATCTTCGTCACCTGCGACACCTCGTCGCGGGACAGGCCGCGCAGCTCGCGCTGCTGGGAGAGGTATTTGCCGAATTCGACGTGGTCCACGGCGGTGGGACTTTCTGGTTACAAGGCCTCGAGGAGCCGGTGGCAGTCGTCCTTGAGGACCTGGCTCTTCGCCTTGGCCTCGCAGGCGGCGAAGCTCTGCCGCGCCTCCTCCATCTTCCCCTGTTTCACCTGACAGGCGCCCTCGCGCAGGTAGGCATCGGCTACGTCCGGGCAGGCCTCACGATAACGTCCGAAGTAGCGGCATGCGTCGGAAACATGACCGGTCTCCTCATGGATGACACCCAGATTCTTGTAGCCCATGCAGAAGCCGGGGTTGGTCGTCACCGAGGCCTTGATGTTCTGCAGCGCGCGCTCCGTGTCACCCTTCTTGTAGAGGGCCCAGCCGAGGTTGCCCTGGGCGATGAAGGGCGTGGGGTACAGCATGTCGTTGAGGGACTGCTCGTACAGCTTGATGGCCTCGTCGTAGCGCGCCTGGGAGAGGTACACGTTGGCCAGGTTCGTCTTGGCCTCGGAGAAGCCCGGACGGTACTCCAGCGCCTTCTTGTAGTGCTGGATGGCCTCCTCGGGGCGGTTGAAGGCCAGGTGCAGGAGGATGGCCATGGCGTTGTGGGCCTCCGGGTACTCCGGATCCAGAGCCAGGGACTTCTCCATCTCCTTGTAGGCCTCCTGCACGTTGCCCGCTGCCTGGGCCTGGAGGCCGAGCTCGTAGCGGAGCTCGGCGCCGCGGCGCTCCTGCTCGGTGGGGACGTGCTTGCAGCCCACGAGGGCGAGCGCGAGGAGCCAGGCGGAGGAAAGACGGCGGTGCATGGGTTCAGCTCTTCTCTTCACGACGGGTAGGGGGTGCTTCAGAAGGAGGCCAGCAGGCGGCCCAGGTTCATCGAGGCGGTGCGCTTCTCGTCGGCGCGGCTCTTGGCGGCGCCCGGCACCAGCTTCGGGTCCTTGTAGAAGACGGGCAGCGTCTTGAGCAGCTCGTCCTGGCCCGGGGGCGGCAGGGAGCGGAAGTGCGCGTCGTCCATCATGAAGCCCATGGACTCCACGAAGGCGAGCGCCTCGGCCTCGTCCTGCTGGTAGTCATCCTGGCTCGCGGCGCGCCGGCCGGGGACGTACACGGCGCAGTCCTGGGCCTCGGAGAGGTACAGGTAGATGAAGACGGCGAAGCCATTCGCGCCGCGCAGACCCAACACGAAGGCCTGTGCCGGCCCCGCCGGCTTGCCGGGGATGGCCAGGTGCGGCGAGTTGATGGACTGGTACAACGCGAGGACCTGCTCGCGGCTGGCGGGCAGGCCTCGGAACCGCTCGTCGATGGAGAACACGTTCGGCGCTACCCCCGCGCTACCGCGTGATGAGGGTGAACTCCTCGGACAGATCTTCCGTCTCCGCCGCGGTGCGCTGGTAGCGGATGAGCGGGTTGTCGATCATCACGTTGCCGCCGCCCTCGTTGCCCTCGCCGATGATGACCTTGAACACATGCTGGGGAGATTCGCTCCGCCGCGAGCCGGCCGCCACTTTGCGGGCGATCATCAGCAGGGTGTTCTTCCCCGGCTGGAGCTCGCGGGTGATCTCCGCGATGACCTGGTCCTCGGCGCTGCGCAGCTTCCGCACCCAGCGGGAGTTGACGTAGAGGTCGACGTCGTACTCCGCCATACCCACCACGGGCTGCTCCGTCACGAGCCAGTAACGCCGGGTGATGCGCGCCGGGGCGGTGTCCACCGGGGCGGGCGCCGGAGCCGGGGTCGCGACGGCTGGAGCGGGCGCCGGGGCCGCTGCGGCCGGAGCGGGAGGCTGGGTCGCGGGAGCCACCGGAGCGGGCGCGGGAGCCGGAGCCGCGGCGACAGGAGCGGGAGCCGGGGCCACGGGGGCGTTCACCAGCTTCACGGCGTAGGCGGGAGCGTCGATGTGGACGTTGCCCTTGTCGTCGATGCGGACCGAGGCGACCTTCTCGAACTTCTGGTTCGTCACGCCGTCGATACGGACGCCGTTGAGGAACACCGAGCCGGCGAGAGCCGAGACGGGCAACAGCAGGGCCGAGAGGACGAGGGCGGGGATGGAGCGGCGCGGCATGATGAAGACTCCTCCGGGGTAGAAGCGATAGCGCACCCGCCCGGGGTGGACAAGCGCGTGTCACCGGAGACCGGGGCAGCCGCCCGGAAATTCAGACGGCTGCCTGCTCAGGGAGCCTTCTCTTCGGGGCTCTTCTCCAGGGACTCCCGCTGGGCGAGCGCCCAGTCACCGCCCAGCCCCTCCCCTTCCCGGAACCGCTTGAAATCACGGCGGACGAGCCGGGGATAGCGGCGGAAGGTGTCCAGCTCCCCCGCCTTCTTGGCCTGCCAGATGCGGGTGGGGCCGGCGTTGTAGGCCATGAGGGCCAGGTCCAGGTCGCCGAAGCGGTCGTTCAGCTCGCGCAGGTAGCGGATGCCCAGGCGCACACCCAGAGCCGGATCCGAGGCCACCTCCTCGCGAGACAGGCGCAGCCCCTGCTTCTCCGCGAGGAAGTGCAGCGTGCTGGGCTTGATCTGCATCAACCCCCGCGCGCCCTTCTCGGAGACGGCCTCCTCGGTGAAGTCCGACTCCACGTCGATGATGGCGAGGATCAGCAGCGGGTCATACCCGGATCGGCCGGACTCCTCGGCGATGGCGTGGACGATCTGCCGGCGCAGGGTGAGACCGAGGTCCGGAGCCCGCTTGGCGAGCACCGCGTCGATGAGCGCCGCGTCGGGGGGCGTCACCTCGAAGCGCGAGGGCTCGGCCACCAGCGGCACCTCGGGAGGGGTGAACAGGGGCACGGCCCGGGCGGAGAGCACCAGGGCCACTCCGGCCACCAGGGGCAGCTTTCCACACCCCGAGCCGAGTGCGTGAAGCCAGCGGAACAGCCCCTCCCCACGCCGCCCACCTGGAGCGGAGGGGGTGGCCATCACTTGCGCTGCCCCAGAGCGTCGATGCGCTCGGCCAATCGGATCAGCCGTGCCTCGATGTCCTGGATTTCCTCCCGACGGGGAATCTTGATGGTGAGCAGGGCGCGCTTCACACCCTCCTCCACGTTGTGCTCCAGGTCCTTGCGATGACCCGCCAACCGCTCCGTCAGCAGTCGGCCCTGGCGGCTCATCTCCTCCTGGCTCCAGCCCGCCAGATCGGCCACGCGCTGCACGGTACGGGCGGCCTCGTCCTCAGCGGTGGACACGGCCAGCAAGGCCTGGCTCCACACCCGCTCGAACGTCTCCGCCAGCGGGCGCTTCTGCGGGGTCTCCACCTTGTCCATGCAACGCTCTCCAGCACGGCTCCCCGGGCTCGAGTCCCGGAAAGCGGGGTAAGGACAACCGAGGTAAGCACACGTTTCGATTGAAGAAAACGCCGCCCATGCTCGCCCGCCTGCTCCAGGCGTCCACTGCTGGATGCTCGCCCGGGGGGCCCGGGTCGACCTCCGTGGTTCCCTCCGGCTTAGTGCACCGGCGCGTCAACCGTCAAGCCGTGAAACCGTAAAGAGCCGAAAAGAAAACCGCCACCCCAGAGCAACCGGAGTGGCGGCGGAGACATCAAGACGGTGGGTGCGGACTAGGCGGCACCGCTGGTCTGGGAGCCCTCGGGCCGGCCGCCGGTGGGGGGCAGGCTGGGAGCCACGTCGTCCTCGTGGGCGATGGCCAGGGCGGCCTCCATCTCGGAGATCTCGTCGGCGGGGCTCTCCACCTCGATGTCGAGGTACTTGTAGTTGGGGAGACCCGTACCGGCGGGGATGAGCCGGCCCATGATGACGTTCTCCTTGAGGCCGCGCAGGTAGTCCACCTTGCCGTTGATGGCGGCCTCGGTGAGCACCTTGGTGGTCTCCTGGAAGGAGGACGCCGAGATGAACGACTCGGTGGAGAGCGAGGCCTTGGTGATGCCGAGCAGCAGCGGCTCGCCGACGGCGGGACGCTGATCCTTGGCCATGACCTTCTCGTTCTCCTCCTCGAACACATACTTCTCGACCTGCTCGTCGACGAGGAAGCTGGTGTCGCCCACGTCGGTGACGCGCACGCGGCGGAGCATCTGCCGGACGATCACCTCGATGTGCTTGTCGTTGATCTTCACGCCCTGGAGCCGGTAGACCTCCTGCACCTCATCCACGAGGTAGCCCGCGAGCGCCTTCTCGCCGAGCACCTTGAGGATGTCGTGCGGGTTGGCCGAGCCCTCCATCAGCGCCTCGCCGGCCTTCACCCGGTCACCGGCGTGCACGTTGATGTTCTTGCCCTTGGAGATCAGGTACTCCTTGGCCAGGTCGGTGCGCAGCTCGCCGTTCACCTCGGGGGTGAGGATGAGCTTGCGCTTGCCCTTGGTGTCCTTGCCGAAGGACACCACACCGTCGATCTCCGCGATGGCGGCGGCGTCCTTGGGCTTGCGGGCCTCGAAGAGCTCGGCCACGCGGGGCAGACCGCCCGTGATGTCCTTGGTCTTCGTGGTCTCGCGAGGCACCTTGGCGATGACCTCACCGGCGTGGATCTCATCGCCGTCGTTGACGGTGATGATGGAGCCCTGGGGCAGGAAGTAGCTGGCCGGGGCCTTGGAGGAGATGAGGTTCTTGGTGTTGCCCTCCTCGTCGCGCAGGGTGATGCGCGGACGGGCCTCGGGGTCCTTGGACTCGACGACCGTCTTACGGCTGAGGCCGGTCACCTCGTCCAGCGACTCGTTCATCGTGACGCCTTCGATGATGTCCTCGAAGCGCACGGTGCCGCCCACCTCGGTGAGGAGGGGGATGGCGAACGGATCCCACTCGGCCAGCAGGGTGCCGGCCTCGAGCTTCTGGCCCTCCTTCACGAGGATGCGGGCGCCGTAGATGACCTGGTAGCGCTCGCGCTCGCGGCCGGTCTCGTCGACGATGACGAGCTCGCCGTTGCGGTTCATGGCGACGAGGCTGCCGTCCTTCTTCTGGACCGTGACGAGGCCGGAGAACTTCACCGTACCGGCGTTGCGGTTCTCGAGGCTGGACTGCTCGGCGCGCCGCGTGGCCGCACCACCGATGTGGAAGGTGCGCATCGTGAGCTGGGTACCCGGCTCGCCGATGGATTGCGCCGCGATGACGCCGACGGCCTCACCCACGGACACCTTGCGGCCACGGGCCAGATCACGGCCGTAGCACTCCACGCAGATGCCGCGCTTGGCCTGGCAGGTGAGCACCGAGCGGATCTTCACCTTGTCGAGACCGCTGTTCTCGATCTTCTTGACGCGGTCCTCGTCGATCTCCTCGTTGGCGCGCACGAGCACGTCATTGGTGACCGGGTCGAGGATGTCATCGAGGGCCACGCGGCCCAGGATGCGCTCGCCGAGCGGCTCGATGATCTCGCCGCCCTCGACGAGGGCGCCGATGAACAGGCCGTCCATGGTGCCGCAGTCGTACTCGTTGATGATGGCGTCCTGGGCCACGTCGACGAGACGGCGGGTGAGGTAACCGGAGTTGGCCGTCTTGAGGGCCGTGTCCGCGAGACCCTTGCGGGCGCCGTGGGTGGAGATGAAGTACTGGAGCACCGAGAGGCCTTCACGGAAGTTGGCCGTGATGGGGGTCTCGATGATTTCACCGGACGGCTTGGCCATGAGGCCGCGCATACCGGCCAGCTGACGGATCTGCTGGGCGGAGCCGCGGGCACCGGAGTCGGCCATGATGTAGATGGGGTTGAACGACGGCTGCTTGCGCACCTCGCGCTTGCCGTCCTTCTCGCCCACGGCCTCGTCCTGGGAGATCTGCTGCATCATCTCGGCGGCCACCTTCTCGGTGATCTCCGCCCAGATATCGATGACCTTGTTGTAGCGCTCGCCGTCGGTGATGAGACCCTCGAGGTACTGGTTCTCGATCTCGGCGACCTCCTTGCGCGCGAAGTCCAGGAACTCCTGCTTCTTGGCAGGAATGATCATGTCCTTGAGCGCGATGGAGATACCGGCGCGGGTGGCGTTGGTGTAGCCGAGCGACCGGATGCGGTCGGCGAGCAGCACCGTCTCCTTCTCGCCGGTGAGGCGGTAGCAGAGGTCGATGAGGGCGCCGAGCGACTTCTTGTCGAGCACCTTGTTGATGGCGTCGAAGCCCACCTTGCGCGGCACGATGTCCCAGAGGAGGACGCGGCCGACGGTGGTCTCCTTGCGCTTGCCGAGGATGCGGCAGACCACCTTCGCCTGCAGGTGCACCTCGCCGTGGTCGTACGCGGCGCGGACCTCGTCGGGCGAGGCGAACACACGGCCCTCGCCGTGAGCGAACTCGCGGGCGCGGGTCATGTAGTAGATGCCGAGCACCATGTCCTGCGTGGGGACGATGATGGGCTTGCCGTTGGCGGGGCTGAGGATGTTGTTGGTGGACATCATCAGCACGCGGGCCTCCATCTGAGCCTCGATGGAGAGCGGCACGTGGACGGCCATCTGGTCACCGTCGAAGTCCGCGTTGAAGGCGGCGCACACCAGCGGGTGCAGCTGGATGGCCTTGCCCTCGATCAGCACGGGCTCGAAGGCCTGCATGCCGAGGCGGTGCAGCGTGGGCGCGCGGTTGAGGAGGACCGGGTGCTCGCGGATGACGTCCTCGAGGATGTCCCAGACCTCGGGACGCTCCTTCTCCACCATCTTCTTGGCGCTCTTGATGGTGGTGACGTACCCCTTCTCCTCAAGCTTGTTGTAGATGAACGGCTTGAAGAGCTCGAGCGCCATGATCTTCGGCAGGCCGCACTGGTGCAGGCGCAGCTCGGGACCGACGACGATCACGGAACGGCCGGAGTAGTCCACGCGCTTGCCGAGCAGGTTCTGACGGAACCGGCCCTGCTTGCCCTTGAGCATGTCGGACAGCGACTTCAGCGGCCGCTTGTTGGGGCCGGTGATCGTCTTGCCGCGGCGGCCGTTGTCGAACAGCGCGTCCACGGCCTCCTGGAGCATCCGCTTCTCGTTGCGGATGATGATGTCCGGGGCGTTGAGCTCCTGGAGCCGCTTGAGGCGGTTGTTGCGGTTGATGACGCGGCGGTACAGGTCGTTGAGGTCCGACGTGGCGAAGCGGCCACCGTCCAGGGGGACGAGCGGACGCAGGTCGGGCGGGATGACTGGGATGACGTCGAGCATCATCCACTCCGGCTTGTTGCCGGACATCCGGAAGGCCTCGGCGACCTTGAGGCGCTTGGCGTACTTCTTCTTCTTGGCCTCCGAGTTGGTCTCGCGCATGTCGCGGCGGAGATCCTCGGACAGCCGGTTCACGTCGATCGACTTGAGCAGCTCGCGGACAGCCTCGCCGCCCATGCCGGCGGAGAAGGAGTCCTCACCGTGCTCCTCGTAGAGCCGGTGGAGCTTCTCCTCGCTGACGAGCTCGCCGCGCTGCAGCGGCGTCGCCTTGGGGTCGATGATGATGTAGCTCTCGCAGTAGAGGACCTTCTCGAGCTCCTTGAGCGTGATGTCGAGCAGGTTGCCGATGCGCGAGGGCAGCGACTTGAGGAACCAGATGTGCGCCACGGGCGTGGCGAGCGTGATGTGGCCCAGGCGCTCACGACGCACCTTGGACTGGATGACCTCCACGCCGCACTTCTCGCACACGACGCCGCGGTGCTTCATGCGCTTGTACTTGCCGCAGTTGCACTCGTAGTCCTTCACGGGGCCGAAGATGCGGGCGCAGAACAGACCATCCCGCTCCGGCTTGAAGGTGCGGTAGTTGATCGTCTCCGGCTTCTTGACCTCGCCGTGCGACCACTGCCGGATCTTGTCCGGCGACGCCAGCGCGATGCGGATGGCGTTGAACGAGAGCGGATCCTTCGGCTTCTCGAAGAAGTTGAAAATGTCCTTCACGGTGCCTCCGAATTTCTTCTGAGCGCGTGAGCGCGAATTCGTTTCGCCTGGGCCGCCAGCGCCCGCCCGCTGAGGGAGCGGGCGCCGGGGGTCAGGCACGCTGGACTAGGCCTCGGTACCGGTCTTCACGCGGTCCTCGCCGTCGCCACCACCACCACCGAAGTCTCCGGAGAAGGAGCGCTGGCGCTCGGGGGGAGCGCTCTCCAGCAGCTCGACGTCGAGCGCGAGCGACTGGAGCTCCTTGAGGAGCACGTTGAACGACTCGGGCAGGCCGGACTCGAGGACGTTGTCGCCCTTGACGATCGCCTCGTACATGCGCGTGCGGCCCACCACGTCGTCGGACTTGACGGTGAGGAACTCCTGGAGCGTGTACGCCGCGCCGTAGGCCTCCATCGCCCACACTTCCATCTCTCCCAGACGCTGGCCGCCGAACTGGGCCTTGCCGCCCAGGGGCTGCTGCGTGACGAGCGAGTAGGGCCCGATGGAGCGGGCGTGGATCTTCTCGTCCACCAGGTGGTGCAGCTTGAGGATGTACATGACGCCGACGGTGACGTTCTGGTCGAACGGCTCACCGGTGCGGCCGTCGAAGAGCACCATCTGGCCGGTGCGCGGCAGGCGGGCCTCGTCGAAGAGCGAGTGGATCTCCGTCTCGCGCGCGCCGTCGAACACCGGCGTGGCGACATGGATGCCCCTCTTCAGGCGGTAGCACAGGCTCTTGACCTCGTCGTCGGACAGCCCGTCCACGAAGTCGCCGAAGGCCTTGTCGTCGTAGACGACCTTCAGCTGCTTCTTGAGGTTCTCGCCGCTGTAGTTCTCCTCGATGTAGCGCTGGAGCTGCTCGCCCACGCCCTTGGCGGCCCAGCCCAGGTGCGTCTCGAGGATCTGCCCGATGTTCATGCGCGAGGGCACGCCCAGCGGGTTGAGCACGATGTCCACCGGACGCCCGTCCTCGAGGTACGGCAAGTCCTCCTCGGGGAGGATGCGGGAGACGACGCCCTTGTTACCGTGGCGGCCGGCCATCTTGTCGCCCACCGCCAGCTTGCGCTTGATGGCGACGTACACCTTGACCATCTTGATGACGCCCGGCGGGAGCTCATCGCCCTTCTTGATGCGGGCGATCTTCTCGCCGAAGGCCAGCTTCACGGCCTCGGTGGTCTCCTCCAGGTTGCGGAGGATGTCGCGCAGCTTGCCGTCGAGCGGATCGCCGACGGAGATCTCCGTCCAGTACTTGTACGGGACGGTGGCGAGCAGCTCGTCGGAGACGATGTCCCCCTTCTTCAGGAGGATCTTGCCCTTGTCGTCCACGAGCTTGCCCTGGATCTCCTTGCCACGGAGCATGAGGCGCAGGCGGCCGTAGGCGCTGTCGCGCAGGACCTTGATCTCGTCGTTCTGGTCCTTGAGGAGCTTGGCTTCCTCCATGGACTCGATCTGCTTGGCGCGCTCGTCCTTCTCGACGCCCTTGCGGCTGAACACCTTGGCGTTGATGACGGTGCCCACCACGCCGGGGGGCACGCGCAGCGAGCTGTCGCGCACGTCGCCGGCCTTCTCACCGAAGATGGCGCGCAGCAGCTTCTCCTCGGGGGAGAGCTGGGTCTCGCCCTTCGGGGTGATCTTGCCCACGAGCACGTCGCCGGGCTTCACCTCGGCGCCGATGCGGATGATGCCGCTCTCGTCGAGATCCTTGAGAGCCTCCTCACCCACGTTCGGGATGTCGCGGGTGATCTCCTCCTTGCCGAGCTTGGTATCGCGCGCGATGCACTCGAACTCCTCGATGTGGATGGACGTGAAGACGTCCTCCTTGAGGATGCGCTCGGAGATGAGGATGGAGTCCTCGAAGTTGTAGCCCTGCCACGGCATGAACGCGACGACGACGTTCTGGCCCAGCGCGAGCTCGCCGGTCTCGGTGGCGGGACCGTCGGCGATCACGTCACCCTTCCGCACCCGGTCGCCCTTGCGGACGATGGGCTTCTGGTTGAGGCACGTGTTCTGGTTGGAGCGCTGGTACTTCAGGAGGTTGTAGATGTCGACCTCGCTGGAGATGTCGAACGCGCCCGCGGCGGAGTCCGCCTTCACGACGATGCGGCTGGCGTCCACGCTCTCCACGATGCCATCGCGCCGGGCCACGCAGGTGACGCCGGAGTCGCGGGCGACGATCGCCTCGATGCCGGTGCCCACGAGCGGAGCGGCGGTGCGCAGCAGCGGAACGGCCTGGCGCTGCATGTTCGAGCCCATGAGGGCGCGGTTGGCGTCGTCGTTCTCGAGGAACGGGATGAGGGAGGCGGCCACCGACACCAGCTGGTTCGGGGACACGTCCATCAGGTCCACTTCCTCGGCCTTGGCCTGGACGAACTCACCGCCGCGGCGTGAGGACACGAGGGCGTTGATGAACTTGCCCTTCTTGTCCGTCTCGGCGTTGGCCTGGGCGATCGTATGCTTCTCCTCCTCGAGGGCGGAGTAGAAGGCCACGTCACCGGTGACCGAGCCGGCCTCCACCTTCTTGTACGGCGTCTCGACGAAGCCGAACTCGTTGACGCGAGCGAAGGTGGACAGCGAGGCGATGAGGCCGATGTTCGGACCTTCCGGCGTCTCGATGGGGCAGATGCGGCCGTAGTGCGTCGGGTGCACGTCGCGCACCTCGAAGCCCGCGCGCTCGCGGGTGAGGCCGCCGGGCCCGAGGGCGGACAGACGACGCTTGTGCGTGACCTCGGACAGGGGGTTCGTCTGGTCCATGAACTGCGACAGCTGGCTGGACCCGAAGAACTCCTTGATGACCGCCGTCACCGGCTTGGCGTTGATCAGATCGTGCGGCATGAGCGTCTCGATCTCCTGGAGGCTCATGCGCTCCTTGATCGCCCGCTCCATGCGCACCAGACCGATGCGGTACTGGTTCTCCAGCAGCTCGCCCACCGCGCGCACACGGCGGTTGCCGAGGTGATCGATGTCGTCGATCACACCCTTGCCGTTCTTGAGGTCCACCAGGTAGCGGATGACCTCGAGGATGTCGCGCTTGGTGAGGATCTGCCCGTCGAGCGGCTCCTCGAGGCCGAACTTGAAGTTCAGCTTGAGGCGGCCGACCTTGGACAGGTCGTAGCGCTCGGGGTTGAAGAAGAGGTTGCTGAACAGGTTGGTGGCCGTCTCCGGCGTCGGGGGATCACCCGGGCGCAGGCGGCGGTAGATCTCCATGATCGCCTGCTCGGGCGACTCGATCTTGTCCAGCATCAACGTCTCACGCAGGTAGGGACCCACGTTGAGGTTGTCGATGAAGAGGACCTTGAACTCCTTGATCTCGCGCTTGAGGAGCTCGTCGATCTTCTCCTGCGAGACCTCCTCGTTGCACTCGAGGATGACCTCACCGGTGTTTTCGTCCACCACGTCGTAGGCGGACACCTTGGTGAAGAGCTCGTCCGCGTCGATGGGGAGCGTCTTCATCTTGGCCGCCTCGAGCTTCTTGATGGCGGCGCGGGTGAACTTGCGGTTCTTCTTGACGATGATGTCGCCCGTCTTGGTCTTGATGTCGCGGGTAGCGCGCTGACCGGGCAACAGCTCCAGCTCCACGGACTTCTCGAAGTCGGTGTTGCTCTGGAGGTAGATGGTCTCCGTGGCGTAGTAGTAGTTGAGGATCTCCTCGGTGGAGCCACGGAACTCCAGAGGGTTCTTCTTGGCGGTGTCCGCCACCGCGCCCAAGGCGCGGATGAGCACCGTGGCCGGCAGCTTGCGGCGCCGGTCGATGCGGACGTACAGGATGTCCTTGTGGTCGAACTCGAAGTCGATCCACGAGCCGCGGTACGGGATGATGCGGGCGTTGTAGAGCAGCTTGCCCGACGAGTGGCTCTTGCCCTTGTCGTGGTCGAAGAAGGCACCCGGGCTGCGGTGCAGCTGGCTGACCACCACGCGCTCGGTCCCGTTGATGATGAAGGTGCCGTTCTGGGTCATCAGCGGGATTTCGCCGAAGTAGACCTCCTGCTCCTTCACATCGCGGATGGACTGGGCGCCCGTCTCCTCGTCCTTGTCCCAGACGACCAGGCGCACGACGACCTTGATGGGTGCCGAGTAGGTCATGCCACGCTGGTGGCACTCATCCACGTCGTACTTGGGCTTCTCGAGGTGGTAGCTGACGAACTCGAGCGAGGACGTCTCGTTGAAATCCCGGATGGGGAAGACCGACTTGAAAACTCCCTGAAGCCCGATGTCCTCACGCTTCTCCGGCGGGATATCAGCCTGGAGGAACTTCTCGTAGGACTGCTTCTGGATGTTGATGAGGTTGGGAATGTCGATGGTCTTCGCGATCTTCGCGAAGGTCTTCCGCACTCGGAAGTTGTTCTGGATCTGCGTCGGCATTCGAACTCCGGGGCGAGCAAGCTCAGGCGGGGCGAGCTTGGGTAACGCGCAGCGGCAGCGGAAAATTTAGAGATACGGAAAGGGCAAAGCCGGCGCACCCTTTCCGGGCACGCCGGCCTGCTCATCCGGTCAGGAGGCGGCGGGAATTTTCCGAAACCCGTCGCCAACCTGAGTCACAACAAACTACTTGATGTCGACCTTGGCGCCAGCCGCGGTGAGCTGGTCCTTGATCTTCTTGGCGTCGTCCTTGTTGACGCCCTCCTTGACGGTCTTCGGGGCGCCCTCGACCAGGTCCTTGGCCTCCTTCAGGCCCAGGCCGGTGATGGCGCGGATCTCCTTGATGACGTTGATCTTGTTCGCGCCGGCGTCGGCGAGGATGACGTTGAACTCCGTCTTCTCCTCGACGGGGGCGGCGGCGGCGGCGGCGGGGCCAGCGGCCACGGCAACGGCGGCGGCGGAGACGCCCCACTTGTTCTCGAGCTGCTTCACGAGCTCGGCGGCCTCCATCACCGTGAGGGTGGAGAGCTGGTCAACGATCGCATTCAGGTCAGCGGCCATTTCAATGTCCTTCTTGTTCTAGCGGCCTGCCTCCCCATGGGGAGGAAAAGGCCAGAGGTTTGCGGTGGGTCTGCTTCTGGGGGCTATTACTGGGGCTGCTTGTCCACGTTCGCCTGGAGCACGCGGGCCAGCTGGGAGCCGGGGGCCGCGATGGTGCGAACGAGCTTGCCGGCAGGCTGGTTGAGCATGCCGAGCAGCTGGGCGCGGAGCTCGGGCAGACCGGGCATCTTCGCCAGGGACTTCACGCCCTCGACGTCGACACGGCGGCCCTGCACGGACGCGCTGCGGACCTTGATGGTCTCGAGATCCTTGATGAAGTCCACGAGGATCTTCGCCGGGGCCACGACGTCGTCGTAGCTGATGGCGATGGCCACGGGCCCCACGAAGTCCTCGGCGATGACCTCCACCGGGGTACCCTTCGCGGCGCGCTTGGCCAGCGTGTTCTTCAGGACCTTGTAGTCCACCTTGCCGTCGCGGAACTTCTTGCGCAGCTTGGTCACGGTCTCCACGTTCAGCTTGGAGAACTCGGCGACAATCGCGGTCTGAGCCCTCGAGAACTTCTCGTTGAGCTCCTTGATCAGTTCTTCCTTCTCGCTCTTGATCACTTGGTTTCACCTCCTCACGACACCCACCCGAAGGCGGGCTGGATTACCTGGGCCACGCAAGTGGCAGAGCGAGAGGAGCCCCGTAAGGCACCACACCGCACCTCCAGTCTCGGCAGGGCGACTCCGCGAGTCGTTTGAACCCTGGGTGTTCTTCGTGACTCCGACCGGTTGTCCGGTTGCCAACGGAGGGCACGAGTCCCACCCCGGGTCCCTGCTGTCTGGGACCAGGGATGTTGAAGCGTCCCGTCTCATCGACGTGGCGCCTCAATTGCAAAAGCCGGGGCGCTATACCCGCGGCTTCGCGAAACGTCCAGCAAATTATGACTGCGGGCGTCAATCAGACGACGAAAGGGGCCTCCCGGATGAAGAGGCCCCCCTCTGTCTGGACCGACGACCCCCCTGCCCTACTCCTGACTACCGGTGGCGGGCGAGGATCTCGTTGGTGTCGATCTTGATGCCCGGGCTCATGGTGGCCGAGATGGCCACGCCCTTGAGGTAGACGCCCTTGGCGGTGGCCGGCTTGAGCTTCATCACCAGGTCCACCAGGGTGTTGAAGTTCTCGGTGAGCTTCTCCGGGGTGAAGGAGGCCTTGCCGACCTTGACGTGGACGATGCCGGCCTTCTCGGCGCGGAACTCCACCTTACCGCCCTTGGCGTCGCGGACGGCCTTGGCCACGTCCATGGTCACCGTGCCCACCTTCGGGTTGGGCATGAGGCCACGGGGACCGAGCACCTTACCGAGGCGGCCGACCACACCCATCATGTCCGGGGTGGCGATGACGGTGTCGAAGTCGAGGAAGCCGCCCTCGATGCGCTTGGCCAGCTCGTCGCCGCCGACCACGTCAGCGCCGGCACCCTCGGCCTCGGTGGCGCGCTCGCCCTTGGCGAACACGGCCACGCGCACCGTGGCACCCGTACCGTGCGGGAGGACCACGGCGCCACGGACCATCTGGTCCGCGTGCTTCGGGTCCACGCCGAGGTTGAGCGCCACCTCGACGGTCTGATCGAACTTGGTCCCGCGAAGGGCCGTGGTCTCCTTCAGGAGAGCAAAGCCATCGGCGATGGTGTAGCGCTTGTTGCGGTCCACCTTGGCGGCGGACGCGCGGAACTTCTTACCGGTCTGAGGCATGGGAAATATCCTGTTTCAGAAGGAGTGGAGGGAGAGGGTCAGACGACGTCGATGCCCATGGAGCGCGCGGTGCCAGCGATGGTGCGCTTGGCGGCCTCCAGAGAACCAGCGGTCGTGTCGTCGATCTTCTTCTTGGCGATCTCCTCGAGCTGCTTCTGGGTGATCTGCCCCACCTTCTCCTTGCCCGGCTTCTTGGCGCCCGAGCCCTTCTTCTTCTCGGTGTGCAGGCCCGCCGCCTTCTTGATGAGGACGGCCGCGGGAGGCGTCTTCAGGATGAAGGTGAAGGAGCGATCCTGATACACGGTGATGATGACCGGGATGATCAGGCCTTCCTTGGCCTCCGCCTGGGTCTTGGCGTTGAACTGCTTGCAGAACTCCATGATGTTCACGCCCTGCTGACCGAGCGCGGGGCCGATCGGCGGAGCGGGGTTCGCCTTACCGGCGGGAATCTGCAGCTTGACCTGCCCTGTGACCTTCTTCATTTGCTGAAAACTGCCTTTCGAGACGGTGGTTCACACGGGCCGCTTGACGGGCGGCCCTCCCACCCTGGGTATCCCCGAGCGCTCGCACGCCGGGGAAGACTGCTAGCCGGTGGTCTTCTCCACCTGCATGAAATCGAGCTCCACCGGCGTGGCGCGGCCGAAGATGCTCACGAGCACCTTCACGCGACCCTTCTCCGCGTTGACCTCCTCCACCGTGCCATTGAAGTTGGCGAAGGGGCCGTCGATGACGCGGACGGTGTCGCCGTCGGAGAACTGCACCTTCGGCTTGGGCTTGAGCGTGCCCTCGGAGATTTGAGAGGTGAGCCGGGCCACTTCCTTGTCGGAGATGGGCGTGGGCTGCTCGTTCTGCGCCGCACCGGGGAAACCGGTGATCTTCGGCGTGTTCTTCACGAGGTGCCAGGAGCGGTCATTGAGCTCCATCTGCACGAAGATGTAGCCCGGGAAGAACTTGCGCCGGGACGTCTTCTTCTCGCCCTTCACCATCTCGACGACCTGCTCCATCGGAATCAGGATTTCGCCGAACAGGTCCTGCAACCCCTCGAGACGAATGCGCTCTTCCAGGCTCTTCTTCGCCTGGTTCTCGAAGTTCGAGTAGGTGTGGACCACGTACCATTTCATCGCCATTACAACTTCCCCCAGATGGCGGGTATCCACTCAACCATAAGGTTGTAGGCGAGGGTGTCGATGCAGAAGAGCAGGACGGCCGCCACAACGGAGGCGACGATGACCGCCACGGTCGACGCCTTGGTCTCCGCCCAGGAAGGCCAGGTGACCTTCATCAACTCGGAGGCGACCTCGAGCGAGAGGACGTGCGTCTTGGGATGCACGTAGGCACCCACCACGAGCCCCGCGGCGAGCAGGAAGCCCACCAGGGTGGAAACCTGCCAGTCGACACCGTCGATGATGACGGGGTCGCTCCAGCCGGCCCGGGCCCAGATGAGACCGCAGACGTGCTCCAGGAAGAGCGCGAAGATGAGACCCGCGATGAGGAAGAAGATGACCACGAGCCGCTTCGGGTCCATCCCTGAACGGTTCGCCTGCTGGCTGGCCTCGGATGCCGCTGCCATGATTCCTCGCTGACTGAAAACTGCCTGATCCCGGAAACACAGGGACCCCCGGTACCTGGGTACCGAGGGTCCCTGCAACTAACAACTGGCAGGCCAGGAGGGATTCGAACCCCCAACACGCGGATTTGGAGACCGCTGCTCTACCGTTGGAGCTACTGGCCTAAACACCCGACCACAACAACCGAACTAGACCTTACCTTCCTTATGGACGGTATGCTTCCGGTCGCGGGGGCAGTACTTGCTCAACTCGAGCTTGTCCTGGCTCTTCCGCTTGTTCTTGGTGGTGTAGTAGTTCCGCTCCTTGCACACCGTGCACTCGAGCGAGATGATGCTGCGGTTACCCTTGGGCATGGCTTGAACTCGATAAGCACGAGGGGAAAGCCGTTTATCACAGCTCCCCCCTCGGGGTTAACCACCTGTTGGGACGGGCCGGAAGCCCGCCAGCCAACTAGGCGATGATCTCGGCG
>NZ_JPMI01000061.1 GCF_000733295.1 Archangium violaceum Cb vi76 | reverse complement strand
GTCGAACTTTTCCTTGGACATAACGCTCCTCGAAAAAATGGAGCCCCGAACCAGGATTGAACTGGTGACCTCATCCTTACCAAGGATGCGCTCTGCCAACTGAGCTATCGGGGCTTGTATCTGCGACTACAACACTGGAGCGGGAAATGGGACTCGAACCCACGACATTCAGCTTGGAAGGCTGACGCTCTACCAACTGAGCTATTCCCGCGATTGCGATGGAGGGAGTTGGATTCGAACCAACGAAGGCGTAGAGCCGGCAGATTTACAGTCTGCTCCCTTTGGCCGCTTGGGTATCCCTCCGCAACGCCGTCTTCAACTACCGCGAAACCACTGTTCTTCCTACTGCTTTTTTGCCTCGGGCCCTCATCCGCGGCCCCGTGCTGGCCGGCGGCGGGATTTGAACCCGCGACCTACTGATTACAAATCAGGTGCTCTACCAGCTGAGCTACACCGGCATCCATCACTCCGGCTGCTTCCCCATCCCGCCCGTCCCACCGACTGGGAACCGCCAACCGCCCGTCCCGTCGAGGCGCGCCCTTTTAGAAGTCCCCGCCCCCCAAGTCAAGCGGTTTGATCCGGGCGGTTCAACTTCCGGCACCGGGACGTGACGTCCCCCGCTGCCGGGCGGCCTCGTATAGCAGAATCGACGCCGAAACGGACGCATTCAGGGAACCGACCTGACCGAGCATCGGAATCCCGAGCCGGAAGTCACAGTGCTCCAGCACCCCCTGGCGCACGCCTGCTCCCTCGGCCCCCACCACCACGGCCAGAGGCCCGTCCAGCCGGGCGCTCCACAGAGGCTGCTTCGAGTGAGGGTCCGCCGCGGCGATCCACACCCCGGCTTCCTTCAACTCCTCCAGGGTCCGAGAGAGGTTGACCACCCGCGCGATGGGACAGTGCTCCACCGCCCCCGCGGACGCCTTGGCCACCACCCCCGTCACCGGCACCGCCCGGTCCTTGGCGATGACCACCCCGTGCGCTCCCATCGCGTGCGCCGAACGGATGATCGCCCCGAAGTTGTGCGGATCCTGGATGCCGTCCAGCACCACCAGCAACGCGGGACGCCCGCTCTTCCCGGCCGCCTCCAGCAGCTCCTCCAGCTCGGCGTATTCGAAGCCCCGCAGCTCGGCCACCACGCCCTGGTGAACCCCACCATCGGCCAGCACCGCCAGCCGCTCCCGGGGCACCCGCTCCACCCGGATGCCCGCGTCCCTCGCACGGCTGAAGATCTCCGCCGCCGCCTTCGCGGCGAGTTGCCCCTCGGTGACGAAGAGGCGCTCCACCCGCTCCGCGTGTGCTCGCAAGGACTCGAGCACCGGGTTCACCCCGTAGACGTAGCGCTGCTCGCTCCGTTCCGCGCCGCGCTCGCGCCCTCCCCCACGCTCCCCACGCTGCTCTCCGCGCTCACTGCCCCTGGACGATCGCTGGCGCACCACGGACTAGAGAACCTCGACGGGCAGGGAGAACGTCTTCTGCTGACGGGCGCACAGCTGATCCGAGCAGATGAAGAACGTCAGCTTCGCCTCCAGCGTGCCCTTGCCGGCCGCCGTGGCCTTGAACGGCACCTCGAAGCGGGGATCCACGAACTGCTGCCCCTGCGCCTTCTTGGCCACCGAGTCCTTCAGCGCCAGCTTCTCCTGCGCAGGTGCCAACTGCGCGCCGCCCTTGAGCTCCAGCTTCAGCGGCGCCTCGTCGGAGACGTGGGCGCCCGGCTTGCTCTTGATGGACAACACGAACACGCCCTGCTCCCCCGCCTTCACCTTGGTGGAGGTGCCCTCCGTGCTCACCTCATAGAGGGTGGCCGGATTCACCTGCTCCTCGGCGTGGGCCTGGGTGCTGGCAATGGCCACCAGCGCGGCGGCCAGGGAAGTGATGCGTCGCAAGTGCAGCATGGTTCGTTCTCCTCACGGAAAAGCGGGGGCACCCTATCACCGACCCTCCGACGTCCGGGGGCCTCTTTCTGTTCATGCCTCGCCCACGGAGGCCTTGGGCCTCCGCTTGCGCCTGGATGGAGTACGCGGCTCCGGCTCCGGAACCCCCACCCTCGGACCCCCGGCCACCAGTTGCTCGGCGCGCTCGATGATGATGCCGGCCAGATCCAACCCCGTGGCCGCCTCCATCTCCGGAAGCGCCGGCGAGCTGTTCACCTCGAAGACCTTGGGGTGCCCCTCCTGCACGTCCAGCAGATCCACCGCCGCCACCTCCAACCCCACCAGCGTCGCCGTCCGCTCCGCCGCCTTCCGCTGGGACTCCGTCAACTCGATGCGCTCCAGCCGGGCTCCCCGGTTGAGCGTGTAGGACAGCCGGCCCACCCTCGGACGGCGCCGCACCGCCGCCACCGCCCGGCCTCCCACCACCACCACCCGCACATCCTGTCCCTTGTTCTGTACGTACTGCTGGACGACCAGGTTGTGCCCCAATCCGAGGATGGCCTCGAGCGCAGCCTCCAGGGACTGGAGGCTCTCGCACACCATCACCCCGTGCTTCTCCTGGCCCTGCAGCAGCTTCACCAGCACCGGCACGCCCCCCACCAGGCCCACCATCGCCTTGAGGTCCGCGGCGTCACGCGCCATCACCGTCGCCGGGATGTCGATGCCGTGCGCCGACAGCAACTGCAGCGAGCGCATCTTGTTGCGCGACTCGGCGATCGCCCGCGCCGTGTTCACCAGCGGAACCCCGCACATGGCGAACTGATTCACCACCGCCAGACCGTAGTTGTTGATGGATTGGGCGATGCGCGGGATGACCACGTCGCACGGGGACAGCTTGCGGCGCCGGTAGTACAGGTTGGCGCGCTGCCCATCCAGGTGCATCTCCACCCGGACCGGGTTGAGCACACGCACCTGGTGCCCTCTCGCGCGCCCGGCCTCGACCAGACGCTTGGTGGATGAAATGGAGGCGGAGCGCGAGAGGATGGTGATCTTCATGGGCGGCCAGGGCGGGCGCCGGAGACATAGCCCCGGCACCTCACCACGTAAAGCCGCCCCGAAGGCTACCGCTTCTGAACGGCACGAACCTCGATGTTCACCTTGTTCGCCGAGGTGGAGGCCTCGATGCGAGCACACGTATCGCCCTGGAAGCGGATACCGTCTTCCGTCAGGAGCCAGGTGTTCGCACCCGGAGCGAGACGCTCCTTGTTGACGTAGACCACCACCAGTTCCTGGGAAGTCGGCGCCTGGCCGTCAGCGAACGCCAACAGGCAGGGGTCCGTCACCTGGATGGTCTCGCTGATCTTCCGCAACGCAGCCGACAGCTCTTCCGCGTTGGCCGCCTGGTAGAAACGGCGGTTGCACAGCTCGCTGGCCGTGTCACACGTATCACCCGCGCCGCAGTCCGCGTTCGTCTTGCAGGTACGCGAGAAGCCACCCTGCTCGGCCATGGCATTGAGAATCGCCGTTCCATCTCCGGTGGCCAGTTCCGCGCCGAAACCGATGACGATGGTCTTGATGTTCGCGTCCTTCAGCGCCTTCACCGCCGACACCGAGCCATCGCTGTCGAGGCAGCCCAGCTTGTTGTACGGGTCATACGTGCACAGGGACGTCCCGCTCAGGGTGCCCAGCGTGCATTTGCAGCCCGCGTTCGGGTAGGGGGTCGGGAATTGCAGGCTGCAGTTGGGAAGGCCGTCCGTCAGCAGCAGCACGAAGCTGGAGCGGGCGTTCGTCTGCAGTTCCGGCAGCGTGAGCATGTACTTGAGGCTGTCATTGGTGGGCGTACCGCCCTCCGGCTTCTGGACCCCCGTCGTGGACGAGGCGTTCTTGATGGCCTGCAGCTTGGTGTTCACATCCGTGGCAGTGGCCTTGAGCGTGGCCTCGTCATCCGCGTCCGAGGGCGGGAGCGGCACGGTGATTCCGGCCGTGCCGCCACACTTGTAGACCTTGTCCGCATTCAGATCCGGGTAGGTGGCCAGTCCGATGCGCGCAATACCACCGCTGTCGGTGAGGAACGAGCTCATCGCATGCTGCAGCGACGTCCAACGCGTGGGGCACCTGCCCGGGGGCGCGCCGCCCGTGTCGCACGGGAAGGACTCGTTCACGCCGCAGATATCACCGCTGGCCGTGCCACCCCGCCGGCACACGTACGTCCCCACCGAATCCCGAAGATTCTCGTTCACCGGCAGCGTCATCGAACCGGACGTGTCCACCAGCATCATCAGGTTCGGCTTGGCGTTGCGCGCGCTGATTTCGCGCGTCTCCGTCGTCTGCGAGATGGCCAGTGGCTCCACCGGCTCGAAGTCATACGTCTGGCAACCGGTGGCGAGAACACCACCGACCGTGCCCAACACGAGGGCCCTCAGGAGAGTCAGCTTGGCGCGCATAAGATTGAAAATCGCTCCTCGGAATCACGCGCGGGTTCCTCCCGCGCTCACCAGGGTCCGGCCCCGAAAGCGTGCCGACAATACCCTCTCCCGCGCGCCCTCGGCCAGCAGCAATCCAGTGCCTCCCTAGAGAGCAAGGGTGCGTGCACCTGCCGTCAATCTCCACAGCGACGCCAGTCCCATCACCTCGTCCAGCGTCCCCTTCAGTTCCTCCGGCGAGTATCCGCAGATTCTTACCGTGGTATCGCACGCCACCAGCTTCGCCCCCAACGCCCGCGCCTCCTCGAGCATCCGCGCCGGCACCGGAACCCCCAACCCCTGCGCCCTCGCACTCTCCGACAACTCCTTCTCCGTGTGCGGCTGACCGAAGCTCCCCCTCACCAGCGCCCTCAAGGCATCGAAGGCGAAGACGAAGTACACCTCGTCCCCCATCGCCGCCGCGGTGATGCCCATCGAGGCGGCCTGGAACGCAGGCTCATACGTGGCGTGCTGCAGGAAGAAGAAGACGCGGCCGGCCATAAGGCGCGCGACAATACAAGAATCCACTTTCAGCAAAAGGCACTCGGGGTGCGTCGTATCCGACCGGGCCTCCAGCCTATAAACGGGCTCCGTTGACGCCCAAACGAGGGAGCTCCCCCGTGTCCTTCTCCCCACTGCCTTTCCCGGCCCGCTCCGGCTCGCACCGCCGTCCGTCCACCGCCTCCCTGGCGTCCACCTGTGCGCTCGCCGCGCTGCTCCTGACGGGCTCCTCCCACCTCGGCACGGCCTCCGCTGCATTGATGCCGCCCTCCTCCCCCAGTGCGCCCCAGCCCCATGGCTCGCTCCATGAGGAGATCCTCCGCCTGCTCGACAGCCCCGACGCGCTCCCTCGTGAATCCGACTGGGCCCGGCTCGGTCCCGAGGCCCTCTCCGAGCTCCTCGGAATCGTTACCCACCCGAGCTCCCCCGAGCCCCAGCGCTCCCGCGCCGTCGCCGCCCTCGCTGTCGTCGCCCACCCCGAGGCCTCCCAGCGCCTCCAGGAGATGCTCCGCAGCCCCGTCTCCTCCGTCCGCGCCGCCGCCACGCTCGCGCTCGGCCGCCGCTCCGGACTCGAGGCCGTTCCCGTCCTCGCTCCCCTCCTCGCCGATCCCAATGAGCAGGTCCGCGCCACCGCCGCGCAGACCCTCGGACGCATGGGCGGGGCCGAGGTCCGCAAGGCCCTCGAGGAACGGCTTTCTCTCGAGGAGAGTCTCGCCGTTCGCGAGGCCATCCAGCAGGGGCTGAGTTACGTCGAACCGTAGTTGTTGCGTCCGCGCAGACCCTCACCCCAACCCTCTCCCAGAGGGAGAGGGGGCGCTACCCTCACCCCCGTCCCCTCTCCCGGAGGGCGAGGGTGTGGATGCTCCCAGGACAAACAGGGAGGCGCTCGCATCGGACCCGGCCTTCCGTTAGATGGGGGCCATGCGCCCCACCGTGCTCCTCTTCGACATCGATGGCACCCTCGTCACCACCGGCGGTGCCGGCCGCCGCTCCATGGCGCTCGCCTTCCAGGCCCTCCACGGCCGCCTCGATGCCTGTGACTCCTTCAGCATGTCCGGCATGACCGACCGCGCCATCGTCCGCAAGGGACTCGATATCATCGGCGCCCACCCCTCCTCCGACGCCATCTCCGCCGTCATCGACTCCTACCTCCTCCACCTCGCCCAGGAGGTCCCCCTCGTCGACGAGCGCGACTACCGCCTCCACCCCGGCATGCGCGAGGCCGTCGACGCCGCCCTCTCCCGCCCCGGTTTCGCCGTCGGCCTCGGCACCGGCAACGTCCGCCAGGGCGCTCGCATCAAGCTCGAGCGCGTCCGCATCCACGACCGCTTCTCCTTCGGCGGCTTCGGCTGCGACCACGAGGACCGCGTCGAGCTCATCCGCCATGGCGCCCAGTCCGGTGCCTCTCAGCTCGGAGTCCCCCTCCAGGAGTGCCGCGTCGTCGTCATCGGCGATACCCCCAAGGACGTCGCCGCCGCCAAGGGCATCGGCGCCTCCTGCATCGGCGTCGGCACCGGTAGCTTCACCCCCGACGCCCTCCTCTCCTGCGGCGCCGACTACGCCTTCCCCGACTTCACGGCCCGCGAAGCGCTCGCCGCCCTGCTCGACGGCCGCTGAGCCCCACCCCCACCCTCCCCCGGCGTGTGGTATCTCCCGCCGCCCCGCCCAGGACCCGAGGAGCCCCTCCCCATGTCGCTGTCCACCCTCGAAGCCTACGATCTCGTCCGTTTCGCCGAGGCCATCGACTCGCGCCTCGCCGCCGCCGATGAGCTGCTCGCGGGCCGCCCGGGTCTGGAGCGCGAGAAGGAGTGGCTCTCCTCCGCCATCCAGATCGTCCGCTCCGAGCGCGCCCCCGCTCCCGCCCTCCTCGAAAAGGTCCGCGATCTCCCCGAGCTCGAGGAGGTCCGCGAGGAGTTCGCCTTCAACCTCCAGAACCTCTGGGTCGACTCCCTCGAGAAGCTCCACGCCGGCATCACCTTCTGCGCCAGCAGCCGCTCCCCCGTCATCGAGGCCCTCTTCCCCCACCTCAAGTTCCCCCAGCTCCGCCGCGCCTCCCGCGAGGCCATCCAGGAGTTCGCCGCCGGCTACGAGCGCCGCCTCAAGTCCTCCTACGTCTCCCGCATCCTCGCCCGCGACGACTTCTCCTTCGTCCGCCCCGTGCTCGATCAGGTCGCCACCGCCTACTCCACCTGGCAGGCCTGCTTCGCCCCCGTCCAGCTCCCCCACGAGCAGGCCGCTCCCCTTCGCGCCGAGCTCATCGCCCTCGGCAAGAAGCTCGACATCGCCCTGCGTCAGGCCCGCTGCCTCGCCGAGGCCTCCCTCGCCCCCATCCCCGATGCCTTCGAGAACTCCGGCCTCGCCGCCAAGCCGCGCAAGCGCGCCGCCCGCGGGCTGCCGTTCATCGACCCCGCCGAGCTGGGGGCCACTGAAGCCGGTGCCTCCGAACCCGAGCCCGAGTCCGAGGCCACCGAGGCCGTTCCCCTCCAGACCGACTCCGCCGAGCCCAGTGCCGCCGAACTGGCCGAGCTCGCCGCGCTTTCCGGTGCCGCGCCCTCCGAGCCAGAATCCCCAGTGGCCCCCGACGCTCCGCCCGAGCCTCCTCCCGCTCCGGTAGCAGCCGCCGCTCCCGAGGCCCCTCCCGCTCCCGAGCCCACTCCCGCTCCCCCGGCCGCCGAGCCCGCGAAGGCTCCCTCCAAGCGCGGCCGCAAGAAGAATGACCCCAAGTCCACCTCGGAATCGGCCTGAAAGCCGTGGCCCCGGACTACCCAAGAGGGTGTTGAACTGGAACGGCCGCTTCGGAAGGTGCGCCTGCCGCCCCCTCACTCGTAGTCGACTACGAGTGATGTAGGCCACAAACACACACCACTCGTAGTCGACTACGAGTGGTTCCAAGAGGAATCGGCCATGGCCGACGTCGCCCTTCCCATCGATCCCCTCCTGCCCGAGATCGTCTCCACCCTGCGGGGCGCGAACTCGCTCGTGCTCGAGGCCCCTCCCGGCGCCGGCAAGACGACCCGCGTCCCCCGTGCCCTCCTCGAGGCCGGCCTCGGCCAGGGCAAGGAGATCGTCGTCCTCCAGCCCCGCCGCCTCCCCACCCGCCTCGCCGCCCAGCGCGTCTCCGAGGAGATCGGCGAGCGCGTCGGCGAGACCGTCGGCTACCAGGTCCGCTTCGAGGATGTCCGCGGCCCCAAGACCCGCCTCTCCTTCGTCACCGAGGGCGTGCTCGGCCGCCGCCTCCTCTCCGATCCCACCCTCCGCGACGTCGGCGTCGTCGTGCTCGACGAGTTCCACGAGCGCCACCTCTCCGCCGACATCTCGCTCGCCCTCCTGCGCCGCCTCCAGCAGGGCCCCCGCCCCGACCTCAAGCTCGTGGTCATGTCCGCCACGCTCGAGGCCGCCCCCATCAGCGCCTACCTCGGCAACTGCCCCACCCTCCGCTCCGAGGGCCGCCGCTTCGATGTCAGCCTCGAGTACCTCCCCACCGCCGATGACCGCTACCTCGATGCCCAGGTCCTCTCCGGCATCAAGCGGCTCCACGCCAACGGCCTCGACGGCGATGTGCTCGTGTTCCTCCCCGGCGCCGGCGAAATCCGCCGCGCCATGGACACCTGCTCCGAGTTCGCCGGACGCCACGGCATCGACCTGCTCCCCCTCCACGGCGACCTGCCCCCCGCCGAGCAGGACCGCGCCGTGCGCCGCGGCTCGCGCCGGAAGATCATCCTCTCCACCAACGTCGCCGAGACCTCCGTCACCATCGACGGGGTCGCCGCCGTCATCGACTCCGGCCTCGCCCGCGTCGCCTCGCACTCGCCCTGGTCCGGCCTGCCCATCCTCAAGCTCTCCAAGGTGAGCCGCGCCTCCGCCACCCAGCGCGCCGGCCGCGCCGGCCGTACCCGCTCCGGCCACTGTCTCCGCCTCTACACCCAGCACGACTTCGACGGCCGCCCCGACCAGGACGCCCCCGAAATCCGCCGCATGGACCTGGCCGAGACCGTCCTCTCCCTGCGCGCCGCCGGCATCACCGACCTCGTCTCCTTCCCCTTCTTCGAGCCCCCTCCCGCCGCCTCCCTCGAGGCCGCCGAGAGTCTCCTGCGCCGGCTGGGTGCTGTGGCCTCCAACGGGTCCGTCACCCCCATCGGCCAGCGGCTCCTGCGCTTCCCCCTCCACCCCCGTCAGGCCCGCATCATCGTCGAGGGCGAGAAGCGCGGTGTCGGCGCCGACGCGGCCCTGCTCGCCGCCCTCGTCGGTGAGCGCGACATCCGCCGCGAGGCCCGCACCAACCTCTCCGGCCCCGGCCGTGCCGCCAACGTCGTCGCCGGGCCCTCGGATCTGCTGGAGCTGCTCGAGCGCTTCCGCCAGGCCGAGCGCTCCAACTTCTCCTCCGGCCGCGTCCAGTCGCTCTCCCTCGAGCACGGCGCCGTGCAGGCCGTGGACCGCGTTCAGCGCCAGCTCCGGCGCGCCGTCCGCGAGCAGGGGCAGCGGCCCTCCCGCCCCGAGGACGTGGAACAGGCCCTCATGCTCAGCGCGCTCGCCGGCTACCCGGACCGCGTCGCCCGCCGCCGCAAGCCCCGCTCCCCCGAGCTCCTCCTCTTCGGCGGCGGCACCGCCCAGCTCTCCGACGTCAGCGTCGTCCAGGAGCCCGAGCTCATGATCGCCGTCGACGCCGAGGAGCGTCCCGGCCGCGGCGTCATCATCCGCATCGCCAGCGCCGTCGAGCCCGAGTGGCTCCTCGACCTGTACCCCGATGCGCTGGAAGAGGTCGATGCCCTCCAGTGGAACCCCTCCTCCAAGCGCGTCGAGCGCATCACCCGCATGTCCTACGGGAATCTCGTCCTCGAGGAGACCCGGACCCCCGCTCCTCCCTCCGAGGCGGCCGCTCGCGTCCTCGTGGAACAGGCCCTCGCCGCCGGGCCCGACCGCTTCGCCGACCCCGAGGCCCTCGTGCAGTGGCGCACCCGCGTCGCCCTGCTCGCCCAGGCCTTCCCCGAGGCCGGTTTCCCCACCGTCGACGAGGCCTTCATGCGGGACTCGCTCGCCTCGCTGTGCGCCGGGGCTCGCAGCTTCGCCGACCTCGAGGGGGTTTCGTTGCTCGATGCCCTGTATTCACGGCTGACCGCGGAACAGGCACGGCTTCTGTCCAACCACGCCCCCGAGAAGGTCTCCCTCCCTGGTGGGCGCACCTCCAAGGTTCATTACGAGCCCGGGAAGCCCCCCTGGGTCGAGTCGCGGCTTCAGGACTTCTTCGGCATGGCCCAGGGGCCCAGTGTCTGTGCTGGCAGGGTTCCCCTCGTGCTCCACCTGCTCGCTCCCAACATGCGCGCCGTGCAGGTGACCACCGACCTCGCCGGATTCTGGGAACGGCACTACCCGTCCCTCCGCAAGGAGCTTTGCCGGAAGTATCCGAAGCACAGCTGGCCCGAGGATCCGCGTCATGCGCAGACCCCGGCCGAACGTGGACGGCGGATTTGAGCTGACCCTCACCCCAACCCTCTCCCAGAGGGAGAGGGGGCTTCACGCGGGCACAACCCGGGGTCCTGGCACCCTCACCCCGTCCCTCTCCCGGAGGGCGAGGGGATATTGACGGTGTGGCCGACTACAGCTTCTTGCGCATCTCCAGGTGCTCGATTCCCGCTTCCTGGAAGACCTCGCCCAGCGCCTCGTAACCCTGCTTCTTGTAGAACTCCAGCGCGTACAACTGCGAGTGCAGCATGATGCCGCTCACTCCCCGCCGGCGCGCTTCGTCCTCCAGCGTCGTCAGCAGCATCGCGCCCACTCGCGCCTTCCGGTGCGCCTTCAGCACCGCCATGCGGCCGATCTGCCCCCACGTCCCCGTCTCTCCCGGCGGCGGCTCGGGCAACATCACCAGACGCCCCGTCCCGATGGCGTGCCCACCCTGGAACGCCAACACGTGGTACGCCTTCGCGTCCTCGGCATCCCGCTCGATGCCCTCGGGCACGTGCTGCTCCTCGATGAACACCACCTCGCGGATGGCGAGCGCCTGAAACAACTCAGCCTCATCCTTGATCTGCGCAATGGTGACGGGCGGCTGCGGGATCTCCGGGGTCGACATGGCGATGGCCACCGTACACAAATCCAGGCGGGGCAAACAGACGAAAAGGCACCCCACCGTGCTAAGCGCCCCCCCGACTCGATGCTCCCTTCCCAGGCCACCGGACGCCTCCCCCTCATCGGCTTCTACGCCCTCTACTTCTCCATCACCGGCATCGTCCTGCCCTTCCTCCCCGCCTACCTGAAATCCCTTACCCTCTCCGTCTCCCAGATAGGCCTCCTCCTCTCCCTCAGCCCCCTGCTCGCCCTCGTCGCGCCCCACCTCTGGGGCCACCTCGCCGATCGCACCGGCCGCCCCCACCACGTCCTCTCCGCCGTCTGCGCCGGTGCCTGCCTGGGCTTCATCCCCCTCCTCTTCGTCGAGCGCTTCCCCACCCTCGTCGCAGCCCTCGCCGCCTACGCCTTCTTCGCCTCCTCCATCACCCCCCTCATCGACAGCCTCGCCCTCCAGCACATCGCCCGCACCGGTGGCTCCTACTCCCACCTGCGCCTCTTCGGCTCGCTCGGCTTCGTCCTCTCCTCCACCCTCTTCGGCCTCTCCGTGGAGTCCGTGGGCCGGGCCACCGTGCTCGCCGCCTTCTCCCTCCTGGTCACCCTCACCCTCTGGAGCTTCACCCTCCGTGACTCCAGCGGCCCCACGGCCCGGGCTCCCGTCCACCCCCTCGCCGGGCTCCAGCTCCTCGCCGACAGGGAGCTGAGCTGGCTGCTCGCCGCCTGCGCCCTCCATTGGATCGCCTGCGCCCCCTACCACGGCACCTTCTCCATCTTCGTCGGCTCGCTCGGCCTGCCTCCCTCCGTGGTGGGCATCGCCATGGGGCTCGGGGTCACCGCCGAGGTGCTCGTGATGCTCCTCTACCCCCGCGTGGCCGACCGCATCTCCCCTCGCAATCTCCTGGTGCTCGCCTTCACCGCCAGTGCCCTGCGCTGGGCCGGGCTCTCCCTCGCCACCTCCCGGGGCGTCATCGCCGCCCTCTCCCTGCTCCACGGCCTGTCCTTCGGCGTCTTCTACGTGGCCAGCATCGCCTTCGTCGTCCGCCGCGTCCCCCCGCACCTGCGCGCCTCCGGCCAGGGACTCTTCGCCGCCATCACCTTCGGCCTGGGGGGACTCGTGGGCTACTCCTCCGCCGGGGCCGGCTACGACTGGCTCGGGGGGCACCGCCTCTTCGCCGCCGCCGCCGTCCTCGAGCTGGCCGCCGCCGCGCTCGTCCTCCGCATCCCGCCCCAGGAGTCCCGCCTCCCGGCGTGATAGCCTGTGCCCGATGCGATCCGCGCTCCTCGCACTCGTCCTCTGTCTCTCGTCCCTCCCCGCCGCCGCCCAACCGGAGGTCTTCTTCGGCTCCGGTAACGACGTGCCCAACATCAAGGAGGAGGACTTCGACCGCCGCTTCCTCAGGACCGGCCTCTACCAGGCCCTCAACCAGGGAACGAACGATCCCAACTGTGCCCAACTCCTCGGCGGGCTGCTCACGCTGCTCGGCGAGACCGCGCCCCTGCTGCACAAGCGCGACGAGAACTTCTTCCTGGATCCCCTGCTCGTCCAGGCGCTCAACACCCAGCTGAGCACCCCGCGCTTCCAGGCCAACGCGTACCTGGTGGCCATGGTGCGCCGCGTGCTGATCGACCGGAAGCTGCCGCCCAACTGGTTCCAGACCGCCGCGGCCCTCGGGCCCGTGGTGCTCACCATCGACGTGGGCAAGCTGCGCTTCCTCTCCGAGGGCCTCCAGCCCATCGACAGCTTCTTCCTCACCCTGCCCGCCCTGCGCGATCGCTATGAGATCGAGGTCCGCCGCGCCAACGCCACCGCCGCCCGCTCCGCCGAGAAGATGTTCCGCGAGAGCTACCTCGACCGGCAGGTGGCCTTCGGGGGCCTCGAGTTGCTCGACCTCGACATCGAGAAGCCCAAGAAGAAGCCCAAGAAGAAGCGCAAGGGCCAGCCCATCATCGAGGAGGAGCCCGAGCCGCTCGTGGCCGTGGCGAAGCTGATCTGGTACCCGTTTCCCGCTGAAGAGAACGAAATCAACCCCTTCGGCACGCCGAAGAAGCGCCCCTCCGTCATCATCACCGCGAAGCTCGCGCCCCAGCAGTACCTGGACCTGAGCCGCATCCCCAAGGGCACCCAGTTGATGGTGCGCGGGCGCTTCTGGGGCTTCAAGAAGGCGGTGGACGAGGTGGAGCTGCGCGACGGGCTCATCTTCCAGGATCGCAACTGGTCCCAGGGCAACGTGCTGGCCGATCCCAACGCCGTGTTCCGCTGCCCCCTCGCCGTCAACGAGCTGATGGGCGTCACCCCCGAGCAGTCGGGCGCCTTCGGCAAACCGAGCCGGTAGCACCCCGGAGCAGCGGGGGTGGGCGTCTCGCCGGTGGGCTCCCCGTCCACGGTCCGGGAGTCCACCCCCGTGTCCCTCCGTCGAGCCCCCCTGGCATGGGCCGTGCTCTCCCTCGGGTCCCACCCCGCACCACGAGGGACCCATGAAGGTCGACGGACACCCCGAGACAGCACAAGCCAGGCCCGCCTCGGACAAGGGCCGTTTCCAGGAAGCACTGAAGAAGGCCCCGCCGGAGACGGTGAAGGCTCCACTCCAGGGAGGACAGGCCGCCCGGAGCCTCGTCACCGCGCTCGTCACCACTGCAAAGGGAGCCACCGGAGCCATGGCCGCCACCGCGCTGGCGCGGACACCGCCGCGAGGCGCCATCGCCAGCGCCGAGCACCTCGGTCAGGTCCGCCAGGGCCTCCATACCGAGGCCCACCGGCTCCGGGACGTGCGAGGAGACGCCCACCAGACGCACCAGGAGCGGGTGCAGCAGCGCGTGACCGACCTCATCGCCCGGGAGCTCGCCCGGGAGCCACGCGCGGAACCGGTGGCTCCCCGCTCGGCACCCACCACGCCGGGCCCCGAGACCCCCACCTCGCGCCTCCCCGAGGAGGCCGTCTCCGCCACGGGGAACCCACCACCGGGAGGCGTCGGAGGCTCGGCCGCCGTGGAGCCGTCGAACCCGGAGGTCCGCGTGCAGGCGGCCCTGGAGCTCATCGAGCAGATCGAGGTGTTCGTGAAGTCGCAGCGGCCCGCGCTGGCGATGCGCCTGGGAGGAGCGCTGGATGCCACCGTGGAGGTGGAGCGCACGGGCGAGCGCGAGGTGTCCCTGCGCATCCAGGGGCGCCGCGGACCCCTGCCCCAGAAGGACCTGGTGCGCATCCGCGAGGAGCTGGCCGCTCGCGGGCTGAAGCTCAGTGCCCTGCTGGCATCCTGAGCCGGACTCCGGACATGGAAAAGGCCCTACCGCCTCTCGGCGGAGGGCCTCGGACGCCTCGGACAACGGGACTACTTGCCGGGCTTCTCCAGGAGCATCTGGCGCTTGCCCTTCTTGTCCTTGAACTCCTCGGCCTCGGGCAGGGACGCCTTCTTCTCCGCGATGTTCGGCCACTGGGTGGCGAACTTCGCGTTCAGATCCTTGTACTCCTTGTACTCGCCGGGCAGATCCGACTCGGGGAAGATCGCCTTGGTGGGGCACACCGGCTCACACGCACCGCAGTCGATGCACTCGTCCGGGTGGATGACCAGGAAGTTGGCGCCCTCGTAGAAGCAGTTGACCGGGCAGACCTCGACACAGTCGGTGTACTTGCACTTGATGCAAGGCTCGGTGACCACGTAAGCCATTGAAAAATCTCCTCTTGGACTGAGTCCGTGCGCGCGCGCACAGTACATGGGTTGGGACGGGGGGAGCACTCCCTAAATGAAGTACTCCTTGAGCCTACTCATCCCAGGAGCCCCTGGGCACGCATCAGTTCGGCTACCAGGATCGCTCCCCTGGCCGCTCCCATCTTCGTATTGTGGGACACGAGCAGGTACTTGAAGCCGTTCTCCAGCACGCCGTCCTCGCGCACCCGCCCCACCGTGGTGGCCATGCCGCCGTGCGTGTCCCGGTCCAGCCGAGGCTGCGGGCGGAACGGATCATCCAGCACCTCGATCCACCGGGGCGGAGCGGACGGCAGGTCGCGCGACACCTCGGCCCCCCGCCACTCGCGCATCGCCTGGACCACCTCGGCCACGGAGGCCTTGCTCGCCAGTGACACGAACACGGACTCGGTGTGTCCCTCCATCACCGCCACGCGGGTGCAGGTGCACGACACCCTCACATCATGCGAGGTGATGGCGGCTCCCGCGGCGTCCAGCGTGCCGAGGATCTTCTTGGTCTCCACCTGGACCTTCTCCTCCTCCTTGGGGATGAAGGGGATGACGTTGTCCAGGATGTCCAGGCCGATGACGCCGGGCGAGCGGCCCGCGCCGGACATGGCCTGCATCGAGGTCATCAGCACCGACTTGATGCCGAAGCGCTCGGCCAGCGGGGCCAGGGTGATGGCCATGCCGGTGGTGGTGCAGTTGGGGATGGGGACGATGTAGCCCTTCCAGCCGCGGCGCTTCTGCTGCTCGCGCACCAGCCGGGCGTGGTCGGCGTTCACCGGGGGGATGAGCAGCGGCACGTCCGCCTCGTAGCGGAAGGCGCTGGCCGCGGAGAACACGGGGATGTCCCGCGCCAGCCGGGGCTCCATGTCCTTGGCCACGTCCGACTCCACCGCCGAGAAGGCGATGTCGTAGTCCTTCGCCTGGACCTCCTCGCCACTCACCACCTTCATCTTCGCGATCGACGCGGGGAGCGCCTCGGGGACGAACCACGCCGTCATCCCGTTGGAGGCTTTGAGCGCCTCGGCGTAGGCCTTGCCCGCCGAGCGCGGCGAGGCCGCCAGGCCGGTGAGCTCGATGGTGGGGTGATCCTTCAGCGCGGCGATGAACTGCTGGCCGGCGAGTCCAGTGGCGCCAATGAGGACAGCGCGAAGCTTGGCCATGGTGTCAGACTCCCTTTCCAGTGGGGGGTCGAGAGGTGGGGCCCCTTTACACCCTTTGGCGCCGGACCGCTACGCACCGCGGCGAAAGCCTCACCCGCCCGGGCTCAGCGCCTCAGCACAGCCCGCTCGCCGAGGCTCCCGACAGGTGGCTCTCGGTGGGCAGGCCGTGGGTGATCCACCCCTGGAGGCCTCCCTCCAGGCACACCGCGGTGAGCCCCCGGTGGTTGAGCAGCCGGCAGGCGCGGCGCGCATCCGAGCCATCCGGAGAACACCCACACACCACGATCAGCTCGTCGTCGGGGAGGGCCCCCGAGTCCCGCAGAATCTCCTCGAAGGGCATCCACAGGGCACCGGGGATATGCAGGCCGTAGCGATCCCAATCCTCGGGATCACGGCAGTCGAGCACGAGTACTTCCTCGTCTCCGAGCCGGACATAGAGCTCGGTACAAGGCATACGGGGATCCACCACCCGGACCTCCTGCTGCGGTGTCTGTCCCGCAAAACGAGGAGCCCCCTCATTCCCCTTCCCCGGGGCCCGCCTGCCCGTCCCCTCCCCGCGTCCGCCTAGAGGCCGAGCTGCTTCGCGATGATCTCGTTCATGATCTCACTGGTGCCCCCGCCGATGGGGCCCAGGCGCGCGTCCCGCCAGTGGCGCTGGATGTCGTACTCCATCATGTAGCCGGCGCCGCCGTGGAGCTGGAGGCACGCATCGGCCACCCGGCAGGCCGTCTCGGTGGCCACCTTCTTGGCCATGGACGTCTGGGCGATGGCGTACTCGCCCCCCACGTGCAGGCGCAGCGCGTGGTAGGTGAGCTGACGCGCGGCCTCGAAGTCGGTGGCCAGCTCGGCGATGCGGTGCCGCACCACCTGGAACTCGTGGAGCGCGTGGCCGAAGGCCCGCCGGTCCTTCACGTGGGCCATGACGACCTCCAGCATCTCCGCCATGGCCCCGAGCGCCCCCAGGGCGAGCGACAGGCGCTCCCACTGGAAGTTGCCCATGATCTGATAGAAGCCCTGCCCCTCCAGGCCGCCGAGCAGGTTGGCCGCGGGCACCCGGCAGTCCTCGAAGAAGAGCTCCCCGGTGTCCGAGGCGCGCCACCCGAGCTTCTTGAGCTTGCGCCCCACGGAGAAACCAGGCGTGCCCTTCTCCACCACCAGCAGGGACAGGCCCTTGTGCCCGGCGTCCGGGTTCGTCTTCACCGCCAGCACGACGAAGTCCGCCCGGACGCCATTGGTGATGTAGGTCTTCGAGCCGTTGACGACGTAGTGGTCCCCGTCGCGGCGGGCGGTGGTGCGCAGGCCCGCCACGTCCGAACCGCCATTGGGCTCGGTGATGCCGAGCGCGCCGATCTTCTCCCCCCGGATGGCGGGGGCGAGGAAGCGCTGCTTCTGCTCCTCGGTGCCGAACTTGTGGAGGGGGCCGGTGGCGATGGTGTGCTGGGCCCCCAGGCCGGCCGCGACGCCACCCGAGCCGCAGCGCCCCATCTCCTCGAGCAGCACCGCCTCGTAGAGTTCCCCGGCGTTGGAACCTCCATGGACCTCCGGGTACTTGAGACCGAGGAAGCCCAGCTCGCCGAAGCGGGTGAAGAGCTCCCGGGGGAACTCCTCCTGCTCCTCCCACTGGGAGGCGAAGGGCTTCAGCTCCTTTTCCACCACCGCCCGGACGGTGCGGCGGAAGGCCTCGTGCTCCTCCAGGTACAGCCCATAACCCTGCAGCATCGTTGAAGTTCCTCCGGTGGCTGGCGGGACCGCTCGGCCGGGATGCTACCGGACATGGATGTGCACGCTCCCCACTCTCCTGTCTTGACCCGGCTGTTTCGGGTTCATATAAGGCGTACACGCTTCTCGCGGCGCCATAGCCAAGTGGTAAGGCAAAGGTCTGCAAAACCTTCATTCCCCGGTTCGAATCCGGGTGGCGCCTCACAGCAAGGGCCCGATGTGGACTCCGGTTCACATCGGGCCTTCGTGTTTCCGGAGTCTGGCAGGATGGCGGCCCCACTCTTCCTGGAGCCTCTGCCTGAGCACCGCCTCCTCCCGCCGGCTGCTGTCGTCCCTCCTGTCCCTGTCCCTTCTCGGCGCACCGGCCCTGGCGGCCGAGCCCTCCAAGCCCGCGGCGAAGGCCTCGGACGCCTCGCGGGCCGAGGCGGCACGGCTGGTGGGCGCCTTCCTCGGGGACACGCCGCTGCTGAGCGATCTGCAGTCCCTGGTGGACGAGGTGGGCGGGAGGGCCACGGGCTCGCCGGCGAACCTGCGCTCCGTGGAGTGGGCGCTCGCGCGCTTCCGTGAGGCGGGCGTCGACGCGCGCAAGGAGCCCTTCCAGATGCCGGGCCTGTGGCTGGAGCGCTCGGCGTCCGCCACCCTGCGCGGCAAGGGGCTGGAGTTCTCGCCCCGCATCGCGGCCATGCCCTTCTCCACCGCCACGCCCAAGGGTGGGCTGACGGCCCCGCTGCTCGACGCGGGCAGGGGCACGGAGAAGGACTTCAAGGCGCTCGGGGGGAAGGCGAAGGGCGCGTTCCTGCTCGTGGACACGACGGAGCTGAAGAACGTGGACGACCTGTTCCGCGAGTACGCCGAGGCCGCGGAGATCGAAACGCGGGCCTTCGCGGCCGGCGTGGCGGGCGTGGTGTACGTGGGCTCGAGGCCCAACAACCTGCTCTACCGGCACAACGTGTCGGTGGGCATGGGCAACACGCGGCCCATGCTGGTGATGGAGCGGGACGGAGCGCTGCGCGCCCAGCGCCTGCTGCGCACGGGCAAGGCGCTGACGCTCACGGCCGAGCTCGAGCTCCAGACCGGGCCGGCCTACGAGAGCTACAACGTCATCGGGGAGATCCGCGGCAGCACGCGCCCGGACGAGGTGGTGGTGCTGGGCGCGCACCTGGACTCGTGGGACCTGGGCACGGGGGCGCTGGACAACGGGGCGAACGTGGCGGCGCTGATCGACGTGGCGCGGCAGATGAAGCGGCTGGGGATCAAACCGGCGCGCACCCTCCGCTTCGCGCTGTGGAACGGCGAGGAGCAGGGCATGTACGGCTCGGAGGGCTACGTGAAGACGCACGAGGCCGAGCTGGACAAGCACGTGATGGCGTCCTCGTTCGACATCGGCTGCGGACGCATCAACGGATTCTTCACGGGAGGCCGCCCCGAGCTGCCTCCCCTGGTGGACCAGGCGCTCGAGCCGGTGAAGGGACTGGGCCCGTTCACGCAGGTGGACGCGCCGATCGTGGGCACGGACAACTTCGACTTCATGCTGCAGGGCGTGCCCAACCTGGTGGCCAACCAGGAGCCGGCGCTCTACGGCCCGAACTACCACGCGCGCTCGGACGAGCTGGACAAGTGCGATCCGCAGCAGTTGCGGCTCAACACGGCCGTCGCGGCGGCGCTGGCCTACGGCTTCGCGCAGATGGACGCGAAGCTGCCGCGCCAGTCACGCGCGCAGGTGGAGGAACTGGTCCGCACCACGGACCTGGGCCAGCAGATGAAGAGCTTCGGCAACATGTTGGAGGAGTGGACGTCCGGGAAGCGCGGACGGAAGTCCAACACCTCCGCGGGCCCGGCGAACCGCTGACGTGTTCCGTGGCCATCGGGGCGGTGGCGCCTCGACGGCTCCGGGATTGCACAGGGCGAGGGTCATGCTGAAATCTCCACGCATGGCTCCCGGTCGTCCTCCTGATCCACCGTCCACCGAACGGAACGCCCCGTCCATCGAGGCGGCCTTCCAGGCAGTGCCCCCTGAGATGGTGGCGGAAATTCTCAACGGCGAGCTGCACGTCAGCCCCCGCCCGGCCCGCCCGCATGCCAACGCAACGATACGTCTGAGTACCCTCCTCTCGATGCCCTTCTTGTTCGGCACAGGGGGCCCGGGCGGGTGGGTCCTCCTCTACGAACCTGAACTCCACCTCGGCCCCCGACCAGACAAGCTCGTGCCAGACATCGCCGGGTGGAGGCGCGAGCGCTTGCCTGGGGCCATCGGGGGGGACGACGCCCCAGCACATTACGATCTCGCTCCAGATTGGGTGTGCGAAGTGCTCTCCAAGAGCACACGGCGCATCGACAAGATCCAGAAGATGCGCATCTACGCCCGGGAAGGCGTGCGGAACGTGTGGCACGTGGATCCAGTTGCCCAGACGCTCGAAATCTACCGGCTCGAGGGGCGCCACTGGCTGCTCGTCGATTCAGCCGCCGGAGACGAGCGGGTGCGCACCGAGCCCTTCGAGGCTTTCGAGCTCGACCTGGCGCTCGTCTGGGCCGAGTAGGCGTGGTGGTTGAGTTCGTCTGCTCGCCAGGGTGCCCGAGTGTACGGGGCATCTTGGTTACGGCCGCTCTTACCGTCGACTGCTGACGGCAGTGGGCACGCGGCGGGACTCTACGAGAGAGGCCACGCTGCTTCGCGCACTCGGTCGCCCGAGAATAGCTACCTTAGGACCGTTATGGTTGGCGTGTCGGACCCGTACGGCCGGACAACCCTGGCGAACAGACGAATCAACCACCACGCGTTCAGACGAGCATGATGTTCCTGACGCGTGAGCGGCACATCACCTGACAACAGTGCCGCTGATTGAATCAGCAGGCGCAGCCGGGCCCCTTGCGGCAGACCTTGCTGCACGAGATGCACGAGTCTCCGCAGGGACAGCCCTTCGTGCACACCTTGCAGCAGCTGCGCGCGGGCTCGACACTGCTGGGAGACTCCGACGACGAGGTGTCCTCCGGGTCTTCCCAACCCGTGCTCCGAGACGTGTCCGGCTGCGTGGAGGCGGGCGCCACCTTGTGCTCCGACGGCGACTGCGCAGGCTGACTCCGGAGCTGCCCGGCAACCTCCTCCGGAGATGACCGGGTGAGCGTATTCGCGCAGCGCTGAAGGTCCTCGGCGCTCGGAGCCTTGTCCTTCCCCGGCTGCTTGTGCCGCAGGCGCAACGCATCGGCCGCGCACGAGCAGAAGCTCAGGCGCTGCGCCTCGCCGATGCTGGCGTCGGACTTCTTGACCTTCTCGGAGCAGGTCAGGACGAAGGTCACGACCGCCTCGCTGGACAACTCTTGCGGCTCGAAGCGATTCGGAGTGTCAGCGAAAGCAGTGAGCGACAAACACAGCACGGCCATCAGCACGTGACGGGACATGGAGCCTCCGCCGAGCAGGATCGGCCGAGATTCGTCATGCCGTCAATCGTGGGGCCGGACTGGACGTTGATGAGGGCCAGCTCCCTCGACAGGGCCCCCATCCCTCTGATGCGCCTCGGCTGTGCAGGGGGCTTCAAACCCGTGTGCCAGGCGCTGTACGAGGGGCGGGCGAGCGAGGTTGCGTCCGGGCGGGAGCGGGGCCTTCCCGGCTGGCCTCAAGGATGTATTGCTAGCGCACATGGGCCGGGACCGGGCTGTTTCCCTGATGGACGACCTTCGCGCCGCCAACCCCAGCGAGCACACGCGCTGGCTGGCCGAGCCCGATGAGCCGGCCTTCCGCGAGCTGCTTCACGCGCGCTACGCGGAGACGTATTCCTACCCGTTCCTCTACGAGCCCGGCGGCGCCGTGCGGCTCTGGAGGGACGGGGCGCTGCTGAGCCTCGGCGAGTTCGACGCGCGGGGGGCGCTGCTGTGGCACACGGGCCTGTGGAGCAAGCCGGGGCGGGACTCGCTGGACTCGGGGCTCTCCGTGGCGCTGCCGAGCCGCCGCACCCTCATGGGCCGCGCCGAGCACGAGGCGCTGTGGGGCTCGCTGCTGGAGCGGCTCGGGCGCTGGGTGGGCTTCCTGCACCAGAACACCTCCACGCTGCACGTCATGGCGCAGCGCTACGCCTCGCGCTTCATGCGGGCGAGGCCCATGGGCCTCGTCGTCAACTACACGCGGGGCGAGACGGTGATTGGCGTGGAGGAGGCCTTGGGCGTGCCCATGCAGGCACTGGCGATGACGACGGTGCTCGCGCCCCCGCCGCCACGCCGGCGCTACCTGCCCGAGGGCCCGTGGGGGGAGTGGCTCGCGTCCATCCTGGCCGGGGTGGGGCTCGCGGAGTCGGTGGCCTTCACGCCGCTGGAGCGCCGGGCATGGAGGGAGGGCGCCGTGCTGCGTCCGCTCGACTGGAACGCGTCGCTGCGTCTGGAGCGGCGGGTCCTCGTGGGCTTCAGCGCGGAGGGCACCCCGGCGCTCACGTCGGAGCGGGCGCGCGTGGACCTCATCCACCTGCCCATGGGCGAGCCCCAGTGGGTGGCCGAGGGGACGCCGGTGCTCCTCGCGGCCGGCTTTCTTCCAACGGGCATCCGCCTCCACCAGCGCGAGCCGGATGAACTCGTCTTCCAATACGTGGCGGACCCGAGGGCCGCGTGCGAAGCCGTGAGCCGCGCCCGGCTGGACGGCGCGCGGGCCCGGGAACTCTTCGCGGGATGGATGGAGCGATGCGCGCGAACTTCGTAGACACGGTGATGGCGCGGCTGGATGGCGAGGTCGCCACCATCTGGGCCACGGTGCTGCTGCGGCTGGAGGACAGACCCGACGTGGCGCTCCTGCGCCGGGGGCTGCGCGCGCTGGTGCGGGAGAGCGAGCGCCTCAACGTGGCCTGGAACGACGCGCGCCGCGCATGGGTGCCCGCGGTGCGCGGGGACGCGGAGGTGGACGCGGCCCTGGTGGAAGGCGCGGAGCCCCTGTCCGAGCCCGACGCCGTGGCGCGAATCATCAACACACGGGTGGACCTCACGCGCGACGTGCCGCTGCGGCTGCACCTGCATCCCATGGTGGACGCGGCCCAGGGGCCCTGGCTGCTGGGCATCCAGTTGCACCACGCCATCGGGGACGCGAAGGCGCTGGCGCACCTGCTGGAGCGGCTGTGGTTGCTCTGCGCGGGACGCGGGCCGGAGTCGCGCCCGCTGGAGCCCTCGACGCTCACGGATGGCAAGGTGCTGCTCGCGGCGCTGCGCCAGCCTGGCGTGGTGCTGGGGCTCACGAGTCCGCGCCGGCGGCTCCTGGCGCAGCGCGGAATGGGGCTGCGCCGCAGTGGGGACACCGCCGGACACGCGCTCTCGGCCACGGCGCGGCTCACGCTTCCCCAGGGCGACACGGACCTCCATGCGTCGGAGGTCTTCTTCTCCGCGCTGCTCGCGGGCGTGGCGCTGCGAGAGTCCCCGGCGGACGGACTCATCCGCCTGCGCATGCCGGTGGACCTGCGGCGGATGCTGGGGCTCGGGCGGACGCTGGGCAATGGCTGCTCCGCGGTGCCGATTGAGATCTCCCTGAAGGAGGTCCGCGCCCGGCTGGAGGCCCCGCGCGAGCTGGCCCGCTTCCTCCGCTCCGAGGTGCAGCGGGTGCTCGATGAGGGCGTGCACTGGACGACGGCGCTGGAGTGCATGGCGGTGGCCCGGCTCGCACCGGCGCGGGTGCTGCGCGAGAACGCGCGTCCCGGGCTCATCGCCGAGCCCCGGACGAACACGCTCGTCGTCACCTACCTGGGACGGATGGACAAGCACTTCACGGAGGCGCCGTTCCGCATCCGCTCCATGCGCAGCCACACGGCCACCTGGGGCGCCACGGGCCTGTCGTTCGCGGACACGCTCAACATCAACACGGCGGCCTTCGAGGGCCTCTGGACGCGCGAGGAGTTGCGCGACTTCACGGAGCGCGTCGCCGGGTGGGCGTCCTCGGGCTTCGGCCTGCGGGCGGAGGTGCTCGCGCCATGATGGGGCTGCGCGAGGCGCCCGGGGTGTACCTGGGCTTCATCTCCCTGCACGTGCTCGCGGGGCACCTGGGCTCCAGCCTCGTCTACCGCCTGCGCTTCGGGCGCAGCCCGCTGGCCTACCGGAGCGCGGCGGCGGATTGCGCGCACACGCGCGTCACGCGGCGCATCAGTGGCGTCTCGCTGCTCTGGGCCGGCTCCGTGCTCGCGGCCGCGTTCTGGCCCGCGTGGTCCGTCATGTCCTGGGGACGGCCGCTGCTGCCCATTCCTCCGCTCGCGGGTTGGGTGCTCGGTGTCGTGGGGCTCCTGGGCATGCTGTGGGCCCAGTATGCAATGGGCCCGGCGTTCCGCATCGGCGTGGACGCGGGGGAGGCCCGGCCCGAGCTGCACGAGGGGGGACTCCACCGCTACTCGCGCAACCCCATCTACGTGTTCTCCTACCTGTACCTCGTAGGGGCTTCGCTCTGGGCTCCGTCCGTTGTGACGCTGGGCGCCTGTGCGGCGCTCGGGGGGCTCTTCCATCAACTGGTGCTCCAGGAGGAGCGGTTCCTCGCGGACCGCCTCGGTGAGCCCTACGCGCGCTATTGCCAGCGCGTCCCTCGCTACTTCTGACATGCCATGCAGCCAGCCCTCTCGCCTCCCGTTGATTCGCCCGGTGCCACGCCCCCGGAGCCCGGCCTCTCCCGCGCCGAGCTGGTGGAGCTGCTCCGCATCCGTCCTCTGCGCGCGGTGGGCATGGCGGCGCTGCACCTGGGTGTCTGGGTCGCGGCGGCCGTGGCCATTGCCCGCGCGGACAGCGTCTGGGTGAAGCTGCCGCTGTGGATGCTGGCGGGTGGGGCGGTGATGGGGCTCATCCAGCTCGACCACGACGCGTGGCACGACAACCTCTTCCCGAGGCCGTGGCAGAACCGCCTCTTCGGCAACGCGCTCAGCCTGCTCGTGGGCATCGCCTACGAGCCCATGCGCCATGATCACCTCGCGCACCACCGCTGGAACCGCACGGAGAAGGACCCCGACGCCTACAACGCGGGCCGCCGCTCGCTCGGGCTGTGCGCGCTCTTCTACGCCACCGTGCTGCTCGGCATCCCGCTGAGCCTCATCTACTTCAACGTCCTCTATCCGCTGCAGCACTTCTCCCGCGCGCGATTGCGCCGCCATGGCGCGGTGCTGCTCTGCTACGCGGGCTTCTACGCGGGGCTCTTCTGGCTGCTGTCGCGGCACGGGCTCGTCCCCGGCGCGGTGGAGTGCTGGCTGCTGCCGGTGCTCTTCGCCAGCCCCCTCAACGGCCTCAAGTCCATCGCGGACCACTACGCCAACACGTGGCGCGGGGACCGCTTCCACACCGCGACGACGGTGCGCGGCACGCGGCTCGTCACCTTCCTCTGGAACGGGCTCAACTACCACCTGGACCACCACCTCTACCCGCGCGTGCCCGGCTACAACCTCGCGAGGCTGCACACCCACCTGCGCCCCGGGCTGCTCGCGCGCGGCGCCCCCGTCTTCGATAGCTACCTCGACGTCATGGGACGCGCGCTGCTCGCCGGGCCCACCGTCGTGGACGAGGACGTGCGGCTCGTCACCCTGGAACGAAAGCGCCCATGAACGCCCTGCGCCAGCTATACGCGGACATCCGCTACGAGGACGGCCGCTGGCCGTTGTCCCGCTGGGACCTCAACCTGCGCTACATCGCCAAGAGCCTCCTCCACGTCCCCGAGCCGCGCCGCACCGAGGACGCCGAGCACTTCGCGCGCGTCGCCCGGCACCTCGCCTCCGGGAGCTGGAAGCCCGGCGCGCCCGCGGCGCTCAACCTGTGCGCCGTGGGCGATGTGATGTGGATTCGCAGCGGCTTCCGCGAGGCCCTCTCTCCGGGCGTGCGCGCGCTGATGGCGGACGCGCACGTGGCCTTCGCCAACCTGGAGACGCCCGTGGACCCGGCGCGGCCCGTGCCCCGGCTCGTCTACGAGACGCTCCACTACAACGCGCCGCCGGGCTACCTGGACGCGTGGGAGGGCACCGCGCGCCACCGCGTGTTCTCGCTGTGCAACAACCACGCGCTGGACCAGGGCGCGCAAGGGCTGGAGCGCACGCGCCAGAGCGTGCTGGCCCGCCCGGAGCACCGCTGCGTCGGAGGCCCCCGGGCGGAGGACGCGGTGGCGGGCCTGGAGGTGGCCGGGGTGCGCCTGGGCATCGCCGCGGTGACGTATGACATCAACCACCTCGCGGGGGCGCCGCCCGAGGGCGTTCCGGTGACGCGCCTGGGCAACCCGCTGCATGCGCCCGACTGGGAGCGGCTGGGCGCCCTCATCGACGCGGCGCGCGCGGTGGGGCCGGACCTCGTGGTGCTCATGCCGCACTGGGGCTTCGAGTACGAGTACTGGCCCGAGTCCCTCCAGCGCGAGCACGCCTACCGCCTCATCGAGCGCGGGGCGGACATCCTCCTGGGCTCCTCGCCGCACGTGCTGCAGCCCGTGGAGCTGGTCTCCATCGACGGCGGGGACCCCACGTGCCCCGCGCAGGTGCGCCGGGGAGGGCCGCCACGAGTGGGGCTCATCGCGTACTCGCTCGGCAACTTCCTGAGCATCATGCCCACGCGGGCGTGCCAGACGGGCGCGGTGCTGAAGCTCGCGCTCGCGCGGGACGCGGGGGGCCCCCTGCGCCCCGTGGACGTGCGCGCGGTGCCCACGGCGTGCGGGCGGGGCCTGGGCGGCGAGGGCTTCCTGGACGCGGGGGTCGTGGCGGTGGACGAGCTGGGCCTGGAGCGCGCGGCGCCGCACCTCGCGCACGCGCGGCGCACCCTGGGCGGACTGATTTCAACCCGGAGGGACTGAGATGGTGTCGATGCGGGAGCAGTTGGAGGCACTCACCGTGGGCATGGCCCGGCACGTCGCGGGCTGGCTGCCGACCGTGACGCCCGAGCGGTACGTGGCCTTCCTGGACATGATGTACCACTACACGCTGCGCAGTGGAGACCGGCTGCGGCTCGCGGCCGGGCGCGCCACGCTCCCCGAGCTGAAGGCCTTCTTCGCGGAGCTCGCGGCGGACGAGCAGTCCCACTACCAGCTCGCGAAGGCGGACCTCGCGGCCTTCGGGCGCACGCCGTCGGACGCCACGCCCCGCGAGGTCTCCGCGTTCCACGCCTTCTGGGAAGGCATCCCGGCGGAGCGCCAGCTCTCGTTCCTCGGCGCGCTGTACGTGCTGGAGGGCGTGGCGCGGCACCTCGGGGGCGACACACGCCAGGGGTTGGGGCGGCTCGGCCTGGACAGGACGCGGGCGCGCTTCCTGCTCGTGCACCTGGACGTGGACGTGGAGCACGGCGCGCGGGCCCAGGCGCTCTGCGAGTCGCTCGGTGCGCACGGCCCCGAGCCCCTGCTGGACGGCGCGCGCCAGGCGGCGGACTTCTGGGTGGCCATCCATCGCCGGGCGCTCGCGGAGGCATAGCGCGCCAGGCAGCCTCTGCTCCAGCGCACCACACACCCAAACCAGGGGGATTCGAGGCTCACCGCGGACGCTCGACAGAGCAGTCCTCTCCCTGGCAGTGCCTGCTCAACCGCTCGTAGATGCGCTGGAGGCGCTTCTTCGTGGCTCCGGACTTCGCCTCATCGAGCACCAGCTTCACCACACCGCGGATGACGTTGCGTTCGGGAATCCTCAGCGTGAGATGTGAGGCCTCGAGCGTGCCCAGGGCGAACGCTTCATGCTCCCCTAGCGCGAGTAGATAACTGGCCGCCAGCGATTGCTGGAGCGGGCGGAACGGGTTGTTCATGTCGAAGGCGGCCACCTGCTTCAGTGCCGCCACGTCTCCCGCCCGGAAGAGCGCGATGATGGGCTCGGACATGGCCTCGCGCTTCTGGGCCTGCTCGCGGGTGTCCTCCTGCTCGAGCCGCTCCATGAAGGCGCGAGCCGTGACTCCGGTCACCTCTTGTCCCTCCGGTGAGCGGGCGAAGCGTGCGATCTCCCTGAAGAGGGAGGTGTCCTGCTTGATCGCGGCGTACATGGGCTCCCTCAGGGACTCGGGCATCAGCCCGACTGTCTCCACGAGCACCGCCTCCCGCGCCTTCCCCGTGCGCCCCCTCACCGACATCAGGATCTCCAGGCCCATCCCCTCCAGGGGACCTTCCTTCCACTCCCGCTGCGGATGGGGCGAGCCCGTGGAATACGAGAGCACCCGAGCCTCCCAGCGCTCCAGGATCGCCTGGTAGACGAGGGCGAGTCCCCGGGGAGTCGAGACCTGTCTCAGGGCGTGGCCACCGTCCGGTCGCCGCGCCAGTTCCATCGCCTGGGTGAGCTGGAGCGCCTGGCGGACGGCGCTGGCATCGCCCTCCGAGATGCGCCGTGCCAGGGCAAGCGCCTCGGGCGAGGGGCCGCTGCCGTCGGGCAGCGAGGACAGCGCCTCATGGCCCGCCTTGGGATATTCCGCCTGATCGCCGACTGCCCGACGAGACCTCAACACCTCATCGGAAACAAGGCCGGCCCCCGCCATGATCTGCCAGACCCAGGGACGGCGGGGGTAGCGGCTCTCGAGCCACTCCAGGGCACGTCTCGACGGCCGGTCCTGGATGAAGCACAGGAGCGAGGCCGCGCGGTAGACGACGGGTTCCGAGGGGTGTCCCAGGTAGGGCCGGATCTTCTCCGCCTGTCCCTCCAGCCGCGCAAGGGGTTCCACGGGAACGATGATGTGACGGTGCACATGTTCCTCGGCGTCGTCTTCCCCCTCGTCCTTCGCGTGTGCCTGACACTCGGGGACGGAGCCATGGACCGAGAGGGCCTGGAGTGCTTGGGTGGTATCGGCGGGGAGCCCGGCCACGGCCGGCTCGGGTGGAGTCCAGGGACTGGTCCCATTCATCAATGTCTCGAAACGGGGGACCAGCCAGAGCAGACCCCCTCCGAGCAGACCCAGCACGACGAGGAGCCGCGGAATCCAGGCAACGCGCATGGAGGTGATTCATAGCACCCCTCCCGCTGTCCCCTGGCCTGGGCGTTGATGCGGGCGCCCGCGCGACCTCGAGCTCTATTCGCGCGGCAACCAGAGCTCCAATGTCCGGGACTTTGGAGCCGGGCGCTCGGGCACGAGCTCCTCCGTGACGGGTTCCCGGAGCAGAGGCTGGGGACGAGCCACGCGCCGCTCCGGACGCTGGCGCTCCATTTCCTCGACGAGCGCCGCCACCCGCCGCGCCTCCTCACGCTCGGCCCCGCTGAAGAACCGGACCTCCGCCCGCGAGGGGCCACTGCCCACGTTCTTGATGTCCGGTACGACGAAGCCCCGCGCGGAGAGCTTCTCCGCCAGCTCCTCGGCTTCGGGACGTTGGCTCTCGTCGGAGATGCGGATGTAGACGCGCTCCGGGAGCGTCCGCAGGGCCTCGGACGCGATGCGCCGCTGCTCCTCGGGAATGTCGCTCTCCGCGATGCGACCGAGCGCCTCGACGGCCTCCTCGGAGACCTTCCGCTCGGGATCCCCCTCGGCCGTGGCGATGAGGACGTCGAGCAGTTCCGGGGGAAGCTGCCGCCGCTCGGCCAGGAAGCGCGACACCCGGATGGCGAGCACCCGCTGCCGGGGATTCTCACTGGTGAGGTGCGAGAGCATCCGCTCGACGCGATCCGCCTGGAGCTGCCGGGTGGTCCGCTCCTGCTCTTGAGCGCTGAACCAGTAGCCCACCAGGGCGAGCGCGACAGGCAACGCGATACCCGCCAGCGCCTTGATGAGGACATCCGCCTTGTCCCAAGGTGGGGTGAGTTGCGTTGCCATGGGGCCCAGGGTGGCAGCACGTCATGGCCCATGGCCATCGGCCCACGGTCTCGCGCCGATGCCAGATGATGGACATTGCCCCCGCTCAGCCCAGCGCCGCGCGGGCGTTGCGGAACATCCGCATCCAGGGGCCGTCCTCGCCCCACTCCGGCGGGCACCACGAGTACTGCACGCTCCGGCTCACCCGCTCCGGGTGCGGCATCATGATGGTGACCCGCCCGTCCCTCGACGTCAGGCCCGCGATTCCGTGCGGCGAGCCATTCGGGTTCGCCGGGTACGTCTCCGTCACCCGCCCGTGGTTGTCCACGAAACGCACCGGCACCATCCCCAGCCCGTTCACCCTCGCCGCCTCCTCGGCGCTCGCGAACTCCGCCCGGCCCTCGCCGTGCGACGACGCGATGGGGATGCGGCTCCCCGCCATGCCCTTGAAGAACAGCGATGGGCTCTCCGCCACCTCCACCTGCACCAGCCGCGCCTCGAACTGCTCCGACACGTTGCGCACGAAGTGCGGGAAGTGCTCCGCGCCCGGAATCAGCTCGCGCAGCTGCGACATCATCTGGCAGCCGTTGCAGATGCCCAGCGCGAACGTGCCCGCGCGCGCGAAGAACGCCGCGAACTCATCCCGGGCTCGCGTGTTGAACAGGATGGAGCGCGCCCAGCCTCCACCCGCGCCCAGCACGTCTCCGTACGAGAAGCCTCCGCACGCCGCCACGCCCGTGAAGTCCTTCAGCGATACCCGCCCGGAGAGGATGTCGCTCATGTGCACGTCCACCGCGCTGAAGCCCGCGCGCATGAACGCCCGCGCCATCTCGAACTGGCTGTTCACCCCCTGCTCGCGAAGGATGACCACCCGGGGCTTCAGGCCCTTCGAGATGTACGGCGCCGCCACGTCCTCCTTCGGGTCGAACGTGAGCCGCGCCGACAGGCCGGGGTCGCCCGGCTCGCACTTCGCGGCGTACTCCTCCTCCGCGCAGCGCGGGTTGTCGCGTAGCTTCTGCATCTCGTAGCTCACGCGCGACCACACCTTGCGCAACCCCACCGTGTCCTCCTCCAGGAGGACCTTCGCGCCCTGCCGCACCCGCACCGTCAGCGCCGCGCTCGGCCGGCCCAGTTCGTGGCAGTGCGAGCCCAGCCCGTGCCGCGTCAGTACGTCGCGCACGCGCTGGAGGTCCACGGCCTTCACCTGCAGCACCGCGCCCAGTTCCTCGTTGAAGAGCGCCGCCACGACATCCGCTCCCAGCGCGGCCACGTCCACGTCGAAGCCACAGTGCCCCGCGAAGGCCATCTCCACCAGCGTGGTCAGCAGACCACCGTCCGAGCGGTCATGGTAGGCCTGCACCAGGCCCCCCTCGTTGAGCACCTGGATCGCGGTGAAGAAGCCCTTGAGCAGCTCGGGGCTCTCCACGTCCGGGCAGCGCGGCCCCACCTGCGAGTACGCCTGCGCCAGCACCGAGCCACCCAGCCGCTGCTTGCCACCCGCCAGGTCCACGAACACCAACCGCGAGTCCGCGCCCGGCTCGCGCAACTGCGGCGTGAGCGACTTGCGCACATCGAGCACCGGAGCGAACGCGGACACGATGAGCGACAGCGGCGCCGTCACCGCCTTGCGCGCCCCCTTCTCCTCCCACACCGTGCGCATGGACATGGAGTCCTTGCCCACCGGAATGGTGAGGCCCAGCGCCGGGCACAGCTCCATGCCCACCGTCTTCACCGCGGCGTAGAGGTTGGCGTCCTCGCCCGGGCTGCCCGCCGCCGCCATCCAGTTGGCCGACAGCTTCACGTCCCCCAGCCTTCCAATGCGCGCCGCGGCGATGTTCATCACGGACTCGGCCACCGCCATGCGCGCCGAGGCCGCCGCGTCGATGAGCGCCACCGGCGTGCGCTCGCCCATGGACATGGCCTCGCCCGTGTAGCCCGCGTGCGCCGACAGCGTCACCGCGCAGTCCGCCACCGGCACCTGCCACGGACCCACCATCTGGTCCCTCGCCGTCAGGCCCGCCACCGTCCGATCACCGATGGTGATCAAGAACCCCTTGTCCGCCACCGTCGGGTGCCCCAGCACCCGCCCCAGCATCTCCGTCACCGGCGCGTCCAGCTTCAGCTCGGCGTGCGTCAGCGGCCGCGACTTCACGTCCCGGTGCATGCGCGGCGGCTTGCCGAACAGCACGTCCATCGGAATGTCGATGGGTGCGTTGCCGAACTGCCGGTCCGTCAGCTTCAGCTCCTGCTCCGCCGTGGCATCACCCAGCACCGCGAAGGGCGCCCGCTCGCGCTCGCACAGGGCCGCGAAGCGCTGCATGTCCTCCGGCGCGATGGCCAGAACGTAGCGCTCCTGCGCCTCGTTGCACCAGATCTCCACCGGCGCCATACCGGGCTCGGCATTGGGCACCTCGCGCAGCTCGAAGCGTCCACCCAGGTTGTTGTCGTGGATGAGCTCCGGCACCGCGTTGGACAGGCCGCCCGCGCCCACGTCGTGAATCGAGCGGATGGGGTTGGCCTCGCCCTGCGCCCAGCAGCGGTCAATGACCTCCTGGCAACGCCGCTCCATCTCCGGGTTGTCGCGCTGCACCGAGGCGAAATCCAGGTCCGCCGCGCTCGAGCCCTGCGTCATCGAGGACGCCGCGCCGCCACCCAGGCCGATCAGCATCGCCGGGCCGCCCAGCACGACGATCTTGTCCCCCGGCTTCAGGATGCCCTTCTGCACGTGCTGGTCCCGGATGTTGCCCAGGCCACCCGCGATCATGATGGGCTTGTGGTAGCCGCGCACCTCGACGCCCTCGGACGTGGGCACCTGCTGCTCGAAGCTGCGGAAGTAGCCGCACAGGTTGGGCCGGCCGAACTCGTTGTTGAAGGCGGCGCCACCCAGCGGGCCTTCGATCATGATGTCGAGCGCGGAGACGATGCGCTCCGGCTTGCCGTAGGGCTGCTCCCAGGGCTGCTCGAAGCCGGGGATGCGCAGGTTGGACACGGAGAAGCCGGTCAGGCCCGCCTTGGGCTTCGCGCCCCGGCCCGTGGCGCCCTCGTCGCGAATCTCTCCGCCCGAGCCCGTCGAGGCACCCGGGTGCGGCGAGATGGCGGTGGGATGGTTGTGCGTCTCCACCTTCATCAGGATGTGCGCGGGCTCACGGTGGAAGCGGTACTCGCCCGTGGACACCTCCGGGAAGAGGCGCTCCACCTCGAAGCCCTCCATCACCGCCGCGTTGTCCTTGTACGCCGACAGCACGCCTTCCTTGTGCGCCGCGTAGGTGTTCTTGATGGACTGGAAGAGCGAGCGCTCCTGCTGCTTTCCATCGATGGTCCACGAGGCGTTGAAGATCTTGTGCCGGCAGTGCTCGCTGTTGGCCTGCGCGAACATCATCAGCTCGACGTCGGTGGGGTTGCGCTTCAGCTCGGTGAAGCGCGCCACCAGGTAGTCGATCTCGTCCTCGGCCAGCGCCAGGCCCAGCTCGCGGTTGGCGGTGACGAGCGCGGCCCGGCCTCCGCCCACCACGTCCACGGTGGTGAGCGGCCGGGGCGTGTGCCCGGCGAAGAGGATGGCGGCGTCCTCCTCGCGCCCCACCACCGCCTGCGTCATCCGGTCGTGCAGCACCGGTTGGAGGCGGGCGAGCTGCTCGGGGCCCAGGGCCTTGCCGGCCTGGTCAGCGACCCACCAGGCGATACCCCGCTCGATGCGCCGCACGGAGCGCAAGCCGGTGTTCTGGAAGATGTCCGTGGCCTTCGAGGACCAGGGCGAGATGGTGCCGGGACGCGGGATGACGAGGAGCAGGCCGCCGCGCCGCTCTCCGCGGGCCAGCCGGGGTCCGTACTCCAGCAGCCTGTCCATCAAGGACCGCTCGGACTCGGAGAGATCGGCCGCGAGGTCGACGAAGTGCACGAACTCCGCGTAGACGGAGGCCACGGCGGGCTCCAGCTCACGGCAGCGAGCGAGCAGCTTGGCCAGACGGAACTCGGAGAGGGCGGGGGCACCACGCAGGGTGAGCATGGAGCCGCCTCTTATCTCCACGGACCCCCTCCTGCATCTGAAAGAGATCGTCACGGGAGCCAGAAGCCCCTGCTCCCCTGCCCTCCGGGATGTGCTCGGAGGGCCTTCCGCCGGGTCTGGATATGGTTGAATGCCGCCGATCCGACATGTCCGGCCCCCCTGGTCCGGCGGGGGAGCCTTCCGAGGAACAGCATGGTGAGAACGAACACGATCCTGGCGGCCTTGGGCGTCCTGGTGCTGGGGGGGGCCTGCACGTCTCCCTCTCCCGAGGAACCCGCCCGTCAGGCGCCGAAGGCCACCCGCCGGGCCCTGGGTGAAGGTCCCGCCTCCCTGGTGGACGTGGGCGTGAAGGCCGAGCGCGCGCTGGTGCGCTACCCCGAGTCCCCCGTCGCCGCGGGGACGACGCTCCTCTTCACGGCCAACGAGGACAGCACCGGGCCCGAGCTGTGGAGGCTCGACGCCACGGGCCCCGCGCTGGTAGCCGACATCGTCCCGGGCAACACCGGCTCGACGCCCTCCCGGCTCTTCCACTCACGGGGGCTCACCTGGTTCACCGCCGCGGACGACGCACATGGCGTGGAGCTGTGGCGCACGGACGGCACCACCGCGGGGACCCTCCTGCTCAAGGACATCTTCCCCGGCCCGGACAGCTCGCGGCCCACGGAGTTCGCCGAGCTCAATGGGTGGATCTTCTTCAGCGCCAATGACGGCACGTACGGCGCCGAGCTGTGGCGCACGGATGGCACTCCGGAGGGCACGCAGCTCGTCCGGGATATCTCCCTGGGCACGGGCGGCAGCGAGCCCCAGTCGTTCACCGAGCTCGGAGGGAAGCTCTACTTCCTGGTCAAGGATCCGGGGGGCGCCCGGCAGTTGTGGCGCACCGATGGCACCCCGGCGGGCACCGTCCGGGTCGGCACGGGCCTGACCGTCCCCGCCCCCACGTCGGGACGCGGGCTCGTCCGCTCCGGCCGGGCGCTCTACTTCGCGGGCACCGAGAGCACGGCCGGCACCGAGCCGTGGAAGACCGACGGCACCGAGGCGGGCACCGTGCGCGTCAAGGACATCCTCCCGGGCGCGACGGGCTCCAGCCCCGTGCAGTTCACGGCCTTCGAGGGCGCGGTGTACTTCGTCGCCACGGACGGCACGACGGGGCGTGAGCTGTGGAAGACGGATGGCACCGAGGCGGGCACGCAGCGCGTCCTGGAGCTCATCTCCGGCAACAACTCCGTGGCGAAGCCAGACTCGCTCGTGGCCGCCAGCTCGCGCCTCTTCTTCATGCTGAGGGACGCGAGCAACACCGAGAGCGCCCTCTACGCGACGGACGGCACGGCGGCGGGCACCGCGAAGCTGGTGGACTTCGAGGCCGCGGGCGGCAAGGGCCCCCTGCTGATGACGGCCCAGGGAAGCACGCTCTACTTCACCGGGTACGAGCCGGGCGTGGGCCATGAGCTGTGGACGAGCGACGGCACGCCCGCGGGCTCGAGGCGCATCGGCACCAACGTCTTCCCGGGAGACCGCCTCCTGGATCCGGCCCCCGAGGCGTTCACCGTCCTCGGAGACACGGTGTACTTCGTGGCGACCGCGCCGGGCACGGGCCTCTCCGACGAGAACCCGCCGTTGCCCACGCTGTGGAAGTCGAAGGGCGACGCGGCCACCACCGTCCCCGTGGGAACCGAGCTGACGCCCACCCGGGGCTCGAACCCCGCCCCCTTCGCCGCCTGGGAGGACGCGCTGTACTTCACCACCTTCGAGCAGGAGGCGGCGGCCCGGCTGTGGCGGACGAATGGAACGGTGGCGGGCACGGTGCCACTCGTGAACATCGTCCCCGAGGACGCGCCCGAGTTCACCGCGGAGGCGGGCCTGAGCGCCCTGACGCCGCTGAACGGAGCCCTCTATTTCGCGGCCATGCCCACGCTCGCGGAGGGCTTCCGGCTCTGGAAGACGAATGGAACCGCCGCGGGCACGTCCCAAGTGACCAGCACCGTCCGGCTCTCCAACGCGTCCGGCCTCCCCATGGAGCTCGTCGCGCACGGCGGCTTCCTCTACTTCGCCGGCCAGGACTCCGCGAACGACATCGAGCTGTGGAAGAGCGACGGCACGGAGGCGGGCACCAGCCTGGTGAAGGACATCGCCCCGGGGAGCGGGCCGTCCTCGCGCCCCTCTCGCATCACGCCCATGGGTGACGCCCTCTACTTCATCGCCCGGAACACGGACGGCGGCCGCGAGCTGTGGAGGACGGATGGCACCCCGGCGAACACCTCCCGGGTGGCCGAGGTCCGCGACAGCGTGGACTTCAGCGCCGTGATGAACATCGCCGGAGTGGTGGGCAGCACCCTCTACTTCGTGGCCAACGAGGCCACCTCGGGCATCGAGCTGTGGAAGACGGACGGCACCCCGGCGAACACCTCCCGGGTGAAGGACATCGCCCCGGGCCTGCTGGACTCCGGGCCCTCCGCCTTCGCGGCAATCGACGGCACCCTCTACTTCACCGCCAACGATGGCTCCGGCCGCGAGCTGTGGCGCACCGATGGCACGGAGAGCGGCACCGTCCCCGTCAAGGACCTCTCGCTGGCGAGCGGGGGCTCCCAACCCGGCGCCCTCACGGTGCTCGGCGAGACGCTCTTCTTCACCGCGGACGACGGCACCTCCGGCCGCGAGCTGTGGAAGCTCGACACCACCGCGGCCGAGCCCGTCCCCGTCCGCGTCAAGGACCTCCTCCCGGGCGCGGGCAGCGGCGTGCTCGCCGAGTCGCTCTTCGCGCTCCCCGCCGAGAACCTGGTCCTCTTCGCCGCCAATGATGGCGTGAGCGGCACCGAGCTGTGGCGCACGGACGGCACCGAGGCGGGCACGTTCGTGCTGCACGACATCGCGCCCTGGCAGCTCGGCTCCAACCCCGCGGGCTTCACCCGCATCAGCAACCCCACTGGGGACTCCATCGCCTTCAGCGCGAACGATGGGCGGCACGGCCGCGAGCCGTGGCTGATGCCCGTGTCGCTGCTCACCAACAGCGAGCCCCCGAACGTCACCTGCCCGGTGGTCCCGCCCGCCGAGGCCCAGCAGTTCCTGGGCGCGCGGGTCGACTTCGAGGTGACGGCCAGCGACGACACCGGGCTCCCGCCCGCCCTCTCCTACAGCCATGTGCCGGGCAGCCTGTTCCCGCTCGGCGACACCGTGGTGCACGTCACCGCGCGCGACACCGCGGGCCTCGTGGACACGTGCTCCTTCACCGTGACGGTGCTGGACACCACGCCTCCGGAGCCCGTGTGCCCCGCGAACGCCACGGTGGAGGCCACCACCCCGGGCGGTTCGATCGTCACCTACGCCGCTCCGCAGGCCACCGACGCCGTCACCCGCGCCCCGGCCATCTCCGTCAGCCACGCGTCCGGCACCCTCTTCCCCCAGGGCAACACGACGGTGACGGTGACGGCCACCGACGCGCGGAACAACAGCAAGCAGTGCACCTTCACCGTGCGCGTGCAGGACACGACGGCCGCGGTGGTGTCGTGCCCGGCGGACCAGATCGTCGAGGCCGAGAACGCCACCGGCGCCAACGTCACCTGGCCGCCCGCCGAGGCCTCGGATGGAGAGATGTCCCGCCCGACCCTCTCCTACAGCCACGACAACGGCGGCCGCTTCCCGGTGGGCGACACGACCGTCACGGCCACCGCGACGGATGGCGCCCGCAACACCTCGAGCTGCACCTTCCAGGTGTCCGTCCGCGACACCCAGGCGCCCTCGCTCCGGTGCCCGGCCACCCTGCGGACCGAGGCCCTCGGCCCCTCGGGTGCTCCCGCGGAGTTCACCGTGAACAACGTGGTGGACACCGTCTCCTCCACCGTGGAGCTCTCCTTCAGCCACGCCTCCGGGAGCACCTTCCCGGTCGGAGAGACGCCCGTCCAGGTCCAGGCCCGTGACGCCTCGGGCAACGTGGCCGGGTGCGGCTTCTCCGTCGTGGTGGTGGACACCCTGCCGCCGCTGATCAGCTGCCCGCAGGACGTGAACATCGCCAAGGGGCCGGTGGCGGTGCAGTTGCCCCAGCCCTCCGCCACGGACCGGGTGACGGCCTCGCCCACCATCACCTACTCCCCGGCCAGCGGCAGTGTGTTCCAGGTCGGTAACACCCCCGTGGAGGTGACGGCCCGGGACGATGCGGGCAACTCGGCCACGTGCACCTTCAACGTGCGCATCGAGAAGTCCAGTGGCTGTTCCGCCGCTCCGGGTAGCATGGGCGCGGCCGGGTGGATGGGGCTGCTGTCACTGCTGGCCCTCGCCACCCGCAGGCGGAGCACACGATGACGCACTTCCGTACCTGCAATCTCTGCGAGGCCATGTGCGGCCTGCGCATCGAGACCTCCGAGGGCCGCGTCACCTCCATCCGGGGTGACGACGAGGATCCGTTCAGCCAGGGCCACATCTGCCCCAAGGCCGTGGCGCTCCAGGATCTCCACGAGGATCCGGACCGGCTCCGGCAGCCCGTCCGGCGCACGGCCACCGGCTGGCAGCCCATCTCCTGGGAGGAGGCGCTGGACGAGACGGCGCGGCGGCTGCACGCCATCCAGCGCGAGCACGGCAAGGACGCCGTGGGCGTGTACGTGGGCAACCCCACCGTGCACGACCACGGCTCGCTGATCTTCCTGCCGTTCCTCCTGCGGGCACTGCGCACGCGGAACAAGTTCTCCGCGTCCTCGGTGGATCAGCTCCCCCACCAGCTCACCGCGTACCTGATGTTCGGGCACCAGTTCCTCATCCCCATCCCTGACATCGATCACACGCGCTACATGCTCATCCTCGGGGCCAATCCGCTCGCCTCCAACGGCAGCCTGATGAGCGCTCCGGGCGTGCGCCACCGGCTCAAGGCCATCCAGCAGCGAGGGGGCCGCGTGGTGGTGGTGGATCCCCGGAAGACGGAGACGGCCCACGTCGCGGACGAGCACGTCTTCATCCGCCCCGGCACCGATGCGCTCTTCCTCTTCGCGCTCCTGCACGTCCTGCTGGAGGAGACGGGCCCGAAGCTGGGGAAGCTCGCGGAGCTCGTGGACGGCCTGGCCACCGTGCGCGAGCTGGCGCGCGGCTTCACCCCCGAGCGCGCCGAGCCCCACACCGGCGTGCCCGCGGAGACCACCCGGAGGATCGCCCGCGAGCTGTCCGCCTCGGAAGCCGCCGTCTGTTACGGCCGCGTGGGCGTCTCCACGCAGGCCTTCGGCGCGATGTGCCAGTGGCTCATCAACGTCATCAACATCGTGACGGGCAACCTGGATCGCCCGGGTGGAGCCCTCTTCACCCGCCCCGCCTTCGACATCGTGGGAGGCCCCAAGGCCATGGCCATGAGCCGCGGCAGCTACGGCCGCTGGCGGAGCCGGGTGCGCGGGCTGCCCGAGTTCTCGGGCGAGCTGCCGGTGGCCGCGCTCGGCGAGGAGGTCCTCACCGAGGGTCCCGGACGCATCCGCGCGATGGTCACCTCCGCGGGCAACCCCGTCATGTCCACCCCCAACGGGCGGCAGCTCGACACGGCCTTCGCGTCGCTCGACTTCATGGTGTGCATCGACCCGTACATCAACGAGACGACGCGGCACGCGCACATCATCCTGCCACCCAGCTCCAAGCTGGAGCGCAGCCACTACGACCTGGCCTTCCACGTCCTGGCGGTGCGCAACACCGCCAAGTACTCCCCACCCCTCTTCGAGCCGGGCCCGGACACGCGCCATGACTGGCAGCTCTTCCTGGAGCTGAAGCACCGGCTGGAGACGCTGCGGGGAGAGCCCCGTGTGCGCGGCGAGCTGACCTACAGGACGCTCGAGGCGCTCGGCCCGGATGGCCTGCTGGACCTGGGGTTGCGCGCCGGCCCGTACGGCATGAAGCTCCGTCCGTTCCGCAAGGGCCTGAGCCTGGCGAGCCTCAGGGCCCAACCCCATGGGGTGGACCTGGGGCCCCTCGCGCCGAGCCTCCCGAGGCGGCTGGCCACCCGCGACCGCCGCATCCAGCTCGCCCCCGAGCCGCTGGTGGCGGACCTCGAGCGCCTGCGCCAGAGCTTCCCCGAGGGCGCGGGAGCCCCGGGGGACGGCTCCCTGCTGCTCATCGGCCGGCGGCACCTGCGGGACAACAACTCCTGGATGCACAACGTGCCGCAGCTCGTCAAAGGCAAGCCGAGATGTACGCTGATGGTACACCCCGAGGATGCCCGGCGACTGGGTCTACGGGAAGGCGAGCAAGCGGTGGTATCCTCACGCGTCGGCGAGGTGAAGGCACCGGTGAGTGTGACGGACGAGGTGATGCCGGGCGTGGTGAGCCTGCCGCACGGCTACGGACACGGGCGCGAGGGCGTGAGGCTCCGGGTAGCCGGGGAGCATGCGGGCGTGAGCATCAATGACCTGACCGACGACCAGGCGTTGGATGTCCTCAGTGGCAACGCCGCGTTCAGTGGAGTCCAGGTCCGCGTCAAGCCGGTAGAATCAGGACGCACGGAAGAACCACAGCAGCATTCGGCAACTGGATGAGACAACACCGATGATCACCCTCTATCAGACCCCCATGGCTTGGGGCACCCCGAACCTGAGCCCCTTCTGCTTCAAACTGGAGGCGTACTTCCGGATGGTGGGCCTGCCCTACCAGGTGAAGATGGCCGAGCTGCTCAAGGCGCCCAAGGGCAAGGCGCCCTACGTCGAGATCGACGGGCAGCTCATGGGCGACTCCCAGTTCATCATCGAGTACCTCAAGCGCAAGCACGGGGACACGCTCGATGCGCACCTGACGCCGGAGCAGATGGCGGTCGGCCACACCATCCGGCGCATGCTGGAGGAGTGCACCTACTGGTACATCGTCTACATGCGCTGGGTGGATGAGGCGGGCTGGCGGGCCTACATCCCCATCGTGGAGACGATGGTGCCCAGGGTCACCGGTGGCCCCGTGCCCCTGACGGCGCTGCGCCAGAAGATGCTGGGGATCCTCCATGACCAGGGGACGGGCCGTCACAACATGGAGGAGGTCCAGGCGCTGGCCAAGCAGGACATCTCCGCGCTGGCGACGATCATGGGCAACAAGACCTTCCTGCTCGGGGAATCCCCCACGTCCTTCGACGCGGTGGTCTACTCGTTCCTGGTGAGCATCATCGCCAACCCGGTGGACACGGAGTTCAAGCAGTACACCCTGTCCCAGGAGAACCTGGTCCGCTACTGCACCCGCTTCAAGGCGCGCTTCTTCGCGAACTGGAAGCCGCCCGAGAACCAGGCCGCCTGACCCCTGTTCCCCAGAGGCCTGTCCCGATGAGCTCGGACCCTTCCGATGTCAGTGGTCAGGCCCCGGCCTCCGCGGAGGAGCTCTCCGCGGAGACCCGCGAGGTCATCGCCTACTACGATGCCCTCGCGCCGACGTACGACGCGAAACGCTTCGGCACCTCGTACGGGGCCTACCTGGACGGGCTGGAGCGCCGGGCCCTGCGCGAGTGGCTCCAGGGCCCACGGGTGCTGGACCTCGCCTGTGGAACGGGCCGCTTCCTGGACCTGGCCAGCGAGGGGTTGGATCTCAGCGAGAAGATGGTGGAGCGCGCCCGGGAGCGCTGGCCGGGCAGGCGCATCCACCACGCCCCGGCCTGGAGCATCCCCGCCGCCGACGGCAGCTACGACAGCGTCTTCGCCCTGCACCTCTTCATGCACCTGCACCTGGGAGACATCCGCCGGGTGATGGCCGAGTGCCGGCGGGTGCTGCGCCGGGGAGGGGTGCTGGTGTTCGACTTTCCCAATGCGCTGCGCCGCCGGCTCGTGCGCTACCAGAGCACGGGATGGCACGCGGGCACGGAGCTGATGACGTGGGACCTGAAGATGCTGGGGGGACGCCACTGGCGCCTCGCCAGCTCGCGAGGCCTCGCGCTGGCCCCCATCCACCGCCTGCCGCACGCGGCCCGTCCGGCCTTCATGGCCGCGGAGGTGCTGCTCGGGCGCACGCCGCTGAAGCACCTCGCTTCGTACCACCTGGTGAAGCTTGAGAAGGTGGACTGAGCTCCTCCGCCCGCTCGTCCCGGTACCCGTCCGGGTGCGGATGGCCGCCGCCCGGCGTGCGCTGAGCGATCTGCGCTCGGGGGCGAGGAGGAGGATGGCCACCGGCTCGGAGCACTCCCGCGCCGAGGCACGGGGGTGGCCGGCGTACGTGAGCGTCACGCAGCCGCTCGGCCAGTCCGCGCACGTGGAGAGCAAGAAGCACAACCTCGCCCTGGCCATCCGCGAGCTACAGGACACGCGCGTGGGGCCGGAGGAGCTCTTCTCGTTCTGGCACCTGGTGGGGCAGCCCACGAAGCGCCGGGGCTTCGTGCCCGGCCGCAACCTCGTGCGGGGGCGGCTCGAGGTGAGCATTGGAGGGGGGCTGTGCCAGCTCTCGGGGCTGACGTACCTGCTGGCCCTGCGCGGTGGCCTGTGGGTGACGGAGCGGCACGCGCACTCGGTGGACATCTACACGGAGCAGACCCGCTTCGCGCCCCTGGGCGCGGATGCCACGGTGGCCTACGGCTACAAGGATCTGCGCTTCCACAACACGCTCCCCTTCCCCATCGCCCTGCGATTCGAACTGGGCGCGGACACGCTCACCGGCTCGGTGTGCGCGCCCGTGCCGCTGGAGCCCTGCGACGTCGAGTTCTCCATCGAGGAGGAACCGGACGGCCGCCAGGTGACGACGTGGCTGCGGCGCCCCAACACCACGGAGCCGGATTGCCTCGGGGTGTCGCGGTACCGCAAACCCGAGCAGGCGGCGTAGGCCCGGCTGAACAAAGACAACGAACAAAGACAACGAACAAAGACAAACAAGCCCGACGACTCCACGGTTTCCCACGGAGCCGCCAGGCCTGTGTCATGCCATTCCGACAGTGCGAGGAATCAGCCGCAGATGTCGGTCGGACAGTTGTAGTCCGTGCACCGCGGGGTGGTGAGGGGGGCCTTCATCTGCGGACCCTGCTCGGTGGTGATGTTGCGGAGGGTCTCCTTGTTCAAGCTCAGCTTCTTGGGCTGCTTCTTCTGCTCGTTCATGGCCTGCTCCTCGACATCGCGTGGATGGGGACTCAACCGTCTTCGCGGACGGCATTGTCAGGCTAACCGTGTTCCAATGCGTGTGACAAGCTTTGTTTGATTGTCTTTGAACGAGGCTCCGGTGTGCACCACCCGAAGTAGATAATTGCCGTAGAGCCGTCATGAGGGACAGGAATGTCAGAAGCGGGTAATATGGATAACCCGTATGCCCCCGCTCATGAGATGGAGTCCCCTGCTCGAAGGAGAGGAGCGCGAGACGGCCCTGCGTCTCGCCGCCGGTATCGCGGAGGAGCTCTCCATGCCGGAGCGGCTCGCGACGCCCGATCCCTCCTTCGCCTCGGGCCAGGCCGGCATGGCCCTGCTGTTCTCCTACCTCGCGCGAGCGGGTGCGCAGCCCCACCACCTGGAGCGCATGGAGCAACTGCTCGACTCGGCCTCGGAGGCGGTGGCCACACAACCCCTGCCGCCCGACCTCTACCAGGGCTTCACCGGCATCGCCTGGACCGTCGAGCACCTGCGGGGCACGGACGTCGCGGAGGAGGATCCGCTCACGGAGATCGACGAGGCGCTCGCCGGACTGCTGCGCACCCGTCCCTGGCAGTACCACTATGATCTCGTGAGTGGCCTGGTGGGGCTGGGTGTCTACGCGCTGGAGCGGCTTCCCCGTCCGAGTGCCCGGGACTGTCTGGAGCAGCTCGTCGCCCGGCTCGCGGAGCTCGCCCAGCCGGCCGAGGGAGGCCTGCGCTGGTGGACGCCACCGCCCCTCGTTCCCGCGCCGATGCGCGGGCAGTTCCCCGAGGGTGCGTACAACCTGGGCGTGGCCCACGGCATGCCGGGAGTCCTCTGGGTGCTCGCGGGGGCCGCCGCCGCGGGCATCGCCACGTCCCAGGCGCTCGAGCTGCTGCGCGGAGGCTGGAGCGGGTTGATGGCGCGGAGGCAACCAGCCACCCATGGCTCGTGTTTTCCCTCGTGGATCAGCGCCCACCTCCAGACCTGGCCCAACCGCCCGGCATGGTGCTACGGCGATCCAGGCCTGACCCTCACGCTGCTGCAGGTGGCTCGAGCCGTGGAGGAACCCAGCTGGGAGCGGGAGGCCCTGGCGCTCTGCCGTGAGATGGCGGAGCGATCGACGGACGGCTCGCAGGTGCAGGACGCGGGCCTGTGCCATGGCGCCGCCGGGCTGGCCCACCTCCACCACCGGCTCTTCCACGCCACCGGCGAAGAGGTTTTCGCGCGGGCCTCGCGCGCCTGGTTCCGCAATACCCTCTCCTTCCACCGGCCGGGAGAAGGATTGGGAGGGTTCCTCTCCCATGAGGTGCGGCCCGATCTCACGCGCGAGTGGATCGCCTCCCCGGCGCTCCTCACGGGGGCCACCGGTGTCGCGCTGGCACTGCTGGCCGCGGCGTCGCCGGTGGAGCCCGAGTGGGATCGGATGTTCCTCATGTCCCTTCCGTCCTCGCCCGTTCCATGACCGTGCCCACGCCCAACGGCTTCGTCCCCTCGGGTTTCTTCGCCCTCCGCACGCCCCTGTTGCCCTTCGACGAGCTGCTCGCGTGGAGCGAGGGGCTCTCGGCCCGCGAGGCCGCGCGACAGGGCGACATGGACCGGCTGGAAGCGGCGCTGGCCGAGGATCGGGCCCTGCTGCGCGCGCGACTCCAGGCAGCGCTCGCCCGCCCCGAGATTCGCGAGGCCCTCTTCCTCGCCTCGCCGTCGCTCGACGAGAGCCACGACAGCTGGAAACAGGCCCCCGGGAGCGAGCGTGGGCAGAAGGTCGAGCGCGCCCTCGTGCGCTACTGGTTCCGCCTCGCCGGACGCGCCACCCCGTTCGGCCTCTTCGCGGGCTGCTCCGTGGGCCACCTGGGCGAAACCACCCGGTTCGCGCTGACCGGACGCCAGCGGTACCAGCGGCACGCGCGGCTGGACATGGATTACGTCTGCACGCTGGCGGAGCGTCTGGCCGCGCTCCCCGAGCTGCGCGAGGCGCTCCTCTATCGTCCCAACACCAGCCTCTACCGGGCGGGGGGACGGCTGCGTTACGCCGAGTCGCGCCTCCAGGGCCGGGCGCGTACGTACCACCTCGTCGCGGTGGAGCCCACGGACTACCTGGAGGCCACGCTCGACCGGGCCCGCTCCGGAGCGAGCCCCCGCGCGCTGGCCCAGGCGCTCGCGGACGCGGACTCCGACGTGTCGCTGGAGGAGGCCGAGGCGTATGTCGCGGAGCTGATCTCCAGTCAGCTGCTCGTGCCGGAGCTGGCGCCCGCGGTGACGGGCCCCGAGCCCATTCATGATCTGCTCACGCAGTTGCGTTCCCTCGCTCCGGCCGCCGGAGTCCACCAGCGGCTGGAGCAGGCCCGGCGGGTACTCGAGGAGCTGAACCAGCACCCCCCTGGAGTGGACCCCGAGCGCTACCGGGCCCTCGCGCGGGGGCTGGAGGCACTGCCCGCTCCGGTGGAGCTGTCGCGCATGTTCCAGGTGGACATGGTGAAGCCCGCCCACGAGCTGAAGCTGGGGACGGGACCCGTGGAGGAGCTCACCCGCGCCGTCCGGCTGCTGCACCGCCTCCACCCGGCGCAGGAACCGCTCCACCTGCGCCACTTCCGGGAGGCCTTCCAGCAGCGCTACGGCGAGCGCGAGGTCCCTCTCGTCGAGGTGCTCGACGAGGAGGCGGGAATCGGCTTCGACCAGACGGACGTGCCCACGGCGGAGGCCTCCCCACTGCTGGAGGGGCTCGCGTTCCCCGCCCCGGCCGCGGAGGAGCGCGTCGCCTGGGGAGCCCGGCAGCAACACCTGCAACGCCGGCTGGCGGAGACGCTGCGCACGGGTGCTCGCGAGCTGGTGCTGGACGAGCGCGACCTGAAGGCCCTGGAGTCCAAGGACTCGCCGCCGCCCCTGCCGGACTCCTTCGCGGTCATGGCGACCCTGCTGGCCCCCTCGGAGGAGGCCGTTGGCGCCGGGGACTTCCAGGTGCTCATCGACGCGGTGGTGGGGCCCTCGGGAGCGAACCTGCTGGGCCGCTTCTGCCACGCGGACCCGGAGCTCCACCGGCACGTGGAGGCCCACCTGCGTGCCGAGGAGGCGCTCCGTCCGGACGTCATCCACGCGGAGGTGGTCCACCAGCCCGAGGGACGGGTGGGCAACATCCTGAGCCGGCCCGTGCTGCGCGGACATGAGCTCGTCTTCCTCGGCCGCTCGGGCGCGGAGCCGGAGCGGCAACTGCCCATCACGGACCTGCGCGTCAGCGTGCGGGGGCGCCGCATCGTCCTGCGCTCGGAGCGCCTGGGGCGCGAAGTGCTGCCGAGGCTGACGAACGCCCACAACTTCGCTCGGGCCCACCTGCGGCTGTACCGATTCCTGGCCACGCTCCAGCAGCAGGGCACGACGGGGGGCATGAAGTGGAGATGGGGCGCCCTGGAGACGAGCCCCTTCCTGCCTCGCGTCGTCGCTGGACGGGTCATCCTTCAACGTGCCCGGTGGCGGCTGCCGGCGAAGGCGCTCGAGGCACTGGGTGAGGTGCACGAGGGCGCGCGCTTCCAGGCGGTGCAGCGGTTGCGCGACGAGCTGGGGCTGCCGCGCTTCGTGGGAGTGACGGACGCGGACAACGTGCTGCCGGTGGACCTCGACAACGTGCTGAGCGTGGAGACCTTCGTCCACCTGGTGAAGGACCGAGATCACGCGGAGCTCGTCGAGTTCCCCGATGAGGCCCGCTGCGCGCACGGCCCCGAGGGCCGCTTCGTCAACGAGTTGGTGGTGCCATTCGTGCGCACGGATCGCCCCGCCGCCGCGGAGCCCCGTCCGCGCTCCGCGTCACTGCCCCGCTCTTTCGCCCCCGGCTCCGAGTGGCTCTACGCGAAGCTCTACACGGGCACGGCCACGGCCGACCGCGTCCTGTGCGAGGCGGTGGCGCCGTTGATGAGGGAGGCCTTGGCCTCGGGTGATGCGGACCACGGGTTCTTCATCCGCTACGGGGACCCGGACTGGCACGTGCGCCTGCGCTTGCACGGC
>NZ_JPMI01000060.1 GCF_000733295.1 Archangium violaceum Cb vi76 | reverse complement strand
GGCACTGGCACCCTTGCAGCACGAAGGGCTGGTGTGGCGCGTGCAGCTCGACACGTACGAGCGCGAGGTGGAGCGCTACGGAGGGCCCGAGGCCATGTTGCTGGCCGAGCGCCTCTTCCATGTGGACAGCGAGGCCGTGCTGGAGTTGCTGGAGGGGCTCTCCGGTGACGCGGACGCACGCTGGCGCGTGAGCCTGCTCGGCGTCGATACGCTGCTCGGGGATCTCGGGATGGACCTGGAGGCGAAACGCCGGGTGATGGGCCGGTTGCGCGAGGGCTATGGCCGGGAGTTCCGCGTGGACGTGGCGTTCGAGCGGCAGCTCGGCGAGAAGTTCCGCAAGCACCGGCGGGAGTTGGAGGCACTGCTGGCACCTGGCTCCGCGGTGGAGGACTCGCTGGCACCGGCACGGGAGGTGCTGAGAAGGCGCTCGGAGCGCTCGGCCCCGTGGGTGAGCGAGCTGCGGGCCCGGGAGTCCGAGGGGAAGCTGACCCAGGGCGTGGAGCAGCTCGCGGAGAGCTACGTGCACATGCACATCAACCGCATGCTGCGCACGGCCGCGCGAGCCCAGGAGCTCGTGCTCTACGATCTGCTCCACCGGCTCTACGAATCCCGGGCCGCACGCCAGCGCCGCTCCGCTCAGTACCCCAGGTAGAGGAACCGCATCGAGGACGTCTTGTCCCCGAAGCTCACGTTGTTGAGATTCAATGAGCCACGGCCACTGAGTTCCCGGTAGCTGCCTCCAAAATTGGAGTGCTCGTACAGACGGGCCCTCCATCCGGAGGGCAGGCAGTAGCGCACGGCCGAGGCCTTGTCGTTGAAGCCCTCGATGGAGGAGAAGTTGGAGTAGTTCTCCTGCGTGTAATCGGGATGATCGATCATCAGCCCGCGGTCGCTGAAGTCGGAGTCGTCGTACAGCTCGACGAAGGCGCGGTTGATGTCGCTGTCACAGCCGGGGTTGGGGAAGGTCGCGCGGAACTCCATCATCTTCACCGAGGAACCAGGTCCATCGTTGTCGTGCTCGGTGCCGTAGACGATGAGCTGGCCCCACGGGTCCACGTAGACGCCACCCGCCGCGTCCAGATTGCACTGCCGGTTGGTGCCACTGTCGTAGCCGGGCGAGGGATAACCGCAGTACAGGTGCTTCTTCGCGACCTTGGTGATGACCACCTGGCCGGACTCCTCCGTCAGCCGGAACAGGTCGATCCAGTCCTCGCCGGTGGCGGAGTTCAGGTGCGTCCCCACCAGGAAGAGCGAGCCGTCACACTGGGTCACCAGGTTGAGGTTCTGGTAGTTGCCGAACTCCCGGTCGCCAATGGCCGAGCGCAGCTCTCCCTCGTTCCAGTTGTCCAGCGGCACGAAGCCCGCGTCCGTCGAGCGCAGGTCCCCGCCCGTCGAGCGGTAGAACTCGAGATTGTTGGCATGGGCCCGCCCGAGGATGAGCAGGAAGCGCCCGTCCGAGAGCTTCGCCAACGAGGCCGTGCCCGCCTCCTGCGTCTGTCCCCACTGATTCACCGGCAGGCGGACGGGGCGCCAGGGAGTGGCCATGTCATAGAACACGACACGGCCATTCTCTCCAGACGGACTCGACTCCAGGGGCACGGCGAGCAGGCTACCCGAGGCCTGCATGCCGCCCGCGTGGGTGTAGTCCATGTCCGAGAACCACGCGTCGGCGATGGCCCGGTCCGAGCTGGGTGGTGGAGTGGCGGGATAGGAGACGTTGGGCGCGAGGCGGTTGGAGCGGAATCGGGCGCCTTCCGTGTTCCGGGAGCCCATCTCCACCACTGTGAACGCTTTGGTCGTCCCTGAGTGAGAGACGGCGAGGTACTGGCCTCCGGCACCAGGCAAGCGTTGAATGCCCTGCCAGTGATGGGAGGACGTGACTGGATCTCCGATGGGATGGAAGCCGAGCACGTCACCGTGATCGCGCAGTCCGTTCACAGCGGCGACCGCGTCGGGTACGCACTGGTTGCAGTCGTCCGCACCCCCTCCGCAAACAGCCCCTGTCCACTGGGCGAAGGCGCTCCCTCCGATCAGGCAGGTGGCCAACAGACCCATGCTTCCAAGCTCTCGAATCCTTTTCATGCGCAAGGCCGTCCCTCCGGTTGAGGTTTCAGCCTGCCAAAATATAGAAGGATTGGGGACCGCTCTTGGCGCTCAGTCACTCGTCCGCATCGACGTAGCCCACTTCCCGCTGATGCCGCAGAGCGAGCACCAACACGGTGTCCTCCGCTTTCAGGAATCGGTAGAGCGCGATGTATCCCGTGCGGCCGCGAGAGATGATCAGCTCGCGCAGTCCCTGTTCCGCGGGGCGTCCGATCAGCGGATGCCTCCCCAGAACGGATACGGCCTCGCTGATCCGCGCGACCGCGAGTTCCGCCAATTCGGGTTCGTGCTCGGCAAGAAACCCGACGATCCGCTCGAAGTCCGACAACGCCCTGGCGGCATAGACTACTCGCGCCATGGCGTGGCCTTGAGGCGCCGGCTCCTGCCACCCCGCGCCCGAGCCGCCATGGCCTCGTGCACCTCGTCCGCGTTGAAGCCCTCGCCCGTCTCGAGGGCCTCTTTCTCCGCGGCCAGGGCCTCTTCGACGAAGCGCCGTCTGCGCTCCGTCTGGGCTACCTGCTGCTCGATGGCCTCGACCATGAAGGCGTGAGGGCTCTTGCCCGCCCCTTTCGCCGCTGCCTCGACCCGGCTCTTGAGCTGCGGTGGAAGCTTGAGCGATGTCGCCATGACAGGAGGTCCCCGGAAGGATGGAGGTACTACCAGGTTAGTACCGTCACGGCATGCGGGCAAGGGAGCCTGGCATCAGGCGGCCCGGCTGGTGAGCGTCCCGCGTGGAACGCTGGGCGTCACATCCAAATCCCCCCCCTCCTCTCTCAGGACAAGTCTCGCAACCCCGGGCGCCCCACGAGCAGGCGGGCCCGTCCCCGAGCAGGAGAGGCACCGTGAATCCCAGACACGTCCAGACACATGCCGTTCCAGACGGAGCCCAGCCACTACTGGGGAGGGGCTCGTGAGAATCGAACAACTCTTCATCGCGGGCCTCGGCGCCTTCCTGCCCCGCCCCGTCAACGTTCGTGAGGCCGTCGCGGATGGCCGCTACGACGCCCGGGAGGCCGAGGAAACCCGATTCGAGTCGATCCTCGTGGCGGGCAACGAGTCCCCACCCGACATGGCGGTCCACGCCGCTCGTGGTGCACTGGCCCGCTCCGGCCTGGAACCGGAAGAGCTCGAGCTGCTCCTGCATGCCAGCATCTACTTCCAGGGCATCGATCTCTATTCGACGGCGTCGTACATCCACCACGCCACGCTGGGCGAGCATTCCGCGCTGGCCCTGGAGGTGAAAGGAGCCTCCAACGGCGGCATGGCCAGCCTGGAGCTCGCCGCTTCCTACCTCTCCGCCATGCCACGGCATGCGGCGGCCCTGATCACCACGGCCGACAAGTTCAGTCCTCCGCTGCTCGACCGCTGGCAGTGCGATACCGGCATGGTCCTGGCCGATGGCGCCACGGCGATGCTCCTCAGCAGGAGGAAGGGCTTCGCGCGAGTGCTCAGTGTCGCCACGGTATCGGACCCGAGCCTGGAAGGACTGCACCGGGGCGATGCCCCCTTCGCACACGCGCCAGTCCCCATCGATGTCCACCAGCGCAAGCGTGAGTACCTGAAGGCCGTGGGCCTGGAAGACATGCTGCGGCGATTCCGGGCGGGGCTGACCGGGGCTGTTACCCGTGCCCTGCACGAAGCGCGTACGAAGCTCGGAGACATCTCCCGCTTCGTCGTTCCCCACGTGGGCCGCATCCTGTTCGAGCGCGAGTACCTCGCGGCGCTCCGCATCCCGGAGTCGGCGACCACCTGGTCCTGGGGACGCCGCGTGGGCCACCTCGGCGCGGGAGATCAGATCGCCGGGTTCGGCCACCTGGTGGAAACGAACGCGCTCGAGCCAGGGGAGCGCTGCCTGCTGATGGGCGTCGGCGCGGGCTTCACCTGGACGTGTGCCGTCATCGAGCTGCTCGAGCGCCCGTCACATCCCTCTACTGCTTTTTCCCTCTGCGAAGGAGAGACCCATGCCCGTCGACAATGACCTCTACAACCGCCTGGCCCACACGTGGTGGGAGCAGGATGGAGCCCTGACCCTCATCCGCACGGGGCTGAATGACGCACGCTTCGGCTATTTCCGGCAGGTGATGCTGGAGCGGCTCGGGATGAAGCCCCAGGGTTTGCGAGCCCTGGACATCGGCTGCGGAGGCGGCTACCTCGCCGAGGAGTTCACGCGGCTCGGCTGCCGTGTCAGTGGCATCGATCCGTCCCCGGCGTCGATCGACGCGGCCCACGCACATGCCCGTGCCACCGGGCTCGATATCGACTACCGCGTGGGCAGTGGCGAAACGATCCCCTACGAGGGCGGTACCTTCGACATCGTGTACTGCTGTGACGTGCTCGAGCACGTGCGCGACCTGGATCGGGTGATCGCCGAGACTTCCCGGGTGCTCAAGCCGGGTGGCATCTACTTCTTCGACACCATCAACCGGACCTGGCGGAGCCGGCTCATCGAAATCAAGGTGCTGCAGGATTGGCCGCTCACCCGGGTACAGCCACGGGGACTGCATGACTGGAACATGTTCATCAAGCCGGGCGAGCTGCGGACGGTGCTGAAACGGCACGCGCTCGACGATCGGGAGGTCGTGGGCCTGAAGCCACGAGTGTCTCCGTTCCGGCTGCTCCAGACACTGCGCGGCGTGCAGAAGGGAACGGTGAGCTACGCCGAGGCCGGTCAGCGGCTCAACATGGGGGTAACGAAGGACGTGAGCGAGCTGTACATGGGCTACGCCCTTCGCGGTTCCTCCGGCGTCCCGGCGCGGGCGTGAGAAAAGAAAAAGCCCGGTGCGGAGCAATATCCACACCGGGCCTTCTCACGAGCGTCCCATGCGCTGACCGCGACCATTTTCCCTCGCCCTCCGGGAGAGGGACGGGGTGAGGGTGTCAGGTGAACCCGGGTTGAACCCCCTGCCCACACTGTTGGCCACGGATTGAAGAACGGGCTCGGATACCCTCACCCTGACCCTCTCCCGTGGGGAGAGGGGAGATATCTCCGCTCACTTTCCTGAAAGGGACTAGCAGCCGGTCTCCACCGCGCCGATGTCCGGAGCCCCACCGCAGAAGGGCAGGCCCACGTTGGTGCCCCGATCCACGGCCACCGAGTCCGGTCCGAAGGCCGGCGGCGCCGCGCCCGCGTTGCCCGTGGTGGACGTGCTGTCCCCGGCGGCCTGCTGGAAGCCCACCAGGTCCACCGCCTGGCCGTTGGCCTGGAACTGCGCTCCCGCCGGGAAGATGTTGTGCCCCATCTTCAAGCCCGGCCGCTGGCTGCCCAGGCTCACCGCCACGCCCGACTCCGCGATGAGGTTGTTCGCCACCTGGAGGTTGCTCGTGGGGCCGCCCGTGCCGTGACCCAGGATGAGCGCGGTGTCCGCGCGCGTCACCGTGTTGTTCACCAGCACCGTGCCCTCCGAGTTCTCCAGCCGGATGGCCGTCCCCTCGCCCCCGCCCTGCTTCGTGATGTCGTGGAGGCGGTTGCGCCGCACCACCACGCCGCTCGGCACCGGCCCCTCGTGGTTGCCTCCCACCGAGATGCCCTTGCCCGAGTCGTAGACCTCGTTGTCCTCGATGACCACGTCCCGCGCCGAGTAGTGCACCACCACCGCGTCACCCTTCGCCGTGGAGCTCGGCTTGAAGCCGTGCATCTTGTTGCGGCGGATGGTGACGTTGTGGCACGTCTTGATGTCCACCGCGTTCTCGCGATTGGCGTAGAAGTGGTTGTTCTCGACGAGCAGCCCATCCGCGGGCGGCAGCGAGCTGAAGCCCTCGGGCCCCAGGCACTGCACCGAGTCACCCGAGTTGTCGTGGATGTCGTTGTTGCGCACCGTGATGTCGCGCGACGTCGGCTGCACCACCACCCCGTGCGAGTCCTGGTTGCCCGAATTCTTCACGAAGTCGTGGATGTGGTTGTTCTCGATGACCGCGCCCGTCGCGCTGTCATACGTGGTGATGGCCGCGCCGAGCGTGCCGTGGTGCAGCTCCGAGTTGGCCACCGTCGAGCCCTTCACGTTCCCCTGGAAGGTCACCGCGTAGACGGGCTGACGCTGCGCGTCCAGCTCGAAGCCATCGATGATCCAGTACGGCCGCCGCACCTGCACGAGCGCGCCGGAGCCGGAGCCCGGGACGATGCGGGGCTTGCCCTCGCCCTGCAGGGTGATGGGCGCGCCCTCGGAGCCGGCCTTGGCGTTGTCACCGAGGACGACGCGCTCGGCGTAGGTGCCCGCGAGCACGCGGATGGCCTCGCCCGGCCCGGCCACGGAGATGGCCTTGGCGATGGAGCGGAACGGCTGGGCCGCGCTCCCGTCACCCGAATCGTTCCCGGAGGCGCTCACCACCCACTCCCGGGTGAAGCGCGGCGCGGGGGGGACCGCCGGGGGCTCGGCGAGGGCCGGCTGCGGCGAGGGCTGGGCGATGGGCGAGTGCCCCTCGTGCGAGGGAAGGTCCGCCACGGGCGTGTTCGCCACGGGCTGCGCACCAATGGGCGAGGGCTCGCCCGGCCTGGAGGCGGCCGTGGGTGCATTGAGGCGCGGAGCATCGTCCGGCATACCCGGCTGCCCGCCGGAATCGGTTCCCCCACTCCCGCCACAGGCCCACAGGCCCAGGCCCAGCGAGCAAGCGGCCAGGAGGGCCGCCGGAGTCTTCCTCATCTTGCTTGCTTGGATTTTCATGAGCAGGGGGAACCCCCGTACCGGGTCCCCGTATTCGCCACCCCTCCACCCTGGCTGCCTGGAATCCAACCAGGAGGTGGCGGCGCGCGCCGTCCACGGGTAGCGTCGGGGGGCTTTGCTCAAAGCCGTTCTCCCACTCCTCGCGCTGCTCCTCGTCACCTGCGCCGCTCCGCGCCAGCCCGCGTCCGCGCCGGCTCCGGAGGTCCTGCGCTCCGAGTCCTCGTCCCGCGCGCACCACGCCGTGCCAGCGCCCTCGCACAAGCCCGCCATCCCGGCCCTGGAGGCACCCCCTCCGGGCGAATTGTCCGGGCCGGACAGCCTCAAGCGCCTGGACTTCCGGGGCGGTGAGCCGCAAGTCCCCATCGGGTTGATGCAGGGCCGCCGCGAGGTGCGTTTCTCCCCCAAGGGGCGGATGCGGCTGCGCTTCGGCGGGGAAGCGGAGCGGATGCTGGAGGCCCCGGCGGGCTCGATGTGGACGGTGCGCGTCACCGACGGCACGCCCGCGGAGTTGTCCGTGCGCATCCAGCTCGAGGAGCTTCCCTTCGCCGACAAGGAGGGGCTCGCCGAGATGCAGGCCCGGTGGCAGGCCCGGGGCGTGGCGGTGCGCGCGCACGTGCTCGGCGCGCTCTATGGCATCGCCGGAAAGGTCATCGACAACCGGCGCTACCTGCTGCTGTTGGACGAGGAGCTCACCTCGAAGCAGGCCACGGAGCGGCAGGCGGAGCTGCTGCGCCAGCTCGGCGTGCGCACCACCCTCTTCGAGGAGGTCCGCGCCCCCGCGCGCGCCATCCTCGAGCTGCGGGACGAGGCGGGCAACGTGGCGGGGCTCGCGCAGGACAACCTGTTCGTGGAGACGCTGGACGGCGCCGGCTTCGACGTGCGGCAGGTGGAGCACGACGTCGGCTACGACAACCACGGCTTCGAGGACCGGAGCTTCCGCGGCACGCTGCAGCTCTCGGTGGATCGCCACGGGACGCTCGCGGTGGTGAACGTGGTGAAGCTGGAGGAGCTGCTCAAGGGGCTGGTGCCCTCGGAGATCTACGCCCGCGCCCACCCGGAGGCCCTCAAGGCGCAGGCGGTGACGGCGCGCGGCGAGGTGCTGGCGAAGGTGGGCATCAAGCACCTGGCGGATCCCTACCTCCTGTGCTCCGAGCAGCACTGCGCGGTGTACCGGGGCCGCACGGGCGAGGCGGCCAGCACCAGCGCGGCGGTGGAGGCCACGCGGGGCCAGGGGCTCTTCTCCTCGGACGGCAAGCTGGTGGACTCCGTGTACAGCGCCATGTGCGGAGGCCACACGGAGGACAATGACGTCGTCTGGGGAGGCCCCCCCAACCCGAGCCTGCGCGGCCGGCCGGATCTGATCGGCCCGGCGGAGGGAGTGCCCACGCCCGCGTCGCTGGCGGAGTACCTCCAGGCGGAGCTGCCCGCGGCCTGCCGCCTCTCCACCTTCGCGCGGGCGGGCAAGTACCGCTGGGAGAAGCGCTTCACCGTGGAGCAGGTGAACGCGCTCACCACCCACCTCGCGGTGGGACCGGTGCACGCGCTGAGCCTGGGTGAGCGGGGAGTGTCCGGCCGGGCCCGCACCCTCACCGTGGCGGGCGAGAAGGGCGTCACCCAGGTCCGGGGCGAGCTGAACATCCGCCGGCTCTTCGGGATGCTGAACAGCGCCATGGCCCTGGTGGAGGAGGAACGGGATGGCGAGGGCCACCTCACCGGCTGGCGCTTCCGGGGCGGCGGCTGGGGCCACGGGGTGGGGATGTGCCAGACGGGCGCCATCGGCCGGGCGGAGGCCGGGCAGCGCTACGAGGACATCCTTCGTTTCTACTTCAACGGTGCCGAGGTCGCGTCCATCTACTAGAGCCCATCTCCCAAGAAGAGTGCGTACACTCCAGGGGGAGCGGTCCAACCCAGGTTGTCGCCCCGAAAACGTCCCGGGAGTATGGGACGCGCTCGGGGGTTATCATCACCACGCGTGTCGACGGGTCCTTCGGTTCCAGAGCAGTCGTCCAGGCGGAGGCGCAGGCGGGAACACCCCGCTCGCTACCTCATTGCCCTCGTCCTGGCGCTGCTGGTGCATGGCGCCTTCGTCGGACTGTTGGCGCTGATGGCCCACATCCAGCTCAACCTGCCACCCGAGCCCAAGCCCCCCAAGCCGGCGAGCGCCGTCGTCATGCGCCCCCTGAGTGCGCAGGAGTGGGCGAAGAACCGCGGTCCCCAGGCGCCCAACGCCAAGGCTTCCCCGCCCCTCGAGCAGAAGAAGCCGGAGAAGAAGAAGCCCGAGGAGAAACCCAAGGGTCAGGTGGTGGACGTGGCCCCGGGCAACCAGCAGGAAGCGCCGGACGCCAAGTACCTCGCCGAGCACGACAACAAGGTGGAGAAGGAGACGCGCGCGAAGGACCAGACGCCCTTCTACCGCAACGCCATGCCGCGGACGACGGCGCGCGAGTCCCGTGAGGGCTCGGGGGCCAGCGACGAGAAGGCGCCGCACGTCGCCGGCAACAACGGCATGGGCGCGGACGAGCGGCCCATGAAGGAAGGCGGCAAGAAGTCCGCCTTCGAGCTGCCCGAGGCCAAGAAACGGGACGAGATCGCCCTCAAGCAGGATCCCACCTCGCCCGGACCGGGCATGGAGGTGAACAACAGCGACGAGAGCGACGAGGTGGCCGGCAACTCCAAGCGGCTGCGCATCCAGCAGGGCTTCGAGGACAGCGAGGAGGGCTCCCAGGGCCGCCTGGGCACTCCGGGGATGGCCAGGCTGATGCCCTCGCAGGCGGTGATGGATCAGATCATCGGCGGGGCGCCCAATGATCACCTCAAGGACGCGGAGGAGGGAGACGGCACCTACCTCAATACCCGCGAGTGGAAGTACGCCAGCTTCTTCAACCGGGTGAAGCAGAGCGTGGGCACGCAGTGGGATCCCAACGCGGCGCTGATGATGCGCGACCCCACGGGGCAGACCTACAGCGGCAGGGATCGCTACACCCTGGTCAACGTCACCCTGGACGAGAACGGACGGGTGGCCAGCATCACCGTCGAGAAGAGCTGCGGACTGGACTTCCTGGATCTGGCGGCCGTGGAGTCCTTCAAGAAGGCGCAGCCCTTCCCCAATCCGCCGCCGGGCCTCCTGGAGGACGACTCCAAGGTGCGCTTCAAGTTCGGCTTCTTCATGGAGATGGGCGGCGGCCCCCGGATGCGGCTCTTCCGTCAGCCCAACTGACGACACGAGTGCCCGGGAAGGCTCGCGTGTGGGCCCCGTTGGCACTAGGTTGCGCCGCGTGGATGCTTCCTCGTTGATGGAGCGCAACCGGAAGGTGCGCAACGTGCTCGCCGCCATCCTCGTGGCCAACTGGGCCGTGGCGGTGGCGAAGATCGTCTTCGGGTGGATGAGTGACTCGGCCGCGGTGACCGCGGACGGCGTGCACTCCTTCATCGACGGAGGCTCCAACGTGCTCGGCCTGGTGGCCATGTCCGTGGCCGCCCGCCCCGCGGACGAGGATCACCCCTATGGCCACGGCAAGTTCGAGGCCCTGGCCTCGCTGGGCATCGGGATGTTGATCGGCGTCGCCATGCTGGAGCTGGGGCGCATGGCGCTCGACTCGCTGCTGCACGACCGGCACCCCACGGTGACGCCGCTCATGGCGGGGGTGATGGTGGGCACGCTGCTGGTCAACCTGGCCGTCACCACCCTCGAGCGCAAGCAGGGCGAGAAGCTGCAGAGCCCGCTGCTGCTGGCGGACGCGCGGCACACGCTGTCGGACGTGGGCGTGACGCTGGCGGTGCTCGGCTCCATGGGGCTGGTGTGGCTGGGCTTCCCCAAGGCGGACGGCCTCGTCACGTTGGGCGTGCTGGTGGTGGTGGCCCGGGTGGCGTGGGGCATCGTCAAGCAGGCGGTGGGCATCCTCTCGGATACGGCGCGGTTGGAGCCGCAGAAGGTGATGAACCTCACCCTCCAGGTGCCAGGCGTGCGCTCGTGCCGCGACGTGCGCAGCCGGGGAATGGAGGGGACGGTGTACGTGGACCTGAAAATCGAGGTGGATCCCCTGCTCACCACCGCCCAGGCACACGAGCTGGCCGACGCCGTGGAAGCCCGCTTGCAGGCCGAGTTCCCCGAGGTGGTGGACGTGGTGGTGCACGTCGAGCCGGGTGGCTCGTCACAAAGAGCCCTCGCGAACACTACCAGGGCATGAACCTCGGCATGAACCTCGAACTCGCCATCTACGTCACGGCCCTCGCGCTCATCGGCGCGAGCTACCTGCTCTCCGGCAAGCGGGAGCTCCGGAGCGCCGCGGCCCAGCAGCGCCACCACGACGCCGAGCTCGAGGCGCTCGTGCGCCCCATGCTCCTCTTCACCATGAAGGCGCCCGTGGCGCACTGCTGAGCCCTGGCTCGAGGTGACAGGCGTTCCCATGTGCTGGGAATTCTCGAAACGTGCATCGGCGTCCATCCGGTGCAATGGGTGCGCTTCGCACGATACGCTCATGGCCGCTTCCCTCCACCCCGAGAGCCATGATGCAGACATCCTCGACGCGAGAGTTTGGCCCAGACTTCGTCCTCAATCTGGATGAGCCCGCCTTCGTCACCAATCCCTATCCCACCTACAAGTGGTTGCGGGAGCAGGCACCCGTCTACCACTGGAAGCCGCGGGGAGACGCCCTCGTCTTCAGCCGGCACAAGGACGTCAGGGCCCTGTTGCTCGATCGCCGCTTCAGCAATGACTACCGCGTCTGGGAGTTCGCCCAGAACACCTCGGCCTGGCCTCCCGAGCACGCCGAGTACAAGAAGATGATGGACAACGGCCTCTTCGGCCTGGCCGACGCCGATCACACCCGCGTGCGCAGGCTCGTCAGCGGCGCCTTCACCCCCCGGGCCGCCGAGCGGATGCGCGGGGAAATCCAGAAGGCCGTCGACGACATCATCGCCGAGAACGTGAAGGGCGACCGGGTCAACCTCACGTCCGTCACCGAGCCGCTGCCCATGCGCGTCATCAGCGACATGCTGAAGATTCCGGACGCGATGCGCGCCGAGTTCCGCGCCTTCGGGCTCACGGTGATCCGCGCCTCCATCACCTTCAACAAGCCCGAGGAGCTCTTCGCGCTCATCGCCCCGATGCCGCGGTGGGTCCGCATGATCCGCGAGCTCATCGCCGATCGCCGCGAGCACCTGCTCGAGGATGATCTGCTCAGCACCCTCATCACCGCGCACGACGGCGGGAGCAAGCTCACCGAGGATGAGATGATCTCCCTCATCCAGGCGCTCATCACCGCCGGCTCCGACACCACGGTGCACGCGGCCAACTGGGCGCTCTACAGCCTGCTGCGCCATCCGGCTCAGCTCGCCCAGCTGCGCGCGGAGCCCTCGCTGATCCGCAACACCATCGAGGAGTCCCTGCGCTACGATCTCTTCGGCAAGGGAGGCCTCCCCAAGTTCGCCAAGGAGGAGCTGGAGTTCGCCGGCCAGAAGATCCGCAAGGGCCAGATGGTCATCCCCTTCGTCACGGCCGCGCTCCACGATCCCGAGGTCTTCCCGGAGCCGGAGCGCTTCGACATCCGCCGCGACGTGAGCCAGACCATTGCCTTCGGCGCGGGCCAGCACTTCTGCCTGGGCGCGGCACTCGCCCGGCAGGAGTTGGACATCGTCGTGGGCACGCTGGTGCAGCGCTTCCCGAACATGCGGCTGCTGGGCGAGCCGGAGTTCCAGCCGCATCCCATCATGCGCGCCATGTCCCGGCTCGAGGTCTCGCTGGGCTGACGCAAGTGTAGACACCCGGGCGGGCTTCGTTTGCACGGCCCAGGGTGCTCCGGTTACGGTGCCGGGGAGTCTTCCCTTGTCCTCCCCGGCCCACTCCCTCCCACTCCGCTGGCATCTCGTCCGGCTCGTTGCGGGCACGCTGCTCCCCGTCGTCGTCTTCGCCGCGATCGTGGTCTTCCAGCTGGCGCGCCTGGAGCGCAAGGACGCCCAGCGGCGGGTGCTCCGTTCGGCGCGCATCATGGCCACGGCCTTCGAGCGGGAGATGTCCGGCTCCATCCGGACGCTCCGGGCCCTGGCCGAGTCCGAACATCTGGATCACGGTGCGCTGGAAGCCTTCCTCGCGGAGTGCGGCCGGGTGCGCCACACTCAGCCCTCGTGGAAGCAGGTGATGTTGATCTCCGCGGATGGGCGGATCCTGCTCAACACGAACCATCCGTGGGGGGCCCCGCTCCCTCCTCTCGCCGAGCAGGAGAGCTTCGCGCGCGTCCTCGAAACGCGCCAGCCCACGGTCGGAGGCATCGTCGTGGGCCGGGGCAAGCAACGTGCGCTCGCCTTTCCCATCCGCGTGCCGGTGATACGAGGCGGCGAGCTCCGCTACGTGCTGACGGCCGTCATCACGCCAGAGTCCCTCACGGACATCGTGGCCAACCCCTCGAGCGAGAGCGAGGAGTGGACACGCGTGCTGGTGGATCCGCAAGGCAGGGTGGTGGCCCGCACCCGGGATCCCGCGCGCTTCGTCGGCCAGCCGTCGACGCCCTCGTTCCACGAGAGCACCCGGGCCTCGCTCGAGGGTGTGTACGCCGATATGTCGATGGACGGTGCGCCCGTCTACGTGGCGTTCAGCCGGACCCAGCCATCGGATTGGACCGCGGCGGTCGTCAGTCCCCGACGGCTCCTCGACGCGCCGGTGGCCGATTCGATGCTCGCCGTGGGAGGACTCGGGCTCGCGCTGTTGCTCGCGAGCACGGGCGGCGCCTGGCTCTTCTCCCGGCGCATCGAGCGCTCCATCATGCAGGCCTCGGACGCCGCCGCCGCCCTCGCCCAGGGAAACCCTCCCCGCATGGAGCCGTCCGGCGTGCGCGAGCTCGCGCAACTGGGAGAGGCGCTGGAGCGCTCCGGACAACTGCTGCGGGAGCGGGAGCGGGAGCGGGACGCGAACCTCGCCGCCGCCGAGACGGCACGCGCCGAGGCCGTCGAGGCCACGAAGGCCAAGGACGTGTTCCTCGCCATGCTCGGGCACGAGCTGCGCAACCCGCTCGCGCCGATCGTCACATCCATGGAGGTGCTCCGCAGGCGGGGTCTCGCGCAGACACCCGAGCACGAGGTCATCTCCCGGCAGCTCCAACACGTCGTGCGCCTCGTGGATGATCTGCTCGACATGGCACGGCTCGCGCGAGGACAGTTGTCACTCCACCGCGAGCCGCTCGAGCTCTCCTCCGTGATCACCCGGGCGGTGGAGGCGGCGGCCCCGCTCATCGAGCGGCGGCGGCACGTGCTCGAAACGGACGTGTCCACGTCCAGCCTTCCGGTGCTGGGGGATGCCGATCGGCTGACGCAGGTGGTCGCCAACCTGCTCACGAATGCGGCGAAGTACACGCCTCCTGGCGGACACCTCCGGCTCCAGGCCGGAGAACACGATGGCGGCATCGGGCTCGTGGTCGAGGATGATGGCCAGGGTCTGGCTCAGGAGCTCATTCCCCGGCTCTTCGAGCCCTTCATCCAGGGGCCACGCACGCTGGATCGAAGCGAGGGAGGGCTGGGACTCGGCCTGGCGCTCGTGCGGAGCCTCGTCGAGGAGCATGGAGGCCGGGTCGAGGCACACAGCCACGGGCCCGGCCATGGCAGCCGCTTCACGGTCTGGCTGCCAAGACACACCCAGGCCGAGGCACCCCGGCCCCAGGAGGAGCAGCCGGCGCCCGTGCCCTCCAGGGCAGCGGAGGTATCGGGGAAACGCGTCCGAGTGCTCGTGGTGGACGACAACGTGGACGCCGCCGAGGCCCTGGCGGAGTTGCTGGGCATGAGCGGGTACGAGGTGGCGGTGGCACACGACTGCCCTCAGGCGCTCCAGCAAGCCGACACGTTCCGTCCGGAGGTGGCGCTGCTCGACATCGGCCTGCCCGAGGTGGATGGCTACGGGGTCGCCGAGCGCATTCGCGAGCGGCTGGGAGGAGCGAGCCCCGTCTTCGCCGCGCTCACCGGCTTCAGCCAGGAAGGGGATCGCGCACGCAGCCAGGCCGCGGGCTTCCGCCACCACTTCGTGAAGCCCATCGACATCGACGAGCTGATCTCCTTCGTGGAGTCGCTGAGCCCGGCGCGAGATGGGGCCGCGTAGAAGGCGCGGTCCGTCGCTTTCAACACAGGAGCGGGCCGGCTTGGCGGTCAAGCCCCTTCAAGTATGTCCGCGAAGGTGTGCCCCTGAGAAAAAGCGCTGACAACACGCCCATTTCCCCTCGCCCTCCGGGAGAGGGACGGGGTGAGGGGGCCTCGAATCCCGGGTTGAACCCCCTGCCCACAATGCGAGCCACGGGTTGAAGAACAGGGACAGATAC
>NZ_JPMI01000059.1 GCF_000733295.1 Archangium violaceum Cb vi76 | reverse complement strand
CCTCGAATCCCGGGTTGAACCCCCTGCCCACAATGCGAGCCACGGGTTGAAGAACAGGGACAGATACCCTCACCCTGACCCTCTCCCGAGGGGAGAGGGAATATTCGTCACACTCTTGAAAGGGATCAGGGGGACACAAACCACTCCCAGTCCCCGGCTTCCGCCGGGAAGGGGTTCCAACGGCGGGAGGCAAGCACCTCGGCCCGCCAGGCCTGGAGTCCCCCCTTCACCTCGCGCACGTCGGCAGCCGACAGCCGGGGCAGTCCCCAGGGGGCGCTGGCGTTGCCCACGAGGAAGCCGCACCGGTCCCACCAGGGGTCGATGCGCACCCAGAACAGGGGCTGTCCACCGCTGCTCAGGCGCAGCCGATAGCCCTGCGCGGCCTCGACATGCAGGGACGGCGGCTGGCGCCAGGGGCCCTCCTGGGGAACGTCCAGCAACAGGCCAGGGCCCGCCAGGGGCAGTCCCCAGTCCTCCGTGTCATCGGCGCTGAAGGCCACACTCGGGTGCATCTCCTGCTCCTCGACTCCCGGGTTGTCGCGGGGACGTGGGTGGGCGAGGCTCCCGACCCTACCGGAGGTGTTGATTGTACATGCCGTCCACCCGCGCGCTCGCCGCCGCGCTGCTCGTCCTGCTGTCCGCTTGTGCCACCTCGCGCCCCGCTCCGCAGTCGGACTCGGCCACGCTGTCTCCCCACAAGCAGACCCTGCGCCGCATCGTCGATGCGCACTTCGCGGAGCAGTTCCGCCGCTTCCCCCAGTCCGCTACCAGCAGGGGCCTGCATACCTACGATGATCAGCTCGCCGGCTTCACCGCCGCGGAGCAGCTGGCCTGGGCCGCCTTCCTGAAACAGGAGCTCACCACCCTCCCCCAACAGGTGGACCGCTCCCAATTGCCCCCGCTCGACCAGGCCGACTACGACATCTTCGAGTCCAACCTGAAGGCCCGCATCCTGGACATCGAGGAGGTGCGGAGCTGGGAGCGCAATCCCAATACCTACCTGAGCGTCGCCTCCAGCTCCGTCTATGCGCTCATCAACCGGGACTTCGCGCCGCTCGAGCAGCGGATGCGCTCGGCGGTGGCGCGCATGGCGCGGCTGCCCGAGGTGTTCGCCGCGGGCAAGGCGACACTGAAGAACCCGCCCCGGCTGTGGACGGAGATCGCCCTGCAACAGGCGAACGGCACGCGCTCGCTCCTCGCCACCACCCTGCCCCAGGCCTTCGCGCCCGTGAAGGACGTGGCCCTCCAGGAGTCCTTCGCGCGGGAGCAGGCCAAGGCCCTGGCGGCGCTGGAAGACTACGTGCGCTTCCTGCGCGAGGACCTGCTGCCGCGCTCCAACGGGGATTTCGCCATTGGTGAGTCCATCTACCGCCGGAAGCTCTCCTACGAGGAGGGCGTCACCGAGGACATCGACAGCCTGCTGGCCTGGGGCCGGGCGGAGCTGAAGCGCACCCAGGAGGAGTTCCGCGAGGTGGCGCGCCGGCTGGACGCCAGGAAGGCGCCCATGGACGTGTACCGGGAGCTGGGCAAGGAGCACCCCACGCCGGCGGAGCTGGTGCCCACCACGCGGGCGACGCTGGAGACGATCCGCCAGTTCCTGGTGGACCACCGAATCATCACCATCCCGAGCGAGGTGCGGGCGCAGGTGGCGGAGACGCCGAGCTTCAACCGGGCGCTCTCCTTCGCGAGCATGAACACGCCGGGCCCCTTCGAGACGACCGCCACGGAGGCCTACTACTACGTCACGCCGCCGGACCCGTCCTGGAACGCCGAGCAGACGGAGCAGCACATGAGCTTCTACAACCGCCATGCGCTGGAGATCGTCTCCATCCACGAGGCCTACCCGGGCCACTACGTGCAGTTCCTGTGGACCAACAAGAAGGTGGACTCGCGGGTGCGGCAGTTGATGGGCAGCGGCTCCTTCAGCGAGGGCTGGGGCCTGTACACCGAGCAGATGATGCTGGAGGCGGGCTATGGCGGCAGTGGGGTGGCGGCGGACAAGCTGAAGCTGAACCAGCTGGCGCTCTACCTGCAGCGGTTGGCGCGGTACATGGTGGGCCTGTCGCTGCACACGCGCGGCATGACGTACGAGCAGGCGGTGCGCTTCTTCGAGGAGGAGGCGTACATGACGCGCATCAACGCCGAGCGCGAGGCACGCCGCGGCACGAGCGATCCCACCTACCTGGTGTATGCCCTGGGCAAGAAGATGATCCTCGAGCTGCGCGAGGAGGCGAAGGCGCGCTGGGGCAAGGACTTCACCCTTCAGCGCTTCCATGACGCCGTGGTCTCCTACGGCTACCCGCCCGTGCCCGTGGTGCGCCGGCTGATGTTCGGCGAGAACTGAGCGCCGGACGGCTCACGGCTGGCGGCGGCGGCGCATGGCCACCGCGGCCAGCAACAGTGCCCCGGTCCAGAGACCCGCGCCCGGGGCGCTCCCGCATCCGCAGCCCACCGCCAGCACCAGGGGCTCGAGCACGTCCGGCAACTGGCCACCGCCGCTCCCCTCCCCCGACGTTCCCGCGTCGAGCGTCCCCCCGTCCGCCGTCGTTCCGGCGTCGGGCGTCCCCCCGTCCCCCACCTGGTCCACGGCCGTGAAGCTCACGGGCGCGGAGGGAGGGCTGTGCACACCGAGGGACTCCGCGGAGGCGCGCAGCTCGTGGAGCCCCGGTGGAAGGTCTCCGAGGACGTCATACGAGAAGCGGCCATCGGCCCCCGTGTCGACGGAGGACAGGAGCACGCCATCGAAGAAGAGCAGCACCCGCGGGACTCCCGCCCGGGCCTGGCCCTCGATGCGGAGCCCCGGTCCCACCACGGTCGAGCCATCCACCGGCAGCGTCAGCACGGGTGAGGCGGGATGGCTGAAGGGAGTGGAGAGCACCTGCGCGGTACCCAATGCCGTGCCCGCGTCCACGCTGTCGGGGCCAGCGCCATGCGTGCCGCCGTCCGTCGCCATCCGGCCCGGCGCTCCGGCGAGCACCGAGCGGGAGCATGTGATGCTCTCTCCCTGGAGGAACACCACGCCCCCCGCCCCACCACCACCCGGTGCAAGCGGAAAGACGAACTCGCTGTTGTCTCCGCCCGCGCCGCCCCGCGCCTCCACCGCACCGCACTCCATTTCCTCCACCGTGCGGATGGAGATGGCCCCACCCGCCCCTCCACCGCCCGCGCCATCGTCCCCGGGCGTCGGTGGCGGAGTGGCCCCCGTGGCGCTGAAGCGGCCCACCCCTCGCACCTCCGTGGCGCGCAGGAGCATCAACCCGCCTCCGGCCCCGCCGCTCGAGCCCTCTTCGTTGTTGCCCTCCCCCGCTCCACCGCCACCGCCAAAGACGAGGTACTCGTAGGGCAGGTACACCACCGGGGCCCCACCCATTCCACCCACGTCCTGCTCTCCATCGGCAGGCGCCGAGCGGCCTCCCTTGCCTCCCAGCCCTCCATGTCCGCCACCCCCACCGCCCGAGTTGTGGCAGATGCCACCGCCCGCTCCGTTGGCCAGGTTGCCGCGTCCGGACGCCGTGCCGAAACGGCCGGCCACCAGTCCCTCGCCCTTGTAGGCGCCGCCTCGGTCCGCCGGCTCATCGAGGTCCGTGCAGGAGTTGAGGTTTCCATGGGAGAAGAAAGCACCGCCTCGGAAGCCCGCGCCGTCCACGGTGATGAGCCCATCGTTGCGCAGGCGTCCGGAGACCATCACCGCGAGGATTCCGCCCAGGCCTCCCTCCCACGGCGCGGCGCGCAGCGTGGCCCCCGAGCGCACCTCCAGCTCGGTGTACTCGGGCACCCACACCACCTGCGACAGGTTGCCCGTATGGGCATACAGCAGGGGCGCGGAGAGACGAAGCACGCCCGGGGACACCGAGGCCACCCGCGCGTACTCGATGCGGCCCACCCGGCCTCCAGCGAGGGCGACGGGCCTCTGATTCCCGGAGTCCGGCCCGGCGATGCCCGTGGACTGGTGGACGAGCACCAGATCTCCGGCGGCGAAGCCCGTGATGTCCGAGACCGACAGCTCGCTCGCGCCCACGGCTGCGTCGGCGGTGAGGCGCACGTAGCGATTGACGATGCGGCTCCCGGAGTCGATGCGCAGGTAGCCGTCCTTTCCCGTCCCCAGGCCGAAGGTGTCCGGCTCGGCCCGGACGGTATCAGCCGCGAAAATCACGAAAAGAAGGAAGAAGCCGCGCATGGCGCGATGCTACCCGAAACCTCCCGTCCCACGGCAGGTGGCCCTTCCCGGAGCCCCGTTCACATCCCAAGCTGGCGCGTCAGCCGGGCGGGGACCGGGTAGACGGACTCGCGCGGGAGCTGCCGTGTGGCCTGCTCGGCCCGCCCGGCATCGAGGAGCTTGCGGATCTTCCTCACCCGCTCCGTGAGGTCCTCGATGGAGAGGATCCATTCCTCGACGTAGCGGCCAATGACCGTCCGCCCGAGCCCCACCTGGATGCTGTCATGGGGAAGCGATTGTCCTCGCAGCGAGCGCTCCGGATCCCACTGGATGTGGACCGGAGCGCGCTGGAAGTCCCGGTCCCACTGCTGGGGCGTGCCATGGGCTCCCGGCTCGAAGCCCGTCAGCACTCCGAGCTCCAGCGCGGCCTCCCATCCCTCCCGCCTCAGGCGCACGGCGAGGATCCGCTCCTGCCCGGACTTGAGTCCCCAATTGCTGCGCTCCATCAGCCACAGGAAGCCAGGTTTGATCCACGTCATCCGGTTCAGCGAGAACGGAGGACCGAACCGTTGCCGCTCGAGCGCTACATCCGCGATGGCGTCCGGATAGGCCTGATACACGACGATGGACGTCCGATCATGGTCGGCGCGTATCTCCCGGCGGGGGCTCACCTCAGGGCTCCACCGCACGGGAGAAGACGAGCGGCTCATCACCGAGTGGGATGAGCCACGAGGCGGTCCTCCAGGTCCAGGGTTGGGCGGCGAGGTCGACATCCTCGTCCACCAGCATCTGGCGCGGACGGCCGTTCAACGACACCCGCATGTCCGCGTAGATCTCGAGGCCCGGGCGCCCTTCCCGCTCGTACCGGCGCGCGAGCTCATGGGCGAACTGCTGGACCATGTCCGGCCGCGTCGACATCTTCTGATACTGGCGGTTGCTGAGCAGGGGCCTGGGATCGACCTTCCACTTCGCACCCGTGCGGGGATCCCTCGCGTAGTAGCGGACCCGGCCCTCCTTGTTGCGCAGCTTCATGTGCCAGGAGAAGTTGTGACCCTCCTCGGTCCAGTTGACCTCGCCTGGATAGAACCAGTGGCGCAGGGGCAGAAGGCACTGGAGCGCGAGCCAGAGCCCGAAGAAGGCGAGCCCGGCCCGTTGCCATCGGGGACTCACGGGAGCCGCCACGGCCCTGGGCATACGCCAGGGCCACCACCGCTCGAGCCACCGCCGCACCGTCGGCGGGCTCGAGGAAGATCGGCGTCACGGCGAGCATGAGCCA
>NZ_JPMI01000058.1 GCF_000733295.1 Archangium violaceum Cb vi76 | reverse complement strand
TACCGATCCGGAAGAGCTGGGCGTTGGTGAGATGGAACACCAGCACGGCACCGATGGCCCAGGGGCGGGAGCGAGGCCAGAGCAACCCGGGCACGACGAGCAGATCGAACGCGGCGCCACTGAGCGCGAACGCGCGAGCCGCCCACTCGTGCCCGGCGAGCGGTTCGGTGAGCTCCCATCCGCGGAGGAACATCGAGCCCGGCACACCGCTGAGCCAGTCCGACTCGAGCTTGGCGATCCCTCCGAAGAAATAGACGAGGCCGATCTGCGCGCGGACGAGCCAGAGCATCCAGGTGGGCACGGTGTCTCGCGGACGTGCGAGCCCCAGCCGCGCGTCGAGCGCGAAGGCCGCGCCTCCAGGCAACCAGATGAGCAGGAAGGCCAGGAGGCACACCAGGTACATGTGATTGAGGTACTGGGTCTGGTCCAGCAGGAAGACGTACGTCATCCCGAGCCAGAACAGGGGCGTGGCGACCCGATACGAGAAGCCCGCGGCGATCATCGCCCCCAACACGCCGAGCGCCGCGAAGTGGACGTACATCCAATCGCCGGGCCAGGGCTTGACCCAATCGAAGCCGTAGTAGCTGAAGAAGAAGGACGGCTCGATGTAGTAGCTCTTGATCCATCCACGGGAGAAGTAGCGGAAGACCTCGACCACCATCGTCACGCCGAAGACGAGCCGGAACCAGGCCAGCGGCGCGATGTCGGTGGGGGCGAGCAGCCGGGCTTGCAACGAGCGCATGGGCTCGAATCAAACCACGCCAGTGCCCGCCCTCGAAACCTCCAGAAAAGCGAAGGGCCCGGGACCAACCGCTGGTCCCGGGCCCCGCGCCACTTCACCCGATTACGAGCTCACTTGCAGAGCGGGCTGCCCTCGGTGGTGCCCTCGGGACACCCCTGGCCGACGCAGTACTTCACACCGCTGTCCACTACCGTGCGGCCGGATTGGTCGTGCGGAACGAGCACACGGCAGGTGGCCTCGGTGGAGAGGCCAGCGTCGTTGGTGATGGCGTAGTGGATGGTGTAGACGCGGCCATCCCCCTTGCCCTCGCGCTCCGCGCGCAGCTGCACGAACGACTTGCCCACGATGATGGACATGTCCTCGCAGGTGCGGCCGTCACCGTTGCCATTGGCATCCTCCACCTCATCCGAGGTGACACGGAGCACATGACCGTACGTGTCGATCGGCAGCGTGTTGCCGCACGAGTCCGTCGCCGGCTGGGCGCAGTCGGACAGCGACAGGGTCACGTACTTGTGATTGGGCGCCCAGAGCTGCACACCCTTGTCCGCTCCCGCCACGGGCGCGCCGTCATTGCAGTAGCCGCAGACGTCGTCGCCGCCGCCGCCACCACCGCCGTTGCCATCGTCATCGTCGTCGTGGCCGCCACCGCCGTGACCACCGCCGCAGCCGTCACCATCATGGTGCCCGCCGCCGCCGTTGCCATGACCGTCGTCGTCATCGTCGTGACCACCGCCGTGGCCGCCACCGCAGCCGTCGCCATCGTGGTGACCGCCACCACCGCCGTTGCCGTGACCATCGTCGTCGTCGTCGTGACCACCACCACCACCGCCGTGGCCATCGTCGTCGTCGTCATCACCACCGCCGCCGCCGCCAC
>NZ_JPMI01000057.1 GCF_000733295.1 Archangium violaceum Cb vi76 | reverse complement strand
CCAGAGGGAGAGGGGACAACGCACTACGACGCGTCCGCCAGCCGCGTGCTGCTTGCGCGCCGCTTGATGACGAGCAGGATGAGCGGGATGGCCGCCAGCACCAGCTGCGGGAAGAACGTGAGGGCATCCGGGAAGATGCCGAGCGGCTCGAAGGTGAAGAGCGGGATGGGGCTGAGCGGCACCAGACCCACCTCCTGCAGGGCGCGCAGTCCCTTGCCCAGCAGGATGACGGCGGTGACGACCAGCAGCACCGTGGACGCCTTGAAGAGCGTCTTCATGGGCAGCTTGTAGCCCATGCGGTTGATGAAGAGCACCAGCACGGTGAGCGCCACGGCGCCCGCGGCGCAACCCCAGGCCACGCCGGACGCCGAGTCGAGGGAGAGGCCCTGCAGGAAGATGGCCGTCTCCACGCTCTCGCGCAGCGCGGCGGAAAACGCGATGGCGAACAGGCCGGTGGCGCTGCCCTTGCCGAGCGCGCCCTTCATCTTCTCGCGCAGCTCGCCCATGAACTGGCTCATGTTGGCGCGCGCGTTGAGCCACAGGGCCGCGTACAGCAGCATCACCACGGCGGCGAGCGCGGCCACGCCCTCGAGCATCTCGCGGTTGGCCCCGCCCAGCAGGTGCCGGCCGAAGATGAAGAGGAGGGCGCCCACCACCAGCGCGGAGCTCCATCCGGCGTGCACCACGCGGGCGTACGTCGTCGCCTCCATCTTGCGCAGCATGGCGAGCAGCGCGGCGACGATGACGGTGGCCTCGAAGCCCTCGCGCAGGAGGATGAGCACGGTGAGCCACAGCACCGACACGAAGCCCGCGGTGGTGCCACTGCCGCGCCGCGCCTCGTCCAGCAGGGACAGGAGGACGCGGCCTTCGTCCTGGAGGTGCGGGCTCTTCTTCTCGGCGGCGAGCCGCGTGTCCAGGAAGGCCTTCTCCAGCTTCAGCACCAGGTCCGGACTGCGGGCCCGCAGCGTCGACTCCACCGGCTCGAGCCCGTTCAGGTAGGCGTCCAGCAGCGCGTTGCGTGCCCCGAGCGAGTCCCCGGCGGCGCCCAGCTTCAGCGCCTGCTCCACGTGGCTCCGCGCCGCCAGCAGGCCGCGCTCCTCGTCCACGTCGGGCATCTTGCGGCGCAGGCACGCGAGGTGCTCCTGCCCATGGGTCTGGACGAGCTCGGGGTCCGTGGTGTTGGCGAGCTTCTCCAGCGACACGCGCGGCGGGTTGCCCTCGCACGCGGGCTGGCGCAGCGTGTGGACGTAGAAGGCAACGGCCCAGCGCTCCTCCTCGGTGAGGGTGGGGAAGCCGGGCATGGCCGTACCGGGCACGCCGAAGCCCACGGTGTTGAAGGCCTTGTACGGCGTGAGCCCGGCCATGATGTCCGCATCATGGAAGTTGGCCGGCATGGGCTCCATCGTCTCGGCGATGGGCACGTCCGCGTGTCCGTCCTTCCCGTGGCACGCCACGCAGTTCTGTTGGAACACCTGGGCGCCCAGCTCGAGGTTCGGAGGGGTGCGCGGGCTGCGCGCCAGACCTCCGGCGAGCACCAGGTTCTCCACCAGCTCGCCGCAGTCGCGGCTGACGCCCTCGGGATCCGCGGCCTTGTCCACGCGCGTCTGGAGCTCCTTCAGGCGCGGCAGGAACGCCTGACCCTGGGGTCCCAGGTCTCCGGCCGCCTCGACCGCCTCGGCGATGAAGCTGCGCTGCTCGGCCAGCTCGAAGTCGGACTTCGACTCCACCGCCATCGGGTAGTCGGCCTGGAGATACTGGAGGATGCCCACCAGACGGTGCCAGGTGCGCCCCTCGGACGCGCCCTCATCCGCGGCGGCCAGGGGCGCCGCGAGCAGCAGGGACAGGATCAGGAGACCGGTACGCTTCACGCTCGAGGGTGTACCAGTCCTCCACCCGTTTTTTCAATTTTGAGAATCAAAATCAATTCATTTTGAGAGGGTGCCCTCATCGTTTCCAACAGAGAGGCTCGCCCGCTAGCGTCGTCGCATGAGCACGGACGGCGGTGGGCACCTGAAGATGTACATCCTCATCCGCGAGAGCGTGCCCACGGGCTTCGCGGTGCTGGCGGCGGCGCACGCGTCCCTGGCGGCGTACCTGAAGTTCCGGGACGCGCCGGAGGTGGCGCAGTGGCTGTCGGGGCCCTTCTACAAGGCCGTGTGCAAGGTGACGGACGAGGAGTTCGAGCGGGCCAAGGCCTTCGAGGATCACGTGGTCCTCACCGAGTCGGCGCTGGGAGGCCAGGAGGTGGCCATCGCCTTCAAGCCCCGCGCCGAGTGGCCCAAGGCCTTCCGCTTCTACCGCCTCTACCGCTCGTAGGTGAGGAAGGAGAAGGGCGGCTCGGTGGCGGTGGCTTCGTGGTGCTCCTCGGCGACGAGCCTCCACGCGGACAGGTCCACCTCGGGGAAGAAGGTGTCGGCCTCGTAGTCGCGGTCGATGCGCGTGAGGTACAGCCGCCGCACGTGCGGCATGGCCTGCCGGTAGAGGTCCGCGCCACCCGCGATGAAGACCTCGTCGCCGCGTGCCAGCTCCAGCGCCTGCTCCAGCGAGTGCGCCACCTGCACGCCCACGGGCGCGTAGTCCCGCTGGCGCGTCACCACCACCGTGGTCCTGCCTGGCAGCGGCCGGCCGATGGACTCGTACGTCTTGCGGCCCATGACGAGCGTGTGGCCCATCGTGAGCTGCTTGAAGCGCTTGAGGTCCGCGGGCAGCCGCCAGGGCAGGGTGTTGTCCCGGCCGATGCACCGGTTGGTGGCCATCGCCACGATGGCGGAGACGGTCCTCATACGGCCACGGGCGCCTTGATGGCGGGGTGCGGGTCGTAGCCGCTCAGCGTGAAGTCCTCGTACTTGAACCCGAAGAGCGAGCGGACGTCGGCGTTGAGCGTCATCTTCGGCGGTGGACGAGGCTCGCGCTTCAACTGCTCACGGGCCTGCTCCACGTGGTTGAGGTACAGGTGCGCGTCGCCCGTGGTGTGGATGAACTCGTGGGCCTGGAGCCCCGTCACCTGCGCCACCATCATCGTCAGCAGCGCGTAGGAGGCGATGTTGAAGGGCAGCCCGAGGAAGATGTCCGCGCTGCGCTGGTAGAGCTGGCAGGAGAGCTTCCCGTCCGCCACGTAGAACTGGAACAGGATGTGGCAGGGCGGCAGCTTCATCGCGTCCAGGTCCGCCACGTTCCACGCGCTGATGATGTGCCGGCGCGAATCGGGGTTCTTGCGCAGCTGCTCGACGAGCTGGCTCATCTGATCGATGGAGCCGCCGCCGGGCCTGGGCCACGAGCGCCACTGGTGCCCGTAGATGGGGCCGAGGTTGCCCTCCGCGTCCGCCCACTCGTCCCAGATGGTGACGCCGTGCTTCTGCAGGTCGCGCACGTTGGTGCCGCCCGCGAGCATCCACAGCAGCTCGTGGATGATGGACTTGAGGTGCAGCTTCTTCGTCGTCACCAGCGGGAACCCCTGCGTGAGGTCGAACCGCATCTGGTGGCCGAAGATGCTCAGCGTCCCGGTCCCGGTCCGGTCGCTCTTCTTCGTTCCGTGGTGGAGGACGTGCTCGAGCAGGGCGAGGTACTGTTTCATGGTTGGATCGATCACCCGCCCGTTGCCAGACGCAAAGGGGGGACGGGCTTGTAGCCCAGGCGCTGTGGAACGCGCGACATTCGGGCACACGGGGGATGCCGGATCCACAACGAAGGCACCCGGTACGAGCCCGCCGTACACACTGGGGGCTCCTTCCGGTGGCGGTGACGCACTGGAAACCATTAGAAGGGCGCGGCCATGAAGATCTACACGAAGACCGGGGATACGGGAGAGACGGGCCTGTTCGGCGGAGGCCGGGTGCGCAAGGACAGCGTGCGCGTGGACGCCTATGGCGAGGTGGACGAGCTGAACGCCTCACTGGGGCTGGCGCGCTCCCTGTCCATGCCCTCGGACCTGGATGCGCTGCTGCTGCGGTTGCAGGACCAGCTCTTCACCGTGGGCGCGGTGCTGGCCACGCCGGTGGGCACCAAGGCCTCCGAGCACATCCCCCAGCTCAAGGCCGAGTGGGTGACGGACATGGAGAAGGCCATCGACGCCTTCGAGACGGAGCTGTCGCCCATGACGCACTTCATCCTCCCGGGAGGCAGCGTGGCGGCCGCCGCGTTGCACCTCTCCCGTACCGTGTGCCGCCGCGCCGAGCGCCGGGTCGTCGCCGCCCTGCGCGAGGGCGAGGCCCAGCAGGAGGCCGTCGTCTACCTCAACCGCCTCTCGGACCTGCTCTTCGTCATGGCTCGCATCGCCAACCACCGGGCGGGCATCCAGGACGTGAAGTGGATACCGGAGAAGTCCTCGAAGTAGCGGTTATGGAAGGAGACCGTGACTCCGCTGCCCAGCGCCCACCTCCGCCAGCTCTCCGAACAGGTCGGCTTCGACCTGGTGGGCTTCGCGCGCGCCGAGCCCATCCCTCCCGAGTTCCTCTTCGGCTGGCTGGAGTCCGGCTGTGCCGCGGACATGGACTGGATGGGCTCGCGGGCGGCCGAGCGGCTGGATGTCTCCAAGCTGCTCCCCGGCGCGCGCACCGTCATCGCCTTCGCCACCAACTACTACCGGGATGAGCCCCGGGCGGAGGACTCGCCCATCGCCCGCTACGCGCGCAGCCGGGACTACCACTCCACTCTGCGCGACAAGCTGAAGGCCTACCGCAAGCTGTTATCGGCGGCGTACCCCGGCGTGCACCACTACGGCAGCGTGGACTCCGGCCCGTTGATGGAGAAGGTGTGGGCCGCGCGCGCGGGCCTGGGCTACGTGGGCAAGAATGGGTGCTTCATCACCGCGCCCTTCGGCTCGTGGGTCCTGCTGTCCGCGCTCATCCTCGACGCCGAGGTGGACTCATACGCGGGCGGCCCCGCCAGCGACCGCTGCGGCCACTGCCGCAAGTGCATCATGTCCTGTCCCACCGGCGCGCTGCTGGGTCACGGACGCGTGGACGCGCGGGCCTGCCTCTCCTACCAGACCATCGAGAACCGTCACGCCGAGGTGCCCGAGTCCTTCCGCGTGGAGATGGACAACATCGTCTTCGGCTGCGACATCTGCCAGGACGTCTGCCCCCTCAACCGAGGCCCCGTCTTCACGCCCAACGAGCGTTTCTCGCCCCGGGCCGTGGCGGAGCTCGGCGTGATGGAGCTGGCCGCGCTCACCCCGGAGCAGTACGAGCAGCTCATCCCCGGGACGCCGCTCGCGCGGGCCAGGTACGACGGTCTGCGCCGCAATGCCGTGTATGCCCTGGGTGCCATGAAGCAGGCCGAGGCCCGCTCCCTGCTGGAGACGCTGAGCCAGGACCCGAGCGAGCAGGTGCGCCACGCCGCGCAGTGGGCACTCCGGCACCTGGACGCGTAGTTACCCCGTTTCGACTCGTGGTACGGGAGGAGCATGAGCGCCTCGTCCGAGACTCCCGTGTCCTCCGTGTTCCCTGGCCGCCCGCGCCGGCGCTGGTTGCGGCGCCTGTTGTGGACGGGCCTCGGGTTCGCCGTGCTGCTGGTCATCGGCTCGGTGTACCAGGCCGTGTCCGCGGCGGCGGATGCGCGCGACTTCCCGCCTCCGGGGAAGATGGTGGACGTGGGCGGCCATCGGTTGCACCTGAACTGCACCGGAGAGGGGCGTCCCACCGTGGTGCTGGAGTCGGGCGCCAGTGCGCTGTCCTCGGCCTGGGCCTGGGTGCAGTCCGAGGTGGCGAAGACCACGCGCGTCTGCTCGTACGACCGGGCGGGGGTGGCCTGGAGCGAGCCGGGCCAGGAGCCTCACGACGCGGTGCATGTCGCCGGGCAGCTCCACACCCTGCTCGCCAACGCGGGCGAGTCCGGACACTTCGTTCTCGTGGGGCACTCGTTGGGAGGGCTCTTCGTGCGTGTGTATGCCGACCGCTACCCGGGTGAGGTCGCCGGCATGGTGCTGCTGGATGCCTCGCACCCGGACCAGACGGAGCGGTTGCCGGAGTCCGTCCGGAAGCAGTTCGAGCTGGGCGTGAAGATGATGGCGCTCGCGCCGGTGCTCATCCACGTGGGCCTGGTCCGCGCCACGGGCCTCTTCGACCAGTTGGGGCATGGGCTGCCCGAGCGCGCCTCCGCGGAGGCCGCGGTCTTCGCCTCCTCGGTCCGGCACGTGGAGACCGCGCATGCCGAGCTGCGGGCCTGGGCGGACTCCACGGCCCAGGTGCGCGCCACCCGGGGACTCGGTGACATGCCGCTGCTGGTGGTGAGCGCGGGTTCCGCCATGTCCCCATCCGGGGCGGAGTTCCTCCCCGCCTTCCAGGCCCTGCAACGCGAGATGGTCTCGCTCTCCTCCCGCGGTCAGTACCGCATCATTCCCGAAGCCAATCACCTCTCGCTCCTCACGGATGCGACACAGGCACGTCAGACGAGCGCCGCCATCCTCGACGTGGTGCGGGAGGTGCGCGCCACGCGGATGTCCGGAACGGCCTCGCCCTAGGGAGAGGGTCAGCTACGCCTCCCCCACCACCTCCACCTCGCGCCGAGGCACGGGCACGAGAGGAGCACTCTGCGTCAACCGGACACCGGCAATCACCAACCCGCCCCCCAGCGCCAGGCCCCAGTGAAGGGACTCACCGAGCAACACCCAGGCGGCGAGCGCGGTGGTAGCGGGCTGGAGGTTGGAGAAGACGGCGACGCGGGAGGCGGGCACCCTGGACAGGGCGTAGTACCAGATGAGGTACGCGACGACGGACGTGAGAACGGCCAGGTACGCGATGCTGCCGAGCGCTGAAGCACTGGCGGAGAAGGTGCGGACGGGAGCCAGCGCGAAGGGCGTCACGGGGAGCAGCAGCACGGCGGCGGCGACCATGCTCCAGGCGGTGGAGCGAAGGGGCCCATGCGCGGCGGCGAAGGGCTTGCCCTCGGTGGTGTAGACGACCCAGGCGCTCACGGCGGCGAGGATGAGCAGGTCGCCCACGAGCGAGCCGCGAGCCGAGGCCAGTCCACGTCCAAGCAACAACACCACGACCCCCGCGAGCGCGGTGAGGATGCCGAGCGAGGCGCGAAGGGAAGGCGGCTCGTGCCCGCGAGCGAGACTCATCAGGTACACGCCCAGCGGCGTCAACGCATACAGCAGGGCCGCATGGGCCGCGGTGGACTGCGACAACCCGTAGAAGAACAGCATCTGGTTGATGGGCCCCGCGAGCAGGCCGAGCATCAGCACGCGGCGCCACTCGGAGCGAGGCGGCACCTTGGGGCCGGGCGTGAGGAGGAGCAGCAGGCAGAAGACGAAGGCGCTGAGGAGGAAGCGCCAGAGCACGACGGTGACGGGAGGCAGCTCCTCCATGGCGCGCTTGCCGGCGAGGTACGTGCCCGTGTTGATCAACACCTGGACGAGCAGCGCGGCGTAGACGGGGCCGAGCGACGCCTGACGAGGAGAGACGGCTTCAAGGGAGGATGCGCGCATCGCCGGGCACCCCGTACCAGATTGTCCGGTGGCCCGGAACATCACCGGGCACCTCGAGCAGGTGACGCGCCGCATCTGTCCGATAGCGAGTCACCGGTACACCGCGAGTCCGCGCGAGGTGAGCCCCGAGGTGAGGGGCTGGCGCGGGGGAGGGGGGAAATGGGCTCAGCGCTCGTTGGGATCCCAGTCCGCGATGTCCTTCTTCTTCGGTTCCGGCGGCGGTGCCGGACGCGGCGGCGGCTCCACCCGCTTCGGCGCCGGCTTCGGTGCGGGCTCCGGTTCCGGCTCGGCCTCGGAGTCCTCATCGCCGAAGATGCGCATCTCCCCGCTCTTCGCCGACGCCTTCTTCACCTCGTTCTTCTGCTTCGGCGCGGGCCGGGCCTCGGGCTCCGGTTCCGGTTCCACTCTCGGCTCGGGCTCCGGTTCCGGCTCCTTCGCCACGGCCGGCTCCGCCTCGGGCGCCGGTTCCGATTCCTCGGTCCGGTACACCCCCCGGCGCACTCCGTCCCGAGGTGTCTCCGGACGCCGGGCGGGCTCCTCGGTTTCCCTCTCGGGCATGTCGTAGCCCGTGTCCCGCAGGGAGTAGTGCCGGGTGGTGCACTCCGACTGCTCCTCCTCGCAGCCCTGAAGGCACGTGCGGAGCTGGCGGTACTTCGTCGTGCTGCCACCGTAACCGATGGTGCAGTCCTCACGGCAGGTCTCGAAATCCTCACGGCACCCCACGGGCACGGTGCGGTCGGATCCAGCGGCGAGCGTCAGAAGGACGACGAGGGGGAACGGAAGCATGGTGGAGGGAAAGGCTAGCAGGTCCAGGGCAGGGACGTGGATGGCGAGCGCCTGCCTGGTCTCTTGCTGCACGAAGGCCCACCCGTCCCCACCTTCGATGCTTCAATCCGCGACAGTGCGGGAGAGGCCATGCCGTTCCGAAAGCCCAGGCACCTGACATGGCGCGAGTTCGCCCGGCGCCTCTGGGTGGAGCTCCAGGAGGACGCCGTCACCGAGTGCGCCGCCCAGCTCGCCTTCTACTTCCTCTTCGCCCTCTTCCCCTTCCTCTTCTTCCTCGTGACGCTCGCGGCGTATCTGCCGTTCGCCCCGGGCGCCGTGGAGGCCATGGTGGAGCGGCTCGGCCCCCTCATGCCCGCCGAGGCCCTTCAAGTCGTCCAGGGTCACCTCCAGTCGCTCGTCCAGGACAGTCAGCCCCGCCTCATCACCATCGGTTTCCTGGTGGCGCTCTGGAGCGCCTCACGGGGCGTGGACGCGTTCCGCCGCGCGCTCAACCTCGCCTACGACGTCCCCGAGTACCGGCCCTTCTGGAAGACCCAGGGGCTCGCCATCCTCATGACCGTGGCGGGCTCCCTGCTCATCCCCCTCGCCTTCGCCCTCTTCCTGCTGGGCGGTCAGGTGGGCGAGTGGATCGCCGGGCGTCTCCACTTCCTCAACGTCTACCACACCATCTGGTCCTGGCTGCGCTGGCCCTTCACCGCGTGCCTCGTCATGCTGGCCCTGGCCCTGTGCTACTGGCGCCTGCCCGCCGTCCGGCACCGTTACAACTTCCTCTCGCCCGGCGCGGTGCTCGCCACCGTCCTGTGGCTCCTCACCACCTGGGGTTTCACGCAGTACGTCGAGCACTTCGGCCGCTACAACGTCACCTATGGTTCCATCGGTGGTGTCGTCGTGCTGCTGCTGTGGCTCTACCTCACCGGCCTCATCTTCATCCTCGGCGGCGAGGTGAATGCCGTCCTCGAGCACGCCGAGGCCGAGGCCGCCCAGGCGGAAGGAAAGCCTCCACCCATCGAGGCGCCCCACCTCCAGGGCGCTCCCCGAGGTCCCCGCTCGGGCCGGGAGCGGCTGGCCTTCTGGCGCTGGCGCCGGCGCATGGCCGAGCGCGCCGCCCCCGAGGTCCTTCCCCCCGCCGAGGTCCAGGAGGACTCCGGCGAGGGCTCGTCCCGGCGGTAGGAGCCGGGACAGCACTCCCCCCTGCATTGAGGGCTCGGGGCGGGCCCGGCGGACTACTGCTTCAGGCGCGCCTTGATGCCGGCCAGACCACCCGTTCCCTGGTTCGAGCCCGTCAGGTTGTTCTTCGCGATGTAGCTGTTGAGGTGCTGCACGCGGTCCGCGCTGGGCGGGTGCGTGCTCAGCCACTTCATGAAGCCCGGCGTCTTGCCCTCGGCCGACGCCAGCTTCTGGAAGAAGGTCACCAGCCCGCGCGGGTCATAGCCCGCCGCCGAGGTGTACTTCGCGCCCAGCTCGTCCGCCTCCGTCTCGTTGCCCCGGCTGAAGGCCAGCCCCGTGCCGGTGCCCGCCAGGCTCGCGGCGATCTGCGCCGCCGTCCCCGGGTTCCTCCCGAGCGCCGCCTCGATGAGCGCCGCCTGACCGTACTGCAGCATCAGCGCCTGCGCCGAGTGCCGGCCCGTCACGTGCGCGGCCTCGTGCCCCAGCACCCCGGCCAGCTCCGCCTCGTTGTCCGCCGCCAGCAGCAGGCCCGTGTACACGTACAGGTAGCCGCCCGGCGTGGCGAACGCGTTCACCATCTTCGGGTCATCGATGACGTGCAGCTTCCACTTCACGTTCGCCCGGTCCCGGTTCGCCGCCTGGAGGATGGGCCTGGCCACGGTGTTCACGTACTCCACCACCGCCGCGTCCTCGACGTACTTGATCTTCTCCTTCGTCTCGAGCTCCTGCTTCACCTGCTTGCCCAGCTCCGCCTCCTGCTGGTCGGAGATGAAGAGGGACGCCGCCGTGCGCCCCACGTTGACCTTCTTGCCCGCCGCGCAACCGGTCGTGAACCCCATGGCCAGCGAGAGGGCCATGACCACCGAGAGAATCCGCTTCATGCGTCGCCTTCCTTGTCTGGGTGCTGCCGGAATGACCCGGGGGGTCGTACTCAGCGCCCCGGGGACTCGGCAAGCATCTGTTACCGGGTGTCTGCTCGTGAGACGGCCGCCCGTGAATGGATATGCCATGCGCGGAGGCAGCCGTCCCTGCGGGCCCCCGGCCGTGAGCGCGGAGTGCCTTGCCGCTCTTCCGGACACTGCGGACTTTAGGAGATGGCGCCCCTCCGGGTGCCAGGGAGGCCCCACATGTCTCGTCCCGTCTGGACCGGCGCCCTCGGTTTCGGGCACATGCACGTCCCGGTGCGGCTCTACGGCGCCGTGTCGTCCCGGCAGGTGCAGTTCCATCTCCTGCATGACGCGGATGGTGCCCGCATCCAGCAGAAGCGCGTGTGCTCGGCGGATGGCGAGGAGGTGCCCTTCGAGCACGTGGTGAAGGGCTATGAGCTCCGCCCCGGCCGCTACGTGGAGGTGACGCGCGGCGAGCTCGAGGCGTTCGATCCCCAGGCCAGCCGCACCGTGGACCTGGAGGACTTCATCGAGCTGTCGGAGATAGATCCCATCCTCTTCGACACCACCTACCACGTGATGCCGGGGGAGAAGGCATTGCGGCCCTATGCCACCCTGGCCATGGCGTTGCGGGCCTCGGGCCGTGCCGGCATCGGGCGGCTGGTGATGCACCTCAAGGGGCACCTGTGCGTGGTGTGGCCGCATGGGCGGGGCCTCGTCCTCTCCACGCTGCACTACGCGGACGAGCTCATCTCCCAGGACAGTTACCCCGAGCTGTCCCTGCCCACGCCCCGCCCCGTCGAGACGGAGGTGGAGGCCGTGCTGCGCGCGGTCGAGGCCCGCACCGTGGACTTCGAGCCCCAGCGCTACCAGGACACGCACCGCGAGCGGCTGCTCGGCTTCCTCGAGCGGCGGGCCCGGACGCATGGTGTCCGCGAGGTGCCTCCCGAGGCTCCGGCACCCGCGGAGGAAGAGGTGCCGCGCATCGGCCGGGAGGGCAGGGGAGCCCAGCGCGTCGAGGTGCGAGAGCCCGCCACCCGCGGCTCCCTGCGGGTGCGTTCTCAGGCCGCTCGCGAGGCGCGGGAACGAACCGGGCGCCAGAAGCCGGTGGGAACCACCGCGAGGACCCGCGGCAAGGGCGGCTCCGGTTCAGGGAAGAAGAAGGCCTGACCTCTCAAGTAAGCAATGCGTGGGACGTGCCCAGGGTGTTATGCCGCACCCCCGCATGCCCGAGCTTCCGGAAGTCGAAATCGCCCGGCGCAACCTCGTCCATTGGCTGGACGGTCGTCGCGTGGTGCGGGCCGAGGCGGACGACTCGCGCGTCTTCCGCGGGGCCCGCCGCGAGGACTTCGCCTCCCTGCGCGGCCGTCTGGTCTCGCTGGAGCGGCGCGGCAAGTACCTCCTCTTCACCTTCGAGGGCGGCCGGGGACTGATGGCCCACCTGGGCATGACGGGCCGTTTCGTCCGCCGCCCCGAGGGCGTCCCCGTCCCCTACAGCCGCGCCCGCTTCCACCTGGACTCCGGTGACGTCATCCACTTCGCCGACTCGCGCCTCTTCGGCCGCATGGAGCCGTGCGCCGCCTCGCGCCTGTACGAGCTGGACGCGGTGAAGGAGCTGGGGAGGGATCCCCTCGCCGATGGCCTCACCGCCGGGCAGCTCCAGGAGGCGGTGGGCCCGTCCAAGCAGGAGCTCAAGGTGGCCCTGATGGATCAGGGCCGGGTGACGGGGCTGGGCAACATCCATGCCGCCGAGGCCCTCTACCGGGCGGGCCTGCACCCGGCGCGCAAGCCCGGCTCGCTCACGCCCGGGGAGTGGCAGCGGTTGGCGGACGCCATCCACGCCTCCATCACCTTCGGCCTCGAGGAGCAGCAGGGCGAGGAGCCCGCGTACCTGGAGGACGGGGCGGAGAACCGTTTCCTGGTCTACGGCCGCGCCGGGACGGCTTGCGCCCGGTGCGGGACGACCGTGGAATCCTTCACCCAGGGAGGGCGCACCACCCATTGCTGTCCGCAGTGCCAACCGAAGCACCCTGGCCGTAAACCCCCGGACGGACGAAGGAAGACAACCGCTCGCCGTCGTTGACACCCCTGGCCGGGTCCGCTTGACTCGCCCGCCCTTTGCACCCGCCGCACTCGCGCGGCCCCGGAGAAGAATCCCCTATGTCGTCCAACGCCCTGCTGGCGGCACTGCTCGTCGCCTCCGCCACGGCCACCGCCCAGACTCCCGCGCCCCAGTCCGGGACGCCGGCTCCCGCCCAGGAGAACGCCGCTCCCGCCACCACCCCGGAGGCCGCAGACTCCCTCGAGGAGCGCATCCGCCAGGAAGTGGACAAGCGCGTGGAGGCCGCCCGGCAGGAGATGCGCGAGGAGATCCGCGCCCAGCTCGCCACCCAGTCGCTCGCCACCGACTGGCAGGAGGAGTGGGTCGAGGAGAAGCGCAAGCTGGAGATCTTCACCCTCGACGGCTACTACCGGATGAGGCCCAACCTCTACTACCAGTTCAGCCTGAACAAGCCGCTGGGCAGCGAGCTCTTCCCCCGGCCCCGGCCCACGGAGAAGACGCAGGCCTTCGCCGACATGCGCCTGCGCCTGGAGCCCACCTTCAACATCTCCGAGGAGGTGCGGGTGAAGCTCCAGCTGGACGCCCTGGACAATGTGATCCTCGGCTCCTCGCCGCTGAGCGGGGTGGACCGCAACTTCTACCTCTTCGACATCTTCAATGACGGGCAGGTCTCCCCCCGCTCGGCCATCAACAGCCTGAAGGACTCGCTGATGCTGCGCGAGGCCTACGGCGAGGTGTCCACGCCAGTGGGTCTGCTGCGCTTCGGCCGCATGACGGCGCACTGGGGCCTGGGCGTGCTGCGCAACGACGGCAACTGCCTGGAGTGTGACTTCGGCGACGTGGTGGACCGCGTCATGTTCGTCACGGAGCCCTTCGACGGCTTCTACGTGACGCCCATGTTCGAGTTCAACGACGAGGGCATCTACGCCTACCCCAACGGCGAGCAGGGCCAGGCGGTGGACGTCACCGGTGCGGATGACAGCCACAGCTGGGTGCTGGCCGTGGCGCGGCGGGACACCCCGCAGCAGGTGCGGGCCAAGCTGGACAACAACCAGGGCGTGCTCAACTACGGCCTGCACTTCAGCTGGCGGACCCAGCGCTACAGCGCGGCGCGTGACGACAGCGGGCAGGTGCAGCCGGGCCAGTACGTCCCGCGCGGCGCGACGCTCTACATCCCGGACGTGTGGCTGCGTTACGAGGAGCGCAACTTCCGCGTGGAGCTGGAGCTGGCGGCCTACCTCGGGCAGATCAACGGCGTGGCGCGGACGGCGGACCAGGCGAACGACCCCAGCTTCAACCAGACGCTGGACGTGATGGCCTTCGGCGGCGCGGCGGTGGGCGAGTACCGGATGCTCAACGGGCAGCTCAACCTCCAGATGGAGCTGGGCTTCGCCTCGGGTGACCGGGCGCCGGGCTTCGGGGCCTACCCGGGCATTCCGGGCACGGGCGAGAACGGCGCCACCCAGCCGGGCAACGTGGAGGGCCCGCAGTTCCGGTGCGGCACCGGCGGCTGCAGCGACAACTCCATCCGCAACTTCCGCTTCAACCGTGCCTACCGCGTGGACAGCATCCTCTGGCGCGAGCTGGTGGGCACTGTCACCGACGCCATCTACGTGAAGCCCACCATCCGCTACACGCTGACGCAGGGCTTCGACCTCTTCGGCAGCGCCATCTACTCGCAGTCCATCTACGCCGAGTCCACGCCCTCGAGCACCGAGCGGATGCTGGGCATCGAGACGAACCTGGGCGCCCGCTACGAGACGGAGGACGGCTTCGTGGCGCGCGTGGACTGGTCCGTGCTCTTCCCGCTCAACGGTCTGAACGAGACGAACGTGAACTCGCGGGTGGAGCTGGGGACGGCCCACGCCGTCCGCGGCACGCTGGGCATCCGCTTCTAGTCGCGCGCCATGCCCGGGCCGCGCGGTCTCATCCTGTTGCTCGCGGTGCTGGCCGGGGCGGCCTGCGGTATCAAGGGGCCGCCGCGTCCGCCAGCCCGTGCTCCGGAGGCGCAACCGCCGCCTCCGGCGAATCCCTCCCCTGACGCTGGGACGCCGTGAATCACTTCAGCTATCGCAAGCGTGTCCTGCACGCCGAGGACGTGCCCCTGCCGGCCATCGCCGACGCGGTGGGCACCCCCGTGTATGTCTACTCCACCGCCACGTTGCGCCGGCACTTCCGGGTGGTGACGGAGGCCTTCGGCAAGCACCCGCACCTGGTGTGCTACGCCATGAAGGCCAACTCCACCCTCGCGGTGCTGCGGCTGTTGGCGGAGGAGGGCAGTGGCTTCGATATCGTCTCCGGCGGTGAGCTGGCGCGGGTGAAGGCCGCGGGTGGCCAGCCCGGCAAGACGGTGTTCGCCGGCGTGGGGAAGACGGCCGACGAGATGGCCCAGGCCCTCTCCGCCGGCATCCTCTTCTTCAACGTGGAGAGCCCCGAGGAGCTGGAGCTGCTCGACGCCGTGGGCCGCGCCCAGGGCAAGCGCGCGCCCTTCGCCCTGCGTGTGAATCCCAACGTGGACGCACGCACCCACCGTCACATCTCCACCGGCCTGAAGACGTCCAAGTTCGGCGTCCCCTTCGAGGACACGGTGGCGCTCTACGCCAGGGCCAAGAAGATGAAGGGCCTGCGGGCGGTGGCGGTGGACTGCCACATCGGCTCGCAGATTACCCGCACCGCGCCCTTCAAGGCCGCGCTCACCAAGATGGCCGGGCTCTACAAGGAGCTGAAGGCCCAGGGGCACGCGCTGCAGTACCTGGACATCGGCGGGGGCCTGGGCATCACCTACACCGAGGAGACGCCCCCCACGCCCGCCGAGTACGCGCGCACCGCCATCGCCGCCGCGGGCGATACCGGCGCCACCCTCGTCTTCGAGCCGGGCCGCCTGCTGGTGGGCAACGCCGGGGTGCTCGTCACCCGGGTGCTCTTCCGCAAGAAGACGCCGGCCCGCCAGTTCGTGGTGGTGGACGCGGGCATGAACGACCTGATGCGCCCCGCCCTCTACGACGCCCACCACGGGCTGCAGCCGCTCGTGCAGCGGCGCGGCAAGGAGGTGGAGGTGGACGTGGTTGGGCCGGTGTGCGAGTCCACCGACGTGTTGGCCCGTCAACGCAAGCTGGTGCTGCCCAAGGCGGGCGAGCTGTACGCGCTGATGACGGCCGGCGCCTACGGCATGAGCATGGCGTCCAACTACAACTCGCGGCCCCGGCCGGCCGAGGTCCTGGTGGACGGGGACGCCTGGCGGGTGGTGCGCGAGCGGGAGCGCGTCGAGGATCTCTGGCGCGGCGAGCGGCCCTGAACATATAAGCCGCAGCATGAGGACCTTCGAAGGCTCGATGACCGCGCTCGCCACCCCCTTCCGGGAGGGAGCGTTCGATGAGGCTTCCTTCCGTGCGCTCGTCCGGCAGCAGATCGCCGGGGGGACGAACGTGCTCATCCCCATGGGCACCACGGGCGAGGCGGTGACGATGTCCGCCGAGGAGCGCTTCCGCGCCATCCGCGTGGCGGTGGAGGAGGCGGCGGGCCGGGTGCCAGTGGTGGCCGGCGCGGGCTCCAACAGCACGGCGGAGACGGTGGCGAACGTGAAGAGCGCCCGCGAGGCCGGCGCGACTGGCACGCTCATCGTCACGCCCTACTACAACAAGCCCACGCAGGCGGGCCTGGTGGAGCACTTCCGCGCGGTGGCCAGGGCGCACCCCGGCTTCCCCATCATCGCCTACAACGTGCCGGGCCGGACGGGCGTGGACCTGCTGCCGGAGACGGCGCTGCGCCTGTGCGACGAGGTGCCCGAGGTGGTGGCCATCAAGGAGGCCACGGGCAACATGCCCCGCGCGGTGGACCTGATGGAGAAGTGCGGCGACCGGCTGACGCTCCTGTCCGGCGATGACTTCACCGTGCTGCCGTTCATCGCCTGCGGCGGCAAGGGGGTCATCTCGGTGTCCTCCAACGTGGCCCCGCGGATGATGGCGGACCTGGTGGCCGCGGCTCGCGCCGGTGAGCTGGCGAAGGCGCGGGAGCTCCAGGTGCGGATGAACGAGCTGCACCGGCTGCTGTTCATCGAGTCCAATCCGATTCCCGTGAAGTGGGCGCTGCACAAGCTGGGACTGTTCGGACCGGAGCTGCGCCTGCCCCTGGTCCCCATGTCCGAGCCCAACGCGAAGAAGCTGGAGGCCGAGCTGCGCAAGCTGGGCCTCGTCCAGGGTTGAACCCGGGATGCGTGGCACCCTCACCCCGTCCCTCTCCCGAGGGGAGAGGGGAGTGGAGCGAGGGAGCAACGCACTGTGAACCACGCACTGTGAACCACGCACTGTGACCCACGCACCGTGAACCACGCACTGTGGACAGAGGGCCAACACATCCCCTCTCCCTCCGGGAGAGGGTCGGGGTGAGGGTTTCGAGGACACCATGATCCGCACCGTCATCACTGGAGTCACTGGCCGCATGGGCGGCACCCTGCTGCGGCTCGTCCGTGAGTCCAAGGACCTGGAGTTGGCCGGAGCCACCGCGCGCCAGACCTCGCGCCTGGAGCAGCTCGGTGTGCCCGGGGGCGACGATCTCGGCCGGGTGCTCGACACGGCGCGGGCGCAGGTGGTCATCGACTTCACCAGCGCGGAGGCCAGCGTGGCGCACGCGCGCCAGTGCGCCGAGCGCGGTGTCGCCATGGTCATCGGTTCCACGGGCTTCACCCCCGAGTCCCGTGCCGAGCTCGCCGCGAGCGCGAAGTCCATCCCCGTGGTGCTGGCCCCCAACACGTCCGTGGGCGTGAACGTGGTCATCCGCATGGCCGCCGAGCTGGCCCGCGTGCTGGGCGAGGGCTACGACGTGGAGGTGCTCGAGGCGCACCACCGCATGAAGAAGGACGCGCCCTCGGGCACGGCGCTCAAGCTGGCCGAGGTGCTCGCCTCGGCGCTGGGCCGGAGCCAGGACGACCTGACGTTCGCCCGGCACGGGCAGATGGGCGCGCGCCCGAAGCAGGAGATTGGGGTGCAGACGCTGCGCGGCGGAGACGTCGTGGGCGAGCACACCGTGTACTACTTTGGCGAGGGCGAGCGCATCGAGCTCACCCATCGGGCCACCAACCGGGACCAGTTCGGCCTCGGGGCGCTGAGGGCGGCGCGCTGGGTGACGGGCCGTTCGCCGGGGCTCTACGACATGGCCGACGTGCTCGGCTTCCAGAGGACGTCATGACGACGCGGTATTGCCGTTTCCAACACGAGGGGGGTGCGCACCACGGCCGCATCGAGGGTGAAGAGGTGGTGGTGCTCTCCGGCGCGCCCTGGGCCGGCGGAAAGGACACCGGCCGGCGCGTGGCGCTGAGCGCGGTCCAGTTGCTGGTGCCCTCCGAGGCCTCCAAGGTGGTCTGCATCGGGCAGAACTACCGCAAGCACGCCGAGGAGATGGGCAAGCCCGTTCCGGTCGAGCCCCTCATCTTCATCAAGCCCTCCACCGCGCTCAACGCGCACCGCTCGCCCATCCAGCTTCCCCCGGTGAGCCAGGAGGTGCACTACGAGGCGGAGCTGGGGCTCGTCATCGGCGAGCGCCTGAAGAACGCCGACGAGGCCACCGCCGCTCGCGCCATCTGGGGCCTCACCTGCATCAACGACGTGACGGCCCGCGACGTCCAGCGCCGGGAAATCCAGCACACCCGCGCCAAGGGCTACGACACCTTCGCGTGCGCCGGGCCCTGGAGCGTCACCGGCCTGTCCCCGGCGGATCTCCAGATTCTCTGCCGGGTGAATGGACAGGTGCGACAGGACAGCCGGACGTCCGACATGGTCTTCAGCCCCGCCAGGCTGGTGTCCTTCATCTCCCACATCATGACCCTCCTGCCGGGCGACCTGGTGAGCACGGGGACGCCCTCGGGGGTGGGCCGGCTGGTGGCCGGGGACGTGGTGGAAGTGGAGCTGGAGGGAATCGGGACCCTGGCCAACCCTGTTGAGATGGGGCCTTGAGCGCCACCGTCTATGTAGGGCTGGGCTCCAACGAGGGAGACCGCGAAGCCCAACTCGTCTCCGCCCTGGAGGCGATGTCCCGTATCGATGCAGTGGCGGTCCTTCGCTGCTCGTCTCTCTTCGAGAGTGCGCCCGTGGGCCCGCCCCAGCCGCACTACCTCAACGCCGTGGTGGCCCTGGAGTGTGGCCTGCCGCCGCAGCGGCTGCTGTGCATCCTCAAGCAGATCGAGCGCGACGTGGGCCGCGAGCCCGGAGGACCGCGCTGGGGACCGAGGCCCATCGACCTGGACATCCTCCTGTGGGAGGGTGAGGTGGTGGCGGATCCCAATCTCCAGGTGCCCCACCTGGAACTGCACAAGCGCCGATTCGCCCTGGAGCCGCTCGCCGAGCTCGCTCCCCAGGCGGAGCACCCGGTGCTCGGCATGACGGTGGTGGAGCTGCTTTCCCAGCTGGCGCCCCAGGATGTGCGCCGGTGCGAGGCCACCTGGTGGCCCGAAACCCTTCTCCCGGTAACCGAGTGATGACCCTCTCCCTCGCCCTGACCGCCGCGGCCCTGCTCGCGGCCGAGCCCACCCACCTGCCCGCCGGTCACCCGCCCCTCGGCTCGGACGCCCAGCGTCCGGCCGCCTCCCAGGGCCTGCCCGAGGGCCACCCCAGCTTCGGCTCGGGCGCTTCGGGCGCCGCCGCCACGGGCGCCATGCCGGAGGGCCACCCGCCGATGACGGGCCGGGCGCCTCCGTCCGCGGCGGAGCTGCTCCAGCAGCTGGACAGCATGCAGGGGCTGCGCGAGCGGGAGAAGACGTTCGAGATCGCCTCGTCGCTGGGCAAGCTCTACTACACGAATGGCCGGGCGGCGGACTCCATCCCCTACTTCCTGCAGGCGGAGGAGAAGGGGAAGGGGGCGCGCGAGCTCTTCCTGGCGCAGCGCAAGAAGCTGGGCCAGGCGGCGGTGAAGAGCCCCGCGGAGGCGAAGTGCGGCTTCTCGTCGGCGACGCCGGTGGAGGAGATGGTGGCGGTGGCGGCGGAGCGCGCGAAGAAGGGCGACACCGCGGGAGCGGCGGCCTGCGCGCGCGCGGCGCTGGAGCCGGTGCTGGAGGTGGAGTCGATGCGCGCCAACGCGCACTTCCTCTCCGGAGACGCGGCGGGGGCGCTGAAGACGTACGAGCGGGTGCTGGAGGTGGAGCCCACGTCGGCGGACGCGCTCTTCGGGCGCTCGGCGCTGCTGTACGAGACGAAGGGCGAGAACCTGAGCTCCCTGCGGACGGCGTACGAGGGCTTCGAGGCCTTCCTGGCGGCGCACCCGGATTCGCCGCGGGCGGCGCTGGCGCGCAAGCTGGCCCGCATGACGGACGAGGCGGTGAAGGCCGGCGGCATGGCGAAGTGGCAGGCCACGCGGGCCGAGGACCGGCGCATCCGGGCCTCGAAGCTGGACCTGACGCCTGGCGGGCAGATGATGGCGCAGGGGCCGATGGCGGGCGGGGGCCTGCGGGGCGGCGGCGCGTCCGGGCCGATGGCGGGTGGCGGTGACAACACGGCGGCGCCGACGATCTCGCAAGAGACGGTGCAGGCGATGCAGAACGTGGAGCGCACGCCGGAACTCGAGGCCCAGCTGACGCAGACGGTGGAGCAGGGCGAGGAGCTGCTGGCCAAGGGGCGCTACGACGAGGCGCTGGCGGCGTACCGGCAGGTGATGCCGCTGCGGCCGGACGGGCGGGTGAAGGCGGGCCTGGCGTGGACGCTGGTGGGGCTGGGCAAGCCCACGGCGGACCGGGTGTGGGGCGTGGCGGTGGGCTCGGACCCGGCGGCGGTGGACCAGCTGGGCGAGACGCTCAAGGCCAAGGGCGACATGAAGGGCGCGAAGGCGCTCTGGACGAAGCTGGCCGCCTCGGCGCCGGGCTACGCGGCCCAGGCCTCGCTGCAGGCGAAGCTGAGCCAGTAGCCCCGGAAACCCATACAGCTGCAAGAAGTCCAAGAACCCCCGGCAGCCAAGAACCCCTCTCCCTCCGGGAGAGGGACGGGGTGAGGGTGCCACGAACTCCGGGTTGAATCCGTGGCGCGTGGCACCCGAGTTGAAGAAGTGCGTTGCGATGGTGCCCGACCGCGCGGGTTGGGCAAAACACACGAGCGCACCTTGCTGAACAATGGGATCGCCTCCACATCATGGCTCCCATGAATCGCGCGGCCCCCTTCACCTTCGATGACTCTCTCTGGCCCCTGCTGGGCGTGCGTCTCACCGGCGAGCTCTCTCGCCAGGAGTTCGAGGCCTACCTCGACAGGTCCACTCAATATTTGCAGCGGGGAGAGCGGCACGTCTGCATCTTCGACTTGAGCGCCCTGTGGCTCCTGTCGAGCGAGCAGCGGCAGCGGCACGCGTTGTGGCTCGAGAAGAACGCGGCGTTGATGCGCCGGACGCTGCTGGGGCTGGCGTACGTCATCACCTCGCCCACGGTGGTGCTGACGATGAGTGTCATCTTCCACTTCCGGCCGCCGCCGGTGCCCTACACGCTGGTGACCCGCCTGGACGCGGCGAGGGCCTGGGCGGCGTGGCACCTCGAGGAGTCGGGACTGGGGGCCCAGGCCGAGCGCGTGCGGAGCCATCTGTACGAAGGCATGTTCGCGGGGACGGGGTCCGGATGCGGCCCCGCGCAGCTGTCCGGGCCGTGTTAGATCCTCCCACGGGAGGCTCTTCACATGCAGACCCTGACGCAGCCCGATTTCAAGTCGCAGCGCTTCAAGGCCAACCCGTACCCCCTCTACGCGCGCCTGCGCGAGGAGGCGCCCGTCTTCCGCATCCAGGCCCCCGGCAACGAGGTGGGCTGGCTGGTGACGCGCTACGAGGACGTGACCCAGGTGTTGAAGCACGGAGGCATCAGCAAGGATCGCCTCGGCAGCATGAACGAGGAGCAGCGGGCGAAGATGCCCTGGTTCTTCAAGTTCTTCACGCCGCTCGTGCAGAACATGCTGAGCCGGGATCCGCCGGACCACACCCGGCTGCGCGCGCTCGTGCACAAGGCCTTCACGCCGAAGTACGTCGAGCGGCTGCGCTCGCGCGTCCAGGCCCTGTCGGACAGCCTGTTGGACGCGGCCGCGCGCAAGGGCTCCATGGATCTCGTCGAGGAGTTCGCGTTCCTGCTGCCCGTGACCATCATCGCCGAGATGCTGGGAGTGCCTCCGGGCGACTACCGGAAGTTCCAGCACTGGTCCAACCGGCTCGTCTCGAATACGGACATGACGGACGTGCTGCTCTCGGTCCCGAGCGTGGTGATGTTCACGCGCTACCTGCGCAAGCTCATCGCGCAGCGGCGCACGTCGCTGGGAGACGACCTGCTCTCGGCGCTCATCCAGGTGGAGGAGGCGGGTGACAAGCTGACCCCGGACGAGCTGGTCAGCATGGCGTTCCTCCTGCTCGTGGCGGGGCACGAGACCACGGTGAACCTGATCTCCGGCGGCACGCTGGCCCTGTTGCAGCACCCCGAGCAGTTGGAGCGGCTGAGGAAGGAGCCGGAGCTCATCGGGCCGGCGGTCGAGGAGCTCCTGCGCTACGCGAGCCCGGTGGAGGTCTCCACGGAGCGAGTGACGCGAGAGGACATCACCGTGGGCGGGGTGACGATTCCGCGTGGGGACCTGGTCTTCGCGGTGCTCGCGTCGGCGAACCGGGACGAGCGCCAGTTCAAGGACCCGAACACGCTGGACCTGGGCCGCGAGCCGAACAGGCACGTGTCCTTCGGGCTGGGCATCCACTACTGCCTGGGGGCACCGCTCGCGCGGCTGGAGGGACAGATCGCCCTGCAGACACTGGTGAACCGGTTCCCGAACCTGCGCCTGTCCAAGCCGGCCGAGTCACTGAAGTGGCGCACGGGCGTCCTCATGCGCGGGCCGAAGCAGCTGCCGGTCAAACTGTAGAGTCCGGCCCTGGCCGCGCGCCTACCTGCGTCGCTGACGGGAGCGCCGGGGCGGTGAGCGTCTCACGGGCCCGCGCCCATCCGCGGGCTCCTCGAACAGGGTCGGGCCGAGCAGATCGAGGTACTCGGCGAGAACCTCACCCGGGTCACGCTTTCTCCCCGCGGAGGACGGCTGCTCCAGCGCGAGGCGTCCCGCGGTGACCAGGATGGCTCCCGTCAGGCGCGCCCGCTGCGAGTCCGCGGAGAGCCCCAGCCGCTCGGCGGCGGCGTGCGCGAGAGCGAGCTCCGCGTTGGTGAGGATCTGCAGCCACACCGCGCGGAGACTGTCCGTCTCGTTCAGCACGGAGAGGAGGTTCTCCCAGTTCAGGGCGTTCTCCTCCGTGAGGGACCGGCTGAGCGCCTCCACCATCGCCTCGCGCAGGGTCTTGCCGCGAGGGACGGCGCGCATGTCGGAGACGATGCGCGCGAGTGACGCGTCGACTGCCGGACGGATGGCGTCCTCCTTCCGGGGGAAGTACCGGTAGAAGGTCCGCTCGGAGAGGCCCGCGTGGGCCGCGAGCTCCTTGACGGAGAAGTCGCTCGTGCGCTCCCGCAGGAACAGGCTGATGACGGCAAGCGAGGCCTCGAGCATCGCCTGATCACGCCCCTCTCGCGGAGCAAGAGTGAGGGGCGGAGGCTCCCGGGCCGCACCCGTGGCCGGCCTTTCCTGGGGTGGGAGTCGCACTCGCTGGGGCATGGCACGCAGCCTAACAATCCGTGGCGGGAACTGTCACACCCCGGAACACGTGGCGGTTTCTGCCAGTTCCGTGGCATGAACTGCCACGGTCCTGGTGTCCCCCCACCCCCGGAGAACCGAGATGAGCTTCAGCTCACCCACCGCACGCATCGAAGACGGTCTCTTCCTGCCCGAAGGCGCATCCCTGTTCACACGGCTGCGTGTGGCGGTCCGGGCCTTGAAGGTCCTCGAGAAGCGCCCCGATGACGGCATCGCGGCGCCGTTGTTCAACGCGAGCCTCGACGGCGACGTCTTCCAGCGGCACTGCACGGAGCTGGCGAAGAGCGAGGACGGCCGGGAGCTGCTCACCCAACGCCCCAGCCTCCAGGGCCGCAACATCGACCTCGCGGCGCTCGGCCGGCTCCCGGAAGGGACGCTCGGGTACGCGTTCGCCCGCTACTTCTCGGACAACGGCATCAGCCCGTTCGAGAGCCCGTACGAGGTCCGCAACGAAGTGGACTACCTCGTCAAGTGGTACCGGGAGACGCACGACCTCCACCATGTGGTGACTGGCTACAAGACGGACTCGCTCGGCGAAATGGAGCTCCAGGCCTTCGTGGCCGGCAACATGGGACTCCGCACGAGCGTCCTCATCCTCCTGTTCGCCGCGCTGCTCCGGCCGCATGGCCTCCCTCCCATCTGGAAGTACGCGCGAAAGCTGCGCGCGGCGTACCGGCGGGGCCGGCAGTCCGAGAAGCTCGTCCGCCTCCGGTACGAGCGCTTCTGGGAGTCGCCGGTCGAGACGGTGCGCCAGCAGCTCAGGATTCCCCCTTCGACGCCAGCCTGACCCAGGACTCCACGACCATGACTACGGCACCCTCCATCGACCCGCCCCGTACCCGTACCCTGACGGAGTACGCCCCCTCCACCCTCGAGCTGCTCACGGCGACCCGGCGAGAGGGGTTCCTCGGCTGGATGATGAGCACCTGGCGCAAGCACGGGGATCTGATCCGCCTCCAGATGGGCTCGAAGACGCTCCTGCTGGTGACCCACCCGGACCACGTGCGCCACGTCAACGTCACGGGCCGCGAGCACTACGACAAGGGCGAGAGCTACGACTCCCTTCGCGAGCTGCTGCTCGGCCATGGCATCGTCACCGCCACCGGCGAGGACTGGCGCCGGCAGCGCAGGCTCATGGCGCCGTTCTTCACCCCTCGCGGCGTGGAGAAGTTCTTCCCCATCTTCCTCTCCGACACGCAGAAGCTCATCGAGCACTGGCAGTCCCAGCACCAGGGCTCCGGCCGCCCCGTCGAGATGCTCGACGAGATGATGCAGGTCACCGCCGCCGTCATCCTCCACTCGGTCTTCAGCACCGACTCGGGCGACACCCTGATGCGCGTCAAGAACTCGATCGAGACGATGGTCTCCCACATCTCGAACAAGCAGATGCGCCCCATCCAGGTGCCCATGTGGGTCCCCACTCCCGGGAACCTGCGGTTCAACCGGGCCAAGAAGCTGGTGACGGCCTACATCCAGGAGCTCATCGCGCGGCGCCGGGACCTCCCCACCGAGCAGTGGCCGGATGACCTGCTGACGAAGATGATGACGACCAAGGACGAGGAGTCGGGGACGTTCATGGCGGAGCAGCTCCTCGTGGACAACGGCCTGACCATGTTCGCCGCGGGGCATGAGACCACGGCGCGGACGCTCTCGTTCTTGTGGTACGCGCTGTCCCAGAACCCGGAGGTGGAGCGGCGGCTGCATGCCGAGCTGGACTCGGTGCTGGGCGACGGGCCTCCGACGCTCAACGAATTGAAGAGGCTCCCGTACACCCTCCAGGTCGTGAAGGAGGTCCTCCGGCTCTATCCGGCCGCGCCGATGTACGCCCGTGACGCCGTGGCCGATGACGAGCTGGATGGCATCCGCATCCCGGCCGGCACGAGGACGATTGTCTTCAGCTACGCCACCCACCGGCACCCGGAGTTCTGGGAGGAGCCGGAGCGCTTCGATCCCGACCGCTGGTTGCCCGAGCGCGAGGCGGCACGTCATGCGCATGCCTACCACCCGTTCGCCATCGGACCGCGCATCTGCCTGGGCAACAACTTCTCCCTGCTGGAGACGCACGTGATGGCGGCGATGCTCGCACGCCGCTTCAAGCTGCGCATGAAGCCCGGCCACGTGCCGAGGTTCGACATGTTCGGCACCCTCGGCTCGGCCAACGGCCTGCCGATGCTGATCGAGGCGCGGTGAACCCCTCATCCTGGTTCTGGTGAAACCCGAGCAGTTCATCCTGGGCCGGAAGGAGCAGCACCAGACGTTCAACACGGGTCCGCACCGGTGCGTTGGGCTGAACCTGGCCCGCCTGGAGATGAAGGTGTTCTACGAGGAGTGGTTGAAGCGCGTCCCGTCGTTCCGGCTGGACCCCCAGGCGCCGCCGCGATTCATGGGGGGCTTCTCCCTGTCCGTGACGAGCCTGCCGCTGGTCTGGGGTTAGACTCGTATCGCGAATGAATCCGAAGACCGTGACAGGGGGGCCTTCACGAGATGCCGTGACGTACTTCGAGCCGCAGCCGGCTTCGGCCGAGGTGCCGGTGCGGCTCACGGATCCGTTCGCGGTCGGCCCTCCGCATCCCCTGGCTCGCCGGGCCGCCGAGGAGTTGATGGCGTTCCTGCGCCACGGCGGGCTCGCGCCCGGTGCCCTCGATGCGCCTGGCCAGGGGAAGATGTTCGGGGTGCTGGTCGTCGCGGCTCCGGACGGCCGCATCGGCTACCTTCGCGGGTTCTCGGGCATGCTCGATGGCCGCTGGCAGCTCGCTGGGTTCGCGCCGCCGCTCTTCGATCCCATCGCGCGCGACGCATTCCTGCCCGCGGGTGAGGCGGAGTTGCGCGCGCTCGGGGAGCGCCACACCGAGCTGGTCGAGGGGCCGGAACCCACCGCTCTCCGCGCGAGTCTCGCCGGACTGACCGCGCGCCATGGGGCCGCCATGGAGGAGATGCGTGCGCGCCACGATGCGAATCGCGGCCTCCGGCACGATGCACGCCAGCGTCTGGCCAACGGAGAGGTCAGCGACGACGAGCGGCAGGCAACGCTTCAGGTGCTCGGGGAGGAGAGCCGGGCCGACGCCGCTGAGCTCCGGCGGCTGGAGGTGGCGCACCACCAGGAGCGCGAGGTCCTGGTGTCGGCCCTCCGAGCGCTCGACACGGAACGTGCCGGGCTCGAACACCTGCGCGCCGAGCGCTCGAGGCAACTCTGGCGGCGGATCTCCGAGAGCTACGTCATCCCGAATGCGCGCGGCGAGAGCCGGACCGTGGGAGCGCTCTTCGCGCCCGAGCCGCCGCCGGGAGGGGCGGGTGATTGCGCCGCGCCGAAGCTGCTGGGTCACGCCTACCGTCATGGCCTGCGCCCGCTGGCGCTCGCCGAGTTCTGGTGGGGGGCGCCGCCTCTCACGGGCGGCCGGCACGCGGGAGCGTACTACCCGGCGTGCCGGAGCAAGTGCGGCGGTGTCCTCCCGTACATGCTCGAGGGATTGCACGTCGAGCTGGAGCCGCGTCCCGAGGCGGGACAGGGCCCCGTGGACGAGCTTCGAGTGCTGTACGAGGACGCGTGGTTGCTCGTCGTGGACAAGCCGCGCGGTCTCCTGTCGATTCCCGGCCGTCATGAGCCGTCACGGGACTCGGTGCTCGTCCGACTCCGGCGGCGAGACCCGGACGCAACCGGACTGGTCGTGGTGCATGCCCTCGACCCGGACACCTCCGGGTTGCTGCTCGTGGCCAGGGACCCCATGACCCACGAGGCGCTCCAGCGGCGGTTCGCGCGGAGCGAGGCCGACAGGCGCTTCGTGGCATGGCTCGACGGTCAGGTGGCTGGAGGCGAGGGCGTCATCGAGCTGCCCATCCGGCCCGATCGGGAGGACCGTCGCCGCCACCTCGTCGATCCGCTTCACGGCAAGCGTGCCGTCACCGGGTGGCGCGTCACGCAACGGAGTGGCACCCGCACCCGGGTGTCGCTCTGGCCCCGCACCTGGCTCACGCATCAGCTCCGCGTCCATGCCGCGCATCCGCTCGGCCTCGGCGCTCCGGTCTCGGGTGACCGGCTGTATGGCGGCGACGACACGCGCCTGATGCTCCACGCCGAGGCCCTGACGTTCGTGCATCCGCACACGGGGGCGTGCGTCGAGCTGGAGTGCCGTGCGCCGTTCTGAGGCGGGCTATGCTGTACGGCCATGGCGAACGCCGGACGCAAGCATCTGGAGCTGGGGGCCCTGCGCGATAAGCGGGCCGTGATCATCCTGGCGGTGGTGGCGTTGGGCCTGGCGACGCCCGTGGTGGCGCGGCTCACCTTTCCTGGTTGGGTGGGAGCCTCGGCGCTGGCGCAGGTTCGGCTGCTGGTGAGGCTCGGCGGGCTGTTCGTGCTCGCGGGCGCCTACCCGGCCGTGCTGGTGCTGGTGAGGTTGGGCCTCACCGACGTGTCCGTGTACCAGCACCGGGCGCTGTTACGGCTCTACCCCGTCTTCTGCAACTTCTTCCAGGTGCTGGTGGCGCTCGACGGCTTCTTGCTCGTCGCCTGGCCCGAGCGCTTCGCCCTGCCGAGCTTGTGGGCCGATCTACTGCTCTCGGTGGCGGGCGTGGGTCTGCTACCGGCGGTGCTGCACCACCAGAGCTGGCTGGCGGGGTTCGATCCCCATGTGGTGCTCTCGGCGCGGAGCGCGCTCGGCGAGGCCCGGCCCCTGCCGTCCAGCCGCACGCCGCTCGACACGCTCGACTACCGGGTGCTCCAGTTGGTGGCCCACAGTGGCAGCGATGTGGCCGCGGTGATGATCAACGACATGGCCATTGGCGCGCGGGATCTCAACCTGCGGCTGCGCAAGCTGGTGGCGCTCGGTTACCTGGACGTGGTGGACGAGCGGCACGGCCCGCAGCTCACGCTCACCTCGCTGGGGACGGACACCCTCGCCCTGCCCGTGTCGCTCTTCACCTGGCAGACGAATGATCTGGAGTTGTTGCAGGAGCTGGCCCTGGCCCGTCTGGCGCTCGAGGAACGACAGGCCCAGAAGGTGGTGGTGGCGTGCGCGCGCTGCTGCGAGCGGCTGCTGCGGGGGCTGCTGGCGGCCCATGAGCCGCCGGTGACGAGCGTGGGCAACAAGGACGTGGGCCGTGCGACGCTGGGCGAGCTGGTGGGCGCCTGCCGTCAGTACCGGCTCATCGGCCGTTTCGAGGACAACATCTTCTCGGCCCTCAACGAGCGGCGGAAGAAGATCCACGCCTTACAGGACGAGCGCCCCATCGACGACCAGGACGCCTTCATCCTCTACACGCTCACGGAGATCGCCGCCCGGGCGCTGCTGACGCAGGCACCGAGGGCCGAGGTGCAGCCCGTCGTGGCGGGCGAGGGGGGGCCGCAGTCCGAGCCCACCGGTTCCTGAGCGCTGTCACACTTTCGCGCGTGCTCCGTATTTCCCGTCGGCACTCAACGCCAAAGGAGGCGCACCATGCGCGCGAACCCGTGGAGCCGTATCCTCGTTGCTCTTTGCTTCTTCTCGTTCACCGTGCAGGCATCCCCGCCGTCCCAGGAATCGGGCACGCGCGTGGCCATCCACCTCTCCGAGTCGAGTGGCGAGCTGCCGGACCCGGAGAAGGTGGTCGAGTCGCTCATGGCCGTGGGCGGTGGTGAGCAGCGCCAGGTCCGGGTGACGCGCCGCAACACGTCTGGCCAGCAGGAGCTCACCGTGGACCTGTGGGGCAGCACCGTGCCCCAGGCGGACATCCCCCAGTCGCTCCGGGATGCGTTCCCGGTGCTCGCCTCGGCGGACATCCAGGTCTCCACGCTCGACCCGAAGGACCGTCCGAAGCCCCGGGGCGAGGGCCAGCTGGAGCGCGAGCTCCATGGCGAGAAGGGCAAGGTGGTCAAGAAGGTGGTGAAGATCATCAAGAAGGAATAGGGGTGCTGTCCCCGGGAGACCCTGGCGATGCCCCGACTTCCCTGGCCATTACGCGATGCATGGTTGTCCCGCCTGGCCGTCCGCAGCCAGCGCGGGGACCGTGAGGCGTTCCGGGACCTGTACCGGGCGCTGTACGACCCGGTCTCGCGCTACGTCCACCGGCGTGTCGCGAGCAAGGCGGACGCCGAGGACATCGTGGGCCAGGTGTTCTTCCGGTTGCTCGAGTCGCTCGAGCGCATCGATCCGCGCCGGGGCAGCGTGCTCTCGTACGCGCTGTTCATGGCGCGCAACGCGCTGGTGGACCACGTCCGCGGCCGGGCGGGGCAGGTGCCCGAGGAGGCCGCCGCAGCTGTCCCCGACTCAGGAGTGGGGCCGCTCGAGCGCTTGATGGGTCAGGAGGATGTGGAGCGGGTACGGCGGGAGCTGGCGAGGCTTCCTGCCGAGACCCGCGAGCTGTTGATGTTGCGCTTCGGGGACGGCCTGCGCTTCGCGGAGGTAGCCCAGGTCATGGGACTGAGCGAGGCGGCGGTCCGACAGCGCACCTCGAGAGCGGTGCGCGAGCTGCGGGCACGGTGGGATGCCGGTCCGGCGAGAGGAGAGCTGGCCAATGACGGATGAAGAGCTTTCCCGCGCGCTTCGCGGCCACGAGCCGAAGCCGGACCCGGAGCACCGGGCGCGGCTCGAGCAGGAGCTGCTCGCCGCCTATGACACGCGGGTGGATCGCCGGGTCCGGCGCGTCCGGTCTCCCTTGTGGAGGTACGCGACGGCGGTTGTCCTGCTGCTGGGCCTGGTGAGCGCCACCCAGGTCTCCGCCGAGTACAAGATAGAGGTGGGTAAGCGCATCCGGGTGGTGCTGCCGGCGGGCAGTGAGGTGTCTCCCGGGCTCGGCGACAGGGTGGCCCGGGCCTTCGTGTCCGGCTCCAGCCGGCTGGTGGATGTCGGGGTCATGCTCCGCCGCACCCCGGAGGGGCCGGCCACGCTGGTGGTGGACGTCTGGGGCGATCGGCTCGCGCAAGAAGGAGAGGCGATGGATCGGCTGCGCGCCATGCCCGAGTTCGTCGGCCTCCCGGTGGAGGTGACGAACCTGGAGGGGCGCGTACGCGACAACCTGCTCGGGCTGGTGGGCCACTCGTTGTTCCGCGCGGGCGCCTCGCCCGAGGAGCGTGAGTTGGCGCGGCAGCGTGTCATCGAGGAACTGCGGCGTCAGGAGGGCGATGGGGCGCGGATCGACGTGGACGTCGAGGAGGACTCCCAGAAACAACGGATGCGCGTCCGGGTGCGCAAGCAGATGCCAGCGCCGCAATCACTGCCCGAGTAGCCATCCCCGGGCGTTGCTCTCCTCAGAAGAAGCGCGCGGCGAGCAGGTCCTGCACATCGAGCAGGCCCACGGACTTGCCCTCGGCGTCGACCACGGGGAGCTGGTCCACGCGGAACTCGCGCATCAGCTTGGTGGCCTGGAGCACCAGCACTTCGGGGCCCACACACCGGGGCCGCTTGCCCATCACCTCGCGGATGGGCATGTCGAAGTCCGTCCGCCCCTGTTCGACCAACCGGCGGAGGTCTCCGTCCGTGAAGATGCCCACCAGCCGTCCCTGCCGGTCCACCACGTTGGTGGCGCCGGGCCGGCCCGGCGTGTTGGTCATCACCACCACGGCCTCGGAGAGCTTCGCGTTGTCGCGCACCACGGGGTTGGACGGGCCCGAGCGCATCAGCTCGAAGACGCGCATGACGGAGCGGCCAATCTTCCCGCCGGGATGGAGCAGCGCGTACTCGGCCGAGCCGAAGGGCCGTGCCCGTAGCACCGCCATGGCCAGCGCGTCGCCAATGGCGTGCAGTGCCGCCGTGGAAGCGGTGGGCACCATGCCCATGGGACAGGCCTCTTCGATGCGGCCGATGTCCAGCACCACGTCCGCGCCACGGGCCAGCGGGCTCTCCGCGTCGCCGGTGATGGCGATGACGGGGGTGCCCATCCGCCTGAAGGAGGGCAGCAGCCGCACCAGCTCCTCGGTGGCGCCGCTGTTGGACAGGGCGAGGATGACGTCGCCGCGGCCCACCCGGCCCAGGTCTCCGTGCACGGCCTCGGTGGGGTGCAGGAAGACGGAGCGGATGCCCGTGGAGGCCAGCGTGGCGGACAGCTTCTGGCCGATCAGCCCCGCCTTGCCCACGCCCGTCACCACCGTCTGCACCGAATCGCGCACCAGCTCGAGTGCCTTCAGGAAGGAGTCACCCAGCCGCCCCATCAACCCGAGGATGGCCTGGGCCTCGGCCTCGAGCACGCTGCGCGCGTAGGCGAGCGTGGCCTCCCGCTCGTCCTGGGACGGCACGGAGGAGGGCGGGGGCGTGGGCCCGGCGGCGGGCGTGGCGTGTCCGGGGATGGCGCGGAGGCGGGGCTTCCGGGCGGTGCTTCGAGTGGCTCGGGCCATGGGCCGCCCTTGTACCCCCAGCCCACCCGGGCCTGCCAGCCCGACGAACGAGGGCATCCGCTGCGCGCCTCCTTGCTCGGCGGGCGTTCATGCGCCCCATCCCAATTCCTCCTGGAGGCGAGTCCGGCTCGAACTCGAGCTGCGTCTCTCTGATGGAGGTCATCCGTCCTGAAACCAGGACGCTCATTGCCCAACTGCGCGGAGCCTCAACGCATGGGGCGCGAGCTACCGTCGGACCTACAATGTGTGGTCTGGCCCTTGCACAAGCGTCGGTGCATGAATCATTTCACGAACAAAGAGGGCTTTGACGGCATCCGCAGCCAGCCGACCTGGATGTTCAGGGCCTCCCAGCCTCGGGCCGCGCACAATCCCGTGGGGGCCTACTTCACGGATTACCCACCCGAAGAGCCCCACCTCGCGGTGAAGCTCTTCTTGCCCAGGGAAAAGCTCCACTACATCTTTTCTTTCAGGGACCGGGGAGATCTGCTGCCGTTGCCAGGTGGTCGAGGCCGCCTCAAGCGCATCTTCTACTCTCCCGTGACCTACGAGGTGGAACGTGCGCGGCAGACGTTCCACGGAAGGACCGGCATCGAATGATGGGCGGAGACGATCTCTGGGTGGAGGGTGCTTCCGACGGGGCGGAGATCGACCTGACGGTCCGGTGGCTCCGCACCATCTGGAGGGATGCCATGGTCGAGGTTCCTGGCAGGCCGGTCCTGCCCATCCGCAGCGGCCGGCTCTTCCCCCTCACGCATGCGGCCGAAGCCTTCATCTATCGGGACCCGGCCAGCTTCGAGTCGTGGCGTCGGGACGGACTGACGGCCGGGAACGCGGATGCTGTCATCTGGGTCTCGAGCCATGAGGATGCCCTGTCGTTCGTGGTGAATGACAGGAACTCCAGCTCGGGGAAGCTGGTCAGCGAGTTGCTCGAGAACATCGAGCGGAACCGCTGGCTCCTGCGAGGCATCACCCCATCGCCGCGGGAGGCCGCGTGACGCAGGGCGAACAGACACGAACGTTGAGACAGTTGTTCGACACCGCCGGTGTGGGGTGGGCCCTCAGAGAGGGGGCCGACGCCGAGGCCCGGAGGTACCTGCAGGAGATTCAAGCCGTCGAGGCCGAGTATGAGCGGCTCCTGTCGGAGCCCATGTCGTCGCCGCTTCTCGACCAGCTCGTCGAGGAAGGCGAGGCGCTCACGCCGCTCATCCAGGCTTTCGCGTCCACGACCTCCGCGTCCATCCGGGTCATGATCTACTGCATCCTCAAGGGGGCGGAGATCCGGCGGGTGCGCTACGATTACGAGCTCGAGCGTCGCTCCCAGCTGATCATCGACATCGAGCTTTCCGACAATCGGACCCTGCGCTTCGAGTCCGAGGACCTGTGGGACGCGGAAGTCCTGCGCCATTTCGGCATGACGAAGCGGGGCGGGAGACCGATTCTCGAGGGGTACTACGCCTTCCGGCGAGGCTGAGCCAGCGGCCCCGCGGGTGTGCTCGGGCCTCGGGGCCACCCACTGCCGGGCCTGCCAGCTTGACGCACCGGGGGGCATCGGCTACGCGCCTCCTCGCCCGGCGGGCAGACGGGAGCGCATCTCCTGCCACCGCGCGTTGTCCATCTACAGGCTCATCGCCTGAACTGAACCGGAGAGGGGACGAGATGAAGTTCTTCATCGATACCGCCGATGTCTCGGAGATCCGCAAGGCCCACGACATGGGCGTGCTGGATGGCGTCACCACCAACCCGTCGCTGCTGGCCAAGGTGGGCCGTGGCCTCGAGGAGACCATCCGCGAAATCTGCTCCATCGTGGATGGCCCCGTGAGCGCCGAGTGCGTCTCCGCCGAGGCTCCCGAGCTCATCAAGGAGGGCCGTGGGCTCGCGAAGATCCACGACAACGTCGTGGTGAAGATTCCCATGGGCGTGGAGGGCATGAAGGCCGTCAAGGCGCTCACCTCCGAGGGCATCCGCACCAACGTGACCCTCTGCTTCTCCGCCAACCAGGCGTTGCTCGCCGCCAAGGCCGGCGCCACCTACATCTCGCCCTTCGTGGGCCGCCTGGATGACATCTCCCAGGACGGCATGGAGCTCATCGCCCACATCATCGAGATCTACCAGAACTACGACTTCACCACGCAGGTGCTGGTGGCCAGCATCCGCAACCCGGTGCACGTGCTCCAGGCCGCTCGCATGGGCGCCGACGTGGCCACGCTCCCCTACAGCGTCATCACCCAGCTGGCCAACCATCCGCTGACCGACATCGGCATCAAGAAGTTCCTCGCCGACTGGGAGAAGGTCCCCAAGTCCGCCAAGCCGTAGTCCGGGCGCCGTGTGCTGGCGCAATTTCCCGGTCCGGGGTATTCGTTGATTCTGGAATCAGGGGACGTGTAGTCCCCTCTCCCACATCAGCGAGGAACCATGGACTTCCAGCTCACCGAATCCCAGCGTGCCCTGCAGGACACCGCGCGCAAGTTCGCCCGCGAGGTGATCCGCCCCAAGGCGGCGCACCACGATGAGACCTCCGAGTTCCCCCGGGAAATCATCGTCTCGGCGTGGGAGAACGGCCTGTTGAACATGGCCACGCCGGAGGCGTACGGCGGCCTGGGCCTGACGCACCTGGATCAGCTCCTGGCCTACGAGGAGCTGGCCTGGGGCTGCGCGGGCATGGCCACCTCCATCACGGCCAACGACCTGGCCAACCTGCCCATCATCGTGGGCGGCAGCGAGGAGCAGAAGCAGCGCCTGCTCAAGCCCTTCACCGAGAAGTTCAAGCTGGCCTCCTTCGCCCTCACCGAGCCGGAGGCGGGCTCGGACGTGGCCGGCATGAGCACCACCGCGGTGCGCGATGGCGACCACTACGTCCTCAACGGCGCCAAGTGTTTCATCACCAACGGCGGCCACGCGGACCAGTACACGGTGTTCGCGACCCTGGACAAGGCGAAGAAGCACAAGGGGATTACGTGCTTCGTGGTGGAGGGCCGTCCCAAGGGCCTCACCGTGGGCAAGCACGAGAACAAGATGGGCCAGCGCGCCAGCGACACCGTGGCGCTCACCTTCGAGGACGTGCGCGTCCCGGTGCACAACCGCATCGGCGAGGAGGGCGAGGGCTGGCGCATCGCCATGGAGACGCTGGACAACAGCCGTCCCATCACCGCCATCCTCTCGGTGGGCATCGCCCGCGCCGCGCTCGAGTACTCGCTGGAGTACTCCGCTCAGCGCAAGACGTTCGGCAAGCCCATCCGCGAGCACCAGGCCATCCAGTTCATGCTCGCCGACATGGCCATGAACATCCAGGCCGCGCGTCTGCTGTGCCACCAGAGCGCGTGGCTGCTCGACCAGGGCCAGCGCGCCTCGCTGCAGTCCTCCTACGCCAAGTGCTTCGCCGCGGACATGGCCATGAAGGTCGCCACCGACGCCGTTCAGGTCTACGGCGGCTACGGCTACATCAAGGAGTACCCGGTGGAGAAGCTGATGCGCGACGCCAAGCTCATTCAAATCTACGAGGGCACCAGCCAGGTGCAGCGCCTGGTGATCGCGCGCGAGCTGTTCAAGTAGGGAAGAAAAACTGTCCATTGCCGACGCTTCTCCGTTGCCGATGGGGGGTGTTGATGCGTAAATCAACGCCCCCCGTGACACAGCGCGTTGCGTCATGAAGCTGCGTGGTGTTGCGCCATTTCTGGGAGTACCCGCTCTAAGGAGAAGGACGTGAAGATCCTCGTCACCGCCAAGCGCGTGGAAGACCCCGAGTCCAAGATCAAGGTGAAGCCGGACGGCTCGGGCATCGTGCAGGAGGGGCTGAAGTACAAGATCAACCCCTTCGATGAGATTGGTGTCGAAGAGGGACTGCGCCTCGTGGCCAAGCATGGCGGCGAGGTGGTGGTGGTCTCCATCGGCGGCAAGGAAGTGCAGGAGCAGCTGCGGCACGCGCTGGCCATGGGCGCCACGCGGGCGGTGTGGGTGAACCACACGGGCCCGCTGGACCAGATGGGCGTGGCGGGGCTGCTGCAGAAGGTGGCCGAGAAGGAGAAGCCGGACCTGGTCATCCTGGGCAAGCAGGCCATCGACGATGACCAGAACCAGGTGGGCCAGTACCTGGCCGAGTTCCTGGGCTGGGGCCAGGCCACGTTCGCCTCGAAGGTGGAGTCGCTGGAGAGCGAGCAGGAGAAGAACAAGGTGCCGGCGCTGCAGATGGGCGCGGACAACAAGAGCGTGCGCGTGGTGCGCGAGGTGGACAACGGGCTGGCCACGCTCGAGTGCGCGCTGCCGGCGGTGGTGACCACGGACCTGCGCCTGAACCTGCCGCGCTACGCGAGCCTGCCGGGCATCATGAAGGCCAAGAGCAAGCCCATCGAGGAGCTGACGCCGGCCAAGCTGAGCGTGGACGTCACCCCGAAGGTGCAGGTGCTGAAGATGGCCTCGCCGCCGCCGCGCAAGGCCGGCATCAAGGTGCCGGACGTGGCGACGCTGGTGGACAAGCTGCGCAACGAGGCGAAGGTCGTCTGACCGGGGCCCGTTCCCTCATACTTCGAGATTGGAGCCGAACATGCCGATCGTTCTCATCGTTGCGGAGCAGCAGCCGGACGGGAACCTGCGCAAGGCGACCCTGAACGCCATCAGCGCGGGCAAGCAGCTCGCGGAGAAGGCGGGCGCGGAGCTGCACCTGGTGCTGCTCTCCAAGGATCCTTCCAAGGTGTCCGGTGAGCTGGCGGGCCTGGGGGCCAAGGCGGTGCACACCGCCGCGGCGCCCGAGTTCGAGCACTACCTGGCCGAGACGTACGCCCCGGCCATCGCCGAGCTGGCGAAGTCCATTGGCGCCGACTACGTGGGCATGGCGTCCACCGCGCAGGGCAAGGACTTGTTGCCCCGCGTGGCGGCGCGCCTGCAGGCGGCCATGGCCACGGACGTGATGGGGTTCAATGGCGGTGGCGCGGACGTGACGTTCAGCCGGCCCATGTGGGCGGGCAACGTCTTCGCCGAGGTGAAGCTCACCACGCCGGTGAAGGTGTTCACGCTGCGCGCCACCGAGTTCCCCGCGGCCACGGGTGGCCAGGGCGCCGCCGAGGTGAAGACCTTCTCGCCCAAGGTGGAGACGGGCAAGACGAAGTTCGTGGACTTCAAGGAGGTCAAGAGCGCGCGTCCCGAGCTGACCGAGGCGCGCGTGGTGGTCTCCGGTGGCCGCGGCACCAAGGGCGACTTCAAGGAGATCGAAGCGCTGGCCGACGAGCTGGGCGCCGCGGTGGGCGCCTCGCGCGCGGTGTGTGACGCGGGTTGGGTGCCGAACGACTTGCAGGTGGGCCAGACGGGCAAGGTCGTGGCGCCGCAGCTGTACATCGCCGCGGGCATCAGCGGAGCCATCCAGCACCTGGCGGGCATGAAGAGCTCCAAGACGATCGTCGCCATCAACAAGGACGCCGAGGCGCCCATCTTCCAGGTGGCCGACTACGGACTGGTGGACGACCTCTTCAAGGTGCTGCCCGCGCTGCGCGAGGCCATCCACAAGGCCAAGGGCTAGTGACTCGGGCCTGAGTGGCCCGGGCTCACGGAGGGGCGGTGGCGAGGGGAACATTCCTCGCGGCCGCCCCTTCGCCGTTGCGGGGCTGAGTGACTCAAGGGTCTTGAGCGAAGAGGGCCCCAAGAGTCCCT
>NZ_JPMI01000056.1 GCF_000733295.1 Archangium violaceum Cb vi76 | reverse complement strand
TGAGGGTGCCTGGACCCGTTCTTCAACCCGTGGGCCACAGTGGGGACAGGGGGTTCAACCCAGGATGCGTGGCACCCTCACCCCGTCCCTCTCCCGAGGGGAGAGGGGAAATTGGCCACGGGAAATGGCCGCGGATCAGAGCTGGATGTCCTCCTGGCCCTGTGCCGACCCGCCCCGCTCGGGTTTCCGCGGAGCGGGCTCCTCGTTCTCCGGCAGCGGCTCCACGTCTGGCAGCGACTTGGGATCGAAGGGAACGGTCTCCGGAGCCGGCTCGAGCGCGGGGCCGAGCAGGTTGATGACGGGATGATCCGGAATCTCCACCTTCAACGTGGTGAACGTCCACGCCTCCTCGCCGTCCTTCTTGTGGCCCTCGCCGTACAGGGTGCCGCTGGCCTTGGGGCCCTTCACGCCCACGGCGAAGCGGGCCGAGCTCCCGTCATTCCCGGTGTACATGTTGTACTGCTGGGGTATCGCGCTCGACTCGATGGGCTCACCGAGCGCCTCGCGTACCTCCAGTGACTGCTTCGCCTGCGTCACCGCGTCCACGAGGACGCCCGTGCCCCGCAGCGACTGCCAGGCCGTGGCGCTGAAGAGCAGGGCGCCCAGGCACCCACAGGACAGCAGCAGCCCCAGACAGCCCGAGGGTACCGCCCACTTCCAGTTGCGGCTCCACCAGCCCGGTTGGGGGACCAGTTGCCCCTCTGTCGTCGTGTTCATGAAATTCCCGTCTCCTCGCGCCACCGGGCGGGCGGCGCACCCCTCGTCATAGCGGTTACCGAGTGGTCGACAACAGGGCCAGCGAGCGGGCCGCGTTCCTGGCCCGGGAGGCCGTGACCGGGTAGCATCCCACCCATTTCGTCGAGGACAGGCGGGGTGAGAGCCTGGTGAGCACGCGCGGGGATGACGTGATGGATGTGGTGCCGCGTCTCCACCCGGAGGCGGGGCTCCAGCGGGTCGGAGACCGGATGCTGGCGGTGGGCCCCGATGACACCCTGCACACGTTCGAGGACGAGGGCGGCGAGGTGTCCGAGGTGGCCGAGCGCATCCTCGAGCTGGTCGATGGGTGTCGGACGGTGGGCGACATCGTGGCCGTGCTGTGTGAGGAATTCGAGGTGGAGCCGGTGCGATGCCGTGAGGACACGGTCTCCTTCGTGAGGCTCCTGGTGGACAAGAAGGTGCTGGTGCTCGGGCCGTGAGCCCGGGCAGGCCGGAACCAGCACAGCGAGAGGCGACTCATGCATCGAGTGGGATGGCAGTGGCTTCTGGCGGCGTGTGCGCTGTGGGTGGCGGGGTGTACGTGCGGCACGCCGCCGGTGGAATCCGAGCTGACGGTGGCTTTCACGCAGCCCGTGGACGGCCAGCGGCTGGCCCAGGGGGATGACGCGGACCCGGTGGCCGCGGGCTTCCAGTACGACGTGGTGGCGGAGGCCACGGACTCGTCGGGCCGGGCGGTGACGCTGACCCGGGCGAAGCTGGAAGTGCAGATGCCGGGAGAGCCCTCGTGGCGCGAGACGACGGTCGCGTTCATCGACGGGGGCCGGGTGAGCTTCCCCTCGGTGACGCTGCCGGGGCGCACCAACGTGCTGCGCATCACGGTGGAGGAGGCGGGCTCCAAGCGCACGGCCACGCACAGCCAGAGCGTGACGGTGGGCGGGGAGACATGGAGCGTGGACATCTCCGGCCCCGCCGAGGGCCAGGTGCTGCGCGAGTCGGATGACGCGGACCCGGCCACGCCGGGCTACCAGGTGCGGTTCACGCTGCGCAGCAGCGGGCTGGCGGGCCGGCCGGGCACGCTGTACTGCGGCAATGCCTGCGGGATTCCCACGGCGGACTTCACGGTGGCGCCAGGCGGTGTCACCGAGGTGCCGGTGACGCTCACCGAGGCCGCGTGCGAGGCGCAGGTGGCCGAGTGCTACGCGGTGGTGCGCTATGGCGACCAGGACGTGGCGAGCTCCAAGCGCAGCTTCACCCTGGACTCGGTGGCGCCGCGCGTGGAGCTGTCCTCGCCCGTGGCGCCCGTGCCCTCCTCGACCTTCACGGTGGAGGCGGTGGTGGGCTGCTGCGAGGACGGCACGGTGGCCACGCTGTCCCGCGAGGGCCAGACGCCGCTGTCCGCGAAGGTGTCCGGTGGTGTCGTCTCCTTCCCGGAGGTGGTGGTGCCCACGGGAGGTGTGTACCCCTACACGCTGCGGGTGACGGACTCCGGTGGCAATCCGGTGGAGCGGCCCTTCGACGTGGTGGTGTCGCCCACGCCGTATGCCGTCGGGCTCTCCACGCCGTCGTCCGTGGTGGACGTGGATGGTGACCCCACCAACGGCATCCAGGTGGACGTCACCGCGACGACGAGCGCGAGCGATCCGGCGACGGTCATCGAGTTCTCCACGACCGTGACGAGCACGCCCGGCACGCCGGTGCGGGTGGCCACCGCGACGGCGGAGGGGGGCGGACGTATCGCCACCTGGCGCGTCTCGCTCGCCGAGGGCAGCAATGCCGTGCAGGCCTGCGTGCGCAATCCCGCGCTGCCGCCCTCGTGCAAGAGCGCGACGGTGAATGTGAGCACCGGGCGCGCCGCCTGCCGCATCGTCTCGCCCCTGCCGGGCGTGGCGGTGTCGGACCCGGCCCTGTCCGTGCGCGTGGAGACGAGCACGGGTCCGGTCACGGTCCGTCTACGGAATTCGTCTGATGAGGAGACGCGGACGACGGGGAGCGTGACGGGTGGCAGTGCCCAGGTGTCGGTGGCGCTCGGCGCGGATGGCATCTACCAGCTCGTCGCCGACTGCGGGACGCTCGGGGTGAGCCAGGCGCTCACCGTGACGCGGGACACCGTGAGCCCCGAGGTGCTGGTGTCCGTCTCCAGCGAGGACGGTGGGAGTGGCGTGCTGGGCACCCAGACGCGCGACACCTCCGCGCTGCCGGGCACGCAGGTCATCGTCTCCGCCCGCACCGAGCCCTTCGCCACGGTGGCCGTCACGGGCTGCGATCCGGGCAACAACGTGCGTGCGGAAGCGGATGCCTCCGGACTCGCCCTGCTGCGTGAGGTGACGGTGCCCGCGACAGGCGCGTGCACGCTGTCCGTCAGGGTCACGGATGCCGCTGGCAACAGCACCACGCGGACGAAGGCGCTGACGCTCGGCCTCACGGGCGCGCACCTGGCCATCGTCGCCCCCGCCGCGGGCAAGGCCCTGGGCGCCGCGGATGGCACGGTCCGCTCCGGTGGTGGACTCACGGTGGACGTGCGCGTGTCGGTGTCCGCCGGCAGCGCCGGACAGCTCAAGCTCTTCCTGGGCTCGCGAGAGGTGGGCTCCCTGCCGGTCACCGCCTCGGACACCGCTCAGGAGAAGGTCTTCTCCGGTGTGGAGCTGAACGAGGGCGCCAACCCCCTGCGGGCCACGCTCGTCAGTGCCACGGGTGTGTCGGCCTGCGCCACGGAGCTGCTCACCGTGGACACCGCGACGCGCGCCCTGACGCTCGTGCTCCCCTCGCGCACGGCGTCCACCATGAACCTGGGCTCGGATCGCAATCCGGATGTCGTCGGCATCCAGGCGCCCTTGCAGTACTCGCTGTCGGGCTCCGCGGTGGGCAAGCGCGTGGACATCTGCACGAGCATCCCCCTGGCGACCGGGGCCACGCCCTGCCGGGATGGCTCGGGCTTTTTCACGCTCGTTTCCGACGTGCCCGCCTTCGTGGCGGACTTCACCTACCCGGATGGGGAATACGCCCTCAAGGCGGTCCTGGATGACGCGAGCTTCACGGAGACGGCCTCGGTCTCCCTGGTGGTGGACTCGGTCCGGCCGCGCGTTACCCTCCTGAGCCTCGAGAACGATGCCAATGGGGACGCGGTGCTCAACCTGGCTGAGCAGCCCACGGGCGCTCCGGTCCTCACCGCCTCCGTCACGGGACTGGAGGACGGGCGCATGGTGCAGGTGCGGGAAGTGGGCGGAGTGACGCTCCTCGGGCAGGCGCCGGTGTCGGGCGGGGTCGCGCACGTGGCCCTCACCAGCCTGCCGCCGGGCTCGGTGGAGGCGAGCTACTCCTTGGTGGCGACCGTCACCGACCAGGCGGGTAACTCCAACAAGCTCTCCAGCCCCACGCCGCTGGACCCGCTCAACCTCGCGGCCTTCACCTCGTTCCGCCTGGACCGCCGCGCACCGGCCCTCGATATCGTCTCGCCCGGCAAGGTGGTCCTCGGCCCCGGTGATGACGCGGATCCCTCTCCGGGCTACCAACTCCTCCTCTCCGCCGTGACGAGCGCGGACGTGGATTCCGGGGGCGTGAAGGTGAATCTCACGCCGCTCAACGAGACCCGGACGAGTATACCCGTGGCACTGAAGGTCTCGGAGCTGTTCACGGTTCCGGCCACGGGGACCACGGCCTATACGTTCAACCTCCAGGCCACGGATGAGGCGGGCAATACGGCGTCCACCTCTCGGACCGTGACGGTGGACTTCGAGCCGCCCGGACTGACGCCAGAGGCTCCGACTCCCGAGCCCGGGGCGGTGCTGGACTCGTCCATCGTGTCGCTGCGCGCCAAGGTGACCGGTGCGGAGGGGAGGACGGTCCGCATCCACAGCGTCCCGAAGGATGGGAGCACGCCCTCGCTGATCGGCTCGCCCGTCGTGGGTAGTGACGGAGTGGCCGCCGTGACCACGAACCTGTTGTTCGGCGTCCAGGACATCCGCTTCGAGGTGAGCGACCTGGCGGGCAACGTCACCACCGTCACCGTGGAGAACGTCGAGGTCACCCTGGTGGGGTGCGACCAACGCTTCACGAAGCCCTCGGGGACCGCGGTCACCCTGGCGCGAAAGGATGACCTGCAGCCGACGGTGGCGGGCCTGCAGTACCGCATCGAGGGTGTGACGGGAGCCTGCAAGGGGCGGCAGGTCCGTCTGTTCCGCGATTCGGCCACGACGCCCGAGGCCACGGCCACGGCGGATGCGGCCACCGGTGTCTTCGGGTTCAACGTCACGCTCCCGGATGGGGCGACGACGGCCCTGCGCCTCGAGATGGATGACGGGGCGACAGTCACCTCCGTCAGCACCAGCATCTCCGTGGACCTCACGCCCCCCGTCTTCAAGAGCGTGGTGCCGGCCCCGACGACGCTCTTCTACGTGGCGGACACGAACGAGGCCTTGTTCCGTTCGTCCAAGCCCTCCAACTACCTCGCCGATCTTTCCCCGGAGGGGGACGCCGAGGCGGAGCTCTCCCTGCAGGTCACCGGCGCGCTCAACGGCGCGGTCCGCGTGCGCTACAGGGGAGAGGAGTTGGTGAAGCCCGAGGTGGTGGTGGACTCGGATGACAAGTCGCTCGTGCTGCCCATCACCCTGCCACACGACACGACGGGCACCCTGGAGATCATCGCTCGGGATGCGAACGGCAACGAGACGATCCGCAACGCCACGGTCACCGTGGATGTCCGGACCCCAGCGGCTCCGGTGGCGACGGCCAGTCTGGTACCAGGGGCCGAGCGCACCGCCTCGGTCGCGGTCAACTGGAGCGCGGTGGGGGATGATGGAGCGACGGGGGTGGCCAGCGCGTACGACGTGCGCTGGACGACGCCCGTGGCCCAGGCCGGTGGCATCACCACGGATGCCATCTTCTTCTCCAACAAGGTGAAGCAGGCCACCGGCTCGACGCTGCCGTCCTCCGCGACCTCCGTCACGCTCACGCCGCTGCCGTCGCTGACCTCCTACTCCATCCAGGTCCGCGCTCGCGACGAGGTGGGCAACTACAGCCGCATCGCCGCACCACTCTCCGTGGACAACTTCCTGCGCGGCCGCGATGTGACGAATCCGGGCGCGGGTACCCACTTCGGCTTCCTCGTGGGGGCCGGCGATCTGGATGGTCTGCCCGGGGATGACCTGGTGGTCGCCAACTACAGCCTGAGCGGCAACCGGGGCGCGGTGTACGTGTACTCGGGGACGGACGTGTTCCCCTCGGGAGGTGGCGCATCCGTTGTCACCCGGACCCTGCTTCCGCCAGATACGGCGGCGCAATTCTTCGGCTACGACTTTGGCATCGGCAATGCCGGAGACGCGGCGGGGGAGGGCAAGGCCGATCTTCTCGTTGGCGCACCGGCCTGGAGCGGCAGTCGCGGCCGGGCCTTCCTCTACTTCGGCCGCACCGGAACGGACGGAGGCGTGGACCCGTCGCCCATCGAGTTCCGTGCGACCACTGGCACCGCCGGATTGTTCGGCATCACGGCGCGCATCATCGGGGACAGCAACAATGACGGTCTCGGGGAGGTGGCCATCAGCGCCCCCTACGAGAGCAGCAACGTGGGCCGGGTGTACCTCTTCTACGGCCGGACCCGGGCGCAGTGGGAGGCGCTGCGGGTCGATGCCACTTCGGGCGGGGCCTGCACCGTGAGCAGCACGGGTTGCTATATCCCCGCGGCGAGCGCGGATCGCATCTTCATGGGGGAGACGCCCGTCCCCTCCAACCAGAGCGCTACTTTCGGCCGTGCGCGGGCGCTGCTCTCGCTGGGGGACATCACGGGGGATGGCTACGGGGAGTTCCTGCTGCCGGCCTCGCGCGATACGTTGAACAAGGCCTACGTCCACTCGGGCAAGGTGGTGCTCGACACGGCGGGCCCCGGCCCCATCTCCACCAGTTCTACCCTCCAGACCCTGACCCGCTCCCCGGGAACGGACGGCAACCGCTTCGACGGATTCGGCACCGAGGGGTGTGGCGGAGTGAACCTGCTCGGGGGCTCGGGGCTCGATCTGGTGCTCAGCCATCCCGTGATGGATCAGCTCTTCCTGTTCGCGGATGGCACGACGACGGGCTTCTCCCCCGCTCCGACGCTGACCATCCAGGGGAGCGGCAACTTCGGGAATGGGTTGGCCTGCACCGATTTCAATGGAGACGGCCGGCTCGATCTCGTGGCCGGAACGAACTCCTCCTCGGGCAACTCGGTCTGGGTCCTCTACAACCAGGGGGTGCCGGGTTCGGAGTTCGACAGGGCGGTGGGTGGTTTCAATCAGGGCCGGGTGTCGGGTGGCAAGGCCCTGGGAATCAGCGTGACGGCGGGAGACTTCAACGGTGATGGACGACCGGACATCGCGGCGGGAGACAACCTGGACCCGGCGGGCGCCCGGGTGCGAATCTGGTATTAGGAGGAGGCGATGACGACCAGCGAATCCAAGAAGCAGAAGCGGCCCTATCGGCGTCCGGTGATCCGCTCGGAGAGGATCCTGGTGGCCAATCTCTTCGCCTCGAAGGACCCGGGACAGGGCTGTGCTCCCTTCTGCCCTCCCGGTGCTGAGTCATCGCCAGATGGCGATTGAGGTACGGGTAGGGGAGGGCGTCATCGAGGTGGAGGACGGGCTCGTTCCACTGCTCGAACAGCGGTGCGTCTGGTCCCACCTCCAGCCCTCCGGGCGGGCGGGCTCTCCCCGGGTGTACCTGAGTGCCCATCCCGCGTCCCCCGAAGCCGCTGCCCGGGGTTTCCTCCTGGATGCCCAGCGGCCGGTGTGGGGCTCCGTGGAGGTGGAGGCGGAGCGGGTGGTGGCGCACATCCCTCCGGACCCCTTCGCGGCGGAGGCGGCGCTCCGGGCGGCGGTGCTGGTGAGCGTGCTGCGCCAGGGCGGCCTGCTGCTCCATGCGGCGGCGGTGGCCTTCTCCGGAAACGCGCTGGCCGTCGTGGGCCCGAGTGGCGCGGGCAAGTCCACGCTGGCGCGCAACGCGGTGGCGGCGGGAGGCGCGCTGCTGTCGGACGAGACGGTGGGGCTGCTGCCCTCGGGCGAGGTGTATGGGAGTCCGTTCCGCTCGGATGCGGACCTGGTGCCCACGTGCGCGGCGGCGCGGCTGGCGCGCATCGTCTGGGTGGTGAAGGGCCCGGCCGAGTCGGTCAGTCCCGTGGAGGCCCCGGAAGCGGTGCGCCTCCTGCTGCAACAGGCCTACCGGCCGCCTCCGGGAACGGTGTCGCGCCCGGAGCTGACGGCGCGAGCGGCGGCGCTGGCCGGGCGTGTGGGCCTGTTCCGCTTCACCTGCCGCAAGTCGCCGGACGCGGGACGCTTCGCGCGGGACTTCGTGGAGGCGGCGTGACGTCCATGGCCGTGGGGCAGGTGCTGCGCCAGCTCCCGGAGGGCAGGACGCTCTGGGTGCGAGGGCTGGGCCGCAGCATGTGGCCGCTGTTGCGCAGTGGCGACTCCATCCAGGTGCTCCGGTGCGCGGTGGAGGCGGTGGCGCTGGGAGACCTCGCCGTGCTGCTCCGGGCGGATGGCGGGTTGACCGCGCACCTCGTGACGGGGACGTCCCCGGTGCGCACCGCCTCGTTGCTGGGACGGGAGGATCCTTCCGCCGAGCTGCTCGGCCGGGTCATCCGCGTGCGGACGCGGGGCGTGGAGGTGCCCGTGCCCGTGCTCGCGCGCCCGTGGCTGCGTGCCGCGCAGCGCCTGGGCACCACGGCCTTCCGCAACCCCGTGTCGCGAGGCGCCGTGCGGCTGGCGCGTGCGTGGGGAACGTCCGCGTGGACGAGGCCCGCGCGAGCCCGGTGGCTGGGCGCGTGGACGGTGCGCCCGCTGTGTCCCGCCGAGGCGCACGTCCTGCTCGTCTTCGCGGGGCACCACCTGCCCCACGCGGCGGCGGAGCTGGGCGCGGAGCTCGCCCGGGGCGCGGGGCTGGTGATGGGCGCCTTCGATGCGAGGGGCCGGCTCCGGGGCTTCGTGTACGCGGAGGAGGGGAGCGCGCGGGAGCGGTGGCTCCTGGTGGCTCCCATGGCTCGAGGGCTCGGAGTGGACGGAGCGCTCCTGCGGGAGCTCGCCCGGGAGGCGAGGGCTCGGGGCTGGGAGGCGCCGTCTCCCCCATTGCATCGGTCCGGTGGGTAGGCCAAAAGCAGCCCTCGTGAGCAGCACTCCGGCACTGACGCAGACGACGGGAGCTCCGTCCCACCCGGAAGCCCGGGCGCGCCTCCGGGCGGACGGGGCCCTGGCCCTCATCACCGCCTTCTGGGGCATCACCTTCGTGGTGGTGAAGGGGGCGCTCAGCCATGGAGACCCCTTCTCCTTCCTCGCGCTGCGCTTCAGCATCGGCGCGCTGGCGCTCACGGCCATCGCCCGGCGGGAGATGTTCGTCCCCCAGACGCTGCGCCGGGGACTGCTGATGGGCGTCTTCCTCTTCCTCGGCTTCGCCCTACAGACGGTGGGCCTGGTGTCCACCACGCCCTCGCGCTCGGCCTTCATCACCGGGCTGTACGTGGTGCTCGTCCCGGTGCTGGGGCTGCTCCTCTTCCGGCGGGTGCCGCGCATCTCCTCGTGGGTGGGCGTGGCGCTGGCGGCGGTGGGCATGCGCTACCTCACCGGCGCGGAGCTGGACGCGGGGCAGGGGCTCTCCCGGGGCGACTGGCTGACGCTGGGCTGCGCGCTGGCCTACGCCTTCCACATCCTCCTCACCGAGCGGTACGCGCCGAAGTCGGGCGTGGTGGCGCTCGTGGGGGTGCAGCTGTGGGTGGTGTCGCTGCTGTCCGTGCTCTGCCTGCCCTTCGCCGGGGCGCGGGTGGAGTGGACGCCGTCCTTCGTGGGCGCGGCGGCCTTCTGTGGCCTCTTCGCCAGCGCGTTGGCCATCTGCATCCAGACGTGGGCGCAGGCCCGCACCACCGCGGTGCGCGTGGCGCTCATCTGCTCCATGGAGCCCGTCTTCGCTGGCGTGTACTCGGTGGCGCTCGGCTACGAGACGCTCGGCCCGCGCGAGTGGATAGGCGGAGGCCTCATCGTCCTGGGGGTGTTGGTGGCCGAGCTCGGAGGCCATCTCTGGGACAAGGTGCGCGCGCGCACGGCCCCCCGGCTGCCGGACGCCCCGGCCAGCGAGTAGGGCGAGAAGACGTGCATGCCCGCCGGGAAGCGCTATACCCGGCGCTTCTCATGAGCGTCGAGCTGCGAAGGAACGGACTGCACCTGACGGGGACGCCGCTGTCCCTGGACGCGAAGCGCAAGTCCCCGCTGTCCTTCGTCAGTCACGCGCACGCGGACCACATCGCCCGGCACGAGCGCACCATCGCCACCGCCGCCACGCTGCGGCTCATGGCGCACCGCTTGGGCACCCTCAACGCACCGCTGGCCGTGCCCTATGGCCGCCCCTTCGCGCTGGGCTCGCTCACCCTGGAGTTGTTGCCCGCGGGCCATGTCCTCGGCAGCGCGCAGATTCGCGTCACCCGCGAGGACGGCAAGCGCATCGTCTACACGGGGGACATCAGCCTCGCGCCCTCGCTCACCGCCGAGCCCACGCAGGTGGCCGAGTGCGACGTGCTCGTCATCGAGTCCACCTTCGGGCACCCGCGCTACGTCTTCCCGCCGCGTGAGGAGGTGCTGGGGCAGGTGGAGTCCTGGGTGCGCCGTCACCTGGAGCGTGGCGCGGTGCCGGTGCTGCTGGCCTATGCGCTGGGCAAGGCCCAGGAGGCGATGAAGTACCTGGCGGACCGCGGCTTCTCGCTGGTGGCCCACCCCTCCATCTACGAGGTGACGAAGCTCTACGGCGAGCTCGGTGTCCCCATCGAGCCGCTGCGGCGCTACGAGGGCCGTGTGGAGCCGGGCGAGGTGCTCTTCTTCCCGCCGCACCTCAATCGGGGTGGAGCGCTCGCTCCGCTCTGGCCGCGTGCCACCGCCGTGCTCACCGGCTGGGCGGTGGATGGGGCCGGAGCCACGCGGCGCTATGGCGCGGACGTGGCCTTCCCGCTCTCGGACCATGCGGATTGTCCCTCGCTGGTGCGCTACGCGAAGGCCACCGGGGCCCGGGACGTCATCACCCTGCACGGTTTCGCCGAGGAGCTGGCCGAGGTGCTGCGCGGGCACGGCCTGGATGCGCGTGCGCTCGGCGCGCCCAAGCAGCTCTCGCTCCTCTGAGCCCCGCAAAGTCCGAACGGGGATACGGTGCCGTGCCGTATCCCCGTCCGGTACAACTGAGGGGGGGTACTACTGGGGAAGTACTTATACTACGAGTCCGTGTGGGACTCTTCCGTTTTCTGAGGAGCCGCTAACTAGGGCACCGTGATGGAGGCCGAGGTCAGCACGAAGGCCTTCGACTGGTCCGTGCCCGAGCCGATGGTGACGGAGGCCGGGATGCCGGGGTTGGTGGTGAAGCTCAGGCCCTCGGGGCCCACGAAGCTCAGCTCGTAGTTGCCGGGGACGAGGAACTTGAAGCTGGCCTCGTACACGCCGTCACCGTTGGCGTCCGTCAGGGCGAGCTCCTCGGCGGCGGGCTCGGCGGCGCCATCGGCGGCGGGCTCGGTGCTGCGGAGCGTGGCGCGGAAGGCGCCGAGCGTCAGGGGCACGCCGTCCACGGTGGGCAGGCTCACCCCCTCGTCCTGGGCCAGCGTCACGTTCACGCTGCCGCTGAAGACGATCTCCGCGCCCTTGATGACCGGCTTCATCACCCACTTGTCGCCCTGGCCGCGGTCCTTGCCGAAGCTCTGCGACACGTCGAAGTCCACCAGGATGACCTTCTGCTCGCCGGCGACCTCCACCGCGTCACCCTCGAACTTCACCTTCACGCCGGAGGAGCTGAAGCTCGGCGTCTGGAGGATGCCGGAGACGGTGGCGCCCTCGGGCAGGCCCGCGTAGTCGTTGGAGGTGGCGAAGATGGCCGTGCTGCCGTCCTCCTGCTCCACCTCGATGTACGCGCCGGAGATGACGAAGCGCAGCTCGGAGTAGCGGCCCTCGGGGACGATGGCGTCCTTGACGATGTCCTTCGTGTCGTTGGCCAGCGTCAGCAGGTTGGTGGTGGTGGCCTCGTCGCTGAGGACCACGCGGCCGCCCTCACCCTGGAGGTAGACCTCGGAGATGGTGACGACGGCGGCCTTGAAGTCGCCCGGGGCGTCGGTGAGCTTGATGGTGACGCTGCCCTGGTTGCCGCAGCCGTTGGTGACCAGTCCGAAGGCCAGCGCGAACAGGCTGAGCGTGAGAAGCTGGAGGCGTTTCATGGAAGAGGACTCCGGGGTGGGATGAAGGAACTCATGAGCCCGAGGGCTCACGTGTCCTCCCCAAAGCACCCGGCGTGCCGTGCTCCCGGGCCCCGGATTCCGGCCACTTGCGTGACCCGGGACCGGGGGGGTGTACCAGCTGGGACAGGGGGAGTGTCCCGGACCGTTCACTCCCCCCGTCCACGGGCGCCCGTCACGCCTCCCTGTCACACCTTCATGACGCGCCCCGTCACCCGCCGCTCACTCGTCCGCGGGAGACTGGACGATGAGCTTCTCCTTGCCGCACACGTCGCAGCGCAGGTGGACGAAGAGATCGTCCTCGCTCTCCTCGGGCACCTCGCCCTCGGGCACGCCCAGCTCGGCCTTGGCCAGCGCGGCCACCTTGCGGGGGATGTCGTCCGCGCGCAGGGCCTGCACGTACGACATCTCGCGGTCGTGGCACTCGCGCGTCTCGGGGCCGGAGAGCCAGGCCGGCTCCATGCCCTCGGGCAGACGGCCGAGGAGCTCCAGGTGGTTGAGGGACTCGGCCAGGTAGGCCAGGCGGCGCAGCCGGGCCTCCTCGGGCAGGGCGGAGAACACCTGGAAGCCCTCGAGCAGGGCCTGCCGGTCCTCGCCGGTGGCCAGCTGCGCCAGCTCCATGGAGGACTCGGCGGACTCCAGGGCCTCCTCCCAGTTGTTGTCCGGGTTGAAGCCGGCCTCCAGCAGCGCGGTGTACAGCTGCGTGGCGGCGAGCCGGCGGCGCACCTCGTGCGTGTGCTCCACCACCTCCTGGGGCAGCCGCAGCTCCAGGAGCGCGCCGGTGGTGCGAGGATCCACCGAGCCGGTGAGGTCATCCACCGCCAGCTCCTCGCGCAGGGAGTCCTTGAGCACCTTGGCCGCGGAGAAGCGGAAGGAGGGCACCACGCCCACCTCGCGCAGGTACATGGCGGCGAGGTTGGAGTCCTTGGCGCCCATGCGCAGCGAGCGCTGGGCGCGCTCCACCGCGCCGGGGTCCGCCGCGGGCTTCTTGTTCTCCAGCCGCGTCTTCACCGCCTCGCGGTAGAGCGTCTCCAGGGAGCTGCCCGGGGGCATGCGCGAGGGGAGCAGGGGGCGCAGGCCGGCCACGTCCAGCACCCAGAGCGGGGGAGCGCCCAGGCGCTTGAGGGCGCGGAAGAAGAGCTGGCCCGGGTTGTCCTGGGGCTTGAAGGGCGGCGGCTCGCCCTCGCCGGGCTGTTGCTGCTGCTCGGTGGAGGGGGCGAGCAGGGCGCCCGGGCCCATCACCTTGTCGCGCTGCTCGCGGGTGAAGGCGGTGATGCCCTGCACCGGCGGGGGCGGGGGAGGGGGGGCCTCCTCTCCGTCCAGGCCGGTGACGCGGTCCATGTCCACCTCGTCGAAGTCGGCCTCCTCCAGGCCCCTGGCGCCGGTGAAGTCGCAGCGCAGGAGCTTGAGCTTCTCGAAGGTGGCGCCTTCCAGGTTGGCGCCCCGGAAGTCGCAGTCCTGGAGGCGGCCGCCGTGGAAGTAGGCGTTGGAAAGGTCCGTATCACGGAAGTTCACCTTGGACAGGTCGCAGCGCTCCCACTCGCTGCCCACCAGTCCCAGTCCGGACAGGTCCGCATTGGCGGAGAAGAGCTGCGCGAAGGTCGCGCCCGTGTGCTCGGTGGGCACCTTGCCCGACTTGCGCAGGCGGTTCCACTCGGCGCTTCCGTTCTGCAGGAGCTGTTCAATCGTGGGGGCTTTCGGCATGGACCCGAATTTATCGGTGTGGTGAGGTCCGGGCGCCAGTCAAATGATCGAGTTCCGAATCGAGGAAGACAGCGCGGGCATGCGGTTGGACAAGTTCCTCCGCAAGAAGCTCGCGAACGTGCCCACCTCCCACCTCTTCAAGATGATTCGCGTGAAGAAGGTCCGGGTGAACGGCAAACGCGCCCAGCCAGAGCAGCCCCTGGCGGCCGGCGACACCATTTCCATCCGGGGGACCGAGGAGCAGCTCCTCGCCCCCGCCGCCCCCGAGGAGCGCAAACCCCCACCCCCTCCCCCCGTGGACCCCAGCGAGCTGGTCATCCTCTTCGAGGACGACTGGATGATGGCCGTGGACAAGCCCAGTGGGATGGCCGTCCACACCGGCAGCGGCATCACCGGGGGCACGCTGGTGGACTATGTGCGCGCCTACCTGGGGCCCAAGGCGGTGAGAAACGACTTCGCCGCCAGCCCCGCTCACCGGCTGGACAGGGAGACGAGCGGCGTCATCCTCGTGGCCAAGCGCCGTCCGGCGATGGTTCACTTCACGGAACTCTTCACCAACGGACATCCCCGCAAGAGGTATCTGACACTGGTCAAAGGCCGGATGCCGAAGGACTCGGGGGTCATTAACCTCCCGCTCGCCGAACACCAGCAGACGGCCGAGTCCAAGGCCCGTCGCGGGGTGAACATGCAGGAGGCCGTCACTCGATGGAAGGTCATCAAGCAATCGGGCGAGGTAGCCCTCCTCTCCTGCGTCATCGAGACCGGACGCACTCATCAGATAAGAAGGCATCTGACCGCCATTGGACACCCGGTGGCCGGGGACAAGAAATACGGTGACTTCGGTTTCAACAGGGATGTGCGGGCCCGTTGGGGGCTCAAACGCCTGTTCCTGCATGCCGAGTTCATAGAGTTTCCCCACCCGGCTCACGGGGGCAAGGTGGCGGTGGAGGCGAAGATGCCCCCGGAGTTGAAGGACGTGCTCAAGCGCGCCGCGCTGGAACCCTCATGAGTCAGAATCCCGAGAAGACCGATCGCTCCGAGTCGAAGCTGGTGCTCGACGGTGTTCCGCCCAAGCGCCCCATCTGGGTGCGCCTGCTGAAGTTCGCCGCCTGGGCCACGTTGACGGGCGCAACCGCGGCGGTGGTGGCGGTGGCCGGCGTGTACTACCACTACTCCCAGGGGCTGCCGGACATCCCCAAGGTGGACCAGTACTGGCCGCCCATCGTCACCGAGGTCTACACCGATGACGCGGTGCTGGCCGGTGAGTTCTACCACCACCGGCGCAAGGTGGTGCCCTACGAGCGCATCCCCAAGCGGCTGGTGCAGGCCTTCATCGCCAGCGAGGACTCCAGCTTCTTCGACCATTACGGCGTGGACGTGCTGGGCACGGCGCGCGCGGCCACCAAGACGATCCGCAAGAAGCTGGGCCTGGGCGGCAGCGTGCAGGGTGGCTCCACCCTGACGCAGCAGACGGCGAAGGCCGTGCTCATCGCCGCCGAGGGCTACGAGAGCGCCACGGCGAAGAACCTCACGCGCAAGATTCGCGAGGCCATCCTCGCCCGGCGCCTGGAGGAGGCGCTGACGAAGGAGGAGATCCTCTACCTCTACCTGAACAACGTCTTCCTCGGGCACCACAGCTACGGCGTGCAGAGCGCGGCGGAGAACTACTACCGCAAGGACGTGCGCGACCTGACCCTGGGGGAGATGACGCTGATCGCCGGCCTGCCGCAGGCGCCCAGCCGCTACTCGCCCTTCAAGAAGCCGGAGGCGGCGAAGAAGCGCCGCTCGTACGTGCTGCGCCGCATGTTCGACGAGGGGATGATCACCGCGCAGGAGCGCGAGCAGGCCGATGCCGAGCCGGTGAACGTGTACCCGGTGGAGGACGTCTTCCACGAGTTCGCGCCGTACTTCACCGAGCAGGTGCGCCGGGACGTGGTGGACCGCTACACGAACAAGACGCTGCTCAATGATGGCCTGAAGGTCTTCGCCACCATGGACAGCGAGCGCCAGCGCGCGGCGCAGGAGTCGGTGCTCGAGGGGCTGATGGCCATCGACAAGCGCCAGGGCTTCCGCGGGCCGGTGAAGCAGCTGACCACGGAGCAGGAGCGCAAGGAGTTCATCGACAATTCGATGAAGGCCATGGGCAACGAGCCGCTCCAGGAGAACAAGCTGTACGTGGCCCGGGTGACGAAGGTGGAGCCCGAGGGCGTGGAGGTGCAGGTGGGTCCGCACAAGGGCCTGCTGCCGCTGCTGGGCATGCGCTGGGCGCGCAAGGTGAACCCCGAGGGCTACTACCCGGGGCTGATGCTCACCTCCGCCAGGAAGGTGCTCAACGTGGATGACGTCATCGTCGTGCGCCACGTGGTGAAGAAGGAGCTCACGGACGACAACGTCCAGTTCGATCGGAAGATGGACAAGGAGATCCCCGAGGGCGTGCCGCTCTTCCGGCTGGAGCAGGAGCCGCAGCTGCAGAGCGCGCTGGTGTCCATCGACCCGCACCGCCAGTACCTCACGGCGATGGTGGGCGGCTACGACTTCGACGCCAACGAGTTCAACCGCGCCTTCCAGGCGTGCCGTCAGCCGGGCAGCTCCTTCAAGCCGCTGGTGTACTCGGCCGCGCTGGAGCAGCTGGGGTGGACGGGCGCCACCATCATCGTGGACTCGCCCATCGTCGAGCACGATCCGGAGAACGGCGTCGCGTGGAAGCCGGACAACTACAGCGACGAGTTCCTCGGGGACGTGCTGCTGCGCACGGCGCTGGTGAACTCGATGAACATCCCCGCGGTGAAGACGTTCGCGGCGGTGGGCGTGAAGAACATGGCCGAGTGGAGCACGCGGCTGGGCCTCACCACGCCGATGAACCAGGACTTCTCGGCGGCGCTGGGCTCCTCGTGCGTGTACCCGTACGACCTGGCCAACGTGTACGCCGTCTTCAACCGCTACGGCCGCAAGAAGCCCACGTACTTCATCCGCAAGATTGAAGACCGCTTCGGCCGCACGCTGGAGGACCACACGGCGTACGACGACGCGTGGGCACCGCTCCAGGACCGGGTGGCCGCCGGCTACGCCCGCCTGTTCGAGCCGGGCGAGCAGGTGATGAGCCCCGAGACGGGCTTCATCACGACGTCGCTCTTGCGCGGCGTGGTGGCGGAGGGCACGGGTGGCCCCGCGCAGAAGCTGGGCAAGCCGGCTGCGGGCAAGACGGGGACCACCAACGACTCGTTCGACACGTGGTTCGCCGGCTTCACGCGGGACCTGGTGACGGTGACGTGGGTGGGCTACGACAAGAACGAGCACCCGCTGGGCCGCTACGAGACGGGTGGCCGCGCGTCGCTGCCCATCTGGCTCAACTACATGAAGCCGGCGCTGGCGGCGCGTCCCCAGTCCGAGTTCTGGCCGCCCGAGTGGCTGCGCGACAACATGCGGCTGCTGCGCATCGACAAGAAGACGGGGAAGATCGCCTCGTCCGGGACGAAGGACGCCACCAACATCTGGTTCAAGAAGGGCACGCAGCCCGAGGATGTGGCGCCGGAGAAGGGCGCCGTGGGCGTGCAGGACTTCATCATGGGCGCGCCGTAGTCCCCGGCGCGCTCCGGGACCGCCGTGTGCCTCAGCGCGCCTTGCGCATGGCGGCGTCGAAGATGGCGTTGGGCAGTTGCTTCAGCAGGCCCATGACGCTGGCCATCTGCCAGGGGAAGGCGTACTGGGCGTCCCCTCGCACGATGGCCTTCGCCATCAGCTCCACGGCCTCCTCCGTCTCGAGGAGGAAGGGCATCTGGAACTTGTTCTGGGCCGTCATCTCGCTCTTCACGAAGCCGGGGTAGAGGCAGGTGACGTTGACGCCGGTGCCCCGCAGGTCCACGCGCAGGCTCTCCATGAAGGTGTGGAGGAAGGCCTTGGAGGCGGAGTAGGCGGCGTTGCGCGGCAGGCCACGGAAGGCGGCGAGGCTGGCCACGCCCACCACGTGACCGCGCTTGCGCTCCACCATCTGCGGAAGCACGGCGCTCAGGGTGGCGGCGGCACCGGTGACGTTGACGTCGATGACCTTCTTCACCGTGTCCCATTTGATGCGCTTGCCGGACGTCTCCTGGCCGAAGCCGGCGTTGGCGATGATGAGATCCAACCCGCCGCAGGCGGCGTCCAGCTCGCGGATGCGGGCGAGGGTGTTGTCCGCGTCGGCCACGTCGAGCTCCACGGGCTCGACGGAGGCGTTGGCGGCACGGGCCTCGTTGGCGAGCGCCTCCAGGTTCTCGCGGCGCCGGGCCGCGGCGTAGACCTTGACGCCCCGCCGGGCGAACCAGAGCGCCATCCCGCGTCCCAGGCCACTCGAGGCTCCCGTCACCAGCGCCGTGCGATAGCTCAACTCCGCCATGTGTCTTTCCTCCGGATGTGCGGGCGACTTCCTGCCACGGAATGGGAGGGTGTGGGGAAGGAAAACGACGCGGTGCGGCATGGTGATGGCAGGCGGCCCTCCGGGCGCTCGGCCCACGCTTCACCCCGGGGGCTGGCGGTCAGCGGAGAGCGGTCATGCCGCCGAGCGAAACCTCTCGCACATCTCCACCGTGAGGAGACTGCGCCCCACGGGGACCTCGAGCGCCGTTATCGGTGAAGAGCGAGAGGAGGACGAGACATGGCTTGGAACACGGCTACGGGAGGGATGATCGCCGCGGAGGCTCCGATCTCGGAGCGGATGGCGTTCATCCGGAAGACGTACCTCCACCTGGGAGGCGCGGTGCTGGCCTTCATCGCGTTGGAGGCGGCGCTGATCAACTCATCGCTGGCGCAGCCGCTCGTGCGGACGATGCTCGGCGGGCGGATGAGCTGGCTGATCGTCCTGGGCGCCTTCATGGTCGTGGGGTGGGTGGCGGACCGGTGGGCGCGGTCCGCGAGTTCCCCGGCCATGCAATACCTCGGGCTCGGGCTCTACGTGGTGGCGGAAGCCATCATCATGTTGCCGCTGCTGTACATGGCCGCCTACTTCTCCGGGGACCCGAACATCATCGCCAAGGCGGGAGTGCTCACGGGGCTCGTCTTCGTGGGATTGACGGGGACGGTCTTCATCACCCGGCGTGACTTCTCGTGGTTGCGTCCCGCGCTGATGGTCGCCGGGTTCGCGGCCCTGGGGCTGATCGTCGTGTCGCTCCTCTTCGGCTTCACGCTGGGGACGCTCTTCGCGGCGGTGATGGTCGTGGTCGCGGCGGGGTACATCCTCTACTACACGTCCAACGTGCTGCATCACTACCCGGTGGGCTCGCACGTGGCGGCGGCGTTGACCCTGTTCTCCTCGGTGGCGCTGCTGTTCTGGTACATCCTGCGGATCTTCATGGACCGGCGCTGAACCTCGCTTCCAGCGGGAGGAAGACCACGCCATCCAATCCCAGGCGCTGGCACGCATCGACGAAGCGCCCGGTGCAGATGTTGACGTTCGAGTAGTCCTCCAACCGGAACAGGTCGAGGTGCTCGGGAAGGGTGGAGGCGTCCAGAATGGGAGGCTTTGGGAGGGGGTGTTTCAGATGGCCACAGCGGGGACAGGGAGGTTGAGGATTGGGGGGCAGGCAGTCGAGGTGTATGCGGCCCACGGGGAGGAGCTCCAGCTCGAGCAATTCGGGCGAGTTGCGCTGGCGGAAGCGCAGGGCGGTTGGGCAGCCCTTGAGTCCTCTGAGTCCCTCGGCCTGGAGCTTGTTCAGGGCCTCACGTTGAACCAGCAGAATCGCGGAGAAGTCCGTGAACAGTGGCCCGAAACGGCCCTGGGCCTTGCCCTCGAACGGGCCGAACCCCGCTCCTGGCTCCAGCCGTGCACCTGGAGGCAGCAGGGGCCGTACCAGCTCGCAAAGCCGCTCGTACTCCTCGATGGGTTCGGCCCGAGGGGTTTCGAAATCTGCCAGTGAGATGATCGGCGTCAAGTCAACCGAAGGGTATGCGTCGGCGCCGCCACTCCATGCGTCTTGACACACGGGGCAACGGACGCCCGGTAGCCCCCATCTGTGCACGGCATCTACAGAGCCCGTGTAACCCGTGGACCTGTCTTCTCGAATACGGAAGTAGTTCATACGGTAGGGTGGATGCTGGGGTCGCGCAGGCGGTCAGCAGCAGCACGAGGATCGGGAGCAGGAGCGCATGCGGCCCAGCGTAGTCGTGCGAGGCCGGCCTGCTCCATCTCCGTGCCTCTAACGCTGCACGATGCTCTGTGCCGACTTGATGGCCTGCTCCTGCGCGGCGGACGTGTCGAGCTTCACCACGTGCGGCACGGTCAGTCCGTTCTGGGCCGCGGGCCGCTGCTCGATGGCCGCCAGCCAGCGTTGTAGGTTCGGCAGCCCGTCGTTGGCAGGAGAGTCGCGGCAGTCGCCACGAGCAGTGCGGACGGGAACGAGGACGAGCAGCGCATCAAGCGTCATGGCTGTGTCGCTGCCACTTCCACGGGTTGGAAGACCACGCCATCCAACCCCAGACGCTGGCACGCATCGGCAAAGCGGCCGGTGCAGATGTTGACGTTGCAGTAGTCCCCCAGCCGGAACAGGTCGAGGTGCTCGGGAAGGGTGGAGGCGTCCAGTATCAGGACATCCGGGAGGGGGTGCATCAGGCGGCCACAGCGGGGACAGGGGGGTTGAGGGGTGGGGGGCAGGCACTTGGGATGCACTCGGCCCACGGGGAGGAGCTCCAACTCGAGCAGCTCGGGCGAGTTGCGCTGGCGGAAGCGGAGGGCAGTAGGGCAGCCCTTGATGCCCTGGAGTCCCTCTGCCTGGAGCTTGTTCAGGGCCTCGCGCTGAATCAACAGCACCTCGTCGAAGTACATGAACAATTGCCCGAAACTGCCCTGGGCCTTGCCCTCGAGCGGTCCGAATCCCGCTCCTGGCTCCAATTGCGCACCTGGCGGCAGGAGGGGACGTACCAGCTCGCACATCCGTTCATATTCTTCGATGGGTTCGGCCCGGGATGTCTCGAAGTCGGCGAGCGCGGTGATCGGCGTCAAATCAACCGAAGGATACACGTTGGCGCCGCCACTCCAGCTGTCCTGACACAAGGGGCAGTAGACGCCTGGAAGGCCCCATTTGTGTGAGGCATCAACATAGCCCGTGTAGCCTGCGGACCTGTCTTCCTGAATGATGAAATAGTCCATATGCGTGGTTTCGGCGCCCTGGTCAGTCGCAATAGTAGGGAACGAGCGGGCCATTCACGCCGAAGCGCATCATGAGCTCGCCCGCGAACCGCCAGATGTCCGCGGATTTGGCCGTATATCGGTTCTTCCTCCTGAACTGCCGCCAGGCCTCGTTCCATTGCCCACCTTCTGGACCGCCACTGTGCAGCCATTGGTGGAAGCTCCTGGGCAGGCGGATGGTGAATGCGTGGATGTCGATGCCCCTGCTTTCGACCCATTCGGCCAGGATTTTCTGCTGTGGGAAGATGTGATGTTTTTCGTAGGGCTCCCGTGGCGGGATGCTGCACATCCAGTGGCGCACTTCCTTTGGGACGAACCGGTCGCGCGTCTTCCAGTTGTGCCAGGGGATTTCGAAGACGGGATCCGCGGAGGTGGGCGCCGCCACGGGGTGCCCCCACCAGCGCTCGGGCGTGTCCGCGAGTGGAGAGCGCAGCTCCGTCGAGATGTTGGAGTCCGTTGGGGGACGCACTCCCGGCCAGGTGCGGAACACCATGGGAGGGCGGGCCACCGGGAGGTTTCCCCTCGCCAGGATGATGGGAGGCGCCTTCTCTTCCTCCACTTCGGCCACATCCTGGCAACGCCAGATGGCGCAGCGCTCCCCATCACAAAGTGGGACCACGCAGGTCGGGTCCGTGCGGGCCTCCTCCCAGGAGGAGGACACGGTCTCGGGTACTTCGTCCTCCGGTAGGGTGGACGCTGGGGTCGCGCAGGCGGTCAGCAGCACGAGGAGCGGGAGCAGGACGCGCATGCGGCCCAGCGTATTCGCGCGAGGCTGACCTGATCCATCTCCGTGGCTCTACCGCTGCACGATGCTCCGCGCCGACTTGATGGCCTGCTCCTGCGCGGCGGACGGCGCGAGGACGAGCAGCGCGGCGAGCGTCATGGCTGTGTCGCTGCCACTTCCAGAGGTTGGAAGACCACGCCATCCAATCCCAGGCGCTGGCACGCATCGACGAAGCGCCCGGTGCAGATGTTGACGTTCGAGTAGTCCTCCAACCGGAACAGGTCGAGGTGCTCGGGAAGGGTGGAGGCGTCCAGTATCGGGACGTCTGGAAGGGGGTGCATGATGCGACCGCAGCGGGGACAGGGAGGTTGAGGATTGGGGGGAAGGCACTTGGGGTGCAAGCGGCCTATGGGGAGCAACTCCAGTTCGAGCAGCTCAGGCGAGTTGCGCTGACGGAAGCGCAGGGCGGTCGGGCAGCCCTTGAGACCCTGGATTCCGTCCGTCTGGAGCTTGTCCAGTGCCTCACGTTGAATCAGCAGAATCTCGGAGAAGTCCGTGAACAGTGGCCCGAAACGGCCCTGTGCCTTGCCTTCGAGCGGGCCGAATGCCGCTCCTGGTTCCAGGAGCGCACCTGGAGGCAGCAGGGGCCGCACCAGCTCACACATCCGTTCATACTCCTCAATGGGTTTGGGCCAGGCGCTCTCGAAGTTGGCCAGGGATGTTACGGGAGTGAGGTCCACAGAGGGATACGTTCTGGAGTTGTCCCCCCAGGTCGCTTCGCAGGCAGGGCAGTCGAGGACGCCTGGAAGCCCCCATTTGTGCGAAGCGTCAATAGAGCCCGTATGGCCTGCGGACGTGTCTTCCTGGATACGGAAATAGCTCATACGCGGGGCTCCTCGCTTCCTGTCTTAATCGCAGTAGTAGGGGAGGAGAGGGCCATTTACGCCGAATCGCATCATGAGCTCGCCCGCGAATCGCCAGATGTCCTCGGCGTTGGCCGTTCTGCGGTTCTGGTTCATGAATTGCCGCCAGGCTTCATTCCATTGCCCTCCTTCGGGTCCGCCACTGTGCAGCCACTGGTGGAAGCTCCTGGGAAGGCGGATGGTGAAAGCATGGATGTCGATCTTCTTGCTCGTGACCCATGTGGCCAACGTCTTCTGCTGCGGAAAGATGTGGTGTTTCTCGTAGGGCTCCTTCGGGGGGATGCTGCACATCCAGTGGCGCACTTCCTTGGGGACGAACCGGTCGCGCGTCTTCCAGTTGTGCCAGGGGATTTCGAAGACGGGATCCGCGGAGGTGGGCGCCGCCACGGGGTGCCCCCACCAGCGCTCGGGCGTGTCCGCGAGCGGAGAGCGCAATTCCGTCGTGGCGTTGGAATCCGTGGGAGGCCGCACTCCCGGCCAGGTACGGAACACCATGGGAGGGCGCGCCACCGGGAGGTTTCCCCTCGCCAGGATGATGGAAGGCGCCTTCTCCTTCACTTCCGCCACGTCCTGGCAACGCCAGATGGCGCAGCGCTCCCCGTCACATATTGGCACCACGCAGGTCGGGTCCGCGCGAGCCTCTTCCCAGGAGGAGGACACGATCTCGGGTACTTCGTCCTCCGGTAGGGTGAACGCTGGGGTCGCGCAAGCGGTCAGCAGCACGAGGAGCGGGAGCAGGAGGCGCATGCGGCCCAGCATATTCGCGAGGCCGGCCTGCTCCATCTCCTCGGCTCTCTCCTCGGCCCTACCGCTGCACGATGCTCCGCGCCGACTTGATGGCCTGCTCCTGCGCGGTGGACGTGTCGAGCTTCACCACGTGCGGCACGGTCAGTCCCTTCTGGGCCGCGGGCCGCTGCTCGATGGCCGCCAGCCAGCGTTGCAGGTTCGGCAGCCCGTCCACGGACACGCCCGCCCAGTCATGCACGCGCACCCACGCCCAGTTCGCGATGTCGGCGATGCTGTACTCGCCCGCCAGGTACTCGCTCTCGCCCAGCCGCGTGTCCAGCACCGTGTAGAGCCGCCGCGTCTCGTTCTGGTAGCGCTCGATGGCCGCGGGAAGCTTCTCCGGGAAGTACCGGAAGAAGACGTTGGCCTGCCCCTGCATGGGGCCCACGCCCGCCATCTGGAACATCAACCACTGTGTCACCCGTGAGCGCCCCTTGCGGTCCGCCGGCAGCAGCTTCCCCGTCTTCTCCGCCAAGTAGAGCATGATGGCGCCCGACTCGAACACCGCGAAGTCTCCCTCCTCGCGGTCCACGATGGCCGGGATGCGCCCGTTGGGGTTGAGCTTCAGGAACCCCGGTTGCTTCTGCTCGCCCTTGCCGATGTTCACCGGGTGCACCGTGTACGGCAGCCCCAGCTCCTCCAGCGTCACGGACACCTTGTGCCCATTCGGTGTCGCCCACGTGTACAGGTCGATCATGCGCCGAACACCCCCTGCAGCACCTCGCGGTGGTAGTTGGTGCTGCCCGTGTGCGTGGAATGCCACTTCGCCGACTGGCTCAGCCGGTTCACCACCGCCTCGAACTCGGCCTGGCTCACGTCGCGCAGCGACATGTACAGCCGCGCCGCTCCCTGCAGGTACGAGAAGAGCGGGTGCGCGTCCGTCCCGTCCGGCCTGCGGCGCAGCTGGCGGAAGAGCCGCTCGAACTCCTCGTCCGTCTCGGGCCGGCCCTGGGCCGCGCAGTAGTTGGCGGCCGTCGACTCCAGCAGCAGGAGGAAGGGCTGGTACTGCGGCGGCGGTGTCCGCGACAGGTCCGGCGGCACCGCCGAGCCCGTCCACAACTGCGAGATGGGCTTGAGCGGCAAGAGCACCAGGCCCTCGTTGCCCATCACCGGCACCTCGTTGCGCACCGTCACCACCCGCTTGTTCTCGTCGCGCTGGATGGCCACGCGCAGCATCTCCGGCTGCTCCACCTTCAGGCCCGCGCGCTGCAACTTCTCCACGGCTTCACGATCCACGTCTCACCCCGGCACCTGTGAACGTCATCCGGATCTCCACTCCGGCGCGCCTCACCGGCCCAGCACGGACCAGTAGGGCTTGAGCGCCTCACGGCTGCGCTGCAGCGCCGCCGCCGCTTCCCTCGAGACCCCCATCGGGAAGCCGTCCTTCCTCTCTCCCGCCATCACCTCCACGCAAGCGTGCACCGACTCGGAGAGCCCCTCCAGCGAATAACCGCCCTCCAGCATCAACACCAGCCGCCCCTGGCAGGTGCTCTCCGCCAGCTCCCGGAGCGCCGTGCACATGGCCGCGAAGCCGCGCTCGGTGAGCCGCATGTCCGCCAGCGGGTCCGCGTGGTGCGCGTCGAAGCCCGCGGACACCAGCACCAGGTCCGGCTTGTAGGCCTGCGCCACCGGCAGGAAGAGGTCCTGGAAGAACGCCCCATAGTCCGCGTCCGTCGCCCCTCCCTCCATCCCGCAGTTGAGCGTGTAGCCGGCCCCGGGGCCCTCACCCACCTCGAAGGGCGCGCCCGAGTCCGGGTAGTAGGGGTACTGGTGCACCGACATGTACAGCACGTCGCGCCGCGTCCAGAAGGCCGCCTGCGTGCCGTTGCCGTGGTGCACGTCCCAATCGAAGATGAGCACCCGCTCGGCCCCCTGGCGGCGCGCGGCCTCCGCGGCGATGGCCACGTTGTTGAAGAGGCAGAAGCCCATGGCCCGGTCCGGCTCGGCGTGGTGCCCCGGGGGCCGCACCAGCGCGAAGGCGTTGCGTGCCCGCCCCGCCAGCACCTCCTCCACCGCCTGCACCGACGCCCCCGCCGCCAGCACCGCCGCGTCATACGTGTCCGGCGACGTCAGCGTGTCCGGGTCGATCACCTCGTGCCGGCCGCGCATCGCCCTCAGCGAGTCGCGCAGCCGCTGGGTGTGTACCGCCGCGAGCTCCTCCTCGGTGGCCGGACGGGGTGCCCTCCGCTCGGTCCCTCGGATGGGCTCCTGGTTGAGCAGGTCCAGGATGCGGGACAGGCGCTCCGGACACTCGGGGTGCTCGGGGCCCGGGTCATGACGGAGGAAGAGGGGGTCGGTCAGCAGCAGCGTCTGGGTCATGGAGGGGGCTCCCACCCATCCAGTATGGAGCGGATGGGCTCCCCACGCCCGCTCCCTCTCTCTCCGGGGGGCGCACCGCCGGTTTCTTGCCCTTCGAGGGTCAACCTTCCTACAGTCCCGAGGCCTTGCTCCGACGCCTGCCAAAACCCGGTCTCCGGGTCGTCCTCTTCGCGACCTTCACCCTGGCCCTGATCTTCATTCTCGGGGCCCTCCACTTCTCCATCTCCTGGATGGTCTCCAACTACCTGGAGTCCAGGCTCGTGGAGCACGGCCACGCCAAGGCCCGGGAGCTCGCCAGCGTCCTCACCCGGCCGGGCGCGGACACGATGGACATGCAGGCCGATACGGTGGCCATGCGGGCCATCGTGGGCGTGTCCGACGTGGACAAGGACTTCACCTACGCCGCCATCGTCTCCAGCGACCAGAGCATCCTCCTGGAGGGCGGCGTCCGGCCCGAGCGGCTCAACGATCTGATCGGCCAGCTGTTCCGGCCCGAGTCGCCCTCGTCCCTCGTGCTGCCCAACGGGGATCGGCTCCTGGCCGAGGCCTCTCAGGGTCCGCGGTGTGGCGCGGGGGGATGCCGCATCATCGTGGTGGTGGACTTCGCGCCCTTGCGCGACATCCTCAGTGAGCTCACCCTGCTGCTGGTGGCGGCCTTCGTCATCGGCCTGGCCGTGGTGGTGGGTCTCATCTACATCGTCACCCACAAGCTCATCCTCAAGCCGCTGGATCGCATGATGGCGGTGGCGCGCAGGATGGCCGAGGGGGACCTCACCAGCCGCGTCTCGGTGGAGACCACCGGCGGTGGTGGCGAGCTGGGCCAGCTGGCCGAGGCGCTCGACGGCATTGGCCAGTCGCTGCGCAAGACGCTCGGTCAGGTGCGCGGCGTGTCCGAGGTCGTCTCCGGCGTCATCGAGCAGCTCTCGCGCGCCGGCACCACGGTGTCCTCGGGCGCCTCCACCATCCAGGGCCGCGTGGAGGAGACGTCCTCGTCCATGGAGCAGATGCTCGCCAGCTTGCGTGGCATCGCGGAGAACGTGGAGGTGCTCTACCAGAGCGCCGAGGAGAGCAGCTCCTCCATCATGGAGATGGCCGCCACCAACGACGAGGTGGCCGAGAACGTCCAGGCCATGGCCGCCAGCGTGGAGGAGACCACCAGCGCCATCGAGGAGATGACGTTCTCCATCAAGGAGGTCGCCAAGAACATCGACGAGCTGCGCGACTCCACCCAGGAGACGTCCTCCAGCATCAGCCAGATGGACAGCTCCATCGGCCAGGTGGAGGCCAACGCCAACGAGACGGCGCGCCTGTCCGAGCAGGTGTCCGAGGACGCCAAGACGGGTGTGGACGCGCTGCGCAAGACGATGCAGGGCATGGACCGCATCAAGGAGTCCAGCCTCGGGGCCTCGGGCGTCATCGACAGCCTGGGCCGGCGCATCTCCGAAATCGGCAACATCCTCAACGTCATCGACGACGTGGCCGAGCAGACCAACCTGCTGGCGCTCAACGCCGCCATCATCGCCGCGCAGTCGGGTGAGCACGGCAAGGGCTTCGCCGTGGTGGCGGACGAGATCAAGGACCTGGCCGAGCGCACGGGCGCTTCCACCAAGGAGATCGCCGACCTCATCAGCCGCGTGCAGGAGGAGAGCCGCAACGCGGTGCAGGTGATGAACCAGGGCGTGCGCAACGTGGAGGAGGGCGTGCAGCTGGGCCGCGAGGCCGAGGGCAGCCTGCGGAAAATCAACGACAGCGCGCAGAAGTCCACGCAGATGGTGAAGGCCATTGCCCGGGCCACGGTGGAGCAGGCGCGCGGCAGCAAGCAGGTGACGCAGGCCATCCACCGCATCTCCGAGACGGTGCAGATGATCTCCAAGGCCTCCAACGAGCAGGCCAAGGGCGGCGAGCAGATCATGAACAGCGCCGAGCGGATGAAGGCGATTACGGCGCACGTGCAGCGCAGCAGCCAGGAGCAGGCGCACGGCAGCAAGCAGATCACCCGCTCCATCGAGAACATCAACGAGATGGTCACCCACCTCAACCGCGCCCAGAAGGAGCAGACCAAGGGCAGCGAGCAGGTGCTCAAGGCGGTGGAGGCCATCAAGGGTGTATCCGAGCACCAGACGCGCTCGGTGAAGGGGCTGGAGGAGGCCATCGACAGCCTCCAGCGTCAGTCCGAGGTGCTCCGCGCCGAGATCCGGCGCTTCAAGGTGTGAGAGCGGGGCGCGCGGGAGGAATCCCGTGCGCCCGCTCTGGCATCCAACTAGGAGGGGCACATGTCCTCGCCCCGAGCGGTCTCAGAGCGTGCGGTCGTCTTCCTGATTGGCGCGGTCCAGTTCGTCAACATCCTGGACTTCGTGATGGTGATGCCGCTGGGCCCCGACTTCGCGACGGGGTTGGGCATCGCCACCAGCCACATCGGAACCATTGGCGCGGCGTACACGGCGGCCGGGTGCGTGGCGGGGGTGGCGGGCAGCTACTTCCTGGACCGCTTCGACCGGCGCAAGGCGCTGGCGGTGGCCATGCTGGGGCTGGTGGTGAGCACGGCGGCGGGAGGACTGGCCACGGGGCTCACGTCGCTGCTGGTGGCGCGGGCGCTGGCGGGCCTGTTCGGCGGCCCGGCCACGTCGCTGTCCATGTCCATCATCGCGGACCTCATCCCGGCGGAGCGGCGCGGGCGGGCCATGGGCGCGGTGATGGGGGCCTTCTCGGTGGCGTCCGTGCTGGGCATCCCCCTGGCGCTGAAGCTGGCGGGTTGGGCGGGCTGGCGCATGCCCTTCTTCGCGGTGGCGGGCCTGGGAATGCTCCTGGTGGCCGGAGCCATCTTCTACCTGCCGCCGATTCGCGGACACCTGGAGCAACAGCGGGGCCCCGTCGTCAGCGCGAAGGAGCTGTTCACCCGGACGGACGTGCTCCTGTCCTACTCGATGACGTCGCTGCTCAACCTGGCGGGCTTCATCATCATCCCCAACATCTCCGGCTACGTGCAGCACAACCTGGGGTACCCGCGCGAGGAGCTGGAGCTCATCTACTTCGTCGGCGGGCTGGTGAGCTTCGTGACGCTGCGGGTGGCGGGCAAGGCGGTGGACCTGTTGGGCTCGTTCCGGGTGGGCACGGTGGGTTCGATGTTGTTCATCGGCACGCTCTACATCGTCTTCATCCACCCGCCGGCCGGCGTACCCCTGGTGGCCATCTTCGCGTGCTTCTTCCTGTCCATGGGGATGCGCAATGTGGCCTACAGCACACTCACCTCGCGCGTCCCGGAGCAGTCCATCCGCGCCCGCTTCATGTCCTTCCAGTCCGCCGTGCAGCACCTGGGCGCCGCGGCCGGGGCCTTCCTGTCTTCTCAGATGCTGACGGACCTGCCCGACGGGCAGCTCGGGGGGATGAACCAGGTGGTGTTCGTGTCCATGGCCCTCACGCTCATGGCGCCCGTCATGTTCTTCCTGGTGGAGCGCCGGGTGCTGGCGCGCGACCGGGTGGCCGCTGCCCCGCTCGCCGTGGTGCCCGTGCCCACCGGGGGTGGGAGTCCCCGGTCCTGAGGGGCGATTTGCCCCGTGTCCGCCCCCGAGTGCCGGGGGACGGGGAGGCAGGCGGACGGGACACCGTCCAATCGGGTTGCACCTCGCCGTCCGGGGCGCGATAACCCGGGGGGCGGTTCCCCCTGGATCCATCCGTTCATGTTCAACATCGGCGCAGGCGAGCTCATCCTCATCGTGGTCGTGGCGCTGCTCGTGCTCGGGCCGCAGAAGCTGCCCGAATTCGCGCGGACCATCGGTAAGTTCGTGCGCGAGTTCCGCCGACAGACCGATGAGGTCCGCACGGTGGTGGAGCGCGAGTTCTACAAGATGGACCAGGAGATCCAGGACGAGCCCCGTCCTCCGGTGCACCCGGCCACCCCGGCGGTGTTGCCCTCTCCGGTGCCCGCGCCCCTGCCCGTGCCGCCGTCCGTCATCGGCGCTCCGGAGGTGGCCCAGGCCCCCGAGCCGCAGGGCGCCGAGGCCGTCGTGGCCCAGGCCGCCAGCACTGCTTCTCCCACCGCCGAGCCGTCCGCCGCCGGGGCCGCGGAGCCGGACGCCCTTCCGCGTCTGGAGCCCATTCCCGGCACGGTGGCGCGCAACGCCCCCAAGAGTGGCTAGCCCTCGAGATTCGCGCCCGTGGATAACGACCTTCGGATGAGTCTGGCGGAGCACCTGACGGAGCTCCGCTCCCGCCTTCTCAAGTGCACGATCGCGGTGTTGGTGCTGGGCTGCGCGGCGTTGGTGTTCGCCAAGCCCATCTTCGGCATCCTGATGAAGCCGGTGCTGGACGCGTTGCCGGCCGAGGGCCGTTCGCTCGTCTACACCTCGGGCATCGAGGAGCTGAACGTCCTGATGAAGGTGGGCGTCTACTGCGGCATCTTCCTGACGACGCCCGTCATCCTGATGCAGATCTGGGGCTTCGTGGCGCCGGGGTTGTATCCGGATGAGCGCCGCTACGCGGGACCGTTCGTGTTCCTGGGCTCGGCGGCGTTCCTGGCGGGAGCGCTGTTCTGTTACTTCGCGGTGCTGCCGTCGATGTTCAAGTTCCTCCTCAACGACGAGGAGGGGCTGGCCATCTCCCAGCGGCTGGACGTGGCGAGGCTGAGGGCGGACGACGCGCTGCGCTTCCTGCGGATTGGGGACGCGGAGCGGGCGGGGCAGCTGGCGCGCGAGGCGAGCACGGGGCTGAAGGCGGACGGAATGGGGCAGATGCCGGAGGCGACGCGGGCGCCCTCGGAGAGCGTGGAGTTGGAGGCGCGGCTGGACGGGCTGGGGCGGCTGCTGGACGCGTCGGCGGACGGCTTCGGGGTGCAGGCGCGCAGCGTGCTGCGGCAGACGGTGGAGAAGCGGGCGGAGGCGGTGGAGGCGTACGCGAAGGCGGACTACGGGGCGTCGTCGAAGGCCATGGACGAGGCGGCGAGCCTGCTGGCCGGGGTGGCGCCCACGCGGACCGAGGAGCTGGCGGGGCTGTGGCGGCTGGAGAAGGAGCTGGCGCTGGGCAAGGCGCGGCACGTGGCGGCGTCGTGGACGAAGCCGATGCTGACGATGAACGAGCAGCTATCGCTGGTGCTGTTGCTGCTGTTGTCGTTCGGCATCATCTTCGAGCTGCCGCTGGTGATGGCGTTGCTGGGCCTGGTGGGCATCGTGAGGGCGGGCTTCCTGATGAAGTACCAGCGGCACGCGTTCGTGGTGTGCCTCATCGCGGCGGCGATCCTCACGCCGACGGGTGACGTGGTGAACCTGTCGCTGATGGCCGGTCCGATGCTGCTCTGCTACGAGTTGGGCGTGCTGTCGGTGTGGCTCATCGAGCGCAGGCGGGCGAAGCAGGAAGCCGAGACGAGCATCACCCCGACGACGGGAGCCTGAGGTCTCAAGCGAGAGCCCACTTGCCCCCAACCTCCTCTCTCCCAGGTGACGGAGCTATCGGGCAACTCGGGAGACCGGGTGGCCTGTGGTGTCCTCACCCGGGACGAGTAGGGGACGGCGCGGGTTCCCCGCCTCCGAAGAGCTCGCGCCGTGATATTCGATACCGATGCGACGGATTGCCAATCCAGTCTCTCGATGGGTGTTGGGATGGGTGCTGTTGGCGGGCCTCGTGGGCGGCGGTACGGCCCGCGCGCAGTGGGACTGCTACGCGCCCCAGCCCGGCCATCCCACGTCGGCGGAGAAGACGGCGTTCATCGACGAGCTCAAGGCCCACGCCCAGGAGGCGGAGGCGCGTTGGGGAACGCCCGCGGCCGCGCTGCTGGCCATGGCCGCCAACGAGTCTGGCTATGGCTTCACCCGCATCGGGCTCTACGCCAACAACCTGTACGGGTGGAAGTGGACCAGCTCGGAGGCGGCCGGTGGACGGCCCTCCTACGTGCTGGCGTGCCAGCCCTCGTGGGACCCGAACAACAAGTACGTCAGCTTCAGCAACCGGCGGGAGGCGGTGCACTTCATCGGGATGAAGCTGGCCACGCTCGCCCGCTACAAGCCCATCACCGAGCGCTACGTCTCGGACATCCGCGGCGGGGTGGCCGTCACCACCGCCGTCAACCGCTGGGTCCAGGGGATTCAATCCGCCGGCTACAACCCCTACGCCTCCTACGTCACCAAGACGGTCTCCTATCTCAACAACTACCTGTCACCGGGCAGCACGTACTCGTCCGCCTCCAACCTCTACAAGTATTCGCCGGTGACGGGGGCGGTGGAGGATGTCTGGGTCTCCATCGACGCGCCCTCCCCGGGAGCCACCGTGTCCGGGAGCGTGGCCTTCAATGCCTCGGTGGGCGGCGGCGCCGTGGACACCGTGAAGCTCTACAGCCGCCGGGATGGCGCCACCGAGTGGTACGCGATGGCCTCGGACACCACCGCGCCCTACGGCGCCACCTGGGCCACCAACCCCTGGGTGGCCGATGGGGCGTACGAGCTCAAGGCCGAGGCGTGGAAGGGGACGGTGCTCAAGGCCACGGGGACCCTCCGGGTCCTGGTGAAGAACGCGGCGGCCTCGGTGTCCTTCTCCTCGCCCGCAGGTGGAGTCACCGTCTCGGGCAACGTCTCGCTGCAGGCGGGCGTGAGCGGAGCCACCGTGGAGGGCGTGCGCTTCTACAGCCGCACCGCGGGTACCTCGGACGCGTGGTACCTCCTCAACACGGACACCACGTCGCCCTACGCCATCTCCTGGGCCACCCACCCGTGGGTGAATGACGGGGACTACGACTTGAAGGCCGAGGCGTACCAGGGCACCAGCGTGGTGGCCACCGGTCTCACCTCGGTGACGGTGAAGAACGCCACCGCGCAGACGTACTGGGTGGACTTCTCTTCCCCGAGGAACGAGGCCCAGGTGGCGGGCACCGTGAGCGTCCAGCTCTCCGCGGCCGGGCATCCCCTCGACGACGTGGACACCGTCAAGCTGTTCAGCCGCGCGGCCGGTTCCACGGCGAGCTGGTACCTCATCACCACCGACGCCAGCGCGCCCTTCGCGCTCTCCTGGGCCACGAGCCCCTGGGTCACGGATGGCCGCTACGAGCTGAAGGCCGAGGCGTACCGGGCGGGCGCGCTGGTGGCCAGCAAGGTCATCACCGTGGCCGTGCAGAACGCGGACACCCTGCCTCCCGCCGTGTCCCTCTCCACGCCGGCGGACGGTGCCATCGTCCAGGGCAACGTCACCCTCTCCGCCACCCCGAGCGACGCGAGCGGCATCTCCCGGGTGGAGTTCTACAGTGACTCGGGCAACTACCTCCTCGCCACCCGGACGAGCGCGCCCTGGTCCATGTCCTGGGCCACGGACCCGTGGGTGAAGAATGGCTACCAGACGCTGGTGGCTCGCGCCTGGGACACCGCGGGCAACACCGCCGAGTCGCGCATCACCGTGATGGTGGACAACCCGGGCAGTGGCATCACCCTCAACAACGGCCTGGACAATACCAGTCTGTCCTTCCGGGTGGGCGGCAGCGCGTACTGGTACGGCGACGGCAAGTCCTACTACACGGACAACGACTCGGCCCGGAGCGGGCAGGTGGGCCATGGTCAGACGAGCACGCTCGAGTTCACCGCCGACGGCCCGAGGACACTCCGGTTCATGTGGCGGGTGAGCTCGGAGCAGTACGCCGACTACCTGGAGCTGTGGATCGACGGGGCGAAGAAGAACAGCATCTCGGGTGAGACGGCGTGGGCCGCCCAGTCCTGGTGGTTGGCCGCGGGGAGCCACTCCGTGCAGCTCATCTATCGCAAGAGCGGCAGTGGCACGGCCGGCGGCGACGCGGGTTGGGTGGACTTCCTGCGGCTGGAGTGAGGCGTGTCCGCGCGAGTTGCACGAAGCCCCACGCGCCCAGGAGCCAGTACGCACAGCTCAGGCCCACCAGCACCGTGAAGGCCCCCACCAGGATGTTCATGTCTGACATCGTGTCATGCGCCTCGTGGGTGGTCGAGGTGCCACGGCCGTGGTACGCAGGCAGGCGATGGTGACTCCCCGCCGCCGCCTGGCGATGAATCTGCGGTACCTGTTCGCGCTGCTGCGCCGTTTCCGCACGACGGTCCTCATGGCGGTGTTGCTCTTCGGCTGCATGCCGTTGCTCTACCGCTGGCGCTACGTCGGGCCGGACGGGCACGGGGTGAGCCTGGGCAAGGCGCTACGCCACGTCTACTTCCTGCTCTACGGGCAGCCCTCTCTGGACGTGGATGACAGCCTGTTGATGTTCCTCGACATGGTCATCCCGCCGGTGGGCATCGCGGTGCTCGTCGACGGCGTGGTGCGCTTCGCCTATCTCTTCTTCGCCAGGCACCGGCAGGACAAGGAGTGGTTCGAGGTGATCGCCGAGACGTTCAAGGGGCACGTGGTGGTGTGCGGCGCGGGGAGGGTGGGGTACCGCGTGGTGGTGCAGTTGCGCTCGCTGGGCATGGACGTGGTGGTGGTGGAGAAGCGCGAGGAGGCGGCCTTCGTGGCGGTGCTGCGCGACGAGCAGGTGCCGCTGCTCATCGACGACATCCGCAGCCACCAGTGCCTGCCACGCACCAACGTGAAGACGGCGGCGGCCATCGTCTGCGCCACGGACGATGACCTGGCCAACCTGAACATCGCGCTGGACGCGCGGAAGATGAACCCGGACATCCGCGTGGTCATCCGGCTCTTCGACGATGACCTGGTGGCCAAGGTGCGCGACACCTTCAAGGCCGAGGCGCTGAGCAGCTCGTCGCTGGCGGCTCCCGCCATGGCGCTGGCGGCGTTGGATCCGCGCATCGTCCACTCGTTCCGCATCGGCACGCACCTGATGGTGGTGTCCGTCTTCGAGGCGCGTGAGGGGCTGCCAGGGTTGACCATCTCCGAGGTGCGGGACCGCTTCGGAGGGCTGGCGTTGTCCATGCGCCGGGGCGGCAAGGGCGCCGAGTTGCTGCACCCCTCCGGCGATACGCGCATCGAGGTGGGAGACGCGGTGACGCTCCAGGCCGAGTACCACGACTACAAGCAGCTGCGCGCCTTCACCCAGGAGGTGGACGCTCCCGTCTACGCCCATCACGCTGGGAGCTGAGCCCGGCCTTCACTGCTCGCGGTGCTGGAGGCGTTCCAACTCGGCCGTCAGCTCCGCGATGCGGCGCTCCGCCTCTTCGCGCCGCCGCGCTTCCTGCTCGCGCAGCCGCGTTTCCTGTTCGCGCAGCCGCGCCTCTTCGTCCACCCGCCGCTGCACTTCCTCCAGCTTCTCGCGCATTCGTTCCACCAGTTCTCCCGACTCCAGCAGCAGCGCGTTGCCTGCCCATATCTGCAAGCGCGCGTTCACCACCTCCAGCTCCAGTCCCAGCACCTCCGAGGTGTAGCGGCCCTGCTTCGTCTCCATCCGCTCGTACCGCTTCACCCCCGACTCCGGTAACCGGTAGCCCTCCAGCCGCTCCCGGGCCCGGTCGTAGATGAAGTATTCGGGAATCCCCAACCGCGCGTAGCGCTCCACGTTGTGCTCGGCGTCCTTCTTCCGGTCGCCGCCCACGTGGACCTCCAGCACCCAGTCCAGCCCCTTGCCCTCGTGGCTCACCACCCACTTCTCCCGCTCGTGCGTCTCCACATCCAGCACCACCAGCAGGTCCGGGGCGAAGCGGCGCTCGCCCGGGTAGTAGATGGGCAGCTCCGCACCGATGTACACCTTGCGCCGCTGATGGCTGAAGTAGCCCTCGAGCAGGTCCAGCGTGCGCACCTTGGCCCGGAGGTGTTTGTCGCCCTCCGGCATGGCCATCTCGTCCCACGTCACCTCTCCGGGCAGTGACTCCACCACCCGCTCCCGCTCCTCCGGCCCCATCGCCTCCCACTCCTCTTGTGTGGGCGCCCGGGGGATGGCGTCCTCACCCTCGTGTGTGTGCCGTCCCATGCCTTCAAGCCTGCGACGGGTGACCTCTCCGGTCAACTGCCCCCGCGCTACTTCTCAGCAAGGAGCGGGCCGAGTGGACAATGCGTACGCCGCCGAGTGCAGGGCGGCCGGCAACACCTCCTCCACCGTTCCTGGCGTGGAGGGGGCGTCCCCTCCCGTGGACGTGCCCTCGTACCCCGGGCCCGGAGCTCGAGGCAGGGCGAGCGCGCGCCGCAGCAGCCCGTCGAGCGGCTCCCACTCGATGAGGAAGCCGTCGTGCCCGTGCGCACTGGAGAGCTCCGCGTACTCCGCGTGGCGTCCGAGCGTCCGCAGGCGGTTCGTCAGCCGCTCCATGTGCTCGGGGTAGAAGAGCTGGTCGTTGTCGATGCCCACGCACAGGGCACTCGCGCGGATGCGGGCCACTCCCCAGGGTTCACCCGCGTCTCCCTCCGGCGCCCGCGCGAGGTCGTGGTGATCCATCGCTCCCAGCAGCGCCAGGTAGGTCCGCGCGTCGAAGCGCGCCCTCAGCTTCGCTCCCTGGTACTCCAGGTAGCTCTGGATGGGGTAGAGCGCCCGCGAGGACCACTCGGCCGACTGGGTCTCTCCCGGGCGCGGCTGGTTCCTCCCGTGCCGCGATTGCAGGCCCGGCTCCGCCCGGTAGGTGAGCATCGCGAGCTGCCTCGCCAGCTCCAGGCCTCGCGCGGGCGCCTCGGGGAACTCCGGGTCCAGCAGCAGCGCCTGCCTCGCCACGTGGTTCCACCCCACCACCCACGGACTCGCCTCCTCCGCCGCCGCGATGGGACAGATTCGCTCGAAGCGCTCCGGCGCCAGTACGGCGAGGCACAGGACGATCATCCCTCCCAGCGAACCCCCGACCACCAGGGCGAGCCGCTCGACTCCTAGCGCGTCCAACGCCTGCAGGATGGCCCGCGCCTGGTCCCACGGCGTCACCGTGGCCGGTAACTGGTGCTCGTTCTGCCGCAGGCCTCCCCTTGGCAGTGGCTCGGGAGGGGTGAAGCGGTGGTCGTCCACGCGCCCCGGGAAGCCCTCGTCCGCCGGCCCCGAGCTCCCGTAACAGGAGCCCAGGTTGTTGAAGCACAGCAGCCGCATCCGCTCCGGATCCAGTGCTCGGCCCGGTCCGATGACCGGCTCCCACCACCCTCCCTCTCCTCCCGCTCGCATGTCTCCCGTCAGCGCGTGCACCAGCAGCACCGTGGGCACCGTCGCGTCCGGGCTCACCGGGGGCTGGTTCCGTGGCGGAGTGGCCAGCCGGTGGAGCTCTTCCTTCGTGCGGCGCACGACTCTCAATGCGTTCTCCCGCACCGTTTCTTTCGGGAGTAGCTGGGCTCTTGAACGCAGCCAGGGCAGGTCCTGCTCGGGCCCCCACCACCAGCCTCGCGCCACGTGGGACATGACCCGCGCCCCTGCTTCGAGCGGCAGGTCGGGCAGTGAGAGGTCGAAGACACAGGGCGACGGAAACATGCGGGGTTCCTCGTGGGATGGGTTCACGGTGCGATGCAGACCCTCACCCCAGCCCTCTCCCAGAGGGAGAGGGGGCATACACGGAGCCAACCTGGTTGGGCTCGATACCCTCACCCCGTCCCTCTCCCGGAGGGCGAGGGGTGGTTGGGCTCGAGTGGGGCACTGGGGCAGGGGAGTGGACGTAGGGAGATGGATGGGCTCTTGGTTCAGGTCTCCGCGAGCCCCTGCTCCAGGTCCGCTCGCAGATCGTCCAGGTGCTCCAGTCCCACCGACAGCCGCACCAGTCCGTCCGTCACTCCCGTGCTCAGCCGCTCCTCCGGCGTCAACTGCTGGTGCGTCGTGCTCGCCGGGTGGATGATCAACGAGCGCGTGTCACCGATGTTCGCCAGCAGGCTCCACAGCTTCACTCCATCGATGAGCTTGCGTCCCGCCTCCACTCCCCCTCGCACCCCGAACGTCACCAGTCCCCCCGCTCCGTTGCGCAGGTACTTCTTCGCGTTCGCGAACGACGGGTCCTCCTCCAGCCCCGGGTAGCGTACCCACTCCACCTTCGGGTGCCGCCGCAGCCACTTCGCCACCGCCAGCGCGTTCTCCGAGTGCCGCTCCACCCGCAGCTTCAACGTCTCCAGCCCCAGGATGAAGGCATGCGCGTTGAACGGGCTCAGCGCCGGGCCCAGGTCCCTCAGTCCCTCCAGCCGCGCCTTGCCAATGTACGCCGCCGCTCCGAGCGCCTCCGTCAGCCGCAGCCCGTGGTAGCCCGGGTTGGGCTCGGTGAACTCGGGAAAGCGTCCGTTGTCCCAGGGGAACGTGCCCCCATCCACGATGACGCCGCCAATCGACGTCCCGTGGCCACCGATGTACTTCGTCGCGCTGTGCACCACGATGTCCGCCCCGTGCTTCAACGGGTTGAACAGCGCCGGCGACAGCGCCGTGTTGTCCACGATGAGCGGTATCCCCGCCTCGCGGGCAATCGTCCCCAGCGCCTCGAAGTCCGGGATGTCCAGCCGCGGGTTGCCCACAGACTCGATGTAGAGCGCCTTCGTCTTCGGCCCGATGGCCGCCTTCACCTCGTCCGGCTTGTTCGCGTCCACGAAGCGCGTCTGGATGCCCAGCCGCGGCAGCGTCACCTTGAACAGGTTGTACGTGCCTCCATACAGGCTCGTGGCCGAGACGAGCTCGTCACCCGCCTTGAGGATGTTCAGGATCGCCAGCGTCTCCGCCGCCTGTCCCGACGCCACCGCCAGCGCCCCCACTCCGCCCTCGAGCGCCGCGATGCGCTTCTCGAAGACGTCCGTCGTGGGGTTCATGATGCGCGTGTAGATGTTGCCCGGCTCCTTGAGCGCGAACAGATCCGCCGCGTGCTGCGCGTTGCGGAAGCGGTAGCTCGTCGTCTGGTAGATGGGCACCGCGCGCGAGCCGGTGGTCGGATCGGGCTCGTAGCCGGCGTGCAGGGCCAGGGTCTCGAAGTGCTTGGACTGCGACGGATTCGTGCTCATGGAGGTGCTCCTCGGGTGGGCTGAAAAGCCACGAGGGCACCGGAGGCCATGAAACGACTGAGCCCACCGACCCTCGCGGGATGGTGGGCTCCGCTCTGCTTCGCCACGGGTCGCCGAACGTCGGTCAACCGGCGGCGGGCAGAGGCCCACCACTCGGCATCCACATTCGACGGCAGGCGAAGGGCGCGAAGGTCATGATGCCCGCCAACATGAACCCCCTCCGCTATGTTGTCAAGACATCCGCTCTACAGGATGTCCGTCATGGCGGAGGTGTGTGGGGCGCAACACCCCTGGTGCGCGGTTCCCGGCGTGTTCGGAATATGCCGTCCGGCATGTAGCGGCCGAGCGAGCACGAGGGCGCTCCAACCCCCCAGGTCGGGTCTTTATTCCAGATCAAGCATGGACTCGGCTGCCGGGCGAGTGGCAAAATATGAGAGTGAGTCCCCCTGCCTCGCCTGTCCCTCCCCCCGGGACGACCACCGCGTCTGGCCGATTCCTCGCGGTCGCGGTCCCCTCCAAACCGCTCTGGCTGGTTCCTCCTCGTGTCGTGCTGCAGCGCCGTGCCTCCCGCACGCTGCTCATGCACGCCCTGAGGGCCACCTCGCGCGTCTTCCTGCTGCTCGTCGCGGACATCGTGGCCTTCCTCATGGTCCGCGCCGCGTTGAACGTCGTGCAGACCAGTCACAAGCTCGAGCCCCTCGACGCGGCCACCCGCTGGGCCGTGCCTCCGCTCGGCTCCGCGGGCGGATGGCAGATGGGTGGCGCCCTCGTGGTGGGTCTGCTCATCGCCGGGGCCTATCGCTCGGGAGATGACTGGCGCTCGCTGCGGCGGGTCGTCAGCGGCGTGCTGCTCGCGGTGGGCCTGGTGCTCTGGCGAGATCTGTGGGTGCGCGGCATCGCCCCCGTGGTGGTGCATTACTTCACCGCGGTGGGCGGCCTGGGCGCCGCCGTCATGGTGAACCGCTTCGTGCTCGATCAGCTCATCGCCCGGCTCATCCGCATCCCCGCCTTCCACTCCCCCGTCGAGCGGGTGATGTTGGTCGGCTCTCCGGACGATCCGACCTGCCAGCGCGTGCACAAGCGTCTGGAGCACTTCGGCGTGCTGGAGGTGGTGGGCTGGGTCTCCCCCACCGTGCCCGAGCTTCCCAGTGAGGGTCCGGACAAGGTGCTCGGCTCCGTGGATGACCTGTGGAACGTGCTGCAGCACAACGCCGTGGACACCGTGGTCCTGTGCGGCCTCGTGGACGATGAGCAGATCAAGGTGCTGACGGAGGCCGTGGTGTCCGCCGGCGTCCGGCTGATGGCCGTGTCCCGGTATGACCGGCTCGGCTGGGTGCGTCCCTCGCCCATCTCCTACCGCTCCATGTCCTTCATGGAGCTCACCGTCCCCTCGCTGCGCGCGCAGCAGATGTGGGTCAAGCGGGGGGTGGACCTGGTGTGCGCGGGCCTGGGGCTGCTGGCCATCTCCCCGCTGCTGGCGCTCATCGCCATCGCCATCAAGCTCGACTCGCGCGGGCCCGTCTTCTTCGCCCAGGAGCGGGTGGGGCAGGGCGGCCGCATCTTCCGCATGATGAAGTTCCGCACCATGCGGGTGGGCGCCGACGCGGAGAAGGCCAAGCTGGCCCACCTCAACACCAGCGGCGACGCGCGCCTCTTCAAGATTCCCAACGACCCTCGCGTCACCCGCGTGGGCGCCTTCCTGCGCAAGTGGAGCCTGGACGAGCTGCCCCAGCTGCTCAACGTGCTGCGCGGGGAGATGTCGCTGGTGGGTCCCAGGCCCTTCTTCGAGTCGGACCTGGTCAACTACCGCGAGCACCACTTCGGCCGGCTGGGGGCCCTGCCGGGCATCACCGGCCTGTGGCAGGTCAGCGGCCGCAGCTCCATCACCGACTTCGAGGACGTGGTCCGGCTCGACTGCGAGTACATCCACCGCTGGTCGCTCTGGTTGGATCTCGAAATCCTGCTGCGGACGCTGCCGGCCGTGCTGCGGCGCACCGGCGCCTACTGAGCGGTGGCCACGTCGAGCGCCAGCTCGATCATCTCGTCGAACGAGGTCTGGCGCGCCTCGGCGCTGAGCTTCTCGCCGGTGCGCAGGTGGTCCGACACGGTGAGCAGCGCGAGCGCGCGGGCGTTGAACTCGGCGGCCACGCCGTACAGGCCGGCCACCTCCATCTCCACGGCGAGCATGCCCATGCGCTCGTGGACCTCGTAGTTCTCCCCGCCCGGGGCGTAGAAGAGGTCCGCGGTGAAGACGGAGCCGGTGCGCGCCGCGAGCTTGCGCTTCTCGGCGGCCTCGGCGGCCTGGCGGGCCAGCGCGAAGTCCGCCACGGCGGGGAAGTCCTGGCCCTTGAGGCGCATGCGGTTGACGTTGGAGTCGGTGCCGGCGGCGAGCGCGATGATGACGTCGCGCAGCTTCACGTCCTGGCGCAGGGCGCCGCAGCTGCCCACGCGGATGAGCACGCGGGCGCCGTACTCGCGGATGAGCTCGGTGGCGTAGATGGAGATGGAGGGGATTCCCATTCCATGGCCCATGACGGACACCTTGCGGCCGCGGCTCTGGCCGGTGAAGCCGTACATGTTGCGGACGGAGGTGACCTCGCGGGCGTCCTGGAGGAAGCGCTGGGCGATGTAGCGGGCGCGAAGCGGGTCGCCGGGCATGAGCACCACGTCGGCGAAGTCTCCCGGCGCGGCGGAGATATGGGGAGTAGGCATGGCGCGGGAGCATAGCCCCTTCGCCGTCCAGGCGAAGAGGTTCCGGCTGGTCGCCGGGCGGTCGGCCGGGAGCCTCCGGGAATCCCCGGCCAGGGCGGTGGATGGCTCCCGCGCATGCGCATTCTTTGCGCAGGACATGAAGACGCTCTCCTTCCGCGCCCAGCTCCTGCTGCTGATGCTCGCTCCCGTGTTGGTGACGACGGTGGTGCTTGGTGGGCTGGCCTACCGGACGGCGAGCGAGGCGGTGCGCGAGCACGCCATCCAGGCGGTGGGGATCGCCGCGAGCGCCCGAGAGCAGGCGCTGTTGACGCGGCTGCACCGGCAGCATGAGCGCGCCAGCGCCTTGCTGGACAGGGCCGATGACTGCGTGCGGGGCCCGGAGCGGGTCCGCTGCCTCCAGGGCGTGCTCGATGGTTTCGTGGCCACCGAGGGGGTGCGGGACGCGAGGCTGGTGGTTCCCGGGCTGCAACCCCTCCTGGTAGGAGCGGAGGCGCGGTCGCTGGAGTCGCTGACCCCACTGCCCGCCGGCCAATTGGCGAGTGTCGAACCCAAGCGGGGGCCGGAGCGTGTCTACGACATGTTCGTCCAGCGGGGAGGGCTGAGCCTGGGCCTGCGTTTCAGTGCCACCGAGCAGCTCGAGCCCCTCTTCCGGGAGCGCTATGGACTGGGCCAGTCGGGGGAGACGTTCCTGGCGGACAGCCAGGGAGTCTTCGTCACGGCGTCGCGGTATCCGGGGCCCTCGGGGGAGCGCTGGAGCGAGCCCATCGATGCCCGCCCCATGCGCGCGTGCCTGGCGGGCCGGGACGCGGAGCTCCTGGCCTTGGACTACCGCGGCGTGGGCGTCATCCACGGCTTCCGCCACATCGAGGAGCTCGGGGGCTGCTGCATCATGGCCCACATCGAGCAGGCCGAGGCGTTCGCTCCGGTGCGTACGCTCCGGACCCTGCTCGTCGAGCTCGCCCTGGTGCTGGCGGCGCTCGCCGTGGGGCTCTCCATCGTCTTCGCGCGACGCTTCTCCCGCCCGGTGTCGCACCTCACGGAGCGGGCCCGGGCGCTCCAGGCGGGCGCGCTCGACATCGTGGTACCGGCCGAGGGGCCCCTGGAGCTGAAGACGTTCGCCGAGACCTTCACGAAGATGGCGCGCTCGCTCCAGGAGGCCACGCAGGAGCGCGAGCGGCTGCTGCGGGAGGTGCAGGAGGACCGGGCCCGGCTGGAGGTGCTCGCCCGGCAGGCCCAGGAGGCGGCCCGCATCCGCGAGGACCTGGTGGCCGTGGTGTCCCATGATTTGCGCAATCCCATCTCCGCCATCTCCATGTCCGCCGGCGCGATGCTCAAGCGCGAGGGGCTCCAGGACTGGGAGGCGAAGGGATTGAGCCGCATCTACTCGGCGGCGGACCGGGCCATCCGGTTGATCCGCGACCTGCTCGACTCGACGCAGGCGCGGGTGGGAGGGATTCCCGTGGAGCGCAAGCCGCTGGACTTCCACGAGCTCGCCCGGCACGTGGTGGAGGAGGTCCAGCTCGCGCACCCCGAGCGGCACATCCACTTCGAGACGGGAGGGGAGGCCCAGGGGGCGTGGGATGCGGACCGCATGGCCCAGGTCATCACCAACCTGGTGGGCAACGCCGTGCAGCACAGCCCGGCGGACACGCCAGTGCGGGTGCGCTCGCGGGGAGAAGAGGGGGCGGTGTGCCTCGACATCCACAACGAGGGCCCGCCCATTCCGGCCGAGGTGCTGCCCACCCTGTTCGAGCCCTTCCGGCGGGGCCGGAGCGCGGGCGGCGGTGCGATGGGCAGCGTGGGCCTGGGGCTCTTCATCAGCCGGCAGCTCGTGGAGGCTCACGGGGGCTCCATCGAGGTGCGCTCCGCGCGGGGGGAGGGGACCACGTTCACGGTCCGTTTCCCCCGCGCGAGTCCGGCCGCGGCTACTGCCCCATATACGGATACGGGACGCGGGTGGGGGGGACGAGGTTCTCCTTGATGGTGCGCGGAGACGTCCAGCGCACCAGGTTCAGCATGGAGCCGGCCTTGTCGTTGGTGCCCGAGGCGCGCGAGCCACCGAAGGGCTGCTGGCCCACCACCGCGCCCGTCGGCTTGTCGTTGATGTAGAAGTTGCCCGCCGCGTGCCGCAGCTCCCGCATCATCGTGCTGATGGCCTTGCGGTCCCGGGCGAACACCGCGCCCGTCAGCGCGTACGTGGCGCTCGTGTCGCACTCGCGCAGCGTCTCCTCGAACTTCGCGTCCGGGTACACGTACAGGCCCACCACCGGTGCGAAGATCTCCTCCTGCATGATGCGGTGACGCGGGTTGGTCAGCTGCACCAGCGTGGGCTTGATGAACCAGCCCTCGCTCCGGTCCGCCTCGCCGCCCGCCAGGATGGTCGCCTCCGAGCCGCTGTTCTTCGCCAGCTCGATGTACGAGGACGTCCGCTTGAAGGACTTCTCGTCGATGACCGCGCCCATGAAGTTGCGGAAGTCGGTGACGTCGCCCATGCGCAGCTCGGCGATCATCTCCTGCAGCCGCGTCTTGAGCTTGGGCCACATGGACTCCGGCACGTAGATGCGCGAGGCCGCCGAGCACTTCTGGCCCTGGTACTCGTAGCCGCCGCGGACGATGGCGGTGGCCACCGCGTCCAGGTCGTCCGCCGCCGAGGTGTGCACGAAGATGAAGTCCTTGCCACCCGTCTCGCCCACCAGCCGCGGGTACTGCTTGTAGCGGCCGATGTTCTCGCCCACCGTGCGCCACATGCCCTGGAAGGTGGGCGTGGAGCCGGTGAAGTGGATGCCGCCCAGGTGCGGGCTGGCCATGACGGGGTTGCCCACCGTGGGGCCGTCACCCGGCAGCATGTTGATGACGCCGTCGGGCAGGCCCGCCTCGCGCAGCAGCTCCATGTTGTACCAGTTGCTGTAGGCCGCCGTGTTCGAGGGCTTGAAGAGCACCACGTTGCCCATGATGGCCGGGGCCACGGCCAGGTTGAGCGCGATGGACGTGAAGTTGAACGGCGCCACCGCGAACACGAACCCGTCCAGCGGACGGTAGTCCATCATGTTCCACGTCTGCGCCGGGCTCACCGGCTGGTCGCTCAGCAGCTGCTGCGCGAAGGCCACGTTGTAGCGCAGGAAGTCCACCGCCTCGCACGTCGCGTCGATCTCCGCCTGGTGCGCCGTCTTCGACTGGCCCAGCATGGTGGCCGCGTTGAGGATGGGGCGGTACTTCGTGGCCAGCAGCTCCGCGGCCCGCAGGAAGATGGCCGCGCGCTCCACGAAGGGCATCCGCGCCCACTCGTCCTTCACCGACAGCGCGTTCTGGATGGCCTGCTCCACGTGGCTGGCGTCCGCCTCGTGCAGCGTGGCCAGCACGTGCGAGTGCTTGTGCGGCATCCGCACCGTGTCCGTCTTGCTGGACTTGATGCGCTTGCCGCCGATGACGATTGGAATCTCGATCTGCTCGGAGGCCATGCGCTCGAGCGTGGCCTGCAACTCGGCGCGCTCGGGGCTTCCGGGCGCATGGGAGAGCACGGGCTCGTTCTGCGGCGTTGGGACGCGGACGTTGGCGTTGATCACGCGGAGCTCCTCGGGGGAGAAATCGGGGGAAAGGGCGGCGGAGCATAGCCCGTCGTCCCAGGGGTTGAATCCTCGGGGTATGTAAAACCCGTACCTGCGAACATCACATCCATCACCCTGGCTGAGGCTTCCATGGCAGATGAACGAACGCTTCCCCGCTTCCAGGCCCGGCGGCAGCTCGGGCGCACCGGTTTCCAGGCCACCGCCGTGGGCACGGTGGCCTTCAAGTCCTTCGGGGCTGGCAAGCTGCTCGGGGAGACCGAGGGTTACGGACGGCCGCTCCAGGCCCGTCCGCGTGGCAAGGTGAGCTCGGGCGGGGCCGAGACGGAGGCGCCCTCGCTGCCCCGCCTCGGGGTGGAGGAGTGCGTGCGCTACACACTCACGTTGGATCCAGACGTGGCCCTGATGGGGATGAGCTTCCCCAACGAGCAGGACGCCGCGCTCCACGCCGCCGCGGCCTTCCAGCCCCTCACCGCCGAGCAGATGACGGATGTCCGCCAACGCGCGGCGCGGGCCATCGAGGGCAAGGGCGCCGTGTGGTGGAATCCGGGGGCATGACTGCCCTCACCGTCAGCCGCATCCTCTTCGTGTGCTTTTTGCTCAACGAGGCCGTCGTCCTGGCGCGCACGCCTCCCGAGGAGCGCAAGCGCATCATCATGCCGAGGGCGATGCCGCTGCCGGTGCTCCTGTTGCTCGCACCGTTCTTCTTCGCGCTGGAGCTGCCGGGGGGATGGGGATGGGGGGCGGCCTTCGTGCAGGCCCTGGGGTTGGGGATGGAGATCGCCGGGGAGCTCCAGCTCGCGCGCGCCCAGTCGTTCTCGATGTCGGCCAGCCTGCCGGCACAGCCCCAGACCACGGGGCTCTACCGCCGTCTGGAGAATCCCATCTACGTGGCCATCCTGCTGCAGCTGAGCGCCTGGGCGGCGTGGATGCCGGTGGTGTTCATCGCGGTGGCGATGCAGCTCGAGGCCTTCCGGCGCATGGTGCGGGAGGAGCGCCAATACCTGGCGCGGCTCGCGGTGTCCCACCGGGGCGCGGACAGCTTCCTGTGGAAGTGAGGTCCGCTCAGCTCCGGGCCACGGCGGCGAGCGGGCGGGGCTGGAGCAGCTCGTGCATCCGCGCGATGAGGACGGCGGGCTGGACGGGCTTGATGAGGTAGGCGTCACCGGCCTCGGGCATGCCGGGGCGGGGCGGGTGGCCGCTGATGAAGAGGAAGGGCACCGCCTGGAGGGCGGGCTCGGCGCGCACCTGGCGGCACAGCTCGTACCCGTCCATGCCGTCCATGTTCACGTCCGACACGACGAGGTCCGGCGGGCTCTGGCGCGCCTGCTCCAGCGCGGACATGCCGTTCTCGGCGAGCGCGCAGTCGAAGTCCGGGGCCAGCAGCAGCCTCAGCGTCTGGCGCATGGACCACGAGTCATCCACGATCAGGACTCTGGGCTTCACGGGGCTCTCCAGGGCGACGGGCCTGCATCCGTGCCCCGGTTTCACCGGGGGTGCTCATGGGCTCATACCCACGGGCGCGGACGTGTTCAGTTTCGCTCGCTTCGTGGGGATTAGGAAGAGGGGAGTGGGTCCCTACCTTTAGAGCGGGTGAGCGCGGCCCATTCTGCCCATTCTGGAGGAGTCCCATGCCGGTGGTGTCCCTGGACAGCAGGAGTTTCGGACCGACGTTGGGGCGGCCCGGCATCCTGCTCATCGACTGGTGGGCGAGGTGGTGCTCGCCCTGCCGCATCTTCGGCCCTGTTTTCGAGGGGATGGCCGAGCGGTACCCGGACATCACCTTCGCCCGGGTGGAGGTGAACGGGCAGCCGGAGCTGGTGGAGGTGCTGGGGGTGCAGGTCCTGCCCACGCTGATGGTGTTCCGCGACGGTTTCCTGCTGCTCCACCACGTGGGGGTGCTGCTGGAGCCCATGCTGGAGGACGTCATCCGGCAGGCGCTCGCCCTGGACATGGCCGAGGTGCGGCGCAAGCTGGCGGAATACCGGGCCAGCCAGGCGCGCGTCCGGGTGGGTTCGCACGGGGTGTGAGCGGGACGGCTCGGCGTTTCCGGTCCGGGACTACTGGCCCGCGCCTCCGCTTCCGCCGACGCCCTGCTCGGCGCCGGGCCGGGCCAGCTCCGCGACGAGCGTGTTCAACACGGGCGCCATGTCGGCGGTGGGCGTCGCGATGCTGCACGCCGCGCCTCCATGTACCAGGCCCACCACCTGGAGCTGGCGGTCCACCACCGGCGCGCCGGAGTCTCCCTTCTCTCCCGTCAGGCTGGTGAAGAGTGCCTGGGGCACGCCCGGCAACGAGGGGCAGCGTCCGAGCCGCTTCAGCTCCACCTCCTGCGGCTCGTTGGGCCGGTCGGTGCGGCCGAAGAAGAGGAGCCCTTCTCCGGGAAGGGGCATGGCGGTGGCCACGTGCAGGGGGCGCACCGGGGCCGCCTCGTCGAAGCGGATGACGGCGACGTCCCGTACGGAGTCCACCACCTTCACGACGCCGCTGAGCATCCGCCCGCTGCGCAGCACCACCGGTTGGCGCTCGCCCGGGGCCACGTCGATGCAGTGCGCGGCGGTGAGGGCATGGCGCCCGTCCTCGACCACCACGCCCGCGCACTGCCCGGGAAAGAGCGTCACCGTGGCGTCCTTCAGGGTGGTGAAGGCCTGGCTCGTGCCGTCCTCGGACTCCGGCTTCTTCGACGAGCCACACCCCGCCAGCGCCACCACCGCCAGCACTCCGGCCAGCCTCGAGAGTCTCCTCGCTCGCATCACCGTCCTCCCGCGGCGCAGCCGTTGCTCCGCTGCCAGAGACGATGTGCACGCCTGGACGGTGGCTATTCCCGCCGGTCCGCTCAGCGGGCGTGCGGCCGGGCCCGGGCCGGGCTAGGGTGCGCGCCCCATGTCCCCGGGAGTCCCGCCATGAGCCCCCTCGCCGAGCTGCTCCTCGTGCTCGTCGTGTTGGGGATGGCCGTGAAGCTGCTGCTCCTCAATTTCTGGCGGGCCGTCCTCTTCGTGTCCCCCGGCAGCGTCCGCCTCCTGCCCGTGTCCTCCGCCGAAGGCATGCAGGTGCCACCCGGGCTCGCTCCGCTGGCGAGCCAGCTCCAGGCCCTGGGCTTCGTTCCCCTGGGCAGCCACGTGGAGAAGCCCCGCTTCCAGAAGGGCACCCCTTCCTACGATTTCGCCCACGCGGGGGAGCACACCTTCGCCACCCTTCATTTCTCACCCCGGGGCGAGCCCCGCCTCTATCTCCTCACCCCGCTCGCTCCGGAGGGGTTCGTGCTCACCGCCGGTTACCCGCGGCCGGGTTTCGAGGTCCCCGGCCGTTATCGCTCTGGGGGCTTCCCGGAGTCCTCTCCCGAGCGGCTGCTCCAGTTCCACCGCGTGCGCCTGCTGGGGCTCCAACCTTCGGAAGATTTCACCTGGGGAGAGCGGTTGCGGTTGGGGCAGGCATGGTACCGGGGGCTCGGACAAAGGGAGATTCGTCGACAGAACCTCCAAGGGTTGTTGTGGACGGTTGTGGCCCTTGCCATCGTCGCCGCTCTCTTCCTGGGGGGCGAACGCCTGGGCTGATGCACCAGGAGCGTGCACGGCACCCGTTTGGGGAGTAGGAAGAACGAATCTTTTCAGCCCGTCTGGAGTCGTCCCGCGATGAAGAGCGTGTCCAAGAGCGAAGAAATCTACTTCCTGTCCGGTAAGCGTACGGCCTTCGGTACGTACGGCGGCTCGCTGAAGGAGCTGAGCGCCACCGACCTGGCCGTGGAGTCGGCCCGGGCCGCGCTCGAGCAGGCGAAGGTATCGCCCGAGTCCATCCAGCACGTCATCTACGGCAACGTGGTGCAGACGAGCGCGGACGCCATCTACCTGCCCCGGCACGTGGGCCTGCGCACCGGGGTGCCGGTGCCGGTGCCGGCGCTGGGCGTCAACCGGCTGTGTGGCTCGGGCTTCCAGGCCTTCGTCACGGCCGCGGAGATGATGCTCACCGAGCAGGCCGACTGCGTGCTGGCCGGTGGCACCGAGTCCATGAGCCAGGCTCCCCACGTCATCCGCGGCGCCCGCTGGGGCATTCCGCTGGGCAAGGGCGGCATGGAGGACATGCTGTGGACGGCGCTCACGGACAGCTACACCGGGCAGCCCATGGCGATGACGGCCGAGCAGCTCGCGGTGGACTACGGCCTGTCCCAGGACGTGGTGGACGAGTACGCGGTGCTCACGCAGAAGCGCTTCGCCGCCGCCCAGGAGTCGGGCCGCCTGGCGCAGGAGATCTGCCCCGTCACGCTGAAGAGCAAGAAGGGCGAGACGCAGTTCGCCAAGGACGAGCACAACCGGCCGGACACGACGGTGGAGGGCCTGAAGAAGCTGCCCAAGGTCTTCAAGAAGGACGGCGTGGTGCACGCGGGCGCGGCCAGCGGCATCAGCGACGGCGCGGGCTCCATGGTGATGGCCACCCGGAGCTACGTGGAGAAGCACGGCCTCGAGCCCCTGGCCCGGCTGGTCAACTGGGGCATCTCCGGGTGCGACCCGAAGGTGATGGGCATCGGCCCGGCCCCGGCCATCCGCCGGCTGCTCGAGCGCGCCCAGTGCAAGCTGACGGACGTGGAGCTCTTCGAGGTGAACGAGGCCTTCGCCCCGCAGTACCTCGCGGTGGAGAAGGAGCTGGGCCTGCCGCGCGAGCAGACGAACGTGAATGGCGGCGCCATCGCCGTGGGCCACCCGCTGGGCGCCTCGGGCGCGCGCATCACCATGTCGCTCGCCTACGAGCTCAAGCGCCGGGGCGCCCGTTACGGCATCGGCTCGGCCTGCATCGGCGGCGGCCAGGGCATCGCGCTGCTGATCGAGGCCCTCTGATTTCTCAGACGAATCCAACGGAACCCATGACGATGAGCAACGAGCTGGATGCGAAGGCGGCCCGCGAGCGGGCCAAGGCGATCGCCGAGCAGCGGCGCGCCGAGCGCCGCAACCGCAAGCGCAAGTGTGTGGTGTGTGGCGTGGAGGAGAGCGACAAGACGCCGCTGGGGGCCCACCCGGATGGCATCGGTCCCTCGTGCAAGGACGAGCTCACCTGTCAGGCTCGCCGCGCCGCGGCTGCGCGGTGAGAGGTACCCGGGAAGGCGCCCTACGTCCCGGGTCGCCTTCCCCTCCTGCCGGGTAGGAGTGTCGTGCGGTGGGCGGGAAAAAGGCCGGAATTTCGGGCCGTTTCCTTGATGGCCGTCAAGACTCGCGGTAAACCTGCGGAATCTCTTCGGTTACACGAGGGTAGGGAATGGCCGTCATCAACTTCACGGGTGTCAAGGTGTTCTCCACGACGCTCGCGCGCGATCGCGAGAACATGGGTGAGAACATCACCAAGTGGCTCAAGGAGAACTCCAGCCTGGAAGTGGTGGACAAGATCGTCACGCAGTCCTCCGACAAGGAGTTCCACTGCCTGACCATCACCCTGTTCTACCGCCATAAGTCCTGAGCGGGACGTCCTGTCGGTGACGACATGGGCCCTGGGCGCTCTCCCCTGAAGCGGGGATGGGCGCCCTTCGCTTTTGGCACGCCCGGAAGTGGACGGAAACGGTTGCGAAGCGGGCGGTGTTCCACCACCTTTGGACGACTCTCGGGTGTTCCGAGTCAGGAGGGTTGGATGCGACCGATGCGTAGCTTTGGCGGCGGCGGAGGCGGGGGATTTGGCTTCCCCAGCGTGGAATCCACGGCGGCCAGGCTGGCGATCGGGCTGGTGGTGGGCTCGGTGTTGTCCCTGGCGGTCAGCTCCGTGGGCTACCTGCTGCTGCTCACCCCAGGTGAAGTGTTCTCCGGGCTGAAGCTCTGGCAGCCCTTCACCTACGGCTTCGTCGAGCGCAGCCCCCTGGGCATCATCTTCGGCGCCTTCCTCCTCTACTCCATTGGCGGTGGCCTGGAGATGAGCTGGGGCTCCAAGCGCCTGCTGTGGGTGGTGCTGGGCGGGACGGTGCTCGCCGGCTTCCTCACCGTCCTCGTGTCCCTGTTCTACCCCCTGCTGCGCGGCGTGTCGTACCCCGGAGGGTGGGTGATGGGCACCATCGCCTGGGTGGCCTACGGCCTGTCCATCGGGCGCGGGCAGACGAACTTCTGGGGCATCCCCATCACCGGCAATGTGTTCGCCGGTATCGGCGCCGGCTTCGTCGTGCTCAACGCGCTCGCCGGCGACTGGCGCGGCCAGGTCCCCGATTTCTTCGCGCTCGGCATCACCTTCCTCGCGGTGCGCGGTGGGAATCCTCGCACGCTCATGCTCCGCCTCCAGCACTGGCGCCTCCAGCGCCAGCTCCGTGGGCGGTCGCGCCACCTGCGCGTCATCTCCGAGGATCGCCCGGATGACCGGTACCTGAATTGATTCCAGGTTGGGGCTCGCGGGGGGAACCCGGGGTCCCTATACCCTCACCCCGTCCCTCTCCCAGGGGGAGAGGGGTAGTGGGCGCGGATGGGGTAGGGGCGCTCGATGGGTCGGGGCGCTCGGTGGGTCGGGGCGCTCGGTGGGTCGGGGCGCTCGGTGGGTCGGGGCGCTCGGTGGGTCGGGACGCTCAGCTGGATGCTCCGCTCTGGGCGCGTTCAGTTGGGAGCTTCGGGCTCTCCGTATTGCTTGAGCTTGCGGTAGAGCGTCGCCACCCCGATGTCGAGCTGCTCCGCCGTGCGCGCCCGGTTTCCTCCGTTCTGCGCCAGCACCGCGAGGATGTACTCGCGCTCCATCGCCTCCAGCGTCCGCGGTGAGTCCCCGGGCACCAGGCTCGGCGGCGCCGCGCGCACCTCCTCCGGGAGATCGTCCCGCTCCACCCGGTTGCCCTCGCACAGCGCCACCGCCCGCTCGATGGCGTTGCCCAGCTCACGCACGTTGCCCGGCCACCCGTACCGCAAGAGCTGGTCCGCCGCCTCCGGTGACAGCCCCGACACCCTCCGCCCCAGCCGCTCCGTCGCCTCCGCCAACAGCATCCGCGCCAGCGGCAGGATGTCGTCGCGCCGCTCCCGCAGCGGTGGCACCCTCAATTCGATCACCCGCAGGCGGTAGTAGAGGTCCTGCCGGAAGCGCCCCGCCACCACCTCCGCCGCCAGGTTGCGGTTGGTGGCCGCCACCACCCGCACGTCCACCTTGCGGCTCTGGTTCTCCCCCACGCGCCGCACCTCCTTCTCCTGCAGCGCGCGCAACAGCTTGGCCTGCATCGACGCGGGCACCTCGCCCACCTCGTCCAGGAAGAGCGTGCCTCCGTGCGCCGCCTCGAAGAGGCCCGGCCTGTCGTGCGTGGCCCCCGTGAAGGCCCCCCTCGCGTGGCCGAACAGCTCGCTCTCCAGCAGGCTCTCCGTCACCGCCGCGCAGTTCACCGCCACGAATGCCTTGTGCGCCCGTCCCGACTCCTCGTGGATGAGCCGCGCCACCCGCTCCTTTCCCACGCCGCTCTCTCCGGTGATCAGCACCGTCGAGTCCACCTTCGCCGCCCGCCGCGCCAGGTTCAGCACCTGCTTCATCGCTTCCGTGCGCGCCACCATGTCCGCCGGGTCCTCCGGCACGCCCGACACCCGCGCCAGCGTCTGCCGCTTCGCCCGCAGCTTGCGCTCGGCCTGCTTCAGCGCCTCCGTCACCTGCGCCAGTGCCCCCTCCATGCACTGCGTCTCGTAGAAGCGCAGCGCCTCGCGGCACTCGGGACTCCACTCCTCCTCCGGCTTGCCCAGGATCTGGCAGACCGGGTCTCCCTTGCCCACGCAGCGCGTCTCGATGCAGTACACCGGCTTGCCGTTGCAGTAGCTCATGTAGCCGCTGGCGAAACCCGTCAGCGCCCAGCACACCGGCTCCTCCGCCTTCCCCAGGTGCAGCAGGTGCTGCTCCGCCTCGTACGAGTGGTGCCACAGCGCCTCCGCGAAGGGCTCCGGTCCATCCTCCGCGTGGCGCTCCACCGGCTCCAGCACCACCTGCCCCTGCAGCGTGTGCAGCCGCCCTCCCGCTCGGCGCCACTGCGACTCGTCCTCCCACGGGAAGGAGTTCTTCATCGTCTCCGCCGTCCGCCAGCCGTGCGCGAAGCCCAACCGCGTGAGGATGCCCCGCGCCGCCGTCATCCCCACCGTCCCGATGAGCTCCTTGCGCAGCAGCCCCAACGCCACCGGATCCAACAGCAGCACCCGCTGGCCCGCGAAGTGGATGAGCCCTCCGTTCGGGTCGAACGTCAGCAGCTCGCTCAGGTTCAGCTCCAGCCTCGGCGCCATCGGCTTCTCCCTCTCAGGATGATGCGTCTCTCTATCGTTTTGAGAGCCCGGGCGCGAGCCAAAGTAGGACAGGTGAGGAATTTCGAGGGGTTGAAAGGTCGGGTTTCCTGGCCCGGGGGTTGCTAATGGTTCTCCCGAGATGAGCACGGACCTGGAACAGCGCGAGCGGGTGAGGGGAGCGGCGGTGGCCGTCCGGGTCCGCCAGAAACTCGCGGCCCGCGATTTCACGGGGGTACAGTCCCGCGCGTCCGCACCGCACGCACGGCTCGCGCATCTCCGTGTGGAGTTCTTCCCGCCGCGCTTCTTCGTTTCCGGTGCGGCGCACCTCGAGGACCGGCTCACTCCGGTGTTCGAGGGCTTCCGTCATTCACGTCTGTCCATGCGCAGCGTCTCGCTGCGTGGATGAAACCCGCTGTACGTCGTTCAACTGGAGAGAAACACCATGAAGCTGTCCTTCAAGCCCGCCATTGCCGCCCTCGTGCTCGCTTCCCCGTCGCTGGCCTTCGCTACCGAGTACGACATCGACTCGGCCCACTCGGGCGCGAACTTCTCCGTGAAGCACATGATGGTGTCCAACGTGCGCGGCGCTTTCTCCAAGGTGACTGGCACGGCCAACATCGACGAGAAGGACATCACCAAGTCCACCGTGCAGGCGGTCATCGACGCCACCACCATCAACACCAACGAGCCCAAGCGCGACGAGCACCTGAAGAGCCCGGACTTCTTCGACACCGCGAAGTACCCCACCATCACCTTCAAGTCGACGAAGGTGGAGAAGGCCGGTGACAACCTCAAGGTGATGGGCGACCTCACCATGCACGGCGTGACCAAGCCGGTGACGCTGGACGTGGAGGGCTTCACCACGGAGGCGAAGGATCCGTGGGGCAACACCAAGCGTGGCGGCACGGCCACCACGAAGATCAACCGCAAGGACTTCGGCCTGGGCTGGAACAAGGTGCTGGACACCGGCGGCGTGGCGGTGGGCGAGGAGGTCGCCATCACGCTGGACCTCGAGCTGAACAAGAAGCAGGCCCCCGCGGCGGCCCCCGCGGCCAAGCCGGCGACGAAGAAGTAGTCGGCTGAAGCAGCACGGGGCGTGAGCCCGGAGGGGCCTCGGAGACGAGGCCCCTTTTTCATTGCGGGAACCGCCGGTGCGTGAGGCCACCGGCGGTGGAGGTGGGGCTCAGCCCTCGGCGACGGCCTGCACGCTCGCGCGGTAGATGAAGATGCGCGAGGTGTTGGTGCGCATGTCCGCGGGGATGACGAAGAAGCCCTGGCCCGGGTTCGTGTAGTCGTCGGAGAAGCCGGCCACCTGGCGCCCGTCGGTGAAGGTGACGCGGACCTTCTGCTGGCCCTCGGACTGCGGCGGACGGCTGCCCGTGGCGAGCATGAAGAAGATGGCCTTCACGCGGCTGACCGGGATGCGCTCGGGCGCGAAGCCGGTCTGCTGCTCGAGCGGGATGACCTCGTCGAGCAGGTCCACGTCCCGGATGGCGCCGCGCTTCACCTGGCCCTCCACCGTGTGGATGATGACCCGGTGCTCGCCCTCGATGAAGGCGTTGACGGGGGCCATGACGGCGCTGGCGGAAGGGGAGGACCGCACGGCCGGGAGCGTGTTGAGCGTCGGGCGAGGCGGTGGCGCTCCAGGCACCATCACCTGAGCAGTCACCGGCGCGGCGGACGCGGTCGCGGGAGCCCTCGGGGTTGCCACGGCGGCGGCAGGCGCCGGGGGAGGGGCGGCGACTCGCGAGGCCATCGGAGGCGCCGGAGGTTTCACGGGCAGCGGTGCGCTCCGGGCCACCGGGGCGGCGGCCACGGGAGCCGGCGGCGGAGGCGGAGCGATGACCGGCGCCGCCACGGCGGGCGGCTCCACGCTGTCCTCCGTGAGGTCGATCTCCGTCGTCTCGGGCTCGACCTCCATGACGGGGAGCTCGGGCTCGGGCTCGGCCTCCATGATGGGGATGTCGTTCTCGGTCGTGGGCCGATCGAAGGCGGGCGGCTGGGCGCTGGCCAGCTCCTCGGCGGGAGTGGCGAGGCTATCGCTCTGACCCCACGCGGGGGCCTGCTCCTGGCTGGACCAGTGGGGCTGAGCCTCGGGCTCCGGCTCCTCGGCGGACCAGGCGCTGTTCGTGCCGAACAGGGACGGATCCCGGCCGGAGTCCATGGGCTCGGCGTCGTGGGCCGAGGCTCCCCACTCCCCCTGGTTCTCGGTGGTGGGCGCGTTCCAGTCGGTCTGCGTGCCACCGGCCTGCTGCTCCTCCCAGCTCGACGCCTCCGGAGCGGGCTCGCCCCACGACGTCTCGGCGGGAGCGCTGGACCAGGCCGAGGCCTGCTCCTCGGGCGCCGCCTCCATCACGGGCTGCTGCTCCGCGGAGGCGCCCCACTCGGGCGCAACGGCTGGAGCCTCGGAGGACTCCGTCGTCGCCCACTCGGGCTGCATCTCCTCGACGGGCGCGTTCCACCCGTTCTGGCCATCGGCGGAGGCGTTCCAGTCCGTGCCCGGCGTGGCGGCCGGAGCGGCGTTCCAGTCCTGCGTGGCGTCACTCGAAGCCCACTCCGCCTGCGGCTCGGCGTTCTCCGACGGCTCGGCGGCCATCCACGGCTGCTGCTCCGCGGGAGCGGTCCACTCGGCCTGCGCCTCCATGACAGGCTGCTCCTCGGCGGGAGCGGCCCACTCGGCCTGGGCCTCCATGACAGGCTGCTCCTCGGCGGGAGCGGTCCACTCGGCCTGGGCCTCGAGAACAGGCTGCTCCCCGGCAGGCGTCG